>DAOUEA010000089.1:0-23755 GCA_034430475.1 Chloroflexota bacterium | reverse complement strand
CCCGAGCCCCAACGCGCCTCCTGGCTCGGGCGCTACGACACACAGCGCCGGCTCGTAGACTGCGACCATGACCGCCCTGGACGAAGCTCCGCACGTCCACGCCGACGATCGCGCTACCTGGCACGCCTGGCTCGAGGCCAACCACGCGAGCGCCCGAGGCGTCTGGCTGGTGACCTGGCGGCGCCGGACGGGCCGGCCCACGCTGAGCTACGAGGACGCGATCGAGGAAGCTCTCTGCTTCGGCTGGGTCGACAGCACCAGCGGCCATCTGGACGACGACCGCGGCAAGCTGTACTTCGCCCCACGCAAGCCGCGGAGCGTCTGGGCGGCCTCGAACAAGGCCCGGGCCGAGAAGCTCATCCGCGAGGGGCGGAGGGCTCCGGCAGGCCTGGCCGCGATCGAGCGGGCCAGGGCCAATGGGTCGTGGAGTCTCCTCGAGTCGTCAGACCGGTTGGAGGTGCCCGACGATCTGGCCGCGGCGCTGGAGGCTCATCCCCCGGCAGGCGCCAGCTTCGCGGCCTTCCCGCCTTCGGCCCGCAAGATGATGCTCGGCTGGCTGGCAACGGCGCGCCGGCCGGAGACGCGGGCGAGGCGGATCGAGAGAATCGCCGAAGCGGCAGCCCGCAACGAACGCGTCCCGGGCTAGTTCCACTCGATCGGCGAGGTCTAGTGGCCGGCACTCTCGTAGCGGCGCAAACCCGTTCGAAACACCACCACCGCCATGGCCACGCAGTACAGCGCGACCAGGGGGGTGAGGAGCCCGACCAGGCTGAAGGCCTCGACCTCGAAGATGTAGGCCGTGGGGAAGAAGCTGACGAAGGCGAAGGGGACCGCCACCACGATCAGGGCCTGGACCGCCAGGGAGTAGATGGTGATGGGGTACTTGGCCAGCTCGCCCAGCTGGTGGACGAACATCGACACCATGCTCCACGGGTTGCGGAACCAGAAGCCGGTCGCGGCTGTGGCCAGGTTCAGGGCGACGCGAATGGCCGAGGCGCTGATGATCAGGATGACCAGCATCAGGGCCCGGCCGGGCGTCCATTCGACCGGCACGTTGGCGATGGCGATGCCCATCAGGATGAAGCCGGTGACGATATTCCCCAGGCCGTTGAAGCCGACTTTGCCGGCGATGACCTGAACGATCGGCGAGGCCGGCCGAACCAGCAGCTGGTCGAAGTCGCCGGACCAGACGAGGTAGCCGAGCCACCAGGTGCCCTCGAAGAAGAGCGAGCCCACGCCTTCGGTGATGAAGATCAGGGCGTACATGGTGACGACCTGCCAGAAGGTCCAGCCGTTCACGTCCGGGATGCGCTGGAAGATCGTCCAGATGAAGATGAAGCCGGCCAGCTGAAGCAGGATGGCAGAGAACATCAGCACGACGAAGTCGGCCTCGTAGGCCAGGATCGACTTCATCTGCTGGCCCAGCAGACGGAAGTAGAGGTACATGTTCCGGCGAGCCGGACGAAGGCTAACCCCCATGGATCGTCACCGCCCTCGAGGCGCCGCGCCAGGCCAGCCGGCCCAGCAGCAGCAATCCGACGGCCCAGGCCGCCTGCGTCGCGATGAGCACCGCCGTCGTGGGCATGTCCATCATGCCCAGGTAGGTGATGGCGGGCGTGGAGACCAGGCCCTGGAACGGCAGGATGGCCGCTACCGCGCGCAGCCAGTCGGGGAAGAAGACGAGCGGGATCAGCGCGCCGGAGAAGATGTTCTGGATCGCGATCCGGCCCCACGACAGCCCCGTGACCCCGGTGGTCCAGAAGGCGAGCATGGAGACGCAGTAGATCAGGCCGAACTTGGTGATCGTCGCCAGCACGGCGCTGAACAGGAACAGGGCCGCGTGGGCGGGATCGGCCGGCATGCCTATGCCGCCGAAGAAGAGGGCCACCACGATCCCGACCGCCAGGGCCGAGACGAGCTCGATCGGGATGCCGCCGATGGCGTCGAAGAAGCGCTTGGCCTGGAAGTCTATCGGCCGGGCCAGGTCAACTGCGACCAATCCCTCGCGGATGTCGCGGCCCATGACCCACTCGTCGTACCAGACCATGACCGAGGTCAGGAGAAACGAGATCAGGATGTAGGCCTTCATGTCCTGCCAGGTGAAGTTGCCGGGCAGCGAGCCGGCCTGGTGAAGGAAGATCGTCTGCCAGAGATAGAACATGGCGACGACGTAGAAGATCGTCCCGATCAGATTGAGGGCCAGGCTGGCCTTGTAGACCAGCATGATCTGCAGCGAGGCCTTCGAGAACGACAGGTACTTGTTGAGGGCGCGCATCCTAGACGTCCACCGCGGCCCCGGCTCGCCCGCTCACGTCGAGCTGCCCCAGGTAGACCCTCCGGATGAGGTCCTCCACCTCGGGCTCGTCGATCCGGAAGTCGATGACCTCGACGTGGCGCATCACGGCGGCCGCGATCTCGCCGGCGGCGAACTTGAAGCGGTCGAACCGAACCGACAGGTGCAGCTCGGCGCCCGAGACGTCACAGGACGGGAGGCCGGCGCAGATCGGATCCATCGACTCGGGCGGCCCGGCCAGCTGGAAGTGGATGACCCTGTCGCGGGCGTAGTTGTCCTTGAGGGCGGCCAGGTCACCGTCGTGGATGATGCGGCCCTTGTCGATGATCACGATCCGCTTGCACATGTCCTCGATGTCGCCCAGGTCGTGGGTGGTGAGCATGACCGTGGTGCCGCGCTCCACGACAAGGCTGCGCACGAAGCGCCGGATGCTCTCCTTGACGGCGATGTCCAGGCCGATCGTGGGCTCGTCCAGGTACAGGATCTTGGGGTCGTGGAGGAGGGCCATGCACAGGTCGGCCCGCATCCGCTGCCCGAGCGAGATCTTGCCGGCGGGGATGCCCATGAACTCGTCCAGGCCCAGGATCTCCCTGAACTTGCCCAGGTTCTCCTTGTAGCGGTCGTGCGGGATCTCGTACATGTCCCGGGCCAGGTTGAAGGACTCGACGACCGGGATGTCCCACCACAGCTGGGTCCGCTGGCCGAAGACGACGCCGATGTTGCGGGCGTTCTGCTGCCGGTGCTCGTGGGGCACGATGCCGTCCACGACCAGGTCGCCTTCGGTGGGGACGAGGATGCCGGTCAGCATCTTGATCGTGGTGGACTTACCCGCGCCGTTGGGCCCCAGGTACGCGACCGACTCACCGGCCTCGATGGCGAGGTCGATGTGGTCGACGGCCAGTTTGTCCTTGTAGGTGCGGGTCACGAAGTGCTTGAGCGAGCCGACCAGGCCCGGATCTTTGACGGCCTGTCGGAATCGCTTGGTAAGCCCCTTCGCTTCGATGAGCGGCACGAGTGTCCCCCTGCGGACGCGATGCTGGGAGGGTCTGGAGTCTACAGCGAGGGCGCTGTATGAGCTATGTACGGGTTCGGCCTCCGAACGGATCAACGGCCGCGACTCGTGGGCCCGATCCTGAGCCACGGCCGCTTTTGAGCGCGGCGGCGGGGTCTGGTTCGAAGCCGGTCCGGGGCCCGGCCTGACGGCCGATCGGGAACGACGTCTGAGGGGCGTCCTGGGCATGAGCTGAGTCTCCGCGAGTCCGGTTCGGGGCATGGAAGTGGCAGGGGACGAGGGGGATCGTAGATGGCGGATGTGTCATCTCTTGTCAGTTATCCAGGGTACGGTCGGGGGTTGACTGATAGAACATCCGTTCTATTATAGCGAATCCCATGACGACTCCTCCCCCCGGCGTCCAGGCCGCTCTCTCGTCCCTGCGGGAACGCTGGGGGAATGCGGCTCCGCGCTGGGGTTCGGAGGTCGTCGGGTCACTGGCGGTGGCGCCTCTGCCGGCGAACGGGGCTGTCGAGCGGGGCGCACGGCCGAGCGAGCTGGCCATACCCACCGGCTTTCGGGCACTCGATTCGATCCTGGGATTGGGCGGCCTGCCTCGCGCCTCGGCCACGGCTATCCGTGGCGGCTCCAGCAGCGGCAAGACGACACTGGCCCTGCGGGCCGTCGCCCAGGTCCAGGCGGCGGGCGGCATAGCCGCCTACCTGGACCTGGGACGCAGCCTGGACCCTATCGAGGCGGCGGCGCAGGGCGTCCGGCTGAACTGGCTGGTGGTCCTGGCGCCGGCTTCGATCGAGGAAGTCCTGTCGATGGCGGCTCTGCTGCTGCAGGACAGGGCCGTGGATTTGCTTCTGCTGGACCTGCCCCCGGGAGAGCCTCGCGGGTCCTCGGCGGCGGTGCTGGGCGAGCGCTTGCACAGGCTGGCGGCACTGGTCCGAAAGGCCGGCGTCGGGCTGGTGGTGCTGGAGCCTCCCGGTTTGCCCGATCGTCTGGCCGGCGCCCTGACCCAGATGGCGGCGCTGCGGCTGGAGTTGAGCCGGCGGGCGTGGATAAAGCTCGGGCGGGAGATCGTCGGGCAGCGGGTGGAGGTGCGCGTCTCGAAGGATCGCTTCGGGCCGCCGGGGCGCACGGCGGAGCTGCGGATCCTGTACGCGGAGGGCGGGCTGCGGGACGCTTGCCTGTCCCGCGACGAGTTGCTGCGAGAGGTGGAAACGGTGCCGCGGGCGGGCGCTCCGCCCGGTGATCGGCGGCCGGTCGCCCTTGCCCCGGCTTCCCGGCCGTCGCCGCTCCCCTTCAGCCACGTTCTTCCGGTCATCACAGATGCGACTTCTCCACCTCTACTGGCCTCATCTGCTCATCCGCCTGGCGGCCGCGCGGTCCCGCGCTCCGTTCGAGGAGACGAGGCCGCTGGTGCTGGGCGGCCGGCCCTGGGCGAAGGGCCGGGTGCTGGACGCGAACCGGCTGGCGCTGGAGCTGGGGGTTCGGGTCGGGATGGCGCTCGGGGCGGCGCACCGGCTGGCGCCTGAGGCCGGCTTTCTCGACCCTGAGCCGGAGGCCGAGGCGGCGGCCATGGCGGCGGTGCTGGAGCGGCTGACGGGCTTCAGCCCCGGCATCGCAGCCGAGACGGAGCCGGCGGCACCGGGCTTCGGGCGGGTGGAGGTTCAGCTGGACGGCCTGGAGCGGTTGTGGGGCCCGGAGCGGGCGATGGCGGCGGCGATGGCCGGGGCGCTGGCGGAACTGCTGCCGGGGCCGCCGCTGGCGGGGATCGCCGGGACGAGGTTCGCCGCCGCCGTGGCGGCGGCGATGGCGGGGCGAGGGCGGCCGGCGAGCGTTCCATCCCTCCACGCAGTCGAGCCGGGCGCGGACGCGGCCTTCCTGGCGCCGCTGCCGGCGGCGCTGCTGAGCCGCGACCGGGAGGTCCGCGCCCGGCTCGATAGATTCGGGTTGCGGCACATCGGCCAGGTGGCGGACATACCGCTCTCGGCGGTCGTGGCTCGCTTCGGGCCCCAAGCCGAGAAGCTCCATGCCCGAGCGCGGGGCCTGGAGACGGAGCCGTGGCGGCCGCGCTACGCCCCGGAGCGGATGGCCCTGGGCCTGCCGATCGAGCCCCCGGCCACGGACACGGACACGCTGCGCTTCGTGCTGCATCGCCTGGCGGCTGCGTTCGGCGATCAGCTGGCGGCTCGCGGCGCGGCCGCTGCGCGGGCCCGGCTCGTCCTCGAGCTGGACGGCACGTTCACGCCCGGCGGCGCTCCGCCCCATCAGGCGATCGACCAGCCGCTGCCGGAGCCCACCTCGGAGGGCCTGGCCGTGGAGCGGCTGCTGCTGGCCCGAATCGAGGCCGCGCCTCCGCCGGCTCCGGTGTCGCGCCTGGAGCTGGAGCTGGACGACGTGGCTCCGGCAGCGGGAACGCAGCTGACGCTGTTCACGCCCCAGACCGGCCGGACGGGGAGGCTGGGCTGGCAGATGGCCCGCCTGGCCCTGCGCTTCGGCGAGGACCGGGTGGGCTGGATGGAGATCGGCGACCCGGAAGCGCTCCTGCCGGAGGCTCGCTGGCGCTGGCGGCCCGCGCCCGGCACGAAGGGCCCGACCGGCAGCCGGGAAGATCGGCGATGACCCGCCTGCTGCGCGAGCACCCCTCGATCGAGGTCGAGCTGGACGCGACCGGCGCTCCCGCGGCCTTCCGCTGGAACGGCCGCCGTGAGCCGGTCGAGGTCTGCAACCGCTGGCGCGTGGACCAGGGCTGGTGGAGCCGGCCGATCGCCCGTGACTACTTCAAGGTCGCCGGGCCCCACTGGCTGGCCCTCGTCTACTTCGACCGGGTCGAGGGCGGCTGGCACCTCGAGCGCCTGTACGACTGAAGCGCAAAGCGTACGAACCCGCGTCTCCGCTGCCCTGCCGTCCCGCTACGATTGGAGCCGTCGCGCAGGCTCCCTGGCGAGTCGAGAGCGAGCGCACGGAGGTGCGGAGGATCAGATGCCCAATAGCTGGTTCTGCGACTCATGCGGCTCGATGAATCGCGGTCAAGCGGATCGCTGCTACCGCTGCCGGAAGCCCAAGGCGGGCGTGGCGTTCGCCACCACTCGCGACCGCCGGCCCGAAGACGCGCTGTTCCCCGGCGTGGACGGGATATCCGCCGAGCGCGCGAGGTCATTGCTCAGCCAGCACTCCTACGTCAACCCGGCCATTCCCGGCTACCTTTCGGTGTTCCTGTTCACGGTCCTAATAGCCACCGGCCTCGTGTCGTTGACGGAGGCGATCGCCGTGGTGCTCGTCACGGCGGCGCCGGGCATGTTCCACATCACCGACGCTCTGAACAGGCTCGCGGCGGTGGCAGCCGCGGTGGCTGCGACGGCATCGATCCTGGCCGTCATCTGCCACAGCATCTTTCTCGGCCTGACGGCCCGGAACGTACCCGCCCTGGCGGGTGGACGTTCGAGCTCTACCGCGGGGCGGGCCGCGGGCTGGTGGATCGAGGCCTACCTGCGTCAGGTCTGGGCCACCTGCATCGTCTGGATCCTGCCGGGCGTACTGCTGGTGGTGCTCGTGGTGCTCGTGGCGGCCGGAGCGGCAACGCTGGGGCTGTTCGGCATACTGGCCGTTCTGTTCGCCATCTGGCGCTGGGGTCGCTATTCCGGCATCCGGATCGATTTCCCCAGGTACGCCCTCGACACGCTCAGGCAGCCGGCCCGAATGCTCGAGGACCTGACCGAGAGGCTGGAAATCGAGGGTTCGCCAGGACGGCGGCTCGTCAACCTGTGGTCGACGTCCTGGATCGGGGCCTGGGCGATCCGCTGCTTCCTGCCCTACCTGATCCTCGGCCTGTACGTGGCCGTCGTGGCGGGCGTGGTCGCCGCCGCGCTGGCCGGCCGTGGCGTCGGCAACATGCCGACCGAGGCGGAGATGGTACGGGCCGCCTACCTGTTCGGTCTGCTGATGCTGCTGGTCGCGGCCCTGGCGGAGTTGCTGGCCGTGTTCTTCATGGCTCGTGTCACCATCGCCCTTGTCGACGGCCAGCGCCGGCGGCGCCGCTGGTTGCTCGAGGTGGCGGCCGGGCGAGGCGGAGACGTGATGCCCGTCTCGCGGCAGGTGACGGCTCCTCCCGCGCAGCTCCGGGCACCCTCGCCACCCTCACCCTTCTCGCCACAGCCGGGCATGCCCGGTCCCGTGATGCCGCCGCCGGCGAGGCCGGTCATCGGCGTCGTGCGCGAGGCGACGCCTGGCACGCCCGAGGCCGGCCGACCGACGAGCCGTCCGGACCTCCCGCCCGACCACTAGCCCCCCAAGACGTGGCAAGGCCCGTCGCCAAAGCGACGGGCCTTGCTGTCGGGAGACCAGCTCACCAGGCCACCCGACCGATTGGCGATCGATTCGGCCACCACACCGGATCGTCCGCCGGAAACAGCTGCTCAGAACCGCCGGGGCGGTCGCCGTCCCGTAGACCATGAAACCCACGGCAGGCCCGAATTGCGTGGCGGCAACCGGACCTCCGTCCTCGATCGCCCGGGCACCGACGGCTGGCGCGGGGCGTCGGCCCATAGTTTGGCGTGGATCGGGCCTCGGGGGAAGTACCAATTCCAGGGCTCAAGAACCGACCCATGAGTCCTATTGCCAGAGCCGCGGCCCAATCGCGCGCCTCGGCCCAATCGCGCGTCTCGGCCCAATCGCGCGCCTCGAGGGTGCGAAATCGCCTTGTGCCGAGGCTCTCCCGGGTGGCACCATCCGCTCAGGGTTTGCATTCCTCAGGAGGAGTGAAGGTGTTTCGACGACCCCTGGCTATCTACGCGCCCCTCTTGCTGGTCATCGGCCTGAGCGCCGCGGTGACCGGCCCCGGTCCGGCAGAGGCCGCCGACGACGGCCTGCTGGCTCCCGAACAGGTCAGGGGCGTGGCCGTCTACGTTCCCTTCGACGTCCCCATCACGATCGACGGCAAGCTGGGCGACTGGGCCGCCATCCCCGTCCAGACCGTGGACTACGGCCCCGTGGTCCCCAAGGACCGCCTCGAGGGCGGCGAGTTCAGCTTCTCGGTGGCCGCCGACCAGACGAGCTTCTACATCACCATGAGGGCGGTCGACAAGACCATCATCGCCGGCAAGCACGGGTCCGAGTACTGGAACGAGGACTCGATGGAGTTCTACTTCAACACTTCCAGCAACCTGGACCGCAACGCCTACGGCGAGGGCGTCTTCCAGGTCAACGTCAATGCGGCCGACATCGGCAACAAGAACCCCGACGGCCTAACTCTGACCGGGGCCACCAACGGCATCCACGTCCATGGGCTCGTCTTCGCGACCTCGGACGGGTGGGGCTTCGAAGCTTCGGTGCCGATGGCGGACCTGGGCATCACTCCCAGCCACGGCCTCCAGATCGGCTTCCAGGCCCAGCTGAACGCGGCCTCGGTCCAGGACCGCGACGTCCAGCTGTCCTGGTCGATCGGCGATCGGAGCAACACCTCCTACCAGGACCCCAGCGTCTTCGGGACCGCCATCTTCTTCGAGGTCGGTCAGACAGCGGTTCCCACGCCCATGCGCGTGCCGTCGACGCCGTCGCCGCGGCCGACCGCGCCCCCGCCGCAGGTGAGTGTCAACCAGGTCGGCTACTTCGCGACCGGGCCCAAGATCGCCTCGTTCGCCACCAAGCACCGCACTCCGGATGAGTGGCGATTGCTCGACGGGTCCGGCAACGAGGTCGCGAACGGCTGGACGACCGTCCTGGGCGAGGACCCGGCTTCCGGCGGGATCGTTCACCAGATCGACTTCTCGAGCTACACCACGCCGGGCGACGGCTACGTTCTGTGGATCTACAACACGTCCAGCGACCCCTTCAAGATCTCGGACGACATCTATGCCGCGCTCAAGAAGGACGCCCTGGCCTACTTCTACCGCAACCGCAGCGGCATCGCGCTGCTCCCGGAGTACGCGGGCGACGATTGGGCCCGTGCCGCAGGCCACCTCAGCGACAACCACGTGACCTGCTACAAGGGCCAGGACGTGACCGGCAGGGACTGGCCCGGCTGCGACTACTACCTTGACGTCGCCGGGGGCTGGTACGACGCCGGCGACTACGGCAAGTACGTCGTCAACGGCGGCATCTCGGTCTGGACGCTGCTGGACCAGTACGAGCACAGCCCCGAGGCATTCGGCGACGGCACGCTCGACATCCCCGAGAACGCCAACGGGGTGCCGGACATACTCGACGAAGCTCGCTGGGAGCTCGAGTTCATGCTGGCCATGCAGGTGCCGGATGGATACGACCTGGCGGGCATGGTCCACCACAAGATGCACGATGACCAGTGGGCCACGATGCCGTTCCTGCCGCCCGAGACGGCTACCAACCGCTACCTCTTCCCGCCTTCCACTGCCGCCACGCTCAACGTGGCCGCCGTGGGGGCGCAGTGCGCCCGCATCTGGTCCGACATCGACGAGGCCTTCGCCTCCAGGTGCTTGACCGTGGCGGAGAAGGCCTGGACGGCAGCCAATGCCAACCCGGACATGTACGCGGTCTCCTTCGCAGCCGGCGGCGGCGACTACGGCGACACGGCCGTCGAGGACGAGTTCTACTGGGCCGCGGCTGAGCTGTACGTCACGACCGGCAACGACACCTACAAGGACTTCCTGCTGGACTCCCCATACTGGGCCGTGGCATCGGTTCCGGACTGGGGCCACACGGCGGCGCTGGGGACGATCAGCCTGTCGTTGATCCCCAACGACCTGCCCTCCGAGAATGTGCAGGAGTGCCGCGATGCCATAGTGGCATCGGCCGATGAGCGGCTGGAGATGGCCCAGTCCGGGTATCGGGTGCCCCTGGAGGAGTACGTCTGGGGCTCCAACTCCCAAGCCCTCAACGCGGCCCTGATCATGGGCCTGGCCTATCAGTACAGCGGCAGCCAGGAGTACCTGGACGGGGTCATCCTGACCATGGACTACATCCTCGGCCGCAACCCGCTGAACACCAGCTACGTGACCGGCTACGGGACCAAGTCGCCGGCGCACCCGCACCACCGCTTCTGGGCCAACCAGCCGGACAACGGTTACCCGGCCCCTCCGCCGGGAGTAGTGGTCGGCGGTCCCAACGGCAGCCCCGGCGACCCGGCGACAGAGGCGGCCGGCCTCACGGGCGATCCACCGGCCATGTCCTACGTCGACAACATCAACTCGTTCACGACGAACGAGGTCACGATCAACTGGAATGCCCCGCTGGCCTGGGTCGCGCTGTTCGTGGACGAGGCCCAGAACGGAGGCCTGGTCGCACCCCCGGCCGCCGCCGAGGAAGAAGGCGAGGGGCTGCCGGCCTGGCTCCTGATCGTCGTTCCGGTAGCTCTGCTCGCCGGCGGCGTGACGGTCGTCTGGATCTGGCGCAAAGGGCTTCTGACAAGAGCTCGTTCGTAGGCCGCCTGGCGCGCGCAGCCTGACCTCCCGGTGGTGCTCGGCTGAGCGATAGAACGTTCGTTCTATAATGGGCTATTGCCGTTGCGCCCAAGCCGAGGTCCCGCGTGGCCGCCTACGCCGAGCTTCACTGCCACTCGCATTTCTCGTTCCTGGACGGCGCGTCCGCCCCTGACGAGCTCGTGGCGCGGGCCGTGGAGCTGGGCCTCTCGGGGCTGGCGGTCACGGACCACAACGGCCTGTACGGGGCGGTCCGCTTCGCCGCGGCGGCTCGGGACGCGGGCCTGCGTCCGGTGATCGGCGTCGAGATCGAGATGGCGGACGCGGCGGCGCCCGATCCGGCGGGGGTCGTCGTGCCGCCGCGGAGGAAGCGGGGCCAGGCGCGGGGCCGCGGAACGGGGAGCGGCCGCTCCCCGGAGCCACTCGTCGGCGAGGGGCCGCCGGCCCGGCCGCGCCCGGAACGGGCCCGTCTGCCGGGCTATCGCGAGGCCGTCAAGGAGGACCTGCGGGGCGTGGGCGAGGGGCAGCGCGGCCCGCATCTCGTCCTGCTGGCCCGTGACGCCGCGGGCTACCGGAGCCTCTGCCGCCTGGTGAGTCGCGCCAACCTGGCCGGGACGAAGTCGATGCCGCGCTTCAGCCACGAGCTGCTGGCCGCCCACACCGAAGGGCTGGTGGCCCTCTCGGGCTGCCGCGAAGGCGAGATAGCCCGCCGGCTGCGGGCCGGGGATCGGGCGGGGGCGAGGGCGGCCGCGGAACTGTACGCGCGTCTCTTCGGCGGGTCCCGGGGCGGGGGGAGGGCCCGGGGCGGTGGGCGGCCGCTCCCCGGAGCCACGGCCGGAGCCACGGTCCACTCCCCGGCCTCGGCCACGTTCTTCCTGGAGTTGCAGCACCACCTGCTGCCCGACGACGACTGGCTGGTGGCGGAGACGGTGCGACTGGCCGGCGAGCTGGGCCTGCCGGTTGTCGTCACGAACGACGTCCACTACGCTCGGCCCGAGGGCCGCGAGCTGCAGGACGTGCTGACCGCTATCCGCCACGGCCGGTCGCTCGACGAGCTGCGGGACCTGCGGCGGCCAGACGGCGAGTCGTACCTGAAGTCGGGCGGGGAGCTGATGGCGCTGCCGCCGGGGAGGGTCGCGCCGCCGGCAGGCGGCGCGCACGGGACGTCGACGGCCGGCGATCTCCGGCGGGCGACGACGACGGGCTCGGGCACGGAGAACGCGGACGCCCGAACAGCGGCTGCCTGGGTGGAGGGAATCGGAACCGCCGGCGAGCTGGCCGCCAGCTGCTCTTTCGACCTCGATTTCGAGCGCTATCGATTCCCGGGCTTCGCCGTCCCGAGAGGGCACACCCCGTTCTCCTACCTGGAGGAGCTGTGCCACGCGGGAGCCCGCCGCCGCTATCACCCCATCTCGGCGCCGGTTCTCCGCCAGCTGGCTCACGAGCTGGACGTCATCGAACGGACCGGCCTGGCCGAGTTCTTTTTGATCTGCTGGGACATCATGCGTTTCGCCCGCTGGCGCGGGATCCCGGCCCAGGGTCGTGGCAGCGCCGCCGATTCGATCGTGGCCTACGTCCTGGGCATCACCCGTGTCGACCCCATCAGGCACAACCTCCTCTTCGAGCGCTTCATCAACGAGGGCCGGACCGCCTATCCGGATGTCGACATCGACTTCTCCTCGGAGCGGCGGGAAGAGGTGATCCAGTACGTCTACGAGCGCTACGGAGTCGAGCACACCGGCATGGTCTGCAACCTGGTGACCTACCGGGCCCGGTCGGCGGTGCGGGAGGTCGGCTACGCGCTGGGGTTCCCGCGGCCGCTGGTCGATCGGGTGGCCGGGGCGCTCGAAACCTACGACGCGACAGCGGTTCGGGACGACCTGCGGGCCGACGGCAGCTTCGAGCGCTTCTTCGCCGAGGTCGTGGAGCGCGAGACGGCCGTGGCGGACATGGGCGGCGGGTCGGCGCTGGAACAGCGGCGGCGGTTGACGAAGCGGCGGCCAGTGGGGTCGGACGCGGAGGGAGGTCCGGGTGACTCGCCGGCGAGCATTGCCATGCTGGCGGCGGAACGGGCGGCGGAGCGCGGCCCCGAACGGACGAAGGTGGTCGGCGGGGTCCAGACGCGAGCATCTTCGACGGCCGGCATGCCGGAATGGGAGCGCTGGCTGGAGTTCTGTGCCCGCATCGACGGCTTCCCCCGCCACTTGAGCATCCACACGGGCGGCATGCTGGTGACGGCCGCGCCCCTGATCGACATCGCCCCACTCGAGCGGGCGACCATGCCCAACCGCGTCGTCGTCCAGTTCGACAAGCGCGACGTCGAGACGATCAAACTCATCAAGCTGGATCTGCTCGGGCTGGGGATGCTGGCCGCGATCGACGAGACCCTGCAGCTCATCGAGCGCGACTGCGCCGCCTGCGTGGACCTGGACCGCCTGCCGGAGGACGTGCCGGAGGTGTTCGGGATGCTGCGGGCGGCGGACACGGTGGGCGTCTTCCAGGTGGAGAGCCGGGCCCAGATGCAGACCCTGCCCAAGTCGCGCCCGAGCAACCTGGACGACCTGGTCGTGGAGGTGGCGATCATTCGCCCCGGCCCGATCCAGGGCAACGCCGTTCACCCCTACCTGCGCCGCCGCCAGGGAATCGAGCCCGTCACGTACCTGCACCCCAGCCTGGAGCCGGTCCTGCGCGAGACGCTGGGCGTGATCCTGTACCAGGAACAGGTCATGCAGCTGGCGATCACCGTGGCCGGCTTCTCCCCGGCCGAGTCGGACGGATTCCGGCGGGCGATGGGGACCTGGCGCTCGAGCCGCGAGATGGAGAAGCTGCACTGCCGCTTCGTCGACGGCTGCCGGCGCAAGAGCGGGTTGACCGAGGAGCAGGCCGAGGAGCTGTTTCGGCAGGTCGCCGCTTTCGCCAGCTTCGGCTTCGCCAAGAGCCACGCCGCGGCTTTCGCCCGGACGGCTTACGAATCGGCCTTCCTCAAGCTCTTCTACCCGGCCCAGTTCGTGGCCGGCCTGGTCAATGCCCAGCCCATGGGCTTCTACCCGGTGGAGGTGCTGGTCAACGACGCCAAGCGCCGTGGGGTCGCCGTTCTGCCGGTGGACGTCAACGCCTCCTCGTACAGGACCACGACCGAATGGGTCGGGCGGGAGGACGAGCCACTCCCCGAAGGAGCGGGCATTGCCCGGCGGCCGGCCGCCGTGCGCTCATCCGGCTGCGTCGTGCCTTCGGAAGCCGCGCGGCGGCGCTGGGCCGCCGATCGGGCCGCCGGCTACGGGATCCGCCTGGGGCTGGCCCTGGTCAAGGGCATCGGCGAGGAGCATGCCGGGCGCCTGGACGAAGAGCTGGCCCGCGGCCCGTACCGCTCTCTGGCGGATGTCGTGGATCGCACGGGGCTTCCGGAGGAGACGATCGAACGGCTGATCCGGGCCGGCGCCCTGGACTCGCTGAGGCGGCCGCGGCGGGAGATGCTGTGGCAGCTGCGCGAGGTGATGGGCGCCACCCGCGCTCCCGCGCCCCGGGCGGGGGCCGGGGGCGCGCGGCCGATGGACCTGCGCCTGCCGCCCACGGCTGCGCCAGACCTTCCGCTTCTGACCGAGCGGGAGAGACTGGGCGACTCGTACGAGGTCCTGTCGCTCGACGCCGGCCGGCAGGTGGTGTCGTTGTTCCGCCCCGCACTGGACCGCCTGGGCGCCGTAACCAACGCCTCACTGGCGGATCGCAGCCCCGGCCCGGTGAAGCTGGCCGGTTTGATCGTCACCCGCCAGCATCCGATGACCGCTCGGGGCACAGTCTTCCTGGCCCTGGAGGACGAGACGGGCATGGTCAACGTCACCCTCTGGCCGGATGCCTGGGCGCGGCTGCGGGGAGTGGTTCGGCGCCATGCCCTGCTCTACGTGGAGGGGGCCCTGCAGCGCGAGGCAAACGTGGTCAACGTCGTGGCGCGCCGGATCGAGCCGCTGGCGGCGATGGCGGAATCGGTCGGAGGGCCGGCCGGGCCGCAGGGCGTTCGGGCGCTCGGCTATTCGGGGACGCGGCGCGGCTGAACGCTCGTCCTGCGCCAGCGCGCGAGCCCTGGCGGCGGGTCAGCGACGCCTGGCCTTCTGCTTCCGCGCGGCTTGCTTGCGGGCGGCCGCTTTCTGCTGGGAGGCCGGTCCGATCAGCTCCAGGAAGCGCTTGTACCAGGCCGAGAAAGCCGCCAGCGCGGCCCCGAAAGGCACCGCGTACACCATCATCGTCCCCGTCTGGACGGCCACGTCGGCGGTGGTCATGTCGGCGGCGCCCAGATAGAGGACCTCCGGACGCGCCGCCACCACGGCCCCGAAAGCGGCCGTAGCCACGAGCGCGGCCAGCGCGCCGGCCAGCCACGACGCTCGCGGCGCGAAGAAGCCGGCGATGAGGCCCGGCATGACCGGCATCCAGGGGCTCAGGACGAAGCCGATCGCCATCTGGATGATGGCGTCGTTGCGGACCTCGTCCACCGTCCCGCTGTTGACGCGCGAGATGGCGAGCGCGGCAGTGGCGATGGAGATTACCGAGGGCACCCAGACGGCGTGCGTGCGGGTCACCAACCGCGGCCCGTAGCGCAGGTCTTCGAGGTAGTGGACCTGCCGTGTGGCGGCCTTCATGGCGCCGAAAACGCCCATCCGCCGTACCGGTCTCGGCGTCGAGCCCCGGTCGGCGTCTCGTTCGGCGTCTCGCTCGGCGTCTCGTTCGTCGGCTCGCGCCCGGGTCGCACCGTCGTCGAAAGCCTCGTCGCCTTGCGCCTCTTCCTGCTCCACGTGGGCGATGTAGGCGCGGTAGCGGCGGCGTGCCTCCGCTCTATCGGTCCTCTTGGCGCGAGCCACGACATCTCCTCGATCGAATGGGCAAATGATCCGGCTGCCCGGCCCGAGTTCCAGGGTCCGGCGCACCGGAATGGTAGTCCAACCTGGCGGCGGGCGGACCGGCGCGGGGCAGTTCGGGGTCGCAGGCCCGGGCGCCCGCGGGGGCTGAGGCGCCGCCGATGAGCCGCCGATAAGCCGCGGTTGAGCCGCCCATGAGCCGCGGTTGAGCCGCCGATGAGCCGCAGTTGAGCCGCCGAGCGTATGAATCCGGTGTCTGCCCCGCCGCGCGCTCACGAGGTGCCCGATGTCCGCTTGTCGCGGGGCCACGGCCGGCCTGGCCTCCCTGCTCACGATCCTGATCGCCGCCTGGGCGGCAGTCGCGCCCGGCTACGCGGCCACGCCCTGGCCCTCCTCGCGGGGCGCGCTTCTCTCGGAGGTGGCCACGGGCGGTTCCTCCGCCTCGGACGAGTTCGTTGAGATCTACAACGCCGGCTCCGCGCCGGTCGAGCTGGGCGGCTGCGAGCTGGCCTACGTCTCGGCGTCCGGATCCAGCGTGACGCTCAAGGTGGCCTTCGCGGCGCCGCTGCCGGTCGGCCCGGGACAGCACCTGCTCGTGGCCAACGCCGCCGGAGCCTACGCGGCCACGGCCGACGCCACTTACGCCGGGGGGCTTGCGGGGGACGGCGGAACCGTCGTCCTGCGTCGTGGCGACGGCGGCGTGATCGATGCCCTGAGCTGGGGAACGGCCGCGAACTCCTATGCGGAAGGCGCCCCGGCGCCCGCGCCGCCGGCCGGATCCAGTCTCGAGAGACGGCCGGGCTCGCCGGCCGGCAACTGGCTCGACAGCAACGACAACTCGGCCGACTGGCTGGTCCGGGCCAGTCCCCACCCTCAAGCCATGGCGGCCGCGCCCGAGCCGACCGCGACAGAGATCCCCTCCGGGGACCCGACGATTGGGACCTCGGACGAGCCTTCGGCCGAACTGTCGGCCCTGCCGAGCTCCACCGCCCTGCCGAGCCCGACGGCCCTGCCGAGCTCCACCGCCCAGCCGAGCCCGACTATCGCGCCAGGCTCGATCGGGCCATCGGAGCCCGCCTCTTCGCCGGATCCCTCGCCTTCGGACCTGGAGTCGATCGGGCAGGCTCGACTGCGTCAGCCGGGGGCACACGTCCACGTCGCCGGCAGCGTCTCCATGGCCCCGGGCCTCACGGGATCGGAGCTCCTGTTTGCCATAGCCGACCCAACCGGCGGCATCTTCGTCCGCCTGCCGTCGCCCGCGGGCCTGCGCGTGGGGCAGCCCGTCGAGGCTGCGGGCACGCTTTCCACGCCCTACGGGCAGCTCGAGATCCGCGATTTGAGCCTGCTCGTGCTCGGGCCCCAGGGCGAGGCGCCGGCCCCGGTGCCGGCCCGGGCGGCCGACGTCGGAGAAGGGCTGGAGGGCTCGCTCGTATCCCTCGAAGGGCTCGTCGAATCGGTCCAGGGCGAGGACGGCCGGCTCGTCTTCGAGATCGGCGACGGGGGGCGCTCGGTGCGAGTGTTCGCCGATCCGCTGACGGGCATCTCCAAGGCCGATGTCTCACGGGGCCAGCTGGTCCGGGTGACGGGCGTCGTCGGCCAGCACGCCACGGCCACGGGCAACCTCGACGGCTACAAGCTCTGGCTCCGCTGGCGCGACGACCTGGATGTGCTGTCGATCGACCCGGGAGTCACCGACTACCCGGACGTGGACCCGTCGGTGGAGCCGTTGCCCAGCGTGGTCTTCTACACGGACCTGGCGACGGGCCTCGCGGTCCGGGGGCGGTGGGTCGACGTGACGGCGATCGTGACCGCGCCCGCCGGGATAATCGATTGGGGCGGCCCCACCATCGTCGTCGACGACGAAACCGCGGCAGTGGCGGTGATCCTGCCCGATGGCGCCGCCCGGCCGGGGATCGGTGAGCGCGTCCGCGTGGTGGGGCGGGTGAGCAGCCTGCACAACGGCCGCCGCGTCCTGGCCACGATCGTCGAGCCGCTCAGCGGCGGCGCCGTGCCCGTTCCCCAGGAAGTGGCTGGGGCCGTGGCCGCCCAGGATGAGTGGCGCCTCGTCACCGTCGTGGGGCGCATCACGCGCCTTACCCGGGCCGGGGTGCGCTGGCGGGCGGACCTGAGCGTGGCCGGCGAGGCAGTGGCGGTCCTGGGCGAACCGGGGGCCGGCATCTCGACCGATGGCCTGGTGCCGGGCCGGCTGGCCATGGTGACCGGCATCGTCCGGCGCAACACGTCCGACTCCGATCTCTTCTACGTGATCCCGCGCAGCGCCGCCGACCTGCGCCTCGGGCCGCCCGTCCCGACGGCGTCCGCCGGGTCGCAGGGCGGTTCCGGCGGGGAGGGGTCCGGCACCGGCCAGGGCTCAACCGATGGAGCGGCGGTTACCGGCGGCACCCCTGGCGCCGGCGGGATCACGGCCGTCTCGGATCTGGCCGGCCTGGTCGGCCGCGAGGTGACAGTGGCCGGCCTGGTAGTCGCCGTCGACGGCTGCGTTGCCGTGCTCGACGACGGGACCGGCCGCGTGCGCCTGGGCGGAGAAGCGGCCGCCGACGCGATCTGCCTGCTGCAGCCGGGCGACGCCGTGGAGGTCGTGGGGACTGTCGCGCAGGATCCCGAGGGCTTGCTGGTGGCCGTGGATCCGGAACGGATCCTGGCCCTGCCCGGTGGAGGCGGGCCGGGCGACTGGCCGGCGGCCTCGGCGCCGGCGGACGGCGGCACAGGCCCTGAGACCAGCCACCCGGCGGCCAGCTCAGCCGCTCCGGCTCTCCCCGGGGCGGAGGCCGGCCGTGCCGCCCTGGCCGTGACGGCCCAGCCGGGCCCGGGGCCTGTGGCCGTGGCCCTGCTCATCCTGCTGGGGCTGCTGGCCGTGCTGACCGGCGCCGTGGGGCTGGCCGCTCTGGCGGTTCCAGGGCTCCGGCTGCGCCTTCATGACGGCCTCATCCGGGCCGTTCACGCCGCTCGACGGGCGATGGAGCGGGCCCGGCGGCTGGCCGGTCGCCTGGCCCAGGCTGTCGTGCAGCGCACACCGGGAAGCTGAGGCTGGACTATCCTTGACGGCGGAGCGCTCTCGGGCCGCCGTGATCGCGGCGCCCAGGCCGCAGTCGAAAAGGCCCGGAGCGCAGGGCGCCGGTGCCCCATCGCACAGCAAGGAGGCTGAACCCGAAATGGCAGAGGGCTACTGCGTCAGAGACAAGAAGATGGTCGAGATCCAGAATCCGCAGCAGATCACCATGAAGAACGGCAAGCCCGCGACCCAGGGCACGTGCCCGCACTGCGGCGCCAAGGTGACTCGGATCGGCGGGTCCTAGTCCCCCCTTAGTCTCCGTCTCAGCCGCGGCCCCCGCCGGGACGGGGGCCGGGGGCTGTGCCCTCACCAGGGCAGCCCCAGCGCCCGCCGCCGGGCACCGAGAGCCCGGCCGCCGCGGGCCAAACGGCCGTCCCCGGGCGCCGATGGGACTGCCCTTGTCACCGCCTTCAGCGCGTCTCGGTGTGCCTTCATCGGGCCGACCGGCCCACTGGGCACCGAATCTGCTTTGCTAGAATTGGCGCGCATCCCACCAAATCCCCATGGGTGAGGTTTCACGCTGTCAACCCGGCCTGTTCTCGCGCTAGACGTAGGCGGCACGCACATTCGCGCGGCCGTCGTGGTCGACGATGGCACTCGCATCGTCCACGCCAAAGGTCGAACGCCGGTCCAGGACGGGCCGGAGGCGATCGTCCGGGCTTGCGCGGATGCCCTCAAGGCCGCCCGCGCCGGCGCCCCGGCCGAGCTGTCCGAGGCCCTGGCCGGCATCGGCATCTCCAGTCCCGGGCCGGTGGATCCGTTCCGTGGCGTCGTCGTCCAGACGCCCAACATGGGCCCCAACTTCCACGACGTGCCGCTGGCCGCGGCCATCGGCGAGGACCTGGGCCTGCCCACCTTCCTGGAGCGGGACGCCAACGTGGCCGCCCTGGGGGAGATGGCTTTCGGCGCTGCCCGCGATTGCCGTGACTTCATCTACCTGACCGTGTCGACGGGGGTCGGAGGGGCGATCGTCACGGACGGTCGAATCCTCCACGGCCCCGACGGCATGGCCGGCGAGCTGGGCCACACCCCCGTGGCCATGGAGGAGGTCTGCGGCTGTGGGGCGGTGGGGCACCTGGAAGCTTTCGTCGGCGGCAACGCCATGGCCCGCAAGGCCCGCCAGGCCGTAGACGAGGGCAGGAGCCCCTTCCTGGCCGCCCGGGCCGCGAAGAAGGGCATCGATGCCATCGAGGCCAGGGATGTCGCCGAGGGCGAGAATACCGGCGACGAGGCCTGTCACCAGATACTCGAACGGGGACGGCGCGCTTTCGCCGTCGCCTGCGTCGGCTTCGTCGACGCTCTCAATCCATCGCGCATCGTGGTCGGCGGCGCCATCGCCGACGGCCAGGGCGAGCGTTTGCTCGGCCCGGCCAGAGAGGAGGTCGCCTCGACCGCTTTTCGCACCCCCCGCAGCCGGGTCAAGATCGTCCCCGCCGAGCTCGGCGGGGACGTGGGCCTGGCCGGTTGTCACCCGCTGGTGATCTCGCGCCTGGGCGACCCAGCCTGGCAAGGCGATCGCCTCAAGTCCACATCCGCGCTGGGCTGACCCGCGCGCGGCATCCGCTTTCTGGAGGATCAAATGACAGTTCGTGTCGGCATCAACGGTTTCGGTCGCATCGGCCGGCAGTCGCTCAAGGCCATCCTGGAGCGCGCCCCCGAGTTGGAGGTCGTGGCCGTCAACGACATCGTGGACGTCCCGACCAACGCCCTCCTCTTCGCCCACGACTCCACCTACGGCCCCTTCCACGGCACCGTCAGCCACACCGACGACTCGATCATCATCAACGGCAAGAAGATCAAGGTCCTGCAGATCAAGGATCCGGCCCAGCTGCCGTGGAAGGATCTCGGAGTCGAGATCGTCATCGAGTCCACCGGCATCTTCACCGACGGCGAGAAGGCCAAGGCCCACCTCGCCGCCGGCGCGAAGAAGGTCCTCATCAGCGCCCCGGCCAAGAACGAGGACGTGACCATCGTCCTGGGCGTCAACGATGACAAGTACGACCCGGCGACCCACAACATCATCAGCAACGCCAGCTGCACGACCAACTGCCTGGCGCCCGTGGCCAAGGTCCTCGTCGACAACTTCGGGATCGAGAAGGGCCTCATGACCACGATCCACAGCTACACCAACGACCAGCGCATCCTGGACGTGGCCCACAAGGACCCGCGCCGGACGCGCTCGGCCGGGCTCAACATGATCCCGACGACGACCGGCGCCGCCAGGGCTCTCTCGCTCGTCATTCCCGAACTGAAGGGCAAGCTGGACGGCTTCAGCCTTCGCGTCCCGACGCCCACCGTCAGCATCATCGACCTGACGATGGAACTCTCGCGGACGGCCACGGCCCAGGAGATCAACGATGCCTTCCGCAAGGTCGCGGACGGCCCGATGAAGGGCATCCTGGGCGTCAGTGACGAGCCGCTCGTCTCGATGGACTTCAAGGGCGATACTCGCTCCTCCATCGTCGACTCTGCCCTGACGAAGGTGATCGGCGACAACTTCGCCGAGGTCCTGTCCTGGTACGACAACGAGTGGGGCTACAGTTGCCGCGTTGCCGACCTGGTCAAGCTCATCGCTGAGAAGCTCTAGTCAGAGCCATTGCCGGAAGGCCGGGCGACGCTTGCCGCCCGGCCAACCGGCTCGGTTTCCAACCCGAGGTTCAGATGAACAAGCTCACGATCCGGGACCTGGACGCCGCCGGTAAGCGCGTCTTCGTCCGCGTCGACTTCAACGTTCCTCTCGAGGACGGCAAGATCACGGACGACAGCCGGATCGTGGCCGCCCTCCCGACGATCAAGGCCCTGCTCAGCCAGGGGGCGGTCCTCATCCTGGCCAGCCACCTGGGCCGGCCCAACGGCAAGGTCCAGGACAGCATGCGCCTGCGGCCGGTCGCCGAGCGCCTCAGCCAGCTGCTGGGCATCCAGGTCAACGTCACCGGCGACGCCCTCGGCGCCGGCACCGAGGACGCCATCAGGCGCCTCAAGCCGGGCGAGTGCATCCTGCTGGAGAACCTCCGCTTCCACGCCGAGGAAGAGGCCAACGACCCCGAGTTCGCCAAGGCGCTGGCCGGCTACGCCGACGTCTACGTCAACGACGCCTTCGGCACCGCCCACCGCGCCCACGCCTCCACGGAGGGCGTCGCTCATCTCCTGCCCGCCTACGCGGGCCTCCTGATGGAGAAGGAGATCGAGTTCCTGGGCAAGCTCATGGGGAACCCGGAGCGCCCCTTCGCCGCGATCATCGGCGGGGCCAAGGTCTCCGGCAAGATCCAGGTCCTGCGCAACCTCGTCGACAAGGTCGAAGTCCTGGTCATCGGGGGCGGCATGGCCAACACCTTCCTGCTGGCCCAGGGCAAGTCGGTCGGCAAGAGCCTCGTCGAGCCCGATCGCGTCGAGGACGCCCGGGCGATCATGGAGGCGGCCGCCAAGCATGGGACGACGATCGTCCTGCCGACGGACGTGGTGGTGGCCAAGGAGGTCACCCGCGGCGCCGAGTACAAGACCGTCTCGGTCGACAAGGTGCCGGCCTCGTGGAACATCGTCGACATCGGCACGGTCAGCCTGGACGCCATGCGCAAGGCTCTCGAGCCGGTCAAGACGGTCTTCTGGAACGGCCCGCTGGGCGTCTTCGAGATCCCGGTCTTCTCTGTCGGGACCAGGGAGATCGCCCGCTTCCTGGCCGGCCGCGCGCAGGCCGGGGCGACCGTGGTGGTCGGCGGCGGCGATTCGGTCGCGGCCGTCGAGCAGCAGGGCCTGGGCGACAAGATGACTCACATCTCGACGGGCGGCGGCGCCTCGCTCGAGTTCATGGAGGGCAAGGAGCTGCCCGGCGTGGCTATCCTGCTCGACCGCAAGTAGCCACGGAGAGACCATGACGACAATCGATCTGATCGAAGCCCGCCAGATCCTCGACTCGCGCGGCAATCCCACCATCGAGGTGGACGTCGTGCTGATCGACGGCTCTGTCGGCCGCGCAGCCGTGCCCTCGGGCGCTTCCACGGGAGTCAACGAGGCCGTCGAGCTGCGCGACGGCGACAAGGCCGTCTACGGCGGCAAGGGTGTGCTGCAGGCCGTCAAGAACGTCCGCGAGATCATCGCCCCCGAGCTGCTGGGCAGCGACGCGACCGACCAGGCCGGCCTGGACGGGGCGTTGATCGCCCTGGACGGAACTCCCAACAAGGGCAAGCTCGGCGCCAACGCCATCCTGGGCGTTTCGCTGGCGGCGGCCCATGCCGCGGCGGCCAGCTACGAGTTGCCGCTGTACCGCTACCTGGGCGGCGTCGGCTCGCGGAACCTGCCGGTTCCGTTCTTCAACATCCTCAACGGCGGCAAGCACGCCGTGAACTCGACGGACTTCCAGGAGTTCATGGTCGCGCCCGTCGGCGTGGCCAGCTTCAGCGACGCTCTTCGAGCCGGGGCCGAGGTCTTCCACGCCCTCAAGTCGATCCTCAGCGCCGAGGGCTTCTCGGTCGGCCAGGGCGACGAGGGCGGCTTCGCACCCTCACTGCCGTCGAACGAGGCAGCCGTCGAGGTCATCCTGCGGGCCATCGAGAAGGCCGGCTACAAGCCGGGCGACGAGGTCGCCATCGCCCTCGACCCGGCCACCAGCTCGGTCCTGGTCGAAGGCACCGGCGCCGACGGCAAGGTCGGCCAGTACAAGCTCGAGAAGGAAGGCCGAACCCTCGACTCCGGCCAGATGGTCGACCTCTGGGAGGGCTGGATCAAGAAGTATCCGATCGTCTCCCTCGAGGACGGCCTGGCCGAAGAGGACTGGCCGGGCTGGGCGGAGCTGACCAAGCGCCTGGGCTCCAAGGTCCAGCTCGTCGGCGACGACATCTTCGTCACCAACCCGGACTTCATCGCCCGCGGCATCAAGGAAGCTTCGGCCAACTCGGTGCTCATCAAGCTCAACCAGATCGGCACCATCACCGAGACGGTCGACGCGATCGCCATGGCGCGGCGCGCCGGCTGGACGGCCATGGTCAGCCATCGCTCGGGCGAGACTGAGGACACGACGATCGCCGACTTCGTGGTCGCGATGGGGACGGGCCAGATCAAGACTGGTGCGCCGTCGCGGTCGGAGCGAGTGGCGAAGTACAACCGGCTGCTTCGGATCGAGGAGGAGCTGGGAGATGGGGCTGTGTACCTGGG
>DAOUEA010000088.1:0-45950 GCA_034430475.1 Chloroflexota bacterium | reverse complement strand
ACGCGCACGCCGCCGGCCTCCAGCTGGGCCGAGGCGACGGCAATCTCGCCATGGACCGGCTGGCTGGTGCCCCACTCGTCCACGATCCGGGTGGGGTTGACGGCGTCCACGTCCTGCACCACCCATTCGTGGCCTCGCCGCTCGACGGTAGCGTGGCGGAAGCTCACGCTGGGGTCGGAGACCCGGATCTGGGCGTCGTCGTCCCGGCCGATCAGCAACCGCTGGCCGGGCTGGACGACGATCGACGTCGACCGTCCGGCCTCCAGCACGACGAGGTGACCGGCCGACCGGCCCGATCCGGCGGAGGGTCCGGCGGCAGGGGCTCGCAGGTCGGATGAGGGCAGACCGAACTGGCCCGGCCCGGCCCGTCTGCTGTAGGCCGGGGTGAGGAAGCCGGGCTCCGGGTAGACCGCCGGCCTCACGGAGGGCGGCGGCGCTCCGACGTGCTCCGGGTAGCGGGAATGGGCCATGTAGTCGGGCGAGACCGGGCCTGAGGGGGAGGCGTGGGGCGGCGCACCGGCGAGCGCCTGTAGCGCCTGACCTGCCCGACGGGGCGGGTTGGGCGGCATGCGCCGGGCGATGAGCGATATCAGCGTGCCGGCGGCGGCCAGCCCAAGCGCCAGCCAGAAGCCGAACTCGAGAGTGGTTCGAGCCTCGATCCCCGTGAGCTCATAGGCGCCCATGGTGTCGCTGCCTACGAAAAGGCCCGAGGCGGCGCCGGCCAGAGCCGTCGCGAAGCCGGCCAGGGCGATGGTCCTGGCCGGATAGCCCATCGGCCGCTTGACGAGCTCGTAGCTGGAGCTGATGCCGGCCACGGCCACCCCGACGGCGAACAGAGTCATCCACGCCGCGGGCCCGCCGAGCGACTCTCCCACGACCGACCACAGGCTCCTGAGCTGGCTGTAGGCGTAGTCCGAGGCGCCCAGTCGCCAGCGCAGCCAGGGCAGGAACATGGTCGCCGCGAGACAGGTCGAAGCCACCACCTGCAGGCCCGCCAGGTAGGCAGCGTCAGACCGATCGTCCGGCCTGGCCGGACGAATAGGCGGCGGTGCCGGTGCCTCCGGCGGGGTTTCCGGGGGAATCTGCCCCGGCGTCGCCTGCGACATGCCCTCTGCCTCTGTCCGGGCGCCTACCGTCCGCCGGCGCGCGATCTGCCCGGTCCGCGCGCATCGGGATTCTGCCATGCCCGGCCTGGGGGCAGCGGCAGCCGTCGACGGGGGCTGACCCCAGACCACGAACTCCCGCTGTCCGGCTGGTCCGCCGGCCCGAGCAAGGGTAACTTGTGCGCCATGACAAGCACCGTCCAGCCCGCTGTCGGCGGCCCCCAGGGTCGCACCTTCTCGCCGGTGATGGAGTTCCTTCTCTCGCCGTTCGATTTGCGTTCCTGGCGCGCAGTCGGCTCGATCACCCTGGGCTTCTTCTCGTCCGTCTTCGCCTTCTCGATCCTGACCACCATCTTCTCCACCGGCGGCTCGATGCTGATCCTGCTGGTGGGCGTGCCCATCATCGGCCTGGGCATCGAATGGGCCCGCCTGGTGGCTCGATTCGAGCGCTGGCGCATGACGCTCGTCGATCCCCGGCCGCTCCGGCCGCATCCCTACCGCCCGATCGGGTCGGGCCCCCGAGCCATGGCCGAAGCGGTCTTCATGGACGAGAACCGCTGGCGCGACGTCATCTACATCGTCGTCTGCTTCCCGATGGCCCTGCTGGAGTGGGTCCTCAGCTTCGTCCTGTGGACATGCTCCCTGGCTCTGATCTTCACCCCGGCGGTGCTCTATGCCGTGCGCCAGGAAGCGCCGGAGCACCTTCCGTCCGACATCGACACCTACCTTCCGGCCGTGGTCGTCGCCTGCCTCATCATCGGCCTGGTCCTGCTGCCGGTGGCCGCTTCCGTATCGCGCGGGCTGATCGTCATGCACCGGGCCGTGGCCGAGGCTCTGCTGTGCCAGGGCGAGCACGAAGAGCTGCGGCGGCGCGTGGAAACCCTCCGCGACAGCCGCTCGGCGATGCTGCAGGTCGAGGCCAGCGAGCTGCGCCGCATCGAGCGCGACCTGCACGACGGGGCCCAGCAACGGCTGGTGATGCTGGCCATCGACCTCAGCCTTGCGGCCGACAAGGTGGACAAGGATCCCAAGGCCGCCAAGAAGCTCATGAACGACGCTCGCGAGCAGGCCCGCCAGGCGCTGGCCGAGTTGCGGGATCTGGTTCGAGGCTCGGCTCCATCCATCCTGCTCGATCGCGGCCTGGTGGCCGCGCTGGGCTCCATCGCCGGGCGATGCCCGGTGCCGACGATGGTCGAGAGCGACATGCCACCCGGCGAGCGTCAGCCCCACGCGGTGGAGAGGGCTGCCTACTTCGTCGTGGCCGAGGCGCTCACCAACGTGGCCAAGCACGCCCAGGCCACGGCCTGCGAGATCCGCTGCCGGAACGAGAGTGGACGGCTGGTCGTCGAGGTCTGGGACAACGGCAAGGGCGGCGCCTCCCTGAGCGAGGGTGGCGGCCTGGCAGGCCTGCGCGACCGGGTCGAGGCCCTGGACGGCCAGCTGAGCGTCGAGAGCCCGGACGGCGGGCCGACACTGCTGCACGCCGAGCTCCCGACGAGCACCGAGTAGCGTCGGCGGCCCAGCCGGGCGTCCGGCTGCGTATCGGCCAACAGGATCGTCCCCGGTTGGTGCATCATCGCGTCGTGGACAAGAAGCGGCTGCGCGTCGTCATCGCCGAGGACTCGGCCCTGATCCGCGAGGGCCTGGCCCGCCTGATCGAAGAGAGCGGCGGCAAGGTGCTGGCCAAGGTGGCCGACGCCCCGAGCTACGTCGAGGCCGTGCAGAAGCACCGCCCTGACGTCTCGGTCGTGGACGTGCGCATGCCGCCCAGCCAGCGCGACGAAGGGCTGCGGGCAGCTATCGAGGCGCGCCGCCTGGTGCCCGGCACCCCCGTCCTGGTCCTGAGCCAGTACGTGGAGCGCCAGTACGCGACCGAGCTGCTGGCCGATGGGGCGGGCGGCGTGGGCTATCTGCTCAAGGACCGCGTGGCGGACATCGCCGAGTTCATGGACGCCCTGCAACGGGTCGCCGGTGGGGGCACGGCCCTGGATCCGGACGTGGTCTCGCAGCTGATGGTCTTCCGCAAGCGCGACGACCGCCTGGCTTCGTTGACGCCGCGCGAGCGCGAGGTTCTGGCGGCCATGGCCGAAGGCCGGACGAACCTGGGCATCGCCAACGCTCTGGGCATCACCGAAGGCGCCGCCGAGAAGCACATCAGCAGCATCTTCTCCAAGCTCAACCTGGCCGAGTCGGAGATGGCCCACCGCCGCGTCCTGGCGGTCCTGACGTACCTGGGCTCGTAGCCCGCTGGGCTCGTAGCCCGCTGGGCTCGTGGCCCGGTGGATCGGCCTCAGAACGAAGTCGACAGGGCGTGCCGCCGGCCGTCGGCGATCGACTGCTCGGCGGCCAGGATCAGCTCCAGGACGTGGCGCCCATGCTCGGCCGTGAGGACCGGCGCCGCCTGGCCCTCGATGCAATCGACGAAGTGCGGGATGCCCAACCCCACTACGGGCAGCGGATCCGGCGGCCCGGGAATGGTCAGCCCGTGCCGCCACTCTCCGTCGCGGAAGACGCTGACCGGGCCGTCGTTGCTGTGCTCGCCGCGGGACAGGCTGATCGCCCCCTCCGTCAGCTGGATCTCCAGCCACGGGGCCAGCGAGGCGGGCGTGGCGAAGCTGGCCATCAGGCGCCCCAGCGCGCCGCCCGCGAACTCCATGTCGATGAGGACGTGGTCCGGTGCGGTTACCTCCACCTCACTACCGGCCCGGGGCCCCGCGACGATGGTGCGGCGAGGGATGGCGATCGAGCCCGCTGCCTGGACGCTGCGGGCCGGGCCGAGGATCGCGGTCAGCTCGTGCAGCCTGTAGATGCCCAGATCGGCGACAGGGCCGACGTCGCGGCTGTAGTGGACCGTGGGATCGCCCGTGTACTCGGCCCAGGCGGCGGGGCCCATGCTGGCCACCTGGGCGGAGGCGAGGGTCGGGCGGCCAAGCTCGCCCGAGGCGACGAGCTCCGCCAGCCAGCGAACCTGCCGCGTCAGGGCCGAAGCGGGTGCGCAGAGAAGAGTCAGCCGGTTCCGGCGCGCCTCCTCGATCAGGGCGTCCGCCTCGGCCATCGACCCGGCCAGCGGCTTCTCGGAGAAGACGTGGGCGCCGGCCCGGAGGCACTCGGACGTCACTGGGGCATGCGCTGGGGCTGGAGTCAGGTTGACGACCGCCTGCGGCCTCGCGGCGGAGAGCAAGCCTTCGGTCGAGTCGAAGGCTCGAACGTCCGGCGACCAGGAGCGCACCTCGGAGGCGGCCCGCTCCGCGGCCTCGAGGCGCCCGTCGGAGACGCCAACCAGCTCGACTCGAGCGGACTGGCCGGCCAGGGCGGGCAGGTAGAAGCGGAAGACCACGTCTCCGCTGCCGATGACACCCAGTCGCAGCCTGGCCATGGCCAGACTATAGCGGCCAGCCTGCCCCGCGGCCGGCCTGCCCGGAGGCCTGCACCAGGGCCAGGGCTTCGGCGGCGGTCGGCTCGTCGGTGATGAGGGCATGGAGGAGCCCCGTCCGCGCCCCAGCCACGATCGTCTCCACCTTGTTGGGGCCGGCGGCGATGCCCACCACCCGCGGCACTCGCCGCAGGGTCTCGAGGGGAATGGAGATCGTGCGGCGCTCCCATTCGTCCTGGACGAACGAGCCGTCGAGGCGGACGAGGTGCCCGGCTACGTCGCCCACCGCGCCTCGGGCCTCCAGGCGGGCCCGGCCGGCCTCGTCCAGGCGGTCCATCACCGTTCCGTAGCCGGGCGACTGGCGGGGGGCCCCGCTCATGCCGACCAGAGCGACCTGCAGCTCGTCCCAGTAGCGGGTGGTGGCGGTGACGGCCGAGTCGGCCAGCAGAGCCGCGGTCGTCGCTTCGTCGTCGAGCAGGCCGGGGGCGTGGAGCAGCCGCACCGGAGCCCCGATCCGCTCCGCCAGCCGGCGGGCGATCTCGTTGCTGTTGAGGTGAGGGTTGCTGGAGTCCCAACCGCCCACCAGGGGGACGACCACAACCTTTGGCCGGTTGCAGACCGGCATTGCCTCCACCAGCGATTCGACCGTGTAGCCGCCGGTGAGGCCGATGGCCCCGCTCTCCGGCAACTCGCGGGCAAGCCGCGGAGCCGCCGCCACGCCGCACAGGCGGGCCGCCACCGACGGCGTCCGGTCCTGGCCCGGCGTCACCCAGACCTCCACGCGCAGGGCCTCGGACAAGGCCTTCGACAACGGGCTCGGCTCCCCGGACCCGGTCTCCACGGAGATGCGGACTACGCCGCTGGCCCTGGCCGAGGCGAGCAGCCGGGACACCTTGGAGATGGAGAAACCGGTCAGGGCCGCGATCTCCGGCTGGCCCATCTCGCGCACGTAGTACAGCTCGGCGACCAGCCGCAGCATCTCTCGACCGTCGCCACTCTGCGCCGCCACACGGCCTCCTCGGTTGACAACTCGAACCCGCGGCCCGAGTATACCGCCAATCCATTCGCTGCAAGGCATCGCGCGAGAATCTTTGCAGGGAGTAATGGCGAGAGGGCCGGGCTGAGCCCGGCGAGATCATGGATAGCAGTTGCGGCAGCGGTCGGCGGTCGGCCCGGGTGGGACCGCCGACACTGCCGTCGGGGTTGCGGAGGCAGCAGGTGCGACAGTTCCGGATCGTGGTGGCGGGCCATGGGGCCCTGCCCGCGTCGCTGCTGGCGACGGCTGAGCTGGTCTGCGGCCAGATAGGCGACGCGGTCGCGGTCGGCCTGGCCCCCTCCGAGAGCCCGGACCGCTACGCCGACGATTTGCGGGCCGCCATCGGGCGCGACGGCGCGGAGGCCGGCGATGTCCTGGTGCTGTGCGACCTGCTGGGCGGAACTCCCTACAACGTTGCCGCCGCCATCTCGCGGCGCTCACCGCGCGTCGTCTGCCTGGCCGGCGCCAACCTGGCGGTGGTCGTGGAGGCCGCCCTGGCGGAGGAGCCGCTGGCCGATCCGCTGATCGAGCGGCTGCTGGAAGTGGGCCGGGCCGGGATTGCCGAGAGCAACCGCCACCGCGGTCACCGCGCCTCCTGACACGGCCGCCGGCACGACCTGAAGGGACCCGATCTCGTGAGCCTGCAGCTCGTCCGCATCGACGATCGCCTGATCCACGGCCAGGTCGTGGCCGTCTGGCTGCGCACCTTGAGCGCGAAGAGGATCGTGATCGCGGACGACGCCACCGCCCGCGACGAGTTCCTGCGTGAAGTCCTGACGCTGGCCGCTCCCCACGGCGTGCCGGTAGAGGTGCTGGAAGTGGTCGAAGCGGCCGTTCGCCTGATCGAGCTGGCCGGGGTGCCCGAGCCGGTCATGGTCCTCGTCCGCTCGCCCCGAACGGTGCTGAGGCTGCGCCGGGCTGGCGTCCCGATCGCCGTCGTGGACCTGGGCGGCCTCGGAGCCGGCCCGGGCCGCAAGCGCCTTCACAAGACGATCTCCCTTAGCCCCGCCGAACTGGAGGAGCTGAGGGAGCTGGAACGGCTTGGAACCAGGGTGGAGATTCAGATCGTCGCCGACGATCGGCCCATCCCCCTGCGGGACCTCGACCAGGGCAACTAGCCGCGGCCGCACCGCGGCGCGTAGAAACAGGGAGGAGAGACATGCTCAGGAGACTCGGGCTGGTTGGCGCGGCGCTGGTGCCGCTCGGCCTCATCGCGACGCTGGCGCCGGCCACCGCGCTGGCCGCCGACGTGGCGCCACAGACGGCCGTGGCCGTGGACACCGGCAAGATCACCGTGGGCCCGGGGCAGGCAGCCCTGATCGCCCTCGGCTACTACCTGTCCAACAGCCCCTGGCTGTTCGGCCTGGCCTACTTCACCCTGTTCCGGCCGCTCGTTGCCGGCTTCTTCGTGGGCCTGATCCTGGGCGATCCGGCCCAGGGCACGCTCATCGGGGCGGCCATCAACGTGCCCTATCTCGGCTTCATCAGCGCCGGCGGCAGCTACCCCAGCGACGTTCCGTTCGCCGGCTGGGTCGGGACCACGATCGCCCTGGCCGGCGGCCTGGACCCCGCCAGCGCAGTGGCCGTGGCCGTCCCGCTGGGGCTGCTGGGCATCCTGATCTTCTACGGCCGCATGGCCGTGGACTCGATCTTCGCCCACTGGGCGGACTACTTCGCCGAGAAGGGGGACATCACCGGCGTGGCCCTGATGAACGTCGTGCCCAGCCAGGTCTTCCTGTTCGTCATCAGCTTCGTTCCCGTCTTCGCGCTGGCCTGGCAGGGCCCCGACCTCGTGGCCGACTGGCTCAACCAGACGCCGCTATGGTTCAGCAACGGGCTGGTCATCGCCGGTGGCATCCTCCCCGCCCTCGGCATCGCCCTGACCATGCGCTTCATCTTCCGTGGCTCGGCGATCCCCTACTTCTTCCTGGGCTTCATCCTCTTCACCTTCACGAACGGCTCGATGTCGCTGGTGGTCATCGCCGCGATCGGCCTGGCGCTGGCCTACCTGCACCTGGCCTTCACCGGGGCCGGCGACCCGGTGGCCGCCTCGGCTGTGCCGGCGAGCGGCCGCAAGCCGGAGGGCAAGCCCGCTGCCGAGCCCAAGGTCCGTCTCAGCCGCGGCGACCTCCTCCGCTCCTGGGCCACCTGGACCTTCTTCAGCCACGCCAACTACAACTACGAGCGGCTGCAGGGCACCGGCTTCGCCCACGCCATGACGCCCATCATCCGCCGCCTCTACACCACCCCCGAGGAGATCCAGGCCGCCCTCAAGCGCCACCTGGTCTTCTTCAACACCGAACCGAACTTCGGCAACGTCATCCACGGCACGGTCATCGCCATGGAGGAACAGCGGGCCAACGGGGCCGCGATCGACGACGACGCCATCAACTCGGTCAAGTCGGGCCTGATGGGCCCCCTGGCCGGCATCGGCGATTCGCTCAGTCAGAGCACCATCGCCCCCATCCTGCTGGCCCTGGGCATCGGCATCGCCGGCGGCACCGCCAGCGGCGGAACGATCCCCACCCTTGCCCCGGGCACAACCGGCAACCCGCTGGGGGCGATCGTCTACATCGCCCTGGTCAGCGTCCTGATCGTGAGCATCGGCTACGTCGCCTGGATGCAGGGTTACCTGCGCGGGCGGGCCTTCGTCACCGACCTGCTACGTTCGGGCGCCATCGACCGCGTCATCGTGGGGGCCGGCGTGCTGGGCAACCTGGTCCTGGGCGCGCTGGCTGCCAAGTTCGTGACCGTCTATCTCGCCCCCACGGTGGATGTGGCTGGCGCGAAGCTGAACATCCAGGCCTCGATCCTCGACCCGGTCTTCCCCGGCGCCCTGGCCCTGGGCGTGGTCATGCTGACCTGGTGGCTGCTGCGCCGCACCAGCCCGCTCATCGTCCTGGCGCTCCTGCTCGCCTTCTCGATCGCGAGCGCCCTGCCGCTGTTCGGGCCGGGTCAGCGGAACGCCGGCGACTACTCGTACGAGGCCTGCACCTCGACGCTGCTCCACCCCTGGTCCCCCTGCGGTGAGCCACCCGCGCCGGAGGCCCCCTGACGCAGCCCTGAACCGGGGCCTGCGGGAATAGATGCGGCCCCGACGCGAGGGGGGGCGTCGGGGCCGCGAACGCGGTCGAGGCGTGAGGGGGAAACGCCCCGGCCGCAGGATGTGAGCTTCAAGTACCCTCAGTCAGGATACCGCACGGGTGAAGCCGCAGGTCAACTCGGACCTTCAGGCTCGCTCTGTGAGCCGCGCACAGGTCTCGGATCCCGCGGAACGGCCGGGACGGCCGACCGTCAGCCGCCCTTGCCGAGTGTCGTGAGGGCCATCACGACTGCCTCGACGCAGCACAGGGCCACGACCATGCGCCGGTGCCGGCCCAGCTCACCCCTGACGGCCCACAGCGGGAAGTAGGTCAGCGGGGCGTAGACCGCGATCGCCAGCGGGATGCCGACCAGGCACAACGGGAAGGCGACGATCCAGGGGTTGCCGGTGAAGACCGCCTCGACCACGAGGATCGCCACCAGGGTCGCGACGAACAGGCCTCGCCCACCCAGGCGCCGCCGAAACACCAGGAAGGTGAAGACCAGCGGGTAGCCGATGTAGAAGATCAGGAGCGCCGGCATGTACCGGGCGAGGTAGCTCAGCCGAAAGCCCCCGGCCGTGCCGAGATCGACGACGACCCACAGCAGGAAACAGAGCAAGAAGTAGCCTCGGGCGCCTTCGAAACGCGGCACCCTGGACACGGCCTCTTCGGTCTTGATCATCGGCGAACCTCAGCAGCCCTCGTGACGCGCCTCCCGCTGCCGCCGCCCAGGCCCTAGGGCCAGGCGATCTCCTGGGTCGAAGCCAGCCAGACGCCCAGCCGCTCCGCCGGCTCGCCGAACGCCAGGACTCGCCTGTAGCTCACGCCGTAGCCGGGCCCGACTTCGACGAGCACGTCGCCGACGGGATTGAAGGCGTCGCCGACGACAGCCTCCCAGGTTCGGCCCATGTCCGCGGAGACGTAGAGGCGCGCCCGCTCATCGGCGTAGGTGGCGATCAGCCAGCGCTGGTTGTCCATCTCCATCGAGAGCGAGGCGACCTGCGTCACGAGCGCCGGGTTGGCGAAGCCCTGAGCCTGGATCTCGTGCCAGGTGCGCCCGCCGTCGGTCGACTCCACGAGCTGCGTGCTCATGCCGTCGCCCAGGCCGCTGAGCCCCGCCAGCGTGCCGCCTCCGACCGCGGTCAGGCTCTCCAGCGGCCCCAGCTTCTGAGCGGTGTTGTCCGTGGCCTTGGCCCGCTCCCAGGTGAGCCCATCGATGGAGTACCAGAACGGCGGCTGGTCCACGTCGCCCGTCTTGATGGGGCTGCCGGACAGCACGTAGCCGGCCGCGGTGGCCAGCAGGAAGGCAGAGGTGCCGCGGATCGGCACTCCGGAGACGCGCGTCCAGGTGGCGCCGTCGCTCGAGACCCACTCCAACACGGGCCGGACGGCGTCGGCCTCGCTGCCCTCGCTCCAGCCCAGGGCGACCCAGCCGCTGGGGCCGTGGATGACCTTGCGCATGACCGTACCGTTGAACACCGCCTGGTTGGCGGCTGGGCTCCAGGCGGATCCGTCGGCCGAGTAGTAGGCCCGACCGTCCTTGATGCCGTCGCCACTGCTCGTCCAGCCCACGACCACCGTCCGGCCTGTCGTATCCGAGGCGATCGACGTCAGGCCGCCCAGACCGGCGTCCACCTCCGACAGCGGGCTCCAGTCCCAGGTCAGGCCGTTGTCGGAGCGGACTATGCCGTTCATGCCGTAGGGCAGCTCCGAGATGCCGATGTAGGCGCCCCTGGCAAGCGCGGCTGTCTCGATCGGCAGGGCCGCGTCGTCATTGCCGATCTGGGTCAGGCCGTACCAGTAGGGGTTGCCCTCGGTCTCCAGAGACAGGACGCTCAGGTTGGGCGTGGTCCGCCGTGGCGTGACGACCTGCGTAGGCGTAGCCGTCTCCAGGGGCGGCGGCGACAGAGGCTGGCGCTGCATCTGGCGCAGCGAGACGAGCAGGCCGGCGCCGACCCCGCTCAGCAGGATCGCGAAGGCGACGGCCGCGACAACCTGAAGCTTGCGGGCGGCGGGTACGCCCGGCGCCAGGGATGGCACCGCGGACAGCAAGCTGCGCAGCGCGCCGAGCGGTCCGCGTCGCCGGGCTTCGGTTTCGGGCAGCTGGCGGACGAACGTGCGCAGCGATTGCGGCGCCTCCGGCTGCGGGCCGTCCTTGACGCGGCGCAGGCGCTTCTCGAGATCCTGCTCGTTCATCGCCCTGCCTCCGGAGAGGCCCCGCCGGCGCGGGCTGTCCGCTCCGCCTCCTCGCGCATGGCGCGCAGAGCGTAGTGGAGCCGCGACTGGACCGTGCCCAGCGGTATTCCCAGGGTGTCGGCTATCTGCTGCAGGGAGAGGTCCTTCCAGTAGCGCAGGCCGACGACGACCCGCTGATCGGGGTTCAGCACGGCCAGCAGCGAGTTCACTTCCGCCCTCGCCAGGGAGGCCTTGAACGGGTCGTCGATGTAGACGGCCAGCTCCTCGTTGAGCTCTTCGACTCTGACGCCCTTCCGCTTGCGGAGACGGTCACGGCAGATGTTGACCAGGATGCGATCGAACCATGGCTCGAAACGGCTCTGGTCGCGCAGCGTAGGCCAGGCCAGCCAGCTGCGAGTCAGCGCCTCCTGGACGGCGTCTTCGGCCTCGGTCGAGTCGCCCAGGATGTAGCCGGCCAGGCGGTAGCCGTCGTCGAGGACCTGCTCGGCCAGCTCGATGAACGTCACCTCGCAGGGTGCGGCGAGCGCGAGAGCCGCCTCCACCTGGGAACGCCTCCTTGTGCGGCGGGGACCGACCGCCGGGTGCGGTCGACCGTCCAGACGAGGAGACTTTCGGAATTGTTCACCTTGGGCAGCCCGATCGGGCGAGCGGCTGACACGCCTGCCACTCCTGCGTGGCGCTCGACCGATCCCGTACGGCCGCCTGCGCCCGCGGCTATTGTGGCGCGCCCGGCGAGGCTGCGACTCGTGTCTGCCGGAGCCGGCCGATCGACCGGCCCGCTTGTGCCCGGCCAGCCGGTAGCCAGCTTCTGCTGCATGTAGGGCAGGGCGGGCGGCGATTGACGGCTGTACGGCGATCCAGACGGGCGCGGCAGGGCGGTTTGTTCAAGCCAGGTCGCGTTGGTCGGGGCGCGCCTGCCGGTCGAGTGGACAACAGCTCGATCGGGACTAGGATGGGGCTCGATGAGCGATCACTACGACCTCGACCGGGCGAACGCGATGCTGCCCGAGCTGCGAGAGAGACTGGAGCGGCTGCGCCTCCTGCGCCGCGAAGTGGTGGCCCTCCGGGACGGCATCGCCGCCCTGCGACCCGAGCCCGTGATCGGGGCCGCGGCGACAGGCGGTTCCACCACGCCGGCCGGGCTGACCCCAGAGGTCGAAGCCGAGGCCCTCAGGTTGGGCATGCGCCTCCAGGGCACGGTCGACCAGCTGCAGGCAGCCGTCCTCGAAATCAACGAGCTGGACGTCGAGCTGCGCGACATCGAGAGAGGGTCGATCGATTTCCCGGCCCTGGCGGCAGGCCGGCCGATCTGGCTGTGCTGGCGTCTGGGCGAGGAATCGGTCGGCTGGTGGCACGATTTCGACAAGGGCTTCCGGGCGCGACGCCGGATCGAGGATCTCGACTGATCCCTGGTCGAAGCGGGTTCGTGGGCGCGATGGCTGTTTCCCAGCATTGCCGGCATGTCCCCGGCCGGGCGCAATGTTGATCCGGCATCTTCCCCAGAGTGCGGCCAAGTTGCACAATCCTCTCGCGCGCCGCATCACGCTGCGCTAGGCTCACTCCAGGCGATACCCGCCATGGCCCGCATGAACGGAGGGATCCAATGGCCCAAGCCAAGAAGCCCGCTGCCAGACCGGCCAAGAAGCCGGCGGCCAAGAAGCCGGCGGCCAGGGCAACCGCCCGTCCGGCAGCCGCACGATCCGCTGCGGCATCCGCGCCTCCGGCCCAGTCCACTCAGGTGGCGGCCCCGCTCTCGGTAGTACTCCAGCGCTACATCGACATCCTGCCGTTCCCGCTCTTCTGGATCCTGGCAGGCGCCGTCCTGGTCGCGCTCCTGACCCTGGTGGTCGTGCTGATCCAGCAGTAGCGGCGCGGTCGAGCTGCTGACCGCGCGACGTTCCTACGCGACGTTCCTAGAAGGGAAGGATGCACATGGCGACAGCCAAGCGTTTGTACTTGTACGGCGTCTCCGGCGTAGGCCTCGCGCTGGGGCTTTCGGGCGCGGCGGTGATGCTCCGCACCCTGCTCAACAACATCGGCGTCGGCCCCCAGGGGGCCACGGCGGCTGCCACGGCGGCCGAAGACAAGGCCTACTTCGTGGCGGCGCTGGGGCTCATGGCGGCCGGCCTGCTCGTGTGGCTCATCCACTGGAGCGTGGTCGAGCGCATGGTCGAGGGCGCCAGGGACGAGGCCGCGATCGCCGAGCGCCGGTCGATCGTCCGGGCCGTCTACTTCGCCTCGGTGATGGGCGCCACGCTCTACGCCGCGGTGTCCGAGTTCGTCCCGTGGCTGGCCAGGCTGGTCTGCGACTGGCTGGACGCCAAGCCGCTGCTGCTCGTGGGCGGGGCCCTTGAGAACCTGCTGCCCGTGGATGTGACGTCAGTGGTTGGTGGCGCTGCCAGCGTCACCCCGGCCACGGGCGGCATTGACGACTCATGGTCCCTGTCGATCGTCCTCGTGGCCGCGGCCGCCTGGGCGTACCACGCCTGGATCCGCGACCGCGACCTGAGCCAGACTCCGCTGATCTCCGGGGCAGCGGCCTGGGTCTCCCGCCTGTACCTGTACGGCGCAGCCCTCGTCTCGCTGATCATCGCCCTGGACTACATCGTCCATATCGCCCGGGTCATCATCGGCCAGTGGGCCGAGACCTCTCAGGCAGGTGCCCTGGACCAGATGACCGGCCTGGGCAGCGTCCCGATCAGCGAGGATTGGGTCCGCCCTGTCCTCATCTCCCTCGTGGCAATTGCCGCCTGGGGCGCCGTCTGGGTCGGCCACTGGCTGTACTCGGAGCGCCTGCGGACCGCCAGCGGCCAGCAGGCCTCGGCTGAGCGCGGCTCTCGCACTCGCCTGGCGTTCATGGCTCTGCTCATCTTCTGGGCGGCGGCCACGGTCGTCTCGGGCCTGGGCGATGGGCTGGGCGCGCTCCTGGCCAGCCTGCTGGATGCCGGCAATCCCAACATCCCGACCTGGTACCTGGTGGCATTCCCGGTCGTCGCGGCCGTCCCGGCCGCGGTGGCGGCCTGGTGGTATCGCCAGCAGGCCCTGGCCGAGGATGGGGCCGGCGGCGTGCCCAACGTCTCCGCCGACCGGGTCATCCTGTACACCGTCGCCGTCGTCGGTATGCTCTACCTGACGATCGGAGCCGCAAACGCCCTGATGGCCGTGCTCGCGCAGATCTTCACCGAGGCCGGCGAGAATGCCTGGAAGGCGCCCGTGACTGGCGGTCTCGGGATCGCGGTCGGCGGTGCGGTCGCCTGGGCCTGGCCCTGGATGCTTGCCCAGGCCCGGCGCCTGGCCGACTGGCAGCCAGAGTCGGTCTCTTCGTCCCGCAACTACTACCTGTACCTGGTCCTGGGTGTCGCCGTCACGGCCGGCGCCCTGGCCATGAACACCCTGATCCAGAAGTACGGCGGCGTCGTGCTGAGCCTGCCGAGCGACGATCTGGCAGACGAGGTCATACCGGCGATAGCGATCGGGGCCGTCGCCGTGGCGGTCATCGCCTACCACTACTGGATCCTGAGCATCAACGACAAGCCGCCGGCTCCCAGGCCTGTGGCAGCGCCCGCCGCCCCGGCCGCGGCGGCCAGGCCCACCTCCAGGGCTGGGGCGAAGCCCAAGGCCAAGGCTGCGGCGAAGCCGAGAGCCAAGGCTGCGGCGAAGCCCAGGTCCCGGTAACAACCCGGCACACCGAACCGGGGCGGTCCGTCAGGGCCGCCCCGGTTCTCTCTTTGGCGAGGGGCGCGGGCAGGCCGGACGCGGCTACTCCACCACCTCGACACCGGCCGCTCCCCCCAGGCGGCGGCGCATGACCGCCACGGCCTCAGGGTTGGAGTCCACCAGCAGGAAGCGCCGGCCCAGCTCCAGGGCCGCCGCCCCGGCCGTCCCGGAGCCGGCGAAGAAATCCGCCACGAGGCCGGCGGGCGGGCACGACGCACCGACGATGCGCCGCAACACCGCCACCGGCTTCTGGGTGGGATAGCCCGTCCTCTCGGCGCTCCCGGGCGGCACGATGGTCTGCCACCAGGTGTCGGTTGGCAGCTTGCCCCGGGCCGCCTTTTCGGGCCCCACCAGGCCGGGCGCCATGTAGGGGATCCGGTCCGCTCCCTCGGCGTCGAAGTAGTAGAGATGCGAGTCGCGACAGTACAGCAGGATGTCGTCGTGCTTGGCCGGCCAGCGGCGCCGCCCTCGACCGCCGTAGTCGTAGGCCCAGACGATCTCGTTCAGAAAGCACTCCCGTCCGAACACGGCGTCGCACAGGACCTTGGCGTAGTGGACCTCCCGCGGGTCCAGGTGGAGGTAGAGCGAGCCGCTCGGCCGCAGAACCCGGCGCATCTCGATCAGCCGTGGCTCCAGGAAGTCCAGGTAGTCGTCGTGGACGTCCAGGTAGCTCCGCGATCCCAGCTGGATGGTCCGGTAGCGCCGCCCGGCGAAACCCGTCCGATCGCCGCTCGCCTCGTCTCGGACCGTGCGCACGCGACGCAGCGTCTGCCGGCGCCCGGTGTTGAAGGGCGGATCGACGTAGATCAGGTCGATGCACGCGTCCGGCAGGGCCGTCAGCAGCGCCAGGTTGTCGCCCAGGACGATACGGCCGATCGAGCCACCCAGGATGTCGCACTCCTCGCCCATGAGCGCGAGCGTAGCAGCCCGCGACCAAACGAAGAGGCGCGCGTCTGACGACGCGCGCCTCGGCTCCGGCCAGGCCGGGGAGCTATCCCAGCTCGCCGATGGGCGGGTAGGGCACGGGCAGCAGCGAAGCGTAGCCGCTGACCCGGGCGTTGTACTTCAGGAACATGCCCACCAGCTTCATGGCCAGCTCGGGGTAGCGGCCGTTGATGAGGATCGGGATCCACAGCACCAGCACTACCAGGTAGAGCACGATCTCCAGCACGAAGAGCACGATCAGCTGCGGGATCACGACGATGAGGCGAGCCAGCAGCCCGAGGAGCGGAATGCCCCACCAGCGGTTGATGGAACGGTCACCCTCGTCGATCGCGACCGCGACCGGGCCCGCTTCGCCCCAGCCCAGGGCCGGGTAGGCGCCCGGGAACAGGAGGACGTACGCGGAGACACGGGTCTCGCGGGCGATGATCTCCTTCACGATCTTGCACCACAGGGCCGGCACCTTGCCGTTGATGAGGATCGGGATCCAGACGATGTACAGGCCGAGTCCCATCAGCAGCCCGAGCACCATCAGAACGATCATGTGCGGGATGGCCAGGATCGCCCGTACCATCATCCCGAACCAGAGCAGGCCCCACCAGCGGTTGACTTCGCGCTCCTCCGGGAGCGCTACCGTGATGGGATACGTGGACGCAGTCGCCATGGCATCTCCTCCAACCTTCAGGGACGCGCACCGCCAAATCCTACGCCCCCGCATCGACCTAGAACAGCGTCCAGGCCCGGTTTCTCGACGAATCGAAAGGCCCCGGCAGCGCCGGGGCCTCCGCTCCTCATGGCGCGCTACTTCGGGTAGCGGCCCAGGAGCTTCTTGAAGAAGCGGTGGGGGGCGTGCATGGCGCCGCTTCCGGGGAAGAACATGTAGGGGCACAGGCCATCGACGACGCTGACCCCGTTCTCCTGGCAGAGGGCCACAGCCGACTTCGTGGCCGCCCCGGGAGCCATGCCGCCGTACATCCAGACCTGCTTGACGCCGGCGTCCACGCAGTCGCGGGCGACCTGGTCGGTCAGGCGGGCCGGAGTCATGATCAGGGCTCCCTGCACCGCCGGCTTGATCTCCTTGACGCTCGCGTAGCACTTCTGCCCGTCGATCTCGGTGGCGTTCGGATTGACGGGAATGGCCTCGTAGCGGCGCTGGCGGAACTCCTGCCACAGAGCCGTGTTGAAGTCCTTGAGGTTGCGCGAGACGCCGACGACGGCGATGCGCTTGAGGGCCAGGAAGTCCTCGACCTGCTTCATAGTAGTGGCCATGCGTTCACCCTTGTACTCTGTTGGGCCGACAAGTCTGGCACGCCCGACCGCACCGGACGAAGGGCCTGTTGGCCCCCGTCGCGCGGACCTTGGTCAGGCCACGACGCTCCAGAGAGCCACACGGGAGGACGTATGAAGAAGGCGGTCGTCGTCTACCGCAGCCATTCGGGTGTGACACGCGGCTACGGCGAAGAGATCGCGGCCCATCTGTGCGGCAAGGGCCTGGACGTCCAGGTGGCCTCCGTGGGCGAAACCGACTTCGCCTCGGCGGCCGATGCGGACTACCTGCTGCTGGGCTGCTGGACGAGCGGCCTGTTCGTGATCCTCCAGCACCCCGACGAGCCGTGGCTGGCTTTCGTCCGGGACATGCCGCCCACAATGAGCCCCAGGGTGGCCCTCTTCACGACCTACAAGCTGGCCACCGGCAGCCAGTTCCCGAAGATGCGAGCGGCGCTGGCAGGCAGGACCCGAGAGCCGGAGCTGGAGCTCAAGGCCAGGAGCGGCCGGCTCTCGGACGCGGACAGGGCAGCCCTGGACCGCTTCGTTTCCTAGCTCGCAGAGACGACGAAAACGGCGGGCGAGGCCCGGGTAGCGGCCATCGCCCGCCGCCTTCGGGTGGCGGTATTCGAGCCTGTGGAGCGTCAGGCCGCGGGTACCGCGGAGACCTCAGAGGTGGGAACCGGAGTGGAGCTGGGATTCGGGCTCCTGGCATCGAGGCTCGGCTTGCCTTCGAGCAGCCAGATGATGATCCGGGCATCGCGCTCGGCCCGCCATATGTCCCAGTTGGCCAGGTGCAACGCCCTGACCGCGGCCAGCAGCGTGGGGTTGGCCAGGCCTGCCTGGAGCTGCTCGAGCGTCAGGCCGAGGAGCTTCTCCCGTATCGGGCCGACCAGCGCGCGAGCGTCGGCGATCCGGGCCTTCATGTCGTCCAGGTATCTCTGAGCGAGCCTGGTGTTCGGGCCCGGCGGTGCGGCCAGGATCCGAACCTGGAGCTCGGCCGCCTGGGCATCGAGCTTCCTCAGCTCAGCCAGCGCCTGCACCGAGCCCAGGATCAGCCGCACCTGGAGCCCGATCCCGCGGACCAGCTTGGTCATCTGCCTGACCCGGACCAGGTCGGCCTGGACGCCGGCGATGGTCGTCTCGGCCTCGATCCTGGCCCTGAGCTCCCTCAGCCGGGCGACAACCCGAGCGATCTCGGCCCTGAGCTGGGCCTTGTCGGAATCGGACAGACTCGACCTGGCGACAACCCCGTCGAGCGCCTTGAGATGCTTGATCAGGGCGTCCACCTGGGCCAGGGCGACCTTCTTCAGCCTTTCGAGCGAGCAGACGTCGGCCCAGGGCCCCCTGACGGCGGCGGTCTGCGCGCGGCTGCAGTCGATCGTCGGACTGACCAGGGGCGTCCTGGTCGGTTCCGCCGTCAGCTCCACCTTCGGTGTCGGCCGAGGCCGGACGGAGGCGGAAGCGTCGGCCCCGGTACGCGGGCCGTCGTGGGCGATGACCACGCTGCTCGCGGCTGTGACCGTCAGCAGTGCGGCTGCCATCAGAGCGGCGATGAAGCGCCGCTTGCCATGCATCATGTGGCGGGTCCTCCATGGGGCCTCCCGGCGTGGTGTCCGGGAGGTCGTGCTGGTGGCCTGGTGAGCTGGTCTCCCTGGTCGGAGCTACCGGCATCCGGTGGCCTGGTGAGCTGGTCTCCCTTCAGCGCGTCAGAGACGCCACGGCTGCGATCGACGAACCGTCCGTGGCCCGGCCGTCGAGGGCGATGGTTCGCCCGTCCGGAGCGATGAGCAGCCGCTCGATCGACCCGACACCGTCCAGCGTGAGCGCGTACAGCGTCCCGCTGCCGTTCAGGTAGAGCGCCGGCTTGCCGTCGCCGTAGAAGTAGATGAGCTCTCCGTGGCGCGAGGCCTCGACCGTTCCGGCGCCGGGGAACCGCGAATCGAGCGTCGCGTGCCCGGCGCCCCAGCGGAGCAGCCCGTCGTCCGAGGCGGTCACCAGCGTGCCGTCCCCCAGCCAGCCGCCCTTGCCGGCCACGAAGCTCGATCCGTTGGTCACGTCGACCAGGGTCCCGGACGCGAGGAGGTACCGCCCGTCCGGGCTGAACGAGGCGTCCAGCCCGTAGGCCGAGCCCATCGCCCCCGGCCCCAGCCGAAGCGTCAGGCCGTTGAATGCGGCCACGGTCTTGAGAGAAGGGGTCGCAAGGATCTCCAGCCAGCCGGTCACATTCCCGCCCGCGACGCTGCCGGGATGGAGAACGGCCAGCTTGCGCCCGTCGCGGGTGAAGGCGACCGGCACGCCGTCGTGGCCGGCGCTCAGCTTGCCGTTCCACAGAACGAAGTGCCAGCCCGGAGTGCCCGGCTCGGTGGAGGTCGCGGAGGGCGAGGCGCTTGGATCGCTCGGGCTGAGAGGATCGACCTCGACCCGACTGGCGATGGCCAACTGGCCGCTGCCACTCCCCACAAGCGTGGCGAAGGGTGTGGCGCCCATGCCGTAGATGCCCGGCAACGTCCCGACCACGCGGCCTCCGGTATCCACCAGCCGGATGGTCTCCAGGCCCCTCGTGGGTGAGCGAGTGGCCACGGCGAAGGTCGAAGAGTTGAACCAGGCGGCGGCGTCGGCGTAGACGCTGCCGCCAGCGGCGCCCCTGGCGTCGCGGACCTGGGCCTTGCCCGAAACCAGGACCAGGAGATGGCTGCCATCCGGCGACCAGGCCACGGGGTCGCCGCCCAGCCTGGTCGTGTCCAGGACCAGCTGCTGCGGCGACTCGGCGGCCGAAACGGCAGGCGTGGGCTCCGGTTGTGACGAGGGAGCCTTGCCGGAGCCCGATGCCTGAGTCGTGGCCGAGGCGGCCGGCCCTGAGGTGGAGGAGGGCCAGGCCTGCGTACCTGGGGCCACGGATCGTGTCGTATCGAGTGACGATGGGGCGGCGGCCGGCGCGGGAAGGAGCCGCGGCACCGCCACGGCCGTGCCGACCAGCAGCACGACGGCCGCGATGGCGGCGAACGGGGCCAGCCTGCGGGCCTCAAAGCCGGCTGCGAAACCGGCCCACAGCCCGGCCAGCGTGGCGCGGCGAGTCGGCCGCTCCAGCGCCGCGGCCGGCAGCTTGACCTCGCGCCACTGGGCGGCGAGGAGGCGGTCCGTCAGGCGATAGCCGCCGTACAGGCGCCGACAGCGCTCGCACGCCTCGACGTGGCGGCGCTCGACGTCCCGCAGGTAGTCCAGGCTGGCGTGGCGCGCCGCCTCGCCCAGCCGATCGGATGAGACGTGATCCGTCAGGCGCCTCACGGGAGGTCCCTCTCGGTCGCATAGGCGGCCAGGTGCTCGGCTAGATGGCGGCGGGCCCGGTGGAGCAGCGTGGCGACGGTGCCGCGAGTGACGCTCATGACCGCCGCGGCCTCCTCCTGCTCGTACCCGAGGGCGTAGACGAGGACCACGGCCACGCGCTCACGTTCGGGCAGGCGAGTGATTGCCGCCGCGATGTCGACGGATACAGAAGGGTCGGAAGGGAGAAAGGCGACGACTGGATCGTCAAGCCCACAAGCCTCATGACGTCGCTGACGCCGAAGGTACTCGAAGGTACGGCGAGCGGCGATGCGGCGTAGCCACGGCTCGAGCTTCGACTCGTCTCGGAGCTGGGTGTGGCGCTCGCGCGCGTGGAGGATCGACTCCTGGGCGATGTCTTCGGCCGCGGAGCCCGCGCCGAGGGCACGACACAGAGTCGTGAGATCCGCGAAGAACCTGTTGTAGTCGACATCGAATCTCTCGCGTACCCCCACGAGTACGTTGGCTCCCTTCACCTATACAAGAGGGCGCGAGGTCCCCCGGATGTTGACAACAGGTTGCACAAACCCTTGCCGGCGAGGATAGAGCCCGTGGTGTATGCACCGCTTTGGCATCCGATCAAGGTTTCTGAAGCATCGCCGCTCCCAGATTCTCCCGATCTGGGCGTTTCATCGGCCCGCGGAGGGGCGTCATGCCAGGTCGCACGGGTCCCTTCGGCCTGAGGCGCAGCGACGCAGGGGCTCGTGGTTCAGGGGGTGCGTCATGGTCGCCGGGATCGATTCCACACGACAAGCCTGCGGAGCGGCCTGTGCCCGAGCTCGGGCCGCGTTGGCCGCCCTTCCGGGTCACGCGCGACGCACCGGCCTGGCGATCAGCGGCGCAGTGCTCGCCCTCGTCGTTCTGGCTTCCGCCATCCTCGTGGCGGCCCCATCGGAGGCGCCCACGTCGACGCTTCCGACAGCGTCGCTCGCGGCGCAGGTCGCGACTCCGACGATCTCGCTCGGGCCCACCGCCACGCCGCACGCCTCGCCGAGACCGTCCGGCACTCCCGAGGCGACTCCGCAACCTACGCCTGCGCCGGCGGCGACACTGCAGCCCGGCGCGAAGCGGCCCAAGACCACTCTGCGAGTGAATTGCACGAACTACACGATTCACGGCGAGGCGGCGGTGTCGGCGGGCGTCTCCGCCGTCAATGGCGACAGGATCTACCTGATCTGCACCGCGCAGTGGGATTTCAGATTGGCGGCGGTCAATGCCTCCACGGGCCACATCGCCCGCTGGTACAAGCTGAGCGGAGAGGATTCCCTGGGCGAGCCGTTCATCTACGACCAGGGCTTCTGGTACTCGAATTCCTCCATGGACATCATGTGCATCGATCACTGCCCCATCGCCAACCCGTGGGTGGCACGCGCCGACCCCAACACAGGGAACCAGACCCTCAAGATCGAAGGCTGGCACCTGTTCGGAGATGGGCTCGGGTATGTCTGGGCCGCGCCTGCAGTCTCCGCACACGCCTCCACATTGCTCTTAGACTTCGGGGCCTGACTGCCCTCCAGCGCCAGGGGTGACTCCATGCCCTTCCTGCCCCGCCTCTCCCTTCCGCCGCAGGTCGCCAGGCAGCGCGACCTCCTCCTGTCCAGCCGCTTCTGGCCGGACCTGCGCGACGTGGTGGTGCCCGTGGTCGTCATGCGTCTGGCGCTGATGGGATTCGCCTGGCTGGCGCTGGCCGTCTTCGCGCCGGACAACCAGGCCAGCGGCTGGCTGGGCATATGGAACCGCTGGGACGCGCCCCACCTGCTGGAGATCGCCAGATTCGGATACGGGCCGCCGGCCGATCCGGCCCGGATCGTGCTGTTCCCCCTCTACCCGTTCCTGATCCGGGTCGTGGGCCTGGTCATGCCGCTGCTGGACGCGGCCATGCTCATCTCCCTCGTGGCTACCGTCGCCGCGGCCCTGGGACTGCAGAGGCTGGTCCGTTTCGACGGCCCCGAGCCGCTGGCTCGCTGGTCGGTCGCCGCCATGCTCGTCTTCCCCACCGCCTACGCCTTCGTGGCCCCGTACACCGAGGCTCTGTTCCTGGCCCTGGCGGTGTGGGCCTTCGTGGCGGTCCGACGCGACAACATGGCAGCGGCTGGAGTGCTCGGAGCGCTGGCCGCGGCGACGCGCATCCAGGGGCTCTTCCTGCTGCCTGCGCTGGCGCTCGAGTACCTGATGGTCCGCCGGCGCCTCGACCTGGGCATCCTGTGGATCGCGCTGGCCGGCTCAGGATTGGGCGTCTACCTGGCCCTCAACCAGGCGACCTTCGGCGACAGCCTCTACTTCGTCTCCATCCAGGAGAGCACCTTCGTGGTCCACAACCAGCTGCCCTGGCTGACGCTCGAGCAGCTCTGGAGCGGCCTGACGACGGGCGCGCCCGGCGAGTCGTGGGTGACGCTCTACCTCGCCCCTCTGGCCTCGATGGCGCTGCTGGCGATCGTGACGGCCTGGGCCCTGGTCAGCAAGCACTCCCGGCCCTCGTATGCCCTGTACACGGCCATCAGCCTGGTGGCGTTCGCGTCACTGTCCTGGCCGATCAGCGTGCCGCGCTACGTGCTGGGGGTCTTCCCGGTCTTCATCGCCCTCGGGTCGCTGTATCGCTCGGCGGTCGGACAGGCGGTCGCGATGGGCAGCATCATGCTCATGGGCATGTTCGCAACTCTGTTCGTGATGGGCCACTGGGCCTTCTAGCCGGCCGCCCCCATGCCCCGGGGCCGGACCGCGCCGGTGGCCCGGGCTCGCGTGTTCAGGGCACGTAGTCGCGATAGTTGGTGTTGTTGTCCTCGTCGATCTCGTCTATCAAGTTGCCGTAGTCGATGTAAGCGGTCATGCGGTGTGTTTGGCCGCAGTGGATCCCGATAGTGAAGGTCCGGCTGACGGTCGTGCTGGCGCCGGCGGGGATCGAGGGGAAGCTGACGCTGTAGGCCTTCTGCTCGGTGCCCTCCCAGGTATCGACGAAGCGCACCAGGCCATCGTGGGCGCCGAGGGTTCCGGTGTTGCGGACCTCGACACTGGCCGTGAAGGCGGATCCGCATGAGGGATCGGCCGGGCTGAGGGTCAGCGTCGGAGCCCATAGCTCCGGTCCGTGCTCGAGTTCGTAGGTGAGCTCGAGGATGTTGTTCGACTCGTCCGACTCGGCTGCCGAACCGGTCACGTCGAGCGTGACCGTGAGGATGTGCTCGTGGCCGCAGCCCACGTCGAATGTGGGGTGCCATTCGGCGTCATAGCCATCGCCGGCGGCGAGGGCCGGCACCCCCGCATTCTGAGAGTAGGTCGTCGTGGCCCCGTATCGATCCGCCAGGCGCGCCACGGTGGCCGGCGCGGGGCCTTCGCCGACGTTGCGCACGCGAACCGACATGTGGAACGGCTGTCCGCAGCGCGGATAGGGATTGCTGTAGCCGGCGACGACAAGGTCCGGCCGCGGCGGGGCGAGCGTAGCACCGGGCACCGGCGTCGAGGTGGGCGTGGCAGAGGCATCCGACGAGCCGCCGGCCGTGGCCGTCTCAACCGGTGTCTCGGATGGCGACGCTGAAGGCGCCTCCGAGGACCCGGGGACAATGACGATGATGGTCTGAGGCTCCGGGACGGGACGTAGCGGCCCCCAGGTTACGGCCCAGTACCCGGCGCCGGGTACAAGGATCAGCCCGGCGGCAATAGCCCCCAGCAGGATGATTCTCCCGCGCCGCCGTCTCGGCGATGCCACAGACTCCGGCTCGCTCGTAATGCCCGACACCTCCCCGCCCGAAGGGCCCCACTATGGCACCGCGGTCAACCCACCGGCAGCAAGGCTGCCCTCAGCCCTGCGGCTTGCGCCTGGCTCTGTCTGCTTCCTCGGGCGAGAGGAAGCCGATCCGCCGCCGGGGCGGCTTGGGCGCGTCGTCCTGGGCCGGGCGCTGAAGTGCTACAGGGCGGCCCCCGCGACCCTCGACAGCCCGTCCCGGCCAGTGGCACCTTGGGGTGTAAGCCATCCCTCCGCGACCCGGGCGAGACTACGATCGAAGCGCCCTGAGCCCGTAACGCGTCACAATGGGTCCAGGAACTCGTCGGGTACTGGTGGCGTCCGTGCCATGTGGCTAGTGGCGATTCGACGATCAACAGCGAAGATGGAGTGGATATGCGGGAAGCCGAAACGGATTTCGTAGCCGAAGTGCTGCTCGGGGCCCCCAGCTCGGATGCGCCTTCGCAGGACGGCTCGCCCGCCGCCTCGCCTGTGGCGGACGGCACCCGATCCTCTGCCGCCGCGGCTGCCCGCTCCCTTGCGGATCCCGCCTCTGAAGCCGTTTCGCCCGAAGCATCCTCGCCCGCGATGTCCGCCCCAACGACCTCTTCGCCGGCGCGTCGAGCCCTTCGCACTCCGAACCCGCGGGTCGCGGTCCAACCCGGCAAGGCGGCCGCCGTCGCGCTCGCCTTCGTGATCGGAGTGGGTGGAGTGCTCGTCGTCTCCCTGACCGTCGCCTTCGCGATCGCCCTCGCCAACACCAACCGCGTCCTGCCGGGTGTCCACGTGGGCGCCGTCGACGTGTCCGGTCTGTCGCGCCAGGAGGCGATCGACAAGCTGAACAACGCCTACTCCTACCTGGGTCTGGGTGAGGTCGAGATCACGACTCCCAAGGGAACCTCAACCGTGGACTACAGCGTCATCGGCAGGGCCCCGGACGCGGAGGCCATGGCCGACGCGGCCCTGCGGGCCGGGCGGACGGGCAACCTCCTGGGCGACGCGGTCACGACCTGGCGCTCGGCCATCGCCGGCCAGGAGATTCCGCTGGCTGTCCGCATCGACCCCGGATCCGTCTCCGCCCAGGTCCGGCTCCTGACGCTGACGAGCTCGCTGCCGCCGCGAGACGCGGAGACCACCCTCTTCTACGACACCTTCGTCTACTGGCCGGCCGCGAGGGGGAGCATGGTCGACGAGGACGCCGTCGGTCAGGTGATCGTGGATCACCTGACCGATCCGAGCGCGCCGTCGCCCTTCCAGATCGGCAGCGCCCTGATCACGATCCAGCCCGATATCGACGACGCCGCCGCCCAGCAGGCGATCGAAGTCGCCGAGCGAATGGCAGTCGACGTCACCCTGACCCTGGGGTCGGACGCGTCTCCCAGCCCGAGCCAGAGCACGCCTGCGCCTGCCAAGACGTACGTCGTGCCGGCCGCCGTGATCCGCACCTGGATCGTCTTCGGGGTGGATGAGGCCGGCACCTATGGCCCGAGCCTGAATCTGACCCGCGTCGAGGAGTACCTGGCATCCCTGCCAGGCACCGTGATCATCCAGCCGACGGAGCCGCGGGTGGTCTTCGACTCCTCCGGGAATCCGATCAGCGTCACCGGAGGACAGGACGGCGTCGGAGTCGACAATACGGCGTCGGCGGAGGCGATCGAGGCTTATCTGCTCTCGCTGGCCCGAGGCGGCGCCCAGCAGGCCGCGCTCCCACTGGTGATCGGCGCCGTCCCGACTCGTGTCGATCTCGGCGACCTCTCACAGCTGACCGTCCTCGGCGGCGGAGACGCCTCCTGGACGACCGTCTTCTACCCCGGCGAGACGAACGGCAACGGCCTGAACATCCGTACCCCGGCGGCGATCCTGAACGGCCAGATCGTGGCTCCCGGCGAACAGTTCAGCTTCCTGGACGCCGTCAGCCCGATCGACGAGGCCCACGGCTACACCTGGGGCGGCGTGATCCTCCACGGTAAGAGCGACCACACGGGGGCCATGGGCGGCGGCATCTGCTCGGCCTCCACGACGATGTTCAACGCCGCGCTGCGGGCCGGTGTGCAGATCGACGAGCGGCACGCCCACGCCTACTACATCGACCGCTACCCGGCCGGCCTCGACGCCACGGTCTTCCAGAGCGGCAGCCGGCCCACGGACCTCAGGTGGACCAACGACACGCCCTACCCCATCGTCATCAGGGCCTGGGCGACCAACAAGTCCAAGAGCACGATCACCATCCAGCTCTGGAGCATGCCCTACGACCGAACGGTCATCCTGGATTACCCGCCCCAGAAGCTGAACATCGTCAAGGCCGGCGACACCACGGTCTACGTCGACACGCGTCCCCCCGGGGAGAAGTACAGAACCGAGTGGCCGACCGACGGCTACGACATCGTCCGCACCAGGACCGTCTTCGACGTGGACGGCACGCTGATCCATTCCGACACCTGGAACTCGCACTACATCAAGGTGGACGGGATCCTGGAGATAGGGGCGACTCCGTCGCCGTCGCCTCCCACGCCCACACCGTCGCCCACGGCGCTCTTCCCCATGGCGAGCCTGGGCCTGCTGCGAGCCGTCCGAGCCGCGGCACGCCGCGGCCGAGCTGCGTGAGGGTTCTTTTCGTCGGCGGCACCGGGATCATCAGCACGGCGTGCACGCGCCTGGCCCTGGAACGGGGAGTGGAGCTGTTCCTGCTGAACCGGGGCGGGCACCCCGAGCTGGCCGGCGGCGCCACGGCCATCACCGCGGACGCCCGTGACGAGGCCGCGACCGCGCGGGCCCTCGATGGCCTGCGCTTCGACGCCGTCGTCGACTGGATCGCCTTCACAGAGGACGACGTCGAACGCGACCTGCGCCTCTTCGGCAGCCGGACGGACCAGTTCGTCTTCATCAGCTCGGCCAGCGCCTACCAGAAGCCGCCGGTTCAGTGGCTGATCTCGGAGGAGACGCCTCTCGCCAACCCGTTCTGGGAGTACTCGCGCGGCAAGATCGCCTGCGAGGAGCGCCTCTTCCGGGCCCACCACGAGCAGGGCTTCCCCGTCACCGTCGTCCGCCCCTCGCTGACCTACGGCGACACGCAGGTGCCGCTGGCGGTCAACAGCTGGACGCGGCCCTACACCGCAGTCGCTCGGATGCGCGCCCGCAAGCCGCTCATCGTGCCCGGCGACGGGACCTCGGTGTGGACGATCACCCACAACAGCGACTTCGCGGTTGGCCTGCTGGGCCTGCTCGGCCGAAGCGAGGCGGTCGGCCAGGCCTACAACGTCGTCTCGGACGAGGTCCTGGCCTGGGACCAGATCTACCGCCAGACGGCCGCCGCGGCCGGGGTCGAGCCCCGCCTGATCCACATCGCTTCCGACTTCATCGTGGCCTGCCTGCCGGAGATGACCGGCAGCCTGATCGGCGACAAGTCGTGCAGCGCCGTCTTCGACACCGCCAGGCTACGCAGCCTGGTGCCCGAGTTCGGTACCAGGGTGCGGTTCGCCGAAGGCATCCGGCGCACGATCGCCTGGTTCGACGCCGACCCCGCACGCCAGCAGATCGACGCCGAGATGGATGCCTCCTGGGACAGGCTCGTCGAGGCCTACGAGCTGGGGCTGGCCGGAGCGCGGTCCATCTTCGCGCCCTAGCCCCAAGGTAGCCTGGACGAGCCATCCGAGAGTACCGAGCCTGCGGTACGAAAACGCCTCGCGACGGCGGGCCGGAGGCTGCCTAGACTCCGAAGCTGGGGCGATGTATCTCGTCATCCGTGCTGGTATCGCCCCCGGGGGTGGTGGATATGCACGCGTCTGCCGTCCGACGCGCTCGACCGCGGTTGCCACGCGGCCTTGCACGTTTCGCGGCCGCAGCGGCCCTGCTGCTGCCGGCCCTGTTCGTCGGCGTCCCGCAGGCGAACGCCTCCTTCCAGGTCCGCGGCTTCACGCCCCGCTTCTCGGTGAACGCGCAGGGGGCCATCACCCTCGTCGGGAACACGCTGGCCTCATGCGCCACGGGAGCCACGTCCGGCGGGGCGACGTGCGCCCAGGCTCGCGACGGCACCGCCACCCCTGTGTCGCGCAACAACAACAACAGCTGGACGATGGCCTACGTGGACGTGGACGGCGACGGCTCGACCTTCAACTCGTCCTCGGCCACGCTGAGCCTGCCCACGGGGTCCAGCGTCCTCTTCGCCGAGCTGACGTGGGCCGGCCAGAGCACCTCGGCCCAGCGTGGCATCGCCAGCTTCCGCGTCCCCGGCGGCAGCTACGTCGACGTATCCGCGACGCGGCTGGACGTCGACACATCAGCCGATCGGTACTCGGCCGTGGCCGACGTGACGCCGCTCGTGGCCGGCCTGGCCAGCCCCAACGGAACGTACTGGGCGGGCAACGTCCAGTCGGCAGTCGGGGCATCGGACAGGTACGCGGCCTGGGCGCTCATAGTGGTCTACGAGAACCTGTCGTTGCCGCTGCGCAACCTGGTCGTCTTCGACGGCTACTCGGTCGTCAACACCACCAACCCGAGCTCGATCAGCACCACCGTCTCCGGTTTCCTGACGCCGGCGATGGGGACCGTCCACACCGAGATCGGGAGCGTGGTCTTCGAGGGTGACGTCGGCTACACAGGCGATTCGATGTCGCTCGACGGGACGCCCCTGTCGAACGGCCCGAACCCCGCCTCCAACTTCTTCAACAGCTCCATCACGATCGACGGCTCGCGCTTCTCGGCCAAGAACCCCGACTACGTGAACCAGATGGCCTTCGACGCCGACATCGTCAACGCCGACGGCATCCTGGGCAACTCCGTCACCTCGGCCACCTTCACCTACGCCACGACCCAGGACATCTACTACCCGACGGTGGTCACGTTCCAGACGGACGTCTTCACACCGTCGGTGGACGTGACCAAGTCCTCCCAGAACCTGACCCACACCGAGGCCCTCTACAACGGCGACACGATTCGCTACACCTTGTGCGCCCGCAGCAGCGGCAACGACCCGGCCACGTTCGTGATCCTGACCGACCCCATCTCCCCCAATGTCACCTACGTCCCGGGCAGCGCGATCATCGTGACCGGCCCGAACGCAGGAGCCAAGACGGACGTCCCGGGTGATGACCAGGTCGAGTACTCCGGAGGCGTGCTGACCTTCAGGCTGGGCATCGGGGCGGACGCGACGACGGGCGGCACGCTGCCCCCGGGCGAGCTAACGACCCTCCAGTTCGACGTGACCGTCAACGATGGGCTGCCTGCCGGCACCCAGATCAGCAACCAAGCCCAGGCGGTCTACTCGGGCCAGACGCTGGGTGGCGGCTACGGCTCGTCCTCAGACAGCAGCGCCGTCTCGGCCGGCGACAACCCCGACGTCCTGGTGACGAACGCGCCGCCCGTGGCCGTGAACGACACCGCGGCCACCCTCCAGAACGTTCCCGTTGCCGTGGCCGTCCTGGACAACGACTGGGATCCGGACGACAACATCGATCCGGCCTCGGTGACCGTCGTCACGCCGCCCGGCCACGGCTCCATCGACGGCGTCTCGGCGGCCGGGGTGATCACCTACGCCCCCGACGCCGGGTACGCCGGCGCCGACACCTTCCGCTACGAGGTTTGCGACACGGTCGGCCAGTGCTCCCGGGCCGACGTCTCGATGACCGTCTCCACGGTCCCGCTGAACCCGCCGACGGCTCGTCCCGATGGAGCAACGACCGCCGAGGAAACCCCCGTGGCGATAGACGTGCTGGCCAACGATTCGGCCGGTGCGGGAGCATCGCTGGTCCCGTCGACGACTGCCGTCATCGTGCCACCGACCTCCGGCTCGACGGCGGTGGACCTGGCTACGGGCGTCATCACCTACTCCCCGACAGGCTACTTCTACGGCTCGGACGCGTTCCTGTACCAGGTCTGTGACAACCACGGGCTGTGCGACAGCGCCCTGGTATCGGTCGAGGTCACCCGGGTCGACCATCCCCCGACGGCCAATGACGACTCGGCCGCGGTCGCCCAGGGCTCGACGGTGACCGTCAACGTGCTGGCCAACGACACCGACCCGGAGAACAACATCCTGGCCTCGTCCGTGTCCGTGGCCTCCGGCCCGGACCACGGCTCGGCGGTGGTCAACGCCAACGGCACGATTACCTACTCCCCGGCTTCGGGCTACTTCGGAACCGACACGCTCAGCTACTTCGTCTGCGACACGACGGTCCCGACGCACCTCTGCTCCAATTCGGCGACGTTGACCGTCGCGGTCGGCCAGGCGGCCCCCGTTGCCGCCCCGGACGCGTACGACGTGCGCAAGAACAAGGTCTACTCGGTGGAGGCCCCGGGCGTCCTGGCCAACGACAGCGACCCCAACGGCCTGGCCCTACAGGCCGTCTTCCAGGCAGGCCCGGCCCACGGAAGCCTCACCCTCCGGGCGGACGGCTCATTCGACTACGATCCCGTCAACGGCTTCACGGGCACGGACACATTCATCTACACCGCCTGCACCCCCGATCCGGGATCGCTCTGCTCGGCGCCTGCGACGGTCACGCTGTCGGTGACGAACGACCGCCCGGTCGCGCCCGACGACGAGTACGGCCTGGACCAGGACAGCACCCTGGCCGTGAGCGCCCCGGGGGTCATGACCAACGACAGCGACCCCAACGACGACGCCCTCACGGCCGAGCTTGTCACAGACCCCGATCACGGCCTGCTCAGCCTCAGCGCCGACGGATCGTTCGACTACGCGCCCAGCCCTGGCTTCGTCGGCTCCGATTCCTTCGCCTATCGGGCCTGCGACACGGAGGCGGCCTGCGCCGAAGCCACAGTCATGATCACCGTGGCCGCCCTGCCGGGCACGCCGGTCGCCTACGACGACGCTGCGTTCGCGATCCCGGGCCTGGCGGTCACGGTATCGGTCCTCGACAACGACAGCGCCGGCTCGGGCACGTGGGACCCGACCACGCTGCAGGTCACGAGTGGGCCGGCAAGCGGCTCGGCGGTGGTGAACGGCGACGGCACGATTGTCTACTCGACCGCCGGAGGCATAGCCAGCGACAGCTTCGGCTACAACGTCTGCAACACCGGCACCGGCGCCTGCGCCAGCGCCGTGGTCTGGGTGACCGTCGACCGGGCACCCGTCTTCGGGGCGGGCGTGGACGGCTCGATCGTCTCCGTCGTGGTCGGCGGGGCCCTGCCGGGCCCGGTGGGCTTCTCGGACCCGGACCCGGGCGATTCCGCGACCCTCTCATTCTCGGGGACCCTGCCCGACGGTCTGACGCTGGGCTCCGATGGGGTCTGGGGCGGGTCGACCGACAGCGCCTCACCGGCCAGCTACCCGATCACGATCACAGCCTGCGACGTGCACGACATCTGCGCCACGGCAGCCCTGACGGTCGTCGTCTCGGCGGCCGGCGCCACCGATCCACCTGCGCCCGGGCCCACGGCGACATCCGGGTCCACGCCGCCGCCGACAGTGAGCGAGACCCCGCGCCACGATGATGGAGGGAACGGAATGTGGCTGATCATGGCCGCCCTGGCTCTGGCCCTGGCCGGCATCATGGCCGGCTGGTCAAGGATGGAGCCCCGCGGCCCCAGGCGCTGACGGCCCGTCAGCCCCGCTGGCTGCGGCCAGCCCCGCTGGCTGCGGTCAGCTCTGGGCGATCACTCCGAGCGAGATCTTGAAGCCGGCGCGGCGCTGCAGCGGGGGCATCAACGTACCCTGACCCATCAGCATCTCGCCCGGGAACCAGCGCGCCCACTCCTTGTTGAAGGCGTCGAAGTCGGACGGGTCGCGGAGCGACCAGTTAGCCCAGACCACCTTCTCGAGCGAACTCCCTTCGGCTTCGAGCTTGGCCTTCAGGTTCTTCAGACACTGAGCGGTCTGCTCCTTGATGCCGCCCGGGACGATCTGCTTCGTCTCTGAGTCGATCGGTCCGATCGACGACACGTAGACCATGCCTCCGGCCTTCGCCACCCTGCTGCTGAGCAGCGACGGGTCGAGTTGCGATACTCCCTCAGCGGAGAAGCGCGCCTTTCGTGAGAGGGTGCGGTCCGGTCGAGCCGGATCCTCGGGCGGGATGCCGTACTCGCCCGGAGGCAACACGATCGCGTTCTCCTTGAATTTGGCCATGAATGTCGGCCGGATCCCGGTGGGCTCGAGGTCGCCCTGGATCTTGCCCTCGACGATGCCGGTCTGCTCGAACGCGAAGATGTCCTGGGTGAGAATCTCGTCGTCCTCGATGCCGTAGACCTCGGTGATGTTGACCACCTTGCGGGAGCCATCCTTGAGGCGGGCGGTGTGGACGATCAGGTCGATGGCAGAGGCGGTCTGCTCCCGGATCGAGCGCAGCGGCAGCTCGTAGCCGGCCATCAAGACCATCGTCTCGAGACGGGCCAGCATGTCGCGCGGGGTGTTGGAGTGGCCGGTCGAGAGAGATCCGTCGTGGCCGCAGTTCATGGCCTGGAGCATGTCCAGGGCCTCGCCGCCGCGGCACTCACCGACGACGATGCGGTCCGGGCGCATGTGCAGGCCGTTTCGCAGCAGGTCGCGGATCGTGATCTCGCCCTCGCCCTCCAGGTTGCGCGGCCGCGACTCGAGGGTGATGACATGCTCCTGGTTGAGCTGGAGCTCGGCCGCGTCCTCGATGGTCACGATCCGCTCGTCGTTGGGGATGAACGACGACAGGACGTTCAGGAAGGTGGTCTTGCCCGAGCCGGTGCCGCCCGAGACGAAGACGTTGAGGCGAGTCTCGACACAGGCCTTGAGGAAGTCGAACATCTCCCGCGTGGCCGTCCCGAAGCTGATCAGGTCGTCGACGGTGTACGGCCTGGACGAGAACTTGCGGATCGTGATCACCGGTCCGATCAGCGACAGCGGCGGGATGATCGCGTTGACGCGCGAGCCGTCCGGCAGGCGCGCGTCGACCCGGGGGCTGGACTCGTCGATGCGCCGGCCCAGCGGGGCGATGATCCGGTCGATGACGTGCATCACGTGCTCGTCGTTCCGGAAGGCGACGGTGGTCAGCTCAAGCTTGCCGCGGCGCTCGATGTAGACCTGCCGCGGCCCGTTGACCATCACCTCGGTGATGCTCTCGTCCTGGAGAAGCGGCTGGATCGGCCCGTAGCCGGTGATCTCCGCCATGATCTCCTCGAGCAGGGCCGCGCGCTGCTCGCGCCGCATCGGCACGGCGCTTGCCTGGAGGACCTGGTCCAGGATCACCTCTACCTTGGATCGGATCTCGGCCTTGTCGCCCGTTGCGAGGAGCGACTTGTCCCCCATGATCTGGTCCAGGATGCGGGCCTTGATGCCGGCCAGGCGGTCGACCGGGCCGGGCGGCTGGGGATGCGACGCGGCCGGAGCCGAACCGCGGCCGGGCAGCTCGGCGGTCTGGGCATCGCTCTGGTTTTGCTTTTCGATGCGCTGCAGGAGGCTCATAGCCCTTCACTTCCCCTCGTGACGGGCACGCGGGCACGTAGCACAAGTATTGGGAGGCGCGTCAAGACCGCGCCGGCGGAAGTCCCCGCGCGCGGATCGCCGAGCAGCGGCTGCATGCGTGCAGGTGTGGCAGTCGACCCGGGCCAGCGCACATACGCGCGCTGGCGCCTGCCCGACACGCCGCCCCTGCGGTCGAGGACAGCGCGTCGGTCGGGCATTGCGAACGTCGACGCCTCGAAGAGCAGGCCCATGGCCGATATTCTCCTCTCTCGACTGTAGGCGCGGGGAACCCGGATGACGAGTGGTACTTCCGGCAAGGCCTCGGTGGCCCCGAGCAGCCACGGCAGCCTGGTACGGCCGTCCTGCGGTAGCGTGGCCGGCCGATCGCCAGAGCGTAGAGTTTAGGCGGGATGCCCGATCGGGATCAGGTACAGGGGCTCATGGTCGCCGGGCAGCTTCAACACGCGCCTGACGGCGGCGTCTCCGAAGGCTCCGATCGGGACGCCTCCCAGCCCCATGGCGACGGCCTCGAGCAGCACGTTCTGGGCGGCGTGGCCGGCCTCCAGCCAGACATAGCGCTCAGCCCGCGCACCGTACTTGGCCTCGGTCCGGGAGAAGACGCCGGTGATCACGATGACTGCCGCGGCTCGGCCGACCGCGGTCTGATCCAGCGCTACGCTCTGCAGAGCCCTTCGACGGTCGCCGGTCATGTGCACCTTGGCTCGGTGATGGGACGGCAGGTAGTGGAGCACGTGGTCCGGCGTGACGACGTAGACCTCGAGAGGGTAGAGGGCCCCGGCGGAGGGAGCGGTCCGGCCTCCCTGGCGGCTGGTCAGCCCCTGGGCCGCCCAGAGCATCTGGGACATCTCCTCCAGGGTCAGGCGCTTGGCGGCGAAATCGCGCACGGAGCGCCGGCCGGCGAGCGCGGCCTCGAGCGAAACGTCGCTGTGGAGCCGCGGGGGCGGCAGTTCCATGGTGTATCCCTCCGGTACCGTCGGGCTTGGCACAGGCGTTGGGGCGAAGGTTGGAGCCGGGGGAAGCGTGCCGTCGCCGATCGAGGCCGGAGGCGAGGTGGCGGCTGCGGATGGCGAGGCCTCGGGCGCAGCCGTTGCCTGCGAGCCGGAGCAGCCTGCCGCGATCGTCACGGCAACGGCCAGGAGCCCTTGCCGAAGGGCGCGTCGGGAGATCATGACCAGCCTCCCCCGCCGGGAGCCACACGCGGGCCGGGAGCCACATGCGGCCGGACCGGCGGCTGCGGGGGCACAATCGGCCCCCTCGCGCCCAGTGTAGGCCCGCTCCGGGCTACGGCAAGGCCGACCCCGACCCGCTTGAGGCCTGGCTCTCCGGGTCGAGCGGACGCTGCACGGTCTGCCAGCGGGTCCGGCCGTCCACGAACGGGTTGTAGCGGGACAGATCCACGGCCGCCCGCCGCTGGATAGCCCTCCGCTCCGCGTGGCGCCGTTCGCGCCGCGTGGCCGAGTGTCGCTCGACCTGCCGTCGGATGTAGACACGCCGTTCCACGCCCGCGCGGCGGTCGGTGCGCAGCGGCGCCCCGCATCTGGGGCAACGGCGCTCTTCGGCGGAGAGCTGAGCAAGGGGGGCTATGGCAGTGACTGCTCCCCCGCACCTGGTGCAGGCGAGATGCGTCATGGGGCCATGCTAGGCCGCCCCACGCAGCGTTCAATGACTGGCGCGAAACGTCCCGAGCTTCAGGCCGGCCGTCGCGTCCGGCGCAACATGGGCTATGCTCTGCGGGCCATGATCGGCTAGCTCGCTTCCAGATCGCGCGCCCCCTGTTCGGCTCGAGCCGCCCAGGACGTGGCTGCGCCTGCCGCATATCCCCCGATCATGGAGAACCCACCTTGTTCCTCGATCTTCAGCGCATCAACGAGCGGCCGCCTGTCTTCTCCCGGCACACCACGGCGGACCTCTGGACCGATCCTCACATCTCGAAGCAGATGCTGGCCCACCACCTCGATGGGTCTGTCGCGATCGCCTCTCACTCGACTGACTTCATCGATGCAGCGGTGGCCTGGCTGAGAGAGACGTTCGGCCTCGACCGCGGCTCCCGCGTCGTGGACCTGGGCTGCGGGCCGGGGCTCTATGCCAACCGGCTGGCGCGGGCCGGCATCGACGTGACCGGGGTCGATTTCTCGGCCCGTTCCATCGCCCACGGCCGCGAGGCCGCCGCGCGGGATGGCCTTCGGGTCGACTACGTCGAGGCCGACTACCTTGCCTGGGAGCCGAAGGGGCGCTTCGACCTGGCGATGCTGATCATGCGTGACTACTGCGCCCTCTCGCCGGACAGGCGCCTGGCCTTGTTGGGCAGGGTGCGGCGGTTTCTCGCGCCCGGAGGAGCGTTCGTCTTCGATGTCGATTCGACTGCCGCCCTCGAGGGGCCTGTGGAGTCAGCCTCGTACTCGGTCTCGCCCGGCGGTGGCTTCTGGGCTCCCGGCCCCTACTTCGAGTTCGCGAATACCTTCGTCTACCCCGAGGAGGCAGTGCTTCTCACCAGGCACGTCATCGTCGAAGGCGACCGGACGCGATCGATCTACAACTGGATCCAGCTCTTCAGCCCCGAGAGCCTGACCTCGGAGCTGGCCGGAGCGAGCCTGGCCGTCGAGTCCGTGATGGGCGACGTGACGGGCCGTCCGTTCGACCCGCGGTCACCCCAGTTCGCGGTCGTCGCCCGCCACCGGTAGCGCCCGCCAGGGCGCACGGGCCCGCCTCCTCAGCTGTAGCGGCTCTCGCAGGCGGTGGGCACCACGCCCGGCTGGCCGTAGTAGAGGCTGTCGGTGCCGAACAGGTAGACGGACAGGTTGGCCACCTTGTCCAGCTTCAGCCGGCTCGTCCATGACCCCTTGGTCTCGGACGAGGGCGGATGGTAGTTGTAGGGCGGCCCCAGCACGCAGTTGGAGATCGACTTCACGTTCTCCGCCGCGCTCACGTAGTCCTTGGCGTCCTTGAGCGGGAAGTTGGTGGCGATCGACCTGCCGGCGATATCCGTGAGACCGCCCAGTTGGGGCAGGATGGCCGGGGTGGCCAGCTTCTGCCGCAGGGCCACCATCACCAGCTGCTGGCGACCGGCCCGGTAGTAGTCGTTGCTGCTCTCCCTCGAGCGCGCGTAGCGGAGGGCCGCCGCGCCGTCCATGTGGACCAGGCCCTTGGGGACGTAGGTGCAGGTGAATGGATCGTTCAGCACCCGCGGGTTGTTGACGTCGATGCCGCCCACCAGGTCGATCAACTCGACGAAGCCCCCCATGTCTATCGCGGCGTAGTAGTCGACCCTGACTCCCACCAGGTAGCCGATCTCGTTGGCCAGGGCAACCATGGGCGTGTCGGGAGCGGCGATGCTGCCCCTGGCGACGGCCTTTGAGAAGCCGTTGATCTTCATGTTGACCGCCGCCTGGCCGCCCCAGTAGAAGGGGAAGTTGGCCGTGTCGCGGGGCACGCTGACCATCGCCACCTTGTTGGTTTCCAGATCGATGCTCACCAGCATCAGGGTATCGGTCAGGGCGTGGCTGCGGCCGGAGATGAAGTCGATCCCGACGAGCAGGATGGTCATCCGGTTCGGGTTGGGGGTGGGCGTCGGGCTGGGGCTCGGGCTGGGCGTCGGCTCCGGCGTAGGCGTGGCCGTCGGCTCCTCCGTGGGCGAAGGCTCTGCCGTAGGTTCGGGCGTTGTGGTTGGCCCCAGGCTCGTCGTCGGGCTGGGGGACTCGCTCTCGGCCGCCAACTGGGAGCCCGGGCCGGCGGCCATGAGGCGCCCGGCGAGGGCCAGCCTGGGGGCCGTGACCGCCTCCGGTGGGTTGTAGTAGGGCGGGCAGGTAAAGGCTGGATCGATCGTGTACTCGGGAAGGTCCCAGGGATCGGTCCCGCCGAAGTAGAGGGACCAACTCGGCTCGGGTGAGTCGGTGAACCCGGGCGGGTCGGTGGCGTCCAGGTAGTCGTTCTGGGCGATCTGGGCCGGGAGGTTGTAGGCATCGTAGGCGTTCGAGAAGACCACGTCGCCCATGCCCACCGTGGCGATGAGGAGCGCCACCAGGACGGCAGCGGCCCTGGCCTGGGGGCGCCCCGGGCGCATGGCCAGGAACGGGTGCGCAATCGCCAGGATCCGCCACAGAGTGAAGGCCGCGGCCACCAGCATCACCGTCAAGGCGTAGTCCTGGTCGGTAGAGACGTAGACGGCGAAGTAAGTCAGGCCCTGGCTGAGCTGGAGCAGCGCCCAGACGACCACGACGATCGCCGGCACGGCGAACACGAGGGCAGCCAGGCGCCGCCCCATGTAGAGCTGGCCGGCGCCGGGGAACAGGAACGAGAGCGCAGCTGCTGCGGCCGGTGACTTGGCCCGACCGACCGGCTTCGCACCCCTGGCTTCCCGGTCGACGGGCTGCGGCTGCGGCTGCGGCTGCGGCTTCGATTGGCGTTTCTTGGCCACGACTGTCGTTCTCACTGTCCGAGGGACTGCCTCAGTATGACGCTTCAGCGCCGAACCGCGGTTCCACAGCCTTCGGGACGCCGGCGGGGGCATGAGCGTGACGCGGCTCGCAGGTCCGCCGCGCCGGCCGCCGAGCGCCTGGCGGAGGGCGGCAAACATCCGACTCGGCATCAATCCCCAGCCTCGCCGGCCTTCGGCGTGGGTCGAGGGCAGCATAAGCTTGAAGCTCGACCGGACAGGAGGGCTCGATGGCAAGCAGGACGTCGGAGAGCGGCGCCTCCGCGCTCGAGGATCAGCTCGACCTGGTGGTCCTCGGTGGCGGAGGGCGCGTGGGCCTGCCTCTCAGCCTCGGCTTCGCCCAGGCCGGCCTGCGGGTCGGGACATACGACATCGCAACCGAGACCCTGGATCTGATCGAGCGCGGCCAGATGCCGTTCCGCGAAGCGGGCGCGGATGAGCTCCTGGCGGGCCTGCTGCCCACGGGCAGGCTCGTCCTGAGCGCCTCACCCGAGCTGCTCGAGCGCACCTCCGTGGTCGTAGTCATAGGCACGCCGATCGACGAGTTCATGAACCGCTCGTTCTCGGTGATCGAGCGCCTGGCAGCCAGGCTGCCCCAGATCCGCGGGCTGAAGAACGAGCTCGGCCCGGGGGTGCTCAACGCCATGAGGGCCGGGCTGGCTGCCGCGCGAGCGCCGTACATCGTGATCTCTATGGCCGATGGCTCGGATGAGCCGGGCGACGTCGACCGAATGGTCGAGCTGGCCAGGGCCGGCGCGGACGTGGTGGCGGCCAGCCGCCACATGAAGGGCGGGCGGCAGGAGGGCGGACCGCGCCTGAAGCGGCTGCTGAGCCGCACCACCGGGCTGAGCCTGCACTGGGTCGAGGCCCTCCCCACCGACGGCAGCCCGGACTAGGGCTTCTTGGTTCGGGAGTCGATCCAGACGCTCACCACCACCATCACGGCCAGGATCAGGGTGATGAGTACGGCTGCCAGGGGCCAGTCCATCCTCTACCTCCAGTGCGCGGACGCCGGGCTTGGCTGCAGCTCCCGGCCGTTCCGGACGTAGTGTGGCGCAGCCAGGTACCTCCCGCCAACCGACGCGGGTAGGACCGGGAGTGCTACCGGGGGAGGATCTGGGGCCGGGCGGCTCCCGGGTGCACCGACGACGCATCGGCGCCCGAGACTCGTCCGTAGCGAGAGAACCTCGCGGCCAGGACGCCCAGACCCTGCCCGAGGCTCGCGCCGGCGGGGATCGGCTCGCGGGCAACTAGATCGCCGATCAGGCGGCGCCGAATCTCGATCGTTCGCGCCCGCACTTCCAGCCCAAGCGGTGCCAGCGACACCAGCGTGGCGCGGCGGTCGCTGTGGTCGCGAGCTGTCCCGACGAATCCGCGCGCCTCCATGCGCGCCACCAGCCGGCTGGCCGACGCCAGTGAGGACCCGATGCGGTCGGCAATCGCGCCGACCCGCATCGACCCCTGGCCGAGGATGACGAGCACGCGCCACTGGGCGAGGGTCAGCTCGTTCTCCTGGCCCGTCTCGGCCAGTGCCTGGGAGGTCAGGCCGACGACCCCGAAGGCCAGTCCTTCCACGGCCTCTATGAGCTTCTCGTCCGCCTCTATGAGCTTCTCGTCCGCGGTCATGGCCGAAGGATACGGGATTAGTTGTCATGTGGTAACCTTTTCCTGCGGAGCCCAATCCGCCCCCCATGAACCCGTCAATGCCGGCACGGCCCCGGGCGGTGAACGCTGAGGCGCTCGCCCGTGGGGCCCTCGGGAAGGAGGCGCCATGCCCGCAGTTACCGACCGCGCGACCAAGCGACTGGCAGAAGTCCGCAAGCGACGAGGATTCCCTGAGTCGTACGCTGCGCGACTCTCGCGTCGCGAAGGCAAGCTCGTGCTCGACTTCACCGACAAGCCCGCCGACGACGACCACGTCGCGGCCGAGGGCGATGTGCGGGTCCTGCTCGATTCGGCCGTCGCCGACGATCTCAAGGAAACCTACCTGGACGTCCAGGAGCGCGACGGCGCGGAAGCGCTCGTGCTGAGGCGCGCGTCCGGAAGCAGCTAGAAAGCCCCAGCGGCGCAGGCCGCAGCCGCTCCTCACGAGGCCGTGCCATAGGGCTGCTCGGCCCTATGGCGGCCTTTCGCATGCACCTATCATCGCCCCGAGCGGGTCGCACCTGAGTCGCGGCGCGAGGTAGCGGAATGCGGCAGCGCAAGCCGAGGGCAGGATGGGGGGGCGATCCACGCGCGGCCCAGCGCCAGCCCGGCGTCTGGATGTCTGGCCGGATCCTCGACCTGGCCGATCCAGTCGAGCTGCCCGAGCTCGACCGAGTCCAGCCCCACAAGCTCGACCGGCATCGGCCCAAGGAACGCGCCGAGGGCGTCAGGCAGCCCTGGGGCCGGGTGATCGTCCAAGACTACCTCGACGGCCGGCGCGTCTACCCCGAGCCGCCGCATCTGACCCGTCGCGTCAACCGCCTCGGCCGTCTCGTGCGCCGCATGTCCGCGACAACGTGGCTCTTCTTCCTGCTGGCCCTTGCGCAGGCCCTCGCATCCGCGACGGACATCCTGTCGTCCAGCGTCCGCTCCTCGCCGGCCCTGGCCGGCCTGGTTCTCCATTCGATCTACGTCTGCACCCTGGCCGCGCTGCCGGCCGGAGTGCTGATCTGGCGTTCGGATGCCTGGCGCTCGGCCCGACTCGTCCTCGGAGGCGCCGTCCTCTGGACAACCGCGCCGTCGCTGGCGGGTCTTGCCTGGCGGCTGGCGCGCCTGTCGGCCGTGGACGACCGCGTGGTGATCGGTCTGGGCCTCATTGGGGGCGGCGCTGCGGCCCTGGCTTGCCTGGGGCCCATCGTCATCGCCTTCGGCCTGAATCGCATCCGGCGAACTCGGGCTGACTGGCTGTGGCCAGCTACCTGGCAGGGGGGCCTGCTGATGATCATGCCGGTGACGTACAGCTCGGGTCGCTTGCTGCTCGTCGCGAGCGGGGAGGCGGCAACGCCGCTGACCGAGGATGCCGGCGCTCGCCTGGCAGCCTCGCTAGCCGGGGCAACCCAGCCCCTCGAGCTGCTCGGCCTGGCCATGCTGGCCTGCCTGTGCCTGTCGGCGATGCTGGCGGAAGAGCCCCAGAAGCGGATGTGGCAGTGCGCTGCCGCAGGCGCCGCACTGCTTCTCGGAGTCGGCGTCCATGAGTTCTTCACGGGAGCCATGGTGGGGATCCCGATGCCCCTCGATCCCGGGGCCTGGGACTTGGCTATTGTCGTCGCTGCGGCGGGCCTGGTCGCGGGCAACGGGCTGTTGCTGCTGGCGTTCACTTCGACGGTCTGGTCGGCCGCCAGAGACGCAGAGGGCCCGGGCCGCGGAGCGCCGGAGGAGGTCTTCACCTGGGGCCCGTACGGCTGGGGTGCCATCGAGCCGCTCGCGATGGACGAGATCGTCGCCGTGGCGGCCGGCGTCGACCATGCCCTGGCCGTCGACGGGTGTGGTCGCGTGGGTGCCTGGGGCGACAACACGATGGGCCAGATCGACATCCCCGAAGACCTGGGTGACGTCATCGCGGTCGCCGCCGGAGACGGCTTCAGCCTGGCCCTCCAGGCCGCCGGGACGGTCGTCGCCTGGGGCGCCAACGATCGAGGTCAGACGGACGTCCCCGCCGGCCTGAGCGGGGTGACCGCGATCGCTGCCGGCCACGGATTCGGGCTGGCGCTGCGTTCCGATGGAACGGTCGTGGCCTGGGGCGACCCGGCCGGCGACGCGACCTCCGTGCCGGACGATCTCATCGGCGTGGCCGCTATCTCGGCCGGCGCCTGCCACGCCCTGGCGCTTCGCTCGGACGGCTCCGTGGCGGGCTGGGGCGACGGCAGCTGCGGGCAATCGCAGGTGCCGCTCCGGCTCCGCCGGGCCAAGGCCATCTCGGCGGGGGGCGATTTCAGCCTGGCCCTGCTCGCCGACGGAACGGTCGTGGCCTGGGGCGACAATAGCTACGGCCAGCTCGACGTCCCGGAGACCCTGGCCAACGTGGCCACCATCTCGGCCGGCGCCTTCCACGCCGTGGCTCTCCTGGCCAACGGCGACGTCATCGGCTGGGGCGGTGGCCGCATGGCCGGCGAAGCCGATCACCCCTGGCGCCTGGTCGACTTCAAGGCGATCGCCGCCGGAGACGGCTTCAGCCTGGCGATCCGCGTCGCGTAGGAGCGCCGCGGCGGCGCGCCGCACCGGGCCGGCATCCTCGATTTCGGTGGCAGGTGCCGTATCGTTCTCCCATGAGCGCCAAGACCATCAAGATCGGCGGTGAGCTGGAAGTCGGTCGGCTTGGCTTCGGGGCGATGCGGATCACCGGGCCCGGCATCTGGGGACCGCCGCGCGACAAGCCCGAGGCGCTGCGCGTGCTGCGTCGAGCGATTGAGCTCGGAGTGGGCTTCATCGACACGGCGGATTCCTACGGCCCGGAGATCAGCGAGCTGCTGATCGCCGAGGCACTGCACCCCTATCCCGATGGCCTCGTCATCGCCACCAAGGGCGGCTACGTCCACACTGGGCCGGACAAGTGGGTCCTCGACTGCCGCCCCGAGCGCCTGCGTCAGGCCATCGACGGCTCGCTGCGCCGCCTGCGCCTGGAGCGGATCGACCTCTACCAGCTGCACGCGATCGATCCCGCGGTGCCCCTCCAGGATTCGCTGGGGGCGCTGGCCGACGCCCAACGAGAAGGCAAGGTCCGCTTCGTGGGCGTCTCCAACTTCTCCGTGGAAGACCTGGCGCGGGCCGAGAAGGTAGTCAAGGTCATCTCGGTGCAGAACCGCTACGGGCATTCGGACCGGGCTTCTGAGCCGGTGCTGCGGGCCTGCGAGAAGAAGGGCATCGCCTTCATTCCCTGGTCGCCGCTGTGGGCAAGCGCCGACGGCAGGCCGGCATCGCCCGTCGACCACCTAGTCTGGCTGCTGCGCCACTCGCCGGTCATCCTGCCGATCCCGGGCACGTCATCCGTCGCCCATCTCGAGGAGAACATGCGGGCCGCAGGGCTCGCCTGAGCCGGCCGCGTCCCCGATCCCGGCAATCGTTGACGATGGCCTAGACTTGGCCGGGGTCGCAGCGGGCCGGCCGCGTGGGCCCAGACGGAGAGATGATGCGAGCGATCCTCGTAGGCGCGGGCGGCATCGGGCGGGCGGTCCTGGAGCGGCTGGGCGAGCACTGGCAGGTGACCGCGGTCGATATCGAGGCCGATCGCCTGGCCGCGCTGACGGCCGCACGCGAGATCCGGCCGATACAGGGCGACGGCTCCAGCCGGGTCACCCTCGAGCGGGCCGGGCTGAAGAAGGCGGACGCGGTGATCGTCGCCCTTCGCGACGATGACGTCGCCCTGGAGGTGTGCCGCCTCGCCAGGGCGGCCGAGGTGCCGAGGGTCGTGGCGATGGTCGTCGCAGCGGCCCGGGTCGCGGAGTTCACCCACCTCGGTGCGACTGCCGTAGCCCCCGACCGCCTGGCCGCCCGCCAGGTCGAGCTCACCCTGGAGCCTCGTCGAGTAGCCTCCGCCGCCTTCGCCGACGGGCGAGCGGAGGCCATCGAATTCCGGCTCGCCCCGGACTCGAAGCTCGTGGGAAGGACCCTCGCCGAGCTCGGGCTCCACGGATGGCTCGTCGCCGCGGTTCTGCGCGGCGACGAGGTGATCGTGCCTCACGGCAAGACGACGCTGGCCGAAGGCGACCGGGTCACGGTCGTCGGCCCGGCCGAGAACCACGCGGACATGGTCCGGATCTTCACCGAGAGCCAGGCCCGCTTCCCTCTGTCCTACGGCCGGCGGATCGGCGTCGCCGTCCGCCGGGGAGACGACGAGGTGGTCGCCGAAGCGATGGCCTTCTTCCGTCTGACGGCGGCCGACGCCCTGGTCGCGATCCATCCCCGTCGGTCGCGCCTCGACGCCTCCGCGGCGGCGGAGCTGGACGAGCGACTCGAGGCGCTGGGCGCCAGCGGCCCGGGCGTGGAGTTCGCCGAAGGTGACGGCGAGCAGGTCGGCCTTTCGGATCTCATGCGCCTGCGCGAGCCTCAGCACCTGGGCTGCTTCGTAGTCCCGCGGGCAGGCAGCCTGCGCTCCGCGGTATCGCTGCTGGGGCGGCTGACCAGGACCGGCGTGCCGAGCCTCCTGAGCGCCGGGACCACCCGCTACGAAAGGCTGGTCATCCCCGCCCGCGACAGCCAGGGTGCCTGGGAGGCGGCCTGGGTCGCCCTCGACCTGGCGGCGCACAACGCGCTCCCGGTCGAGGCCCTCGGGGCGAGCACGCCCCGCTTCCTCATTACCGACGACGACGAGAAGGCGGTGCGGGACGCTGTGACGCGGCTGCGGGACGAAGGGTCCGTCCGCGCCGTGGAAGTCATGGGACGGGTCGTACGGTCGAACCCGGTTCGCCTCTTCCGGAAGGTTCCACCGTCCTCGCTGCTCGTGCTCAGCCATGGCGGCGCCTCCGGCAGCATCTTCCGACCCGCATTCACGGCCGCCGTGGCCGCGGGCCTGGCCGGCTCCATGCTCGTCGTGCCGCCGAACCCCGGACGTGCCCGTGAGTGACTCCGGGGCGCTGCTCGTCGTCGCCCTGGCCGCCCTGGGATTGCCGCCGCTGGCCGCGACGGTCCGGCTGCCGGCGGTGGTGCTGGAGATCCTGTTCGGGATCCTGGTGGGCCCGGTGCTGGGCATCCTGAGAGCCGATACGCTGATCGAGTCGTTGGGCGAGCTGGGGTTCCTGCTCCTGCTGTTCCTCGCCGGCTTCGAGATCGACCTGCGGCTGTTCGAGCGATCCGGGCCGCGGCCGGTGTTGCGCGGGACGTTGCTCTTCGTCATCAGCCTGGGGCTGGCCGCCGGCGGCGCGCTGATGCTCGACCTCGGGATCTTCATGACCCTGGTCCTGGCGACAACCTCCGTCGGCCTGGTGGTGCCGACGCTGCGTTCGGGCCGAGTGCTCGCGACGCCGCTCGGGCAGGACATCCTGATGGCCGCCCTCATCGCCGACTTCGCCACGCTGGTGGCCGTCTCGCTGGCTTCTCTCGTCATGCGGGTCGGCGCCGACCCGCGGCTGCTTCTCTTCCCCCTGTTCATAGCCCTCGTGCTGGCATCGTTTGCCGGGCTCAGGTTCGCCGCCTGGTGGTGGCCGGACCGGTTCAGCCGCTTCTTCGACCCTCGGGACCCCGAGGCCCTCGGCGTGCGGTTCGCCATGGCAATGGTCCTGGCCTACGCCGGCCTCGCGACCGCAATGGGGATCGAAGCCGCGCTTGGGGCATTCCTGGCGGGCACCGGCGTAGCCACTGTCTTCAGGCACCGGGGCGAGCTGGACCACACGCTTGACGGGCTTGCCTATGGGTTCCTGATCCCGATCTTCTTCATCGGAGTCGGGCTCAGCTTCAGCCTGACGGCCGTGAGCGACCCGGCGGCCATCGGCTTCCTGGTCCTGCTCATCGCCGTCGCGTTCGTGGTCAAGCTGGTTCCGTCGCTGGCGGTCCTGGGGCGCCGCCACGGCCTGCGCTCCGGCGCCGCGGCCGGCATGCTCCTCTCGGCGCGGCTGTCGCTGATCATCGTGGTGGCCCGGATCGGGGTCGAGCTGGGCGCCATCGAACCCGACCTGGAGGCCATGATCATCCTGCTCGCCGCGGCAACCGCGACCTTCGCCCCGATCGGCTACGGGCTCGTGTCCAGGCCTCAGGCTGGAGGCGCCGCCGTCCGGCCCTAGTTGACGCTGAAGGGCGGGTAGCGGTCCGTTACCAGCAGACCTGTGTAGGCCCAGACGCGAATGCTCCACCGCATCACCCCCACGACGAAGTCGAAGAGGGGCCGTGGATAGCGGCCGGTGATGAGGATCGCGAACCAGGCGATGACGATGCAGATGAAGGCGAAGAACCCGAGGAAGAAGAGAACGATGTAGTGCGGGATCGCCAGCAGCCACTTGATCAGGGGCAGCCAGCGGTTGAGGTCCTTCTCAACGTCGGGGTACTGGATGCTCAGGTGGACCGCCTGGTCCTTGGTCGTGGACGGGTACTTGTCCGTGAGCAGGGCCGCATAGGCGGCGATCCGCGCCCCGAGGCGCGCCAGCTCCCGGGCGAAGTCGAACCACCAGCGCGGGTACTTGCGGCGGCAGACGATCATCAGCGCCGTCGCGAGCCACAGACCGCTGCTCAGCAGGTTCTGGATGATCAGGATCGGGATGACCATGATCAACCGGAAGAAGGTGGTCAGACGGTTGAGGTCGCCCGGGTAGTCGATATCCAGCCGCGCGGGATAGGTCTTGGACGACTTGGCCACTGCTTCTCTCCTGATGCGGCTAAGGGGCCGCGGCCAGACCGCGGCGACAGCGCCACCAGCCTACGGCTTCCGGGCCCGCCAGTCGACCCAG
>DAOUEA010000087.1:0-1604 GCA_034430475.1 Chloroflexota bacterium | reverse complement strand
GCCAAGTCAGGCGAGGAGGGGAGCGAAGAGGAGCTGCGCTGGCGTCTGCCGGACCTGGTTGTCATCGACGGCGGCAAGGGCCAGCTCTCGGCCGCCAGGGAGGCCCTTGACGGGCTCGGCTACGAGGACCTGTCGGTCGTGGGCCTGGCCAAGGAGCGCGAGGAGATCTTCCTGACCGGCCGCGACGAGCCGGTGCTGCTACCGCCCACGTCGCCGGCGCTGTACCTGATGCAACGTCTGCGCGACGAGGCCCACCGTTTCGCGATCACCTACCACCGCTCGCTGCGGGCCAAAGCCGCGACGCGGTCGGCCTTCGACGACCTCCCGGGTGTGGGGCCGAAGCGCCGGGCGGCGCTGCTGCGGGTCTTCGGCTCAGCCAGGCGCGTCCGGGAAGCTCCGTTGGAGCAGATCGCCGCCGTGCCGGGGATCGGCAAGGCCCTGGCGGCCAGGATCAAGGCCGGCCTGGAGGGGTAGGGCCGGGGCCCTCCGACCGCTCAGTGGCGCGGCCGCACGCCGTCGCCCGCAACCCTGCTATCATCCCGCCTCGTGCGAAGACTTCTGCCGTTCCTGATCCTGATCCTGGGCGCGCTCGCCATCTACATCGATATGCCGGGCTCCCGGTTCATGATCGTGAGCCAGCCCGACGACGGCTTCACCCAGCCCCTCGAGACGAAGCTGGGCCTGGACCTGAAGGGCGGCCTTCAGATCAAGTACAAGGCCGTCTACGGCCCGGGCAACGCCCCGTCGTCGTCCCAGATGGAAGTCATCCGGACGATCATGGAGAGCCGCATCAACACCACCGGTGCGGGCGAGATCGTCGTCCAGACCGTCGGGTCGGACCAGATCCTGGTCGAGGTTCCGGACGTCAAGGATCCGGACGCGGTCCGCAAGCTGGTGGCACAGACCGGTACGCTGGAGTTCATCCTCCTGCCGCCCGAGCAGTACGGGCACATGGACCTGAACACGTACCAGGCCGTGCCGGGCACGAAGCCGGTGCCCTTGAAGGGCGAGAAGATCGACCCGACGCTGCCGGCCCAGTTCACCGGCGCCCAGCTGGATGCCGGCAAAGTCCAGACTGTGTACGACCAGACGGACGGCTGGACCGTCCAGTTCGGCTTCCAGGAGCCCGCCAAGTCGGAGTTCGCCACCTGGACCGGCGATCACCGCAGCGACTACTTCGCCATCGTGTTGGACGGCAAGGTGGTCTCTGCTCCGTTCCTCAAGACGGCCATCACCACCGACACGGGCGTCATCAGCGGCGGCTTCCAGTCGCGCGCCGAGGCGGATGAGCTGACCACCGTGCTCCGCTACGGCGCCCTGCCGTACCCGGTGGAAGAACTGGACGTGAGGGAGATCCCGGCCACGCTGGGCCAGAGCTTCCTCAACCAGACTCTCTTCGCGGGGGCCGTGGGCATCCTGCTGGTGATGCTCTTCATGCTGATCTACTACCGGCTGCCGGGCGTCGTGGCCGACCTGGCCCTGGTCTACTACGGGCTGGTCGTCCTGGCCATCTTCCGCATCATTCCCGTGACCCTGACCCTGGCCGGGATCGCCGGCTTCGTCCTATCGGTAGGCATGGCGGTGGACGCCAACATCCTCATCTT
>DAOUEA010000086.1:0-5059 GCA_034430475.1 Chloroflexota bacterium | reverse complement strand
AGTGGGTCAACCACGTCGACCTCTACCGCATCGAGGGCATCGGCTCCGAGTACTCGGACCTGCTGGAAGAAGCGGGCGTCGATACCGTCGTCGAGCTGGCCCAGCGCGTTCCGGCGAACCTGGCCGCCAAGATGGCGCAGATCAACGAGCAGAAGAGCCTCGTCCGTCGCGTGCCCGGCGAGGCCACCGTGGCCGAATGGGTTGCCCAGGCCAAGACGCTGCCCAGGGTCGTCCAGTACTAGATCCAAGGCGGCGCGGGCCGCCATGCCGCACTGCCGAAGGGGCGCCGACGGGGCGCCCCTTCTTGCCCTCAGGAAGAGCCCACCTTCGCCCATCGGAGGAATCGTTCGGCCGTCGCTCCCTGAACGATCAGCGTGAAGAGCACGATGCCGAAGGCGATTCCCTGGAGAAGCTCCCGATCCGGCATGCCCTGCGGTATCGACAGCGCCAGTGCGGTCGCCACCGCGCCGCGCAGCCCCGTCCAGTTCATGACGTGCAGCCACGACAGCGGCAGCGAAGGAACGCGCCTGCCCGGGAGAACGCGCCTGCTCGGTAGCGAGAGCCGTGCCGCTCCGCCCAGCATCCCGTAGACGACGATGGCCCGGCCGACGAATGCTCCCACCACCCCCCAGGCAATCGAGACCGCGGCCCCCGTAAGGGTGCCAAGTGGAATAGCGAGCCCGACGAGCAGAAACGCCGCTCCGGTCAGGACGTAGGCCAGGAACTCCCAGACGACATCGATCGCCTCCTGCGCGCGCCGGCTCAAGCCCTCCCGGCGTCCGTAGGTTCCGAGCACGATTCCGGCCGCGACGGTGGCGATAATGCCCGATTGACCGAGGAGATCGGCCACCAGGTACGTCCCGTACGCCGCCAGCAGCGTGAAGGTCAGCTCGATCAGGTGGTCGGTCGTCGCCTTCAGGGTGCGTGAGATGAGGAAGCCCGAGAGCGCCCCGATGGCTGCGCTGCCGAAGAGGCCGACGACGAATCGCAGAACGGTTTCGGCTGCGGTCGGTGGCTGAGACCCGAGCGCCGCGACGGCAGCCACGAACACTAGTGCGGCCGTGCCGTCGTTGAAGAGGCTCTCGGCATCGACCAGGGTGACGAGCCGCCTTGGCGCCGACAGCCGGCGCATGGTGCTCACGACGGCCACCGGGTCGGTCGCCGACACGATCGCCCCCACGAGGAGAGCCTCGCTCAGAGGAAGTCCGGTCGCGATATTGAGGATGAAGGCGACGACGACGGCCGTGACGAGCACTCCTGGGACAACGAGCAGAGCCACTCCTCCGAACGTTCGGCGCAACTCATCGGCATCGAGTCGATAGGCCGCCTCGAAGACGAGGCCCGGCAGGAGCAACTTCACGACGAGATCCGGCGGTTCCTCGATGGTCTCGTGGATCGGCAGCGCCGAGATGGCCAGCCCGACCAGCACGAGAACGGGGGTGTAAGGGAGCCGCAGCTTGCCGCAGGCGAGCGCGACGAACGGCATCGCCACCAGGAATGCCACGAAGAGAACAAGAATGCTGGCGGGGGTCGTTCCGGGCATGCGGACATGTTAGGCCGCGGGCAAGTGGCGCGGCTTGGCGCGAACCGTGGGTTTCTCGAGCGGGTATGGCCGGAGCGCCAGGCGGCCGCTGGACTTGCCACCATGCAGACCCAATACTGGCAACGGCTTCCCAACTGGTCCGTTGGCCGGTCAGCAGAGGCGGGACATGTGTTCGGACGACGACCTGAATGCGGAGATGATCGCCTACTACGCGGCCCGGGCGGATGAGTACGACGGCTGGTACCTCCGCCGCGGGCGGTATTCGCACGGCCCGGAGAGCGACGCCGCATGGGCCGCCGAGCTGACCAAGGCCCGCGACTGGCTGGCGGCGGTTCCAATGACCGGGGAGATAGTCGAGCTGGCTGCCGGCACGGGCTGGTGGTCTCCCGCCCTCCGCGCCAAAGGGCCGCTCTCGCTCTACGACGCGTCGGCGGAGACGCTGGCGCTGGCCAGGGTTCGGCTGGCAGATCTGGGCCTGGCCGCGACCTTCGAGGAGCGCGATGCCTGGGACGAGCCGGACCGGGCGGTCGGCGGGCTGTTCACAGGGTTCTGGCTGAGCCATGTCGCGCGAGACAGGCTGGACGAGTTCCTGGGGCTGGCGCGTCGTTGGCTCGGGCCCGGCGGCACCTATGCCTTCATCGACTCCCGGCTCGACCCGGAGTCCGGCGCGTCGAACCACCGTCCCCCGGAGGACGAGATCCAGGTTCGCCAGCTGGAGGATGGCTCGGCCTATCGCGTCCGAAAGGTCTACCACTCGGCAGCCGAGCTCTCGGCAGCCCTGCGCGAGGCAGGCTTCGAGCAGGTGGACGTGCAGGAGCCCGGCCGGTTCTTCATCCGAGGCTCCGCCCGGGCCGGCTGAGGCAGCGCCAGGCCAGCAGTCCTACCGCCGCGTCGCCCCCTTCCTCCCCGCGTCGATACGCCGCCAGGGCTAGCCTGTCCAGAAGGCCGCTACACTCCCCACCGTGACCGAGCGAATCCCCCAGGAACGCCTGCGCAACTTCAGCATCATTGCCCACATCGACCACGGGAAGACGACGCTGTCGGATCGGCTGCTGGAGCTGACCCACACCATCGACGCGCGGCAGATGACCAGCCAGGTCCTCGACTCGATGGACCTGGAGCGCGAGCATGGGATCACCATCAAGGCTCGCGCGGTGCGGCTCGAGTACACGGCCGCCGACGGCCAGGTCTACGGCCTGAACCTGATCGACACCCCCGGCCATGTCGACTTCAGCTACGAGGTCAGCCGCAGCCTGCAGGCTTGCGAGGGGGCCATCCTGGTCATCGACGCCACCCAGGGTATCGAGGCCCAGACGCTGGCCAACGTCCACCTGGCCCTGCGCCAGAACCTGACGATCATCCCGGTCCTCAACAAGATCGACCTGCCTTCGGCCCAGACCGAGGTGGTGATCGAGGAGCTGGAGAACGTCCTGGCCATGCCCCGCGAGGAAGTGCTGCTGGCCTCGGCCAAGGACGGGACGGGCGTGCCAGAGATCCTGGAAGCGATCGTGCAACGCGTGCCGTCGCCCAAGGGCGATCCAGCGGCGCCGCTGCAGGCCCTGATCTTCGACAGCTTCTACGATCCCTACAAGGGCGTTGTCGTCCACGTTCGCCTGGAGCAGGGCACTCTCCGCCTCCACGACACCATCCGTCTCATGGGCTCGGGCGCGGAGGCCGAGCTGCTGGAGCTGGGCGTCTTCCGGCCCCAGCTCGTGCCTGTCGAGGAGCTTCGGGCGGGCGAGGTGGGCTACGTCGCCACGGGCCTCAAGAGCGTTCGAGAGGCCCAGGTGGGCGACACGGTCACCATCGCCGCCAGCCCGGCCCGCGAACCGCTGCCCGGCTACCAGCCCGCCAAGAGCCTGGTCTTCGCCGGCATCTACCCCATCATCGGCTCCGAGTACCCGAACCTGCGTGACGCCATGGAGAAGCTGCATCTGAACGACGCCAGCTTCAGCTTCACGCCCGAAAGCTCGGCTGCCCTGGGCTTCGGCTTCCGTTGCGGTTTCCTTGGCCTGCTGCACATGGAGATCGTCCAGGAGCGCCTGGAGCGCGAGTTCGGCCAGGAGCTGATCGCCAGCGCGCCCTCGGTCGAGTACAGGGTTGTGCTGATGCACGAGCAGGGGATCGTGGAGGTGGACAACCCGTCCAAGATGCCCAATGCGGGCGAGATCGAGGAAGTGCAGGAGCCGTGGGTGAAGCTGGCCATCGTCACCCCTTCGACCTACATCGGCACCCTGATGGAGCTGGCCACCAATCGCCGCGGCACCTTCGTCAACATGGAGTACCTGGATCCGCAGCGCGTGCTGCTCAACTTCGAGCTGCCCCTGGCCGAGGTCATCGTCGACTTCTACGACCAGCTCAAGACCCGAACCCAGGGCTACGCCTCGATGGACTACGAGGAGATCGGCTACCGGGCGGCCAACCTGGTCAAGGTCGACGTCCTGGTCGCCGGCGAGCCTGTCGACGCCCTCTCGGTCATCGTCCATCGCGAGCGGGCGCAGGCCATCGGCCGTGAGCTGGTCCACCGCCTGCGACGCCTGATCCCGCGCCAGATGTTCGACATCGCCGTCCAGGCCGCCGTCGGCTCCAACGTCATCGCCCGCGAGACGGTCGTGGCCATGCGCAAGAACGTCCTGGCCAAGTGCTACGGCGGCGACATAACCCGCAAGCGCAAGCTGCTGGAGAAGCAGAAGGAAGGCAAACAGCGCATGAAGCGGGTCGGGTCCGTCGAGATACCGCAGGAGGCCTTCCTGGCGGTTCTGAGGATGGACGAGACATGACCGGCGAGCCGCTCCGAATCGTCACCGCCCTGGGCGTGCTGGCGATCCTGCTGCTGCTGCGCCTGCAGGCCGAGCAGTTCGGGGCGGCCGAATACATGGAGCCCTCCGCTGCCTGGCGGGGCGGCAGGTCTACCCGGGGTGGGTGGGGCGGCGTCTGGTCCCGGCTGGCCTGGTACGGGCTGGCCCTGAGCCTGCTGCTGCTCGTCTACACCATCCACCCCCAGCCCCACGACGTCCTGTCGCTCATGGCCGGTCGCCACTTCGACGTCCTCTTCTTCGGCGTGCTGCTGGGGGCATTGGGAGTCGGGCAGGCCGCGGCCTACGCCCGTTTCCGCTACGGCGACGTGCGCCTGCCGCCGCCCGAGGCCTACCCGGGCGCCGCGCTCAACTCCGTCGCGACCGCGCTGGTGGACGAGTCCGTCTTCCGCGGTGCGGTGCAGGGGACGCTGCTGGCGGCCGGTTTCCCCTGGGGCTCGGCCATCGTCGCCCAGGCCCTGCTGTACGTCCTGGTGACGCGGGCGGCTGCCCCGGGCCGGAGCCTGTACACGGCCGCCCTGGCGGCGGGCATGGGCCTCGTCCTGGGCTGGGCGACGTACTTCACGGGAGGCATCGGGGCGGCCATCCTGGCCCACGCCGCCACCACGCTGGCGGTCTTCGTCTTCACCGGCCACGCGGGCCAGGTGCCGCGCTTCGGCGACGAGCCGGAGGAGATTGTCGAGCGCCATCGGCCGTCGGG
>DAOUEA010000085.1:0-12961 GCA_034430475.1 Chloroflexota bacterium | reverse complement strand
TGCCCGGTGACCACGTCGACATGAAGGTCGAGCTGATCACCCCCATCGCTCTCGAAGTCGGCCAGCGCTTCGCCATCCGCGAGGGTGGCCGCACCGTCGGCGCCGGGGCGATCACCTCGATCACCGAGTAGGTAGAAGATGGCGAAAGCAGAAGCCCGGCCGGTCATTCAGCTGGCTTGCACCGAGTGCAAGGTTCGGACCTACGCGACGCGCAAGAATAAGAAGAACGACCCCAGCCGTCTCGAGTTGCGGAAGTACTGCCCGCGCGAGCGGAGGCATACTCTCCACCGCGAGGCCAAGTAGAGGAAACAGAAAGGGATACGCCGAGCCTCTGCCGATGCGGCCGAGGCGAAGGCACCGCAGGCGCCTAGCTCAATTTGGCAGAGCACTGGTCTCCAAAACCAGGGGTTGTGGGTTCGAGTCCCGCGGCGCCTGCCAGCCTCATCGAATCAACCAGCTAGAGAGCAGCCCGTGCGTCGCATCATCAGCTTCCTCCGAGAAGCCTGGCAAGAACTCAAGAAGGTGAACTGGCCCACGCCTGAGCAGGCCCGCAACCTGACCGTCCTGGTCGTCGCGGTGAGCGCGGTCGTCGGGGTCTACATCGTCATCTTCGACTATGCCTTTGGCGCCGTCGCCAAGGCGTTGGGGGCTGGGTGACCCAAGGTATGACGACGGAGCAGGCTGGCGAGACGGCTCGGCCGCCCGAGAAGCGGTGGTACGTGATCCACACGTACTCAGGCTACGAGAACAAGGTCAAGGCCAACCTCGAGCACCGCATCGAATCGATGGGCATGGACGACAAGATCTTCCAGGTCCTCGTGCCGATGGAGGACGAGATCGAGATCCGCCAGGGTCAGCGCCACACCGTTCAGAAGAAGGTGTACCCGGGCTACGTCCTGGTTGAGATGATCCTCGACCCCGACTCGTGGTACGTGGTCCGCAACACGCCGGGCGTCACCAGCTTCGTCGGGGGCGGCAACATCCCGGGCGTCCGCAGCGAGCCGATCCCGCTCGACGAGCAGGAAGTCCGGCAGATCCTGCGCCAGATGGGCGTCGAGACGCCGCGCTACAGAGTGGCCTTCACCAAGGGCCAGAACGTGCGCGTCACGGACGGCCCCTTCGCCGAGTTCGTCGGCACGGTGGACGAGGTCAATCCCGAGCGCAACAAGGTCAAGGTGCTCGTCAGCATCTTCGGCCGGGAGACGCCGGTCGAGCTCGACTTCCTTCAGGTCGAGAAGCTCTAGGGCGGGAGGCATTGGAATGAAGCTTGCTCCTGCGCGCGCCCTGGCCCTGTTGGGCGCCCTGGCTTTGGCTGTCTCCGCCTGCACTAGCTCGGGTGCGACCGCCTCGCCGGTCCCGCCCAGCGCTACTCCCGCAGCCACGGCGAGCCCCACGCCAGGCCCCACGCCAAGCCCCACGCCCACCGAGGAGCCGTCGGTCACGCTGGCCGACGTGACGCCGCCGGCCAACCTGGGCATAGCCCACACCGGGCTGATCTTCGTCGAAGGTCAATGCTGGGATCTGGACATGTACGGCATGGTCGACCCGTCCGATCCGCGATGCGACATCCGCCTGGATCCTGTCCTGATCTTCCAGCCCATGAACGGGGCGCTGGTCTCGGGCAGCGGGCGCCTGGAGGCCCCATCGCTGGCGACCTGCATGGCCGATAGCGGGCTCCTGCCCGATCGGCTGGCGCCCAACACGGACATATACCTCTGCCTCAAGACGAACGAAGACGTCTACGGCTTCGTCGTCCAGAGGCCCGACGCGCCCGGCGCTCCTCTCAACCGACTGATCGTCGACTACTGGCTGTACAAGTAAAGGAAGCTTCGCCCTGTGGCCAAGAAGATCCGCTCCGTCCTGACCCTGCAGCTGCCCGCCGGTAAGGCGACACCGGCACCGCCGGTCGGCACCGCGTTGGGCCCGCACGGCATCAACATCGTCGAGTTCACCAAGTCATACAACGAAAAGACAGCCGACAAGGTCGGCCAGGTGATCCCGGCGCAAATCACGATCTTCGAAGATCGCTCGTTCACCTTCGTGCTGCGCACCCCGCCCGCCACGGATCTGCTCCGCAAGGCGGCCGGGATCGAGAAGGGGACCTCCACCGCCGGCCGCGAGGTCGCCGGTCAGGTGACCCGCGACCAGGTGCGCGAGATCGCCACTATCAAGATGCCGGACCTCAACGCCAACTCGATCGAGGCCGCCATGGCCCAGATCGAGGGCACGGCCCGCAGCATGGGAATAGAAGTGGTCGGATAGCACTGGGCCTCAACGCCCGATCGCGGTCGCCGCGGCTTGCTCGATCCGCCCTTTCGGCGCGAGCTCGCTCGCCGGCGCGGCCGCTCCCGGCACCGAGGCAAGTTGATCCCGACGCGAGAGCGTAGGGCGCAAGACCCCGCGACAAGGGGGAGGCAAGCCGAGAGATCGGCAGGCCGAAGGAAGGAGAAGCAGGAATGCCGGACCGCGGCAAGAAGTACCAGGAAGCGGCCAAGCTCGTCGAGCGAGGCAAGAGTTACGATCCGGCGACTGCCGCCGAGCTCGTCAAGAAGACCAGCTACGCGTCCTTCGACGCCAGCATCGAGGCCCACCTGCGCCTGGGAGTGGACCCGCGCCACGCCGACCAGATGGTCCGAGGCACGGTCGTGCTGCCCCACGGTACCGGCAAGGTGGTTCGCGTCGTGGTCTTCGCCCAGGGCGACAAGGCCCAGGAGGCGATGCGCGCCGGGGCGGACGAGGTCGGCGCCGAGGACCTTGTCAAGAAGGTCGAGGGCGGCTGGGTCGATTTCGATGTCGCGCTCGCCGCTCCCGACGTGATGGGCATGGTCGGCCGCCTGGGTCGCATCCTCGGCCGGCGCGGTCTCATGCCGAACCCCAAGTCCGGCACGATCACCTTCGACCTGGAGCGGGCCATCAAGGAAGTCAAGTCGGGGCGAGTGGAGTTCAAGGTCGACAAGGCCGGTATCATCCACGTCCCGTTCGGCAAGGCGGGCTTCGAGGCGCAGCAGCTGGTGGACAACCTGGCTACGCTGGTGGACGCCATCAACCGTGCCCGCCCGGCCGGCGCCAAGGGCCACTACCTGCGGACTCTGACGATCACCGCTACGATGGGCCCCGGCATCCGGGTCGATATCCCGGCCGTGCTCGCGGTGGCCGCGGCCTCCTAGGCCCGTCCCGCGGCTCGCGCCGCACTACATGAGGCCCGGCCGCGGCGACGCGGACCGTGCCACAACCGAATACGACGGACCGCCGCAGACAGCATGGGCCCCCGGGCTCAATCGCCGGCGCCACAGGCGCCGCGCCATGCCGAGGCAGGGACCAAGCCTCCGCCCTTCGTTGGGCGGGAGCGCCCCTGTGGCGAAGACCGTCGCAGGGGCGTCGCGATTCTCGGGCCAATCCGAGAACGCGCAGCCGAACCGTCCGCCGGGCTCGCCCGATCGGCCGTGCCGGCTCCCCGCCGTAGCGCGCCGGCCGCGCGCAGAAGCAATCGCGAGTTCGGCGAGCCGACGCTCCGCCGAGTCCAGATCGGGGCGCCGCCGAGCACCCGAGCGAGTGCACTTGGACGTGCATGAGCGAGGGAGCACAGGCGGCGACGAAGAGATGGACCGGCCGAGCGGCGGCCATCGGGCTTCGGGAGGTACAAATGCCGACAGAGGCCAAGCGGGAGACCGTCGCCAGTCTGGCCGAGGAAGCTCGGGCAGCCACGGCGATGATCGTCTCCCAGTACCGCGGCCTCAAGGTCTCCGAGCTCGGCGAGATCCGTCGTAGCCTGCGCAAGCAGAACGTCACCTACCACGTCGTCAAGAACCGGCTGATGAAGATCGCCGCCGCCCAGGCAGGGACAGAGGCAATCGCGCCTATGCTGCAGGGGCCCACCGCGGTGGCCTTCATCCAGGGCGACGAGGCGGCAGCCGCCAAGGTGATCCTCGACACGTTCCGTCCGTACAAGGTGATCAAGATCACCGGCGCGGTCTTCGGGAACGCGGTCATGGACACCGACAGCCTGACCCGCCTTGCCCAGTTGCCGCCTCGCGACGTCCTCCTGGCCCAGCTGGCCGGGGCATTCGCGGCCCCGATGGCCACGATGGCCGGTCTGTTCGACGCCCCCGCCCGAGACGTCGCCGGCCTGGTCCAGGCTCTCGCCGACAAGTCCTCAAGCGCAGCTTGAGTCAGGGCGCCTGAGCGCGCCCGACACGAGGTCGATCCACCCGGGGCCGGTGGCCCCGCTACCCAGGGAGTGAACAAAGACATGGCTAAGGTTACGCAGGCCGATCTGCTCGAAGCGTTCGCGAACATGAGCGTCATGGAGCTGGCCGACTTCAAGAAGGCCTTTGAGGACAAGTTCGGCGTTACCGCAGCCGCCCCGGTGGCGGTTGCCGCCGTCGGCGCTGCCGCTGCCGCCCCCGCGGCCGCCGCCGGCTCCGACGAGGAGCAGAGCGAGTTCAGCGCCGTCCTCACAGACGTGGGGCCCAACAAGATCCCTGTCATCAAGGTCGTCCGCGAGCTCACCGGGCTGGGCCTCAAGGAGGCCAAGGACCTGGTCGACGGCGCGCCCAAGCCGATCAAGGAAGGCGTCGGCAAGGACGAGGCCGCCAAGATCAAGGCCGCCCTCGAGGAGCAGGGCGCCAAGGTCGACATCAAGTAGTTCTGCCAACCGGCAGGGTGGGGCGGCTCGACCGCCCCACTTCGGCCGGTCCGCGGGCCCCCGCTCGCGCGCGCGAATGGGGTTGTGGACGCGCGCCCAGTTGACAAGCTGGAATCACGCGGTATCCTACTCCTTCTGTGAGCGCGGCCCTTCCCTTCGTCCTCCGTCAAGGAGCGGTTCATGCTGTCTGTCGCTGAGTCCTCTCGCGCGTCCGCAGTCGCCTCTCGCCGGCGTTTTGCGCGGATTCCCGAGGTCCTGGAGATCCCCAACCTGATCGAACTGCAGCTCGGCTCGTTCGGCTGGTTCGTCGAGAAGGGCCTGCGGGAGCTGTTCGACGAGATCAGCCCGATCAAGGACTTCACCGGCAAGGTGATGGAGCTCCACTTCCTGGACTACGAGTTCGGCACGCCCAAGTACACCGAGCTCGAGTGCCGAACCAAGGACCTCACCTTCAGCCGGCCCCTCTACGTGAACGTGGAGCTGGTCATCAAGGAGACCGGCGAGATCCAGCGCCAGCGGGTCTACATGGGCGACTTCCCGTTCATGACGGACCAGGGCACCTTCATCATCAACGGCGCCGAGCGTGTCGTCGTCAGCCAGCTCGTCCGCTCGCCGGGCGTCTACTACAGCGCCGCCGAGGACCCCAGCAGCGGCCGGACGCTCTACAGCGCCAAGGTCATCCCCAACCGCGGCGCCTGGCTGGAATTCGAGACCAGCAACAAGGATCTGCTCTCGGTCAAGGTCGACCGCAAGCGCAAGATCGCCGCTACCACGCTGCTGCGCGCCGTCGGCTATGAGACGAACGACGAGATCGCCGCCCTCTTTGCCACGGTGGACGCCGACCCCGAGCATCAGTACGTCGCCTCCACGCTGGACAAGGACCTCACCCGCAACCAGCAGGAGGCCCTGATCGAGGTCTACAAGAAGCTGCGCCCGGGCGACCCGCCCACCGGCGACAACGCCCGCCAGCTGGTGGAGAGCCTCTTCTTCAACTTCCGCCGCTACGACCTGGGCCGCGTCGGTCGCTACAAGTTCAACAAGAAGCTCGGGCCGGTCGTGGACCGGATGGGCATCGAGCTGGACCGCGAGCAGCGGATCATCACCCGCGAGGATATCGCCGCCATCGTCGCTCACCTCATCGAGCTGAACCGCGGCCTGGGCATCCCGGACGACATCGACCACCTCGGCAACCGCCGCATCCGGGCCAACGGCGAGCTGATCCAGAATGCCTTCCGGGTCGGCCTGCTGCGCATGGAGCGCGTGGTTCGTGAGCGGATGACGATCCAGGAGATCGACAAGGCCACGCCCAACGCCCTCATCAACATCCGCCCCGTCGTGGCGGCGATGAAGGAGTTCTTCGGCGGCAGCCAGCTGTCCCAGTTCATGGACCAGACCAACCCCCTGGCCGAGCTGACCAGCAAGCGGCGCCTTTCGGCCCTGGGCCCGGGCGGCCTGTCCCGCGAGCGCGCCGGGTTCGACGTCCGCGACGTCCACCACAGCCATTACGGCCGCATCTGCCCCATCGAGACTCCCGAGGGCCCGAACATCGGCCTGATCGGGTCTCTGGCCACGTATGGCCGCATCAACAGCTACGGCTTCATCGAGACCCCGTACCGCAAGGTCAAGCGGACCGTTGCCTACAACGAGCCCGAGATCGCCAAGCGCGAGGCCGGGGCGGACGTCGTCGCCAAGGACGGCAGGGTGGTCCTGAAGGCCGGCCAGCGCTTCACTTCCGAGGCCATCGCCGAGCTCAAGCGCCAGAAGGCTCACGCATTCCCGATCCGGCCCATCGTGACCGACGAGATCGAGTACCTGGCGGCCGACGAGGAAGAGGAGCACTACGTCGCCCAGGCCAACGCCGAGCTGGACGGCGACCGCCACTTCGTGGGCGAGCGCGTCCCGTGCCGCTACCGCGACCAGTTCCCCGAGGCCCGGCCCGGGCAGATCGAGTACATGGACGTCTCGCCCAAGCAGGTCGTCTCGGTGGCCACGGCCCTGATCCCGTTCCTGGAGCACGACGACGCCAACCGCGCCCTCATGGGCTCGAACATGCAGCGTCAGGCTGTGCCGCTCCTGGAGCCGGAGGCGCCCATCGTGGGCACCGGCATGGAGTGGCGTGCCGCCCTGGACTCGGGCCAGGTCGTCGTCGCCCGTCGCGAGGGCGTCGTCACCAGTGTCACTGCCGATCGGATCCAGGTCGAGACCGACGCCGGCGAGCTGGACGAGTACCGCCTCCAGAAGTACGTCCGCTCCAACCAGGGCACGTGCATCAACCAGCGCCCAACCTTGGACGTGGGCCATCGAGTTGCGGTGGGGGAGCCCATCGCCGACTCGAGCTCCACCGACCACGGCGAGCTGGCCCTGGGCCGCAACGTCCTGGTGGCCTTCATGAGCTGGGAAGGCGGCAACTACGAGGACGCCATCGTGATCAGCGAGCGCCTCGTCAAGGAAGACCTCTTCACCAGCATCCACATCGAGAAGCACGAGCTGGAGTCGCGCGACACCAAGCTCGGGCCCGAAGAGATCACCCGCGACATCCCCAACGTCGGCGAGGAGTCCCTCAAGGACCTCGACGAGGAGGGCATCGTCTACATCGGCGCCGAGGTCCAGCCCGGCGACATCCTGGTCGGCAAGATCACGCCCAAGGGCGAGACCGAGCTGACCGCGGAGGAGCGCCTGCTGCGCGCGATCTTCGGCGAGAAGGCGCGCGAGGTGAAGGACTCCAGCCTGCGCCTGCCTCACGGCGAGCGCGGCAAGGTCGTGGACGTGCGGATCTTCAGCCGCGAGGAAGGCGACGAGCTGATGCCGGGCGTGAACCGTCTGGTCCGGGTCAGCGTCGCCCAGAAGCGCAAGATCAGCGTCGGCGACAAGATGGCCGGCCGCCACGGCAACAAGGGCGTCATCGCCAAGGTGTTGCCCGTCGAGGACATGCCCTACCTGCCCGACGGCACCCCGGTCGACATCGTCCTCAACCCGCTCGGCGTGCCGAGCCGAATGAACATCGGCCAGATCCTCGAGACCCACCTCGGCTGGGCTCTCCACGAGCGCGGTCTGAAGGCTGCCACGGCGGTCTTCGACGGCGCCAGCGAGATCCAGATCCGCGAGGAGCTGACGGCCGCGGACCTGCCGGAGAACGGCAAGATCGTCCTGCGCGACGGGCGCAGCGGCGAGCCGTTCGACCGGCCGATCACCGTCGGCTTCATCTACATGCTCAAGCTCCACCACCTCGTGGAGGACAAGATCCACGCCCGGTCCACCGGACCCTACAGCCTGATCACGCAGCAGCCCCTGGGCGGCAAAGCCCAGTTCGGCGGCCAGCGCTTCGGCGAGATGGAGGTCTGGGCGCTCGAGGCCTACGGCGCGGCGAACATCCTGCAGGAGCTGCTCACCGTCAAGTCGGACGACGTCATGGGTCGAGTCCAGACCTATGAGGCGATCGTCAAGGGCGAGGAGATCCAGCAGCCGGGCGTTCCCGAGTCGTTCAAGGTCCTCATCAAGGAGCTCCAAAGCCTGGGGCTCAACGTCGAGATCCTCAACGAGAACGACGAAGAGATCCGCTTCGCGGAAGACTCCGGAACGTACCCGATGCCAGATCTGGGCGGCATCAACCTCGCAGGATTCGAGGACTGACCCGAACGAACGCTTGAAGCGGCGCCTGTGCCCGGCCAGCCAGGCGACGCCGATCCACGGTCCGAACTGCGTCACCGAGCCAGGCGGCGGCGCGGAGGAGAGCAATGCTCGAAGTCAACAACTTCAACGCCATCCGGATCTCGCTCGCGAGTCCGGAGCAGATCCGCGACTGGTCGTCGGGCGAGGTCACCAAGCCCGAGACGATCAACTACCGGACGCTCAAGCCCGAGAAGGACGGTCTCTTCGACGAGCGCATATTCGGTCCCACCAAGGACTGGGAGTGCTACTGCGGCAAGTACAAGAGGATTCGCTACAAGGGCATCATCTGCGACAAGTGTGGCGTTGAGGTCACGCGCTCCAAGGTCCGCCGCGAGCGCATGGGCCACATCCAGCTGGCCAGCCCGGTCAGCCACATCTGGTACTTCAAGGGCACGCCGAGCCGTCTGGGCATCCTGCTCGACATCAGCCCCCGCAACCTGGAGCGCATCCTCTACTTCGCCCTGTTCATCGTCACCCACATCGACGAGGACGCCAGGCGCCGCGCTCTGACCGCGCTGGAGGACGAGGCCGAGGGCAGGGGCAAGGGGGGCAAGGTCCTGGGCGAGCTCGAGGACGAGCTGAAGAGCCGCTTCCACCGCCAGAAGGACGAATTGACGGCCACGCTCGAGGCCGCCCGCAAGGACCTCGAGCAGCAGCGCACCGTCCGCACCGAGGAGATCGTCGAGGCCGCCCAGGCCGTGGAGAAGCAGCTCAAGGCCCTGGGCAAGAACGAAGCCGCGGAGGCGATCGCCTTCCCCATCACCGGCGAGATCGTGCTCGCGGCCGGCGGCAAGGCCGGCAAGGAGGCCACGGCCGCCCTGCGCAAGATCGTGGCCGCGGAGACCGAGCGGGTCAACAGCGAGCTGCAGCAGCGCGAGGCCGACGAAGCCAGCAGCGTCGCCCAGAAGATCGAGGACCTGCAGCTGGCCGTCGACGCCGAGCTCGAGGCCGAGCGCGAGCGCCTGCGCCGCGACGCGGAAGGGGCCAAGGACGAGTTCCGCAAGCAGAAGGACGAGATCGAGTCGATCAAGGCCTTCATGACCCTGACCGAGAACGACTACCGCTACCTGGACGAGCGGTACGGATCGGGCAGCCGCAACGGCCGCATCTTCCATGCCGGCATGGGCGCCGAGGCCGTGCGCGACATCATCACCCGCATGGACCTGGAAGAGCTGGCCCGCTCGCTGCACGTGGAGGTCCGGACCACCAGCGGCCAGCGCCGCAAGAAGGCCATCAAGCGGCTGCGCCTCATCGAAGCCTTCCGCCGCTCGGGGACCCGGCCGGAGTGGATGATCCTGTCGGTCATCCCGGTCATCCCCCCGGACCTGCGGCCGATGGTCCAGCTCGACGGCGGCCGCTTCGCCACCAGCGACCTGAACGATCTCTACCGCCGCGTGATCAACCGCAACAACCGCCTCAAGAGGCTGCTGGAGCTGGGCGCGCCCGAGATCATCATCCGCAACGAGAAGCGAATGCTGCAGGAGGCCTGCGACGCCCTTATCGACAACGGGCGCCGCGGCCGGGCCATCGCCGGCACCGGCAACCACCGCCTCAAGAGCCTGTCCGACATGCTCAAGGGCAAGCAGGGCCGGTTCCGCCAGAACCTGCTCGGCAAGCGCGTGGACTACTCCGGCCGCTCGGTCATCGTCGTCGGCCCGGAGTTGAAGCTCCACCAATGCGGCTTGCCCAAGAAGATGGCCCTCGAGCTGTTCAAGCCGTTCGTCATGCGGCTGCTGGTGGAAAAGGGCCACGCCCACAACATCAAGAGCGCCAAGCGCATCGTGGAGCGCGTCCGCCCGGAGGTCTGGGACGTCCTGGAAGAGGTCATCGAGGACCACCCGGTGCTGCTCAACCGAGCCCCCACGCTGCACCGCCTGGGCATCCAGGCCTTCATGCCGGTCCTGGTCGAGGGCTCGGCCATCCAGATCCACCCGTTGGTCTGCACCGCCTTCAACGCCGACTTCGACGGCGACCAGATGGCCGTCCACGTCCCGCTGTCGACCGCGGCCCAGCAGGAGGCGCGCGAGATGATGCTCTCGACCGCCAACCTGCTCAGCCCCGCCGACGGCGCGCCGGTCGTGGCGCCCACCCAGGACATGGTCCTGGGCTGCTTCTACCTGACCATGGAGCGGCCGCCGGCCGATGGCCGAAAGATGCGCCTCTTCTCCAGCGAGGCTGAGGCCATCCTGACCTACCAGCTGCGCGAGGTCGGTCTCCACGAGCCGGTCGAGGCCATCGTCCGGGCCTGGGACGAGGAGGCCGAGGAGGCCGTCGAGACCCGGATCCAGACCACCGTGGGCCGGATCATCTTCAACCAGATCGTCCCGGATCGGCTGCGCTTCCGGAACCTCAACATGAAGCGGGCCGAGCTGCGCAGGCTGGTCGACGAGTGCTACCGCATCCTCGGTCCCGAGGAGACGGCCCACGTCGTCGACGGCATCAAGCACGTCGGTTTCGAGTACTCGACCCGCGGCGGCGTGACCATCGCCGTCGCCGACATCGTCATCCCGCCCGACAAGGGCAAGCGCCTGGCCGAGGCGGATGCGCAGGTCGACCAGATCGACAAGCAGTTCCAGCGCGGCCTGATCACCGACGACGAGCGCTACGAGCAGGTCGTCGAGGTCTGGCAGAAGACGACCAACGACCTCTCGACGGCGATGATGGACGGCCTGGACGGCTTCGGCTCGGTGCGGATGATGTCCGACTCCGGCGCCCGAGGTAACAAGGGCCAGATCAGCCAGCTGGGCGGCATGCGCGGCCTCATGGCCGACCCGTCGGGCCGGATCATCGACGTGCCGGTGCGGAGCAACTTCCGCGAAGGCATGAGCGTTCTGGAGTACTTCATCTCCACCCACGGCGCCCGCAAGGGCCTGGCCGACACCGCTCTGCGGACCGCCGACTCGGGCTACCTGACCCGGCGCCTGGTGGACGTGGCCCAGGACGTGATCACTCGCGAAGAGGACTGCGGCACCACGGAAGGCTCGTGGATCACCCGCGCCGAATCGGCGGAGATCACCAGCAACGAGAAGGGCGCCTACCAGAAGCGGATGGTCGGCCGGCTCTCGGCTGCCGACATGACCCACCCCGAGACGGGTGAGGTCCTGGTCGAGCGCAACCAGGAGATCACCGAGGCCATCGCCTCGGCCATCGACGAGAGCGGGATCGACGAGGTCCTGGTCCGCTCGCCGCTGTCCTGCGAGGCCCGCCAGGGCGTCTGCCGCCTGTGCTACGGCCGCAACCTGGCCACCGGCCTGCTGGTGGGGATCGGCGAGGCCGTGGGCATCATCGCCGCCCAGTCGATCGGCGAGCCGGGCACCCAGCTGACGATGCGGACGTTCCACACCGGCGGCGTGGCGGGCCTGGACATCACCGCAGGCCTGCCGCGAGTCGAGGAGCTGTTCGAGGGCCGCGTCCCCAAGGGCAAGGCCGAGATCAGCCACATCGACGGCATCGTCGAGATCCTCCGCGCCGACACCGGCACCCGGGTCAAGGTCACCAGCCGCGAGCAGTACGACACCCACGTCGCCCTGCCCGCCGGGGCCGAGATGCTGGCCGCCGAAGGCGACATGGTGGAGGCCAACCAGGTCATCGCTCGCGCCGAGGGCGACGACAAGTCGGCCGACGTGGTCTCACCGGCCAAGGGCATGCTGGCCCGCTCGGGCGACGATCTGCTCGTCCAGTCGGAGGATGTCGTCGAGCGCGAGTACGCCATCCCTCACAACGCCAAGCTGATGATCGAGGACAGCCAGGAGATCCGGGCCGGCGATGCCATCACCGACGGTCCCATCAACCCCCAGGAGTACCTGGAGACGCGGGGCAAGGACGCGGTCCAGCGCTACCTGGTCAAGGAAGTCCAGAAGGTCTACCGCAGCCAGGGCGTGACCATCAACGACAAGCACATCGAGATCATCGTCCGGCAGATGCTGCGCAAGGTCCGCATCGACCAGCCGGGCGACACGGACCTGCTGCCCACCGAGCTGATCGACCGCCTCGACTTCGAGGAGGTCAACGACCGCGTTCTGGCCGAGGGCGGCGAGCCGGCCACGGCCCAGACCGTTCTGCTGGGCGTGACCAAGGCTTCGCTCAACACCTCCAGCTTCCTGGCGGCCGCCTCCTTCCAGGAGACGACCCGGGTGCTCACCGAGGCGGCCATCAACGGCTCCAAGGACCACCTGATCGGCCTCAAGGAGAACGTCATCATCGGCAAGCTCATCCCCGCTGGGACGGGCGCGCCGGCCAACATCGCCGCCGCTCGGGAGCGCGCCCGCCGTCTGGCCCAGGAGGCCCTGGCCGGCGAAGCCATCGACAGGGTGCGCGGGCCCGAGTACGAGTACAACCCGTTCCTCGAGGAGGCCGGCCAGCTGCCGTCCGACGAGACCTCCGATCTGGCTTCGATACTGGTTTCCAGCGGCGGCGGTGGCGGCGAGCCCGCGGACGAGGACCAGGACATGGTCAGCTCGTTCCTGGGCGCGCTGGGCGCGGCTGCCGAAGGCGGAGCTGCTCCCAGCGACGTCGATCTGGCTGCCGTCTCGGGCGGCGAGGCCGGCGGGGAGAAGGCCGAGGCCGAGACTGCCGAGCCCGCGGCGGAGCCGGCTGCCGAGCCTGCGCCCGAGGCCGAGGCCCCCAAGAAGACCCGCAAGAAGAAGG
>DAOUEA010000084.1:0-3593 GCA_034430475.1 Chloroflexota bacterium | reverse complement strand
CAGTCGTCAAGCCCCAGCCCGTTCATGACCAGCAGGCTTGCCGAGGCGACGGCCTTCATGTCGGCCGGGCGAGGCTCGAAGGTGTGGACGTCGGCGTTCTTGGGCACCAGGCTCGTCGCCGAAACCAGGTCGCCGCCGACGCTGCCGACCAGGTCGGCAAAGACGGTCGTGCTGGTCACCACCGTGAGCTTGCCGTCGGGCGCGGAAGTGGAGCCGCACCCGGCCGACGAAGCGGCCAGGGCGAGCGCCAGACCGGCAAGCGCGAGGGCGCGAGATGCCTTGCTAGCGAGACGAGATGGCACCGAGTTACCTCACAGAACCTGATTGAGCCAGTTCGCGCACGATATCACCAATTGAGACTGAGTCGCAACTAGTACTCCCGGTTGCAGAGCCTGTCGGCCGACCTGCGCCCCTTCGGCAGGGTCTTTCAGCCCTCCAGCACCGGATCGATCGGGTACTCGGCGAGCGGTTGCGGCCCCTCCGGGCCCAGGCGGTAGACGTCCTCGAAGCGCACGCCGCCGAAGCCCGGGATGGCCAGGACCGGGTGGCCGATGGTCACCGTCATGCCCTCGACGAGGGGCAGGCTGCGATGGGGCGGAATGATCGTTGGAGCGGGGGGTTCCTCGAAGCGCAGGCCGATGCCGTGCCCGATGCCGTAGACGTGGTGCGCGCCCAGGCCATGGGTTTCGGCCGCTGCCTTCGCCTTCTCGTCAAGAGCGGCGGTCGTGGCGCCGGGGCGCATTGCCGTGCGGACCGCCGCCACTATCTCGCGGTAGGCGTCGATGAGGTCCGCCTGCCGCACATCCGGCTCGCCCAGCACGAAGGTGCGGGCCAGGTTGGCGCAGTAGCCGTCCACCTGCGGCGTGAGGTCGATCAGTACCAGCTGGCCTCGTTCCAGAGGTCGTGGGCTGAGCCGGCCGTGGAGCATGCAGGTCTCGATCCCGAAGGTCGCCCAGACAGGCGTGCTGGTCGTTGAGGCGCCGGCCCGGCCCATCGCGTACTGCGCCTCGGTCGCGACCTCCTGTGCGGTCACGCCGGGGCGAAGCAGCCCGCGCGCACGATCCATGCCGATGCCCGCTATGCGCTGGGCTTCGGTCATGGCCGCCAGCTCATCTGGATCCTTGATCGCTCGCAGTGGGTCCATGACCGGGTCGGACGAGACCAGCTCCACCTCGGGGTTGACCTGGCGGAACATGTCCACAAGGAAGGCCGGCGTGTGGAACCACATCTGCATGCCGACCTTCGGCCTGCCGCCGGCTCTTGCGGTGCCGAACGGATCGGCCGTCGCCAGCTCGCGCACTCGGCCTACTACGTCGTGGATCTGGCCGCCGACGCTGCCGAAGACGCGAATCTTGCCTTCGGCCAGGGCCGCCGCCAGCTCCGGTTCCTCGCCGGTGAAAGCGATCAACTCCGGTGGGCCCTCGAAGGGGACGATGGCCCTCGGCTGGCTGCGATCGGTGCCGAACAGCCAGCGGTAGTCGTCGTGGTTCATGACCACGATGGCGATGAGGCCCTGCTCGCGCATGGCCGCCTGGACTCGGGCGATCCTGTCGTATCGAACCGGAATGGTGTCCGTCTGAGCCGTCATGACTGGCCCCCAGTCTCTGTGGTCCTGCTACCGGGCAGGATAGCGGGCAGGCTCGCCGGCAGATGCAGATACTGGCGCGGGGCGCGATTGAGGGCGGACAGCGCTGCTACGATGGCCGCCGACGCCCGTAACGTCCTCGACAGGGGTGCTGCTTGAGGAGAACCTCGAAGTGAGCGGCGACGACAAGGCCCAAGGCGATCCCCTCTCCTCGCCCTCTGGCGGCACAGGCGAGGCGCCTGCCGGGCAGCCGGGCTGGCCTCCGCCTCCGCAGGGCGCCTGGCCGCCGCCTCCGCAGGGCGCCTGGCCTCCGCCTCCGCAGGGCGCCTGGCCTCCGCCTCCGCAGGGTGCCTGGCCTCCGCCTCCGCAGGGTGCCTGGGGGCCCTTCCGACCCGCCTACATGGGTCCGGCCGGACCGGTGCCGGGGTTCGTCTGGGCCGGCCTTACGGTCCGGTTCGGGGCTCTGGCCATCGACGCCGGGATCATGTTCGTGGCGCTGATCGTCGCCTCCATGGCCGCCGAGGCCTTCGGCGTGGAGCACACCTACTACGAGGACTACTACTCCGCCGGGGCCCAGTTCACGTATCTGCTGTGGTTCGCCTCCTTCATCCTCTACCAGCCGCTCTGCTGGTGGACCTTCCAGGGCACCCCGGGGCAGCGAGTGCTGGGCCTGAGGGTGGTGCGGGCGGCGGACGGGACGCCACTGGGCCTGGGACCGACTCTGGGCCGTTTCGCGGTCTGGGCCGTGTGCCAGGTGACGGTCATCCTGGCCATCATCGCCGCCGCCGCCGCCTCCGACGAGGCGGCCAAGCAGACCTGGTGGGACAAGGCCTCGGGCAGCGTGGTCGTCCAGCGCCTCTGACCTGCCCCGGACAAGCAGGAGCGCGGCCCGACTGTCGCTGCCGGACCGCGCCTGCCTTTCGCCCTACTGGGCGACCACAGTGATGTCGGCGGCCGTCCGGCCCTGCCGTCCCAGGCCGGCGCGATTGCCGGCATTGGGGCCGAGCCTGACGAGGTTGATCACGACCGTGTCGCCGGTGGAGACATCGGCGCTCGTCACGACCTGCCTGGCGTGGTAGGTCGTTGTCGAGGCGGTGGCGACGGTTACAGTCTCGCCGCTGGCCAGCTCGATGGTTATCGAGTCGGCCGAGATCGCCGTCACCTTGCCGCTGATCGAGGCGCCGAGGCCCGGGACGTCGCCCGGCTGGTCGTCCAGCGGGCCGAGCCGATCCGGCCTGAAGCTGGCATCGGCGTTGAACTGGGCGGAGGGATTGCCGTTCGTGTCGTCGACGGCGCTCGCCGCCGTCTCGGGGGCCGTGGCCCGCCCCAGGGCGAAGGCGATCCCGGCTGTGGCTGCCAGGGCGATGACGGTGAGCAGGCCCGCGACGGCGCCGGAACGGTGCTGCCGCCCGGCCGTCCCGTCGGACGTGATCGGCGATGCCTCGCCTGCTGCCGGGGCGGGGTCGAGCACGGGGGCGTCGGCCGGTGTCCAGACAGGCGGCTCGGCTGCTTTCTTGCTGGTCGGCATCGTGTCAACTCCTTGGGGTTTGATGGTGCGAGTCTGCGGCTCCCCTGCTTTCGGAAGGGTTACGGGGGCTCCGCACGACTCGCGGGACCGCCCTGCCTCAGCGGCCGGCCTGGCTCCTGGGCCAGCTGATGGACAGCCGGGCGCCGCCCAGGGGCGAGTCGCCGATGGTCCAGCGAGCGCCGGTGGAATGGGCGATCGCCCCGGCGATGGCCAGGCCCAGGCCCGCACCGCCCGGGGCGTCCGTGGCGCGGTGGAATCTGTCGAAGACTCGCTCCCGCTGTTCGGGCGGGATGCCGGGCCCGGAATCGTCGACGGTCAGGCGCACTCGCCGCCCCTCGGCCGCGACGGAGATGGCGATGCTGCCGCCCTCCGGAGAGTACTTGCAGGCGTTGTCGAGCAGCACGCCCACCAGGCGATCGAGCCACTCCGGGGGCGCCGCGACGATGGCCGCCTCCGGGCCCTGGCCGGCTGTCGCCTGGC
>DAOUEA010000083.1:0-8660 GCA_034430475.1 Chloroflexota bacterium | reverse complement strand
CACCAGTTCGAGAGCGAGTGGGCGGGCGAGATCATCAAGGGCGCCCAGCGCGTGGCCGCCGAGCACGGGCTCAACCTGGTTCTGTCGGAGATCCGCGAATCGCCGAAAGGCCCCGGCTGGATCGACAGCGTCCTGGCCCTGCGGCCGAAGGGGCTGATCGTCGTCCTGTCGGAGGTCAACGAAGAGGTGCGCGCCCAGCTGCGCACGCGGGGCATCCCGCTGGTGGTCGTCGATCCGACCGGCGAGCCCCTGCACGACACGCCGTCCGTGGGCGCCGCCAACTGGAGCGGAGGGCTGGCCGCGACCCGCCATCTGCTGGAGCTGGGCCACCGCCGCATCGGCGTCATCGCGGGGCCGGAGGGGATGCTCTGCAGCCGGGCCCGGCTGGACGGATATCGGGCCGCTATGGACGCCGCGGGCGCTCAGGTGGATCCGAGGCTCATTCGCCACGGCAACTTCTACGTCGACACGGCCATCAAGGAGGCACGGGTGCTGCTCCGGATGGACGGCTGGGCCCGACCCACGGCAATCTTCGCCCTCAACGACATGCAGGCCCTGGGCGTCTACCAGGTGGCCCGCGAAATGGGGCTGCACATCCCGGACGACCTCAGCGTCGTCGGCTTCGACGACATCCCAACTTCCAAGTGGGCCACGCCGCCCCTGACCACGGTCCGCCAGCCGCTGGTCCGAATGGCCGTTACCGCGACACGGCTGCTGCTTCGCCTGGCTGCCGGCGAGCAGCCGAGCGAGACGCGCCTGGAGCTGGCGACCGAGCTGATCACGCGCGCCAGCACGGCGCCGTTCCGGCCGGCCGAGGACCAGTAGGACGGCGTAGCCGGCTAGCCCCCCGGCCCGCCCTCCCCGACCCGAAAAGGATCGACGGCGGCTCATCGCCGCCGTCGATCTGCCCATTGCCCGGCCGGCGCGTCACGGGGCTCCGGCTGGGCCAGAAGGTGACCGGTCCTCCGTCGCGGTCACACCTGCGGCTTGCGCCGCAGCTTGAAGAATGCGAATGCGATCACGCCGCCAAGGACGACGAGCAGGACCACTACCCCGCCCACGATGAGCGGAAGCGGCAGGCCCGAGTCACCCCCGCCGGCCGAGACGAGCAGGCCCACACCCCAGTGCGAGGTGCTGAGGTAGCCGGCGTTGGTGGCATCTGCCCAGTTGCGGATGCCCTGCCGGGCGCCGCCCGAGCCGTCGTTGACCTGGAAGTCCAGGCCGATGTAGCCGTCGGGGCGGGCGGCCTCGAGGAGGTCGATCGCCACCTCGACGACGTAGCCGTCGTCGACGACGGCCGTGGCGCTCTCCAGGCGAGCCGCCTGGGCGTCAAGGTCGCCGGTGCCGAACGAAACGACGTTCGTGTAGCTGATGCGGATCTGGGTGTCGTCGGGCCGATAGGCGCCGTTCTTGGCGTTGACGTTGTCGACGTAGATCTCGACCGAGTCCTGCTCCCAGGGGTTGGACGCGGTGTCGTCGAGGTCGGAGTCCGTGACGTGCATGAGCACGTACAGGGTGTTGTCCTTCCACAGCGTCTTCACCGTGGCGGTCGCGGTGTCGCCCCCGGTGACCTGGATGTCGGTGGTGACCACGTTGGCCTCCTCCCACACCGAGTCCTCGCTGCCGTCGATCGTTGGGGCGGTGCTGGCCTGGTTGATCTCGACCAGCGAGATGGGCTCGACGAGCGTCAGCGTGCCCACCACGCCGGTGTCGTTCCAGCCGACTGTCGTGCCGCCGTCAGTCGCGGTGACGTCGAAGGCGACGGTGTCGTTCTTCTTGGCATCGCTCAGCGGCAGATGGACCACCGCCGCCCAGCCGCCCGCGACCTCGCTCACCACGCCAGCAACGTCGCCGGTCCCGTCGCGGTTGAAGGCGTAGGTCTCGTCGCCGAGCTTGAAGGCGACGGCGTCGCCAGCGTCCGTCGTGGCGTCGTTGACCACCACGTAGGCGCTCAGGTGGTCGGTCTCCCAGCGCAGCTGGAAGGAGGCCTTGTTGTCGTCGCCGAAGGTGTGCAGCGGCAGCTTCTTCCACTCCGTCGCGGTCGTGGCCGAGTCGTCGAGCGGCACGTCGGCCCGGAAGACGTTGGCCGTGCGGATGCGCGGGCCTAGCTCGCCGTCGATGGCGCCGTAGTAGGCCGGCTTGGCCTGGAGGTTCTCATCGAACAGCAGCGGGTAGTTGTCGGAATGCCAGCTGCGGGGGTCGTACAGGCCCCAGATCGTCACCGAGAACAGGTCCTCGGAATGGGCCCGGAAGATCCGGAAGACGTCGCGGTAGAAGTAGCCCTGATCGATCAGCTTGGCGTCGTCGATCGGGGTGCCGGTCATCACGTCAAGCTCGCTGACGTCCTGCATCACCGGCAGGTCCTCGAACAGGGTCATGGCCTCGTCGAGCTTCTGGACGTCGGTGGTCAGGCTGACGTGGAACTGGTGGCCCACGATGTCCACCGGCACGTCCTTGTCGAGCAGCATCGCGACCAGGTCGTGCAGGCGCTGGGCCTTGGCGGTCTGGTCGGTGTTGTAGTCGTTGATCGCCAGCTTGACCGGCCGGGTGGCCGCGGGGTCGGCGTACTGCTCGTTGAACGCCTCCTCGGCGTAGTTGAAGGCGTTCTCGATGTACTCCTCGCCCAGGATGTTGTACCAGGGGCTGCGGCGCAGGCCGTCCTCCTCGGTCGAGCTATCGGACACCGCCTCGTTGACGACGTCGAAGCCCACTACCGGGTTGGTGCTGCTGCCGAACAGGCCGTAGCGATCGCTGATGGTCTGGGCGACGTTGAAGATGTGGTCGTGCAGGCGGTTGCGCAGAATCGCCTTGTCCTCGTCGCTCGAGGTCAGCGGCGTGCCGTCGTCGCGCTCGAAGAACCAGTCCGGGATCTGCTGGTGCCAGACGAGGGTGTGGCCCCAGACGCGGAGGCCTTCGTCCCGGGCGAAGTCCAGCTGAGTCTTGGCCTCAGGGTGGAGCCGGAACTCGTTCTCCGGGTTGTACCAGGCCTCGGGCTTCATGTGGTTTTCGAGGGTGATCTGGTTGAAGTGCTTCGTGACCAGGTCGGCGGAGGCGCCGATCGTCTCGCGGGAGTCGATGGCAACGCCCATGGGGAAGTCGACGGTGTCCTTGAGGTTCGTCAGCTCCTTCTGGACGGCCGGACCGGCCTCGGTCGCGATGGTGATGTCGTCCACCAGGAACGACGCGTCGGTGCCGTCCGGGTAAGCGGTCTCGAAGTAGATGAAGGCGGCCTCCGCGTCGGCCATCGTGTAGGCAGCCGTGACCTCCGTCCACGAGTCGGGCGCCACATCGGGGAACTGGGCGATCGTGTCGAAGCTGTCGGAGTCGTCGTTGGTGCGGCGCATCGTCAGCCAGATCGGGGCGGTGGGGCCGCCCTCGGCGAACTTGACCCAGGCCGTGATGTTGATCTTGGTGCCCGTCTCCAGGAGCCCGGTGAGGTCGTGGCCGATGCCGTCGCCCTGGCCGGAGCGGTTGGACACGAGGGCGGCGTGAGTCGGGCTGTGCGACTCGTCTTCGGTGAGGTCGGCCGTGGGAGTGCCCTGCGAATCGCGGGCGACCCAGCCGTCCATGCCGCTCTCGAAGTCGGTCTCGACGAGCGTCGTGCCGGGCGGGAGGGAGTCGCCGCCGGAGTCGCCGCCGGAGTCGCCGCCGGGAGCGGCTTCCCCGCCCGTGATCAGGATGTCGTCGATCACGATGGCGTAGGCGCTGTTGTCGGCGGCGTTGTCACTGCCGATGTAGACCTTGGCCGTGGAAGCGTCGGAGCCGGCCGGCAGGGTGTAGGTGCCGGTCACGGTCGTCCAGCCCGAGGAGTCGATCGTCGTGTCGGCGACCCAGTCGTACTGGCTGGAGTCGTGGTTGACGACGAAGCGGACGCTGGTCGTGCCGGAAGCACCGGTGGGCAGCATGGCCCGCATCGACATCGTGTACTCGGTGCCGGCCGCCAGCATTCCGGTGGCCGACTGGATGCCGTCCCAGTCGTTGGTCCGCAGAATGCTCAGCGCCTTGCCGCCTGAGCCGTCCTCGACGTAGCTCAGGGTTGGGTCGCCGGATTGGGACCACGTCCCGGTCGTTCCGTCGTTGAAGTCGATGCTGGCTATGACCGTGGGATCAGCGCCCAGTGCGGCCGGCGCCGATGAGATCGCCGAAACGGGCACGATCAGCCCGATGACGACGGCCATCGCCAGGAGGCTCCTTCGAGCCGAGGTGACACGTGACATTCGCGGGCTCCTCCGTTGGCAACCCCGCCCGGTCAAGGCCCGAAAGTTGCGGACCGGGCGGCGAAGTTGCGGACCATACGAATACCCTCTGGAGGGACAGAAAGTCAAGGCGAACATGGATCGACGGCGGCCCGGTGGCCGCCGTCGATCCGTTCCCGCTGCCCTATCGCGGGAAAGCCCAGAAGGCGGGGATGGTCACAGCGCGCCCCGGGGGGCATGATCGCCGCCGGGCGATCCCGGGCGCTTGCGGGCAAAAGTTGCGAACTGCGCAGCGAAGTTGCGGAACACACAGATTCGCCTTCTGGGGGCCCGAAGTCAAGGCGGATATGGGCTGTATCGGGGGCTGGCGATGCGGGCGGCGGACGCCCGCGTGCTCTGAAGGGAGGCGAGGGCCGGCGGTGCTATCCTCGCGGAGTGAACCTCCCCTCTTCTCTTCGCATGGGCTGCCTGTGTCTCGCGACGCGCGGAGGGCCGGCATGAGCCTCACCGCGCGGCGGCGCGACGTCGCGGCTATCGCCGAGGAGACGTGGGACGGGCTGCTGGCCGCGACCCCGGCCGCGACCCCCTTCTCGCGCCACTGCCTGCACGGGGCATGGTGGGACGCCTACGCGGCGAAGGCCCACGAGGAGACGCTCGTAGTGGTGGACGGGGCCGACGGCGAACGGCTTGCCGGCATCGTGCCCTTGATGCACCGCCACGAGCTGGAGCCGGGCGACGTGGAGGTCCGCACGACACTCCGCCACCAGCCGGCCCGCGCTCTGCGGCCGGTGCCCGATTCGGCGACGGCCGTCTTCTTCGGCGCCTCCTACCACGCCGACTACGCCACGGTCCTGGCCGCGCCGGCGGACCTGGAGGCCGTCTGCGGGGCCGCGGCCGACTACCTGGCCGGGCCGACCCCCGAGCCCTGGGACGTGGTGGACCTGCGCCGCCTGCGCCGCGACGACCCCGCCGCGGACGCCCTCCAATCCGCCTTCGAAGCCCGCGCCTCCCATGCCTGCTGGGCCGTCAGCCGCGAAGAGGAGGAGGTCTGCCCCGTCCTGACGCTTCCGGCGGAGCTGGATTTCGAGGCCTACCTGGACACCCTGGACAAGAAGGAGCGCCACGAGATCCGCCGCAAGATCCGCCGCGCCGAGGCTGCCGGGCCCGTCGCGCTCGAGAAGTCGGACGGTTCGGCCGCCGATCTGGAGGCCTTCGTCGATCTCCACCAGAGGCGGTGGGGCGCCGACGGGCTGTTCCCGCCCACCGAAGGCGGTGCCGCCAGTCGCCGCTTCTTCGCCGGGCTGATCGATTCCTGCGGTCCAGCCGGTATCGTGGAGCTGCACTTCCTGACCGTCGGCGGGCGCCGAATCGCGGCCGGGGTGACCATGGTGGATGCTCAAACCGTCTACTACTACAACGCGGGCGTCGATCCGGACGCCCGGGATCTCTCGCCCGGAGTGGTAATGGTCGCCTGCTACGTCAAGCAAGCCATCGAACGGGGCGCCAGGCGCCTCGACTTCATGCGCGGCAACGAGCCGTACAAGTACGCCTGGGGCGCGGTCGACGAGCCGATCGATCGGCTGCTGGTCCGGCGCACGGACGCAGCCTCCGCATCTGAGCCGGCGGAGGCGGCGAGCTAGCCATGGGCGCCGAGAGACCCTTCTACACCCCCTGCGCTCCCCAGGACGAGCGCCCGCCGCTGGCCGGCGGGCGGGTGCGCGTCGCACAGGTCATGGCCACCGGCACCAACGGCGGGGCCCAGGAGCACGTCTTCTCTCTGGTGTCGCGCCTCAGCCCCGACCGCTACGACGTCCGGGTCGTCTCGCTCTCGCACGGCAGCAGCGTCCGCCGCCTGCAGAAAGCCGGCTTCGAAGTCTCGGTCGTGGACGAGCCGGACGACCGGCGGGCTGTGCGGGCGCTGGCCGAGGCGCTGGCCGAGTTCGAGCCCGAGGTCGTTCACAACCACATGTACCGGGCCGAGGTGGTCGGCACTCGGGCGGCCTACCTGCTGGGCGAGCAGGGCTGTCGCCGGCCGGCCATCATCTCGACGGTCCATTCGAGCCGTGTTCGCTGCGTCGACGATCGGGAGCAGCTGCGCCAGCTGACCCCGCTGATGGACCGGCTGATCGTCGTTTCCAAGGCCATCGAGCGCAAAATCGCCGACGAGGGCCGCCTGGGCGCGCCGGTCAACCTCATCTACAACGGCGTGGACCTGGACCGGTACAACCACCAGCAGCCGTGCTGCACGCTCCACGAGGACTACTCGATCCCCGAGGATGCGCCGATCGTGGGAGTGGTCGCGCGCCTGGAGGCGGAGAAGGGCCACCGCACCCTCGTCGAAGCCTGGGCGGACGTCCTGAAGGGCGTCTCCAACGCCTGGCTGCTGATCGTCGGCGAGGGCTCGGAGCGCGACGCATTGGAGGCCCAGGCGGAGGCGCTGGGCGTCTCGGAGCGCATCGTCTTCACCGGCCGCCGCGAGGACGTCCCGGCCGTGACCGCGGCCCTGGACGTGGCCGTCCTGCCGTCATACCGCGAGGCGCAGGGCCTCTCGGTTCTGGAGGCGATGGCGCTCAACCGGCCCGTGGTGGCGTCCAACGTGGGCGGCATCCCGGAGATGATCGAGGACGGGGCCACCGGGCTGCTGGTCCCGCCCGGCGACAGCCAGGCGCTGGCCGCGGCCATCGTCCGGCTGCTGAAGGACCACCCCTATGCCGACATGCTGGCTCGCGGCGGCCACGCCCTGGTCCACGACCGTTTCTGCATCGAGCTGATGGTCAGCCAGATCTCCAACATCTACGACGAGGTCGCGATGAAGGTGCGGCAGTCGGAGGAAGTGGCTCGCTAGGAGGCAGGGTTACCGCTTCTGGCGGCGTTCGGCGCGCCAGTAGCGCTCGGCCGAATCGAAGCCGCCGGCCTCGCCCACGATCTCGGCCCGGGCGCGGAGGGCCGTCTCCATCTCCTCTGCGACCCCGAAGAGCCGGCCGATCTGGCTGGTGTACTTGCGGATGCCCCTTAGCTTGCGATGGCTGATCAGCTCGTCGACGACCACGTATTCGGGCGTCAGCTCCAGGCCGGTCAGCAACTCCGTCTGATCCGGGCGCAGCTGGACCAGGCTGCGGAAGTCCGTCCACCAGCAGTAGGGGAAATCCTCGTAGAAGGTGAGGCGACAGGTCTTGTCGGAGAAGCTGCCGGCCTTGCCGCTCGACAGCTCCGATACGGCGGCGCGGAAGACCTGGCGATGGTCGATGTGGCCGCCGACGGACAGCGGTACGTAGGCGATGTGGGGCTGGACCGAGTGGAGCAGCTCGGCCAGGGCGGCGGACGGAGCCGCGTCGTCCTCCCGAGGCGGGCCCATCAGCCCCTCCTCGCCATCGTAGCCTCGGAAGACCGCGTCCGGCAGGTCCATGTGGATCAGCTCCGCGGAGACCGATTCCGCGTACTCACGGTCCTCTCGCGCGCGCTCCTCCATGATCGCCGCCGGGCTCATAATCGCGCTCCGCTCGTCGAAGCCCAGGGCCTCGCGCTGGAACTCGGTCAGGTGCGGCAGCGGCCCCGCGCCGCCGTAGCAGGTGGCGATGACCACGTGCTCGCCGCGCAGCTGCAGGTGGGCTACCAGCCCCCCGCAGGAGAGGGCGACATCGTCCGGATGGGGCGACAGGAAGAGGTGGGTCTGGCGAGCTCCTCCGGTCACGACCGCGCTCCTCTCATCCAGCCGAATAGATGACGGGCAAAGCCGGCTGCCTCGATCGTCTCGGGAGTGTAGGCCTCGCTCCCTATCAGCGGCACGAAGACGCAGCCGCCCAGGTCTGTCTTCGTGAAGGCCTTGCGGTGTCGCGTCACAAGCACCAGCTCCTGCGAGCCCAACGGCCCAACGGGGATGACCAACCGACCGCCATCGGCAAGCTGCTCCCGCAGGCGCGATGGGATGACAGGAGCGGCAGCTGTCACCAGGATACCTTCGAAGGGACCGCCAGAGGAATGGCCCATGCTCCCGTCTCCGACCTCGATTTCGATGGCGGCCAGCTCGGGGGCGGCCAGGCGGCGGGCGAGGGCGTCGAGGCGGGCCCGGGCCGATTCGGCCATCTCCGGCAGGCGTTCCATGGTGATGACGTGGCAGCCGATCCGGGCCAGCACGGCCGCCTGGTAGCCAGTGCCGGTGCCCACCTCCAGGACACGGATGCCGGGCCGCGGGGCGAGAGCCTCGCTCATGCAGGCGACGATGTACGGCTGGCTGATCGACTGGCCGGCCTCGACCGGCAGGGCCGAATCGTCGTACGCGTCCTCGATCAGGCTGTGCGGTACGAACTCCTCACGCGGCAGCCAGGCCATGGCGGCCAGGACCCGCTCGTCGGTGATACCGCGGCGGCGCAGCTGGTACTCCACCATGGCCGAGCGGAGCCGGGCAGCTCGTTCGGGATCCATGCGTCGAAGATACGCCTGACGGGGCGTCAGGGCGAGGGTGAT
>DAOUEA010000082.1:0-4373 GCA_034430475.1 Chloroflexota bacterium | reverse complement strand
ACGGGCTCCTCGACCACGTGCGGCGGTGCGACCTTGAGCACCATCTCGTCCGGGTCCGAGAGCAGGGCCACGCCGGCCGGCAGCGGCACGTCGCGCAGGTGGATCGCCTTGTCGAAGTCGTCCAGGCCCTCGATCGAGACCTCGAGCGCATCGGGCAGCTTGTCCGGCAGCGCCCGAACCCGGACATGATCCATGGTGTGGAGCAAGGTGCCGCCCAGGCGGTCGACGGCGAACGACGAGCCGGCGGTCCGGATCGGAAGCTCGACGGTCACTTCCTCGCCCGACTTGATGGCGAAGAGATCGACATGCAGCAGGTGCCGGGTTCGGGGGTCCACCTGGATCCCGTGAATCAGGACCCGGTGCTTGTCCTTGTCGTCGATGACAAGCGACAGCAGCGTGTTGGAACGGATCTTGCGCCGCAGAAGCTCGAACTCGTGAGCGTCGAGCGAGACGGGCATGGAGGTCAGGCCATGGCCGAAGACGACGGCCGGGATCCTGCCGGCCTTGCGCAGATGCGAGACCGCCTTGCCGGTCTCGGTGCGGCTGGCGGCCTTCAATACTGGCTGGGCGGAACTCACTCTTTGGACCTCCTGGGCGGTTCGCTCGAGCGCGAACTCCGGAATGCGGAGAATGAGCCTACCACGGGGAACCGTCCGAGGGGCAAGGTAGCGTAATGGCCCGTCTGTACCCCTCCGCGATCGGCGGGAGAATGCGAAACTGTAGGGTGCCGGACCAGGATCGGGGCGCCCGCTTCTGGCTTACTCCACCAGCCGGTCACTACTGAGCTCGAAAGACAGAATGATCAACGTCTTCGTCTCCCTGGCAGCCGTCATCGCCGTCCTCGCCGGACAGGCGACGGTGCCGGACACGACGACCTACGTCTTCAACCTGTTCACGCCAGAGGCGGTCCGGTATCAGAACCCGGACTACTCCGCCTGCACTTCGGCCTCGACGATGGTGATGCTCAACACCATCTACTACACGGCCGGTCCGAGCGGCCCCCCCAATGCCGGGGATCTGGAGTTCATCTGGACGCCGGACGTCAGCTACGAGAAGCAAACCCGCATCCTCAAGTGGGAGCGGAAGAACATGACGATGCCCTACTGGCAAAGCGGGTCTGACGTTCACGGCTGGCGCAACGCCCTCAACTACTACGGCTGGGGCAGCATGGAGGCCGGCATGTACGCGGACCTTGCCTTCTCCAGCTTCGAAGCAGCCGCAAAGGCGACGGTCCGTTCGATCGCGCTGACAGGTCAACCGGTCGGCATCCTCACCTGGTACGGCAGCCATGCCCAGTACGTGACCGGCTACTCCGTGACCGGGCAGGATCCTCGTACCGGCTCGCTCGACTTCAGGGTCAACGGGGTCTACCTGACCGATCCTCTCCGCTGGCAGGGGTTGACCAACGAGTACGTCTCCTACAGGACGTGGCACTACGGCGGCGTCGCCATCTCGTTGCGGCCGTTCCAGCAGCGCGACAGCGTTCTGAAGGACCCGATAGACGGCCAGGTCGGCTGGCGCGAATGGTGGAACAAGTACGTCATCGTGGCCTCGCCGGTTGCGGCCGAGGGCCTGCTCCACTGACCTCCCACGCGGCGTCGTCCGCGGCCGGTGGCAGCGGCCCGGAGTGCCCGACTGATACGAAGAGACGACCCGAAGAGTACGCAAGTATTGGTACTTCGGGTTGGGCGCGGCCCGACCTGCTGCCTCTAGACTAACCGCATGCGGGGCGTGGTAGCCGCCCCGGAGTTTGATGTGAGGTCCATCATGTCCGGATCGCATGCGGGGCGCCGCCAGTGGTACCTTCCGCGTCCTCTTGCCATCGCCGCCGCTGTGGCCCTGCTGATGCCGTCCGCCCTCTTGAGCCCGTCGCCCGTCGAGGCGTCGACGGTGGTGAGAGCGTTCACGCCGCGCTTCTCGGTCACCCAGCAGGGCGCCTTGACGATCATCGGCAACACCCTGGGGACCTGTTCCGGCAGTGGATGCGCGGCGGCCCAGGACGGCACCGCCACCCCGGTCACGAACAACAACAACAATAACTGGAGCATGGTCTACGTGGACGTCGACGGCAATGGGTCGACGTTCAACTCGTCCTCGGCCACGTTGAGCCTCCCCTCCGAGTCGACCGTCGTCTTCGCCGAGCTGACCTGGGCCGGCTGCAGCAACTCCGCCCAGCGGGGCGTGATGAGCTTCGCCGTCCCGGGCAGTGGCTACATCGACGTGGGCGCTACGCGAGTCGACACGGTGAATGCGGGCAACTGCAATGGCAGCCCTTCGAACTACTCGGCGGTTGCCGACGTCACGCCTCTCGTGGCCGGACTGGCAGATCCCAACGGGACCTATTGGGGAGCCAACGTCCTGTCGACCACCGGTTCCACCGACAAGTACGCCGCCTGGGCGTTGATCGTCGTCTACGAGAACCTGTCGATGCCCCTCCGCAATCTGGTGGTCTTCGACGGATATGCCGTCGTGAACAGCAGCAACCCCATCGCGATCAACACGACCGTGTCCGGGTTCCTCACCCCCGCTACCGGGGTGGTCAACACTCACATCGGCGCCGTCGTCTACGAAGGCGACATCGGGTACATCCAGGACGCGATGCAGCTCAACGGGACGACCCTGTCGAACGGATTGAACCCGGCCAACAACTTCTTCAACAGCTCGGTCACCATCGACGGCGCCCGTTTCTCGGCCAAGAACCCCGACTACATCAACCAGATGGCGTTCGACGCCGACATCGTCGACGCCAGCGGCATCCTGAACAACGGCGACACCTCGGCCACGATCACATACACGACGGGCACCTCCAACTACGACACCTACTACCCGACGGTCGTCACCTTCCAGACCGACGTGTTCACGCCCGTCGTGGACGTCGTGAAGACCTCGGAGAACCTTGACCACCCGGACGCCATCTACAACGGCGACACGATCCGCTACACGCTGGACGTCACGAGCAGCGGCAACGATCCGGCCACGTTCGTCGTTCTCACGGATCCGATCCCGTCGACGCTGACCTACGTCCCGGGAAGCGCCGTCATCGTCAGCGGCGAGAACGCCGGGGCCAAGACCGATGAGCTTGGCGACGACCAGGTCGACTTCGCTGCGAATGCTCTGACGTTCCGGCTGGGCATCGGGGCAGATGCCGTCACCGGCGGCCAGATGCCGGCCGGATCCACCGCCACCCTCCAGTTCGACACGACGGTGAACGACGGCCTGCCCGAAGGCACACATCTCATCAACCAGGCATACGTCAGCTACTCCGGCGAGACGCTCGGCGGCGGCTACGCCTCGTCGTCGGACAGCAGCACGACCTCCGCCGGAGACGACCCCGACGACCAAGTCACCAACGCACCGCCTGTGGCTCTCCCCGACACGTACTCGGTGGCGTCGAACAGCTCCACTCCGCTTGCCGTTCTGGACAACGACTGGGACCCGGACGACAACATCGATCCCAGCACGGTGACGGTGACCTCGGGCCCAACCCACGGCACCACCGCGGTTGACCCCGTGACCGGCGTCGTCACCTACACGACGTCCGGGTACACCGGCGCCGACTCGTTCAACTACGAAGTCTGCGACACGGAGGACCAGTGCTCCTCGACCACCGTGACGCTTGACGTCCGGGCTACGCCCCTCACTCCGCCAACCGCGCGGCCTGACGGCGCGACCACGGACGAGGGGACCGCAGTCGTCATCGACGTCCTGGCCAATGACAGCGCCGGCAGCGGCACCCTGCAGCCGTCCACCACGGCGGTGATCGTCCCGCCCAATTTCGGCACCTACTCCGTCAACGCTACCAATGGGCGCATCACCTACACCCCCACCGGCTACTTCTACGGCACGGACCAGCTGATCTATCAGATCTGCGACGCCAACGGGCTGTGCGACTCGGCCCTTGTCACGATCACGGTTCAGCGCGTCGATCATCCGCCGACGGCCAATGACGATTCGGCTTCCGCCTACGTCTCCACGCCGACGAACGTCAACGTGCTGGCCAACGACACGGACCCTGAGAACAACATCAACATCGCCTCAGTGACAGTGCAGTCGGCTCCGTCCAACGGCACGGCGGCCGCGAACGCAAACGGAACGATCACCTACACGCCGACGGCTGGCTACACCGGCCCCGACACCTTCACCTATCGCGTCTGCGACACGACGGTGCCCACCCCGCTCTGCTCGAACAACGCGACGGTCACTATGACCGTATCCCGGCCGACGCTGACCGTGACCGCTTCTTCCGACACGATGACCTACGGCGGCTCGGTGCCGGCCATCACTCCGTCGTACAGCGGCTTCGTCAACGGCGACGACGAGGGCGACCTGGACACCCTGCCCACCTGCTCCACGACCGCCACCGGCACCAGCCC
>DAOUEA010000081.1:0-2446 GCA_034430475.1 Chloroflexota bacterium | reverse complement strand
TCGAGCTGTTCCGGGAGGAGGACGCGGCCGCCGCGGCCGCCCATCCCGGCGACCCGCCCCGCCGGCGCTTCGCTGTGGACCTGGGCTGCGGCGCCGGACGCGACGCCCGTGAGCTGCTGCGGGCGGGCTGGCGCGTCCTGGCCATCGACAGCGAGCCCGGGGCCAGGACGGCCATCGAAACCGCGACCGAGCCCGAGCTTCGGCCGCAGCTGGAGATTCGGGTGGGCGACCTGGCCAGCGTCGAGATCCCCGAGTGCGACCTGGTCAACGCCAGCGTCAGCCTGCAGTTCCTCAAGGGCCAGGCCTTCGACGCTACCTGGGACCGCATCATGGCCGCCCTTCGGCCAGGTGGGCGCTTCGCGGCCATGATCTTCCTGGACCGCGACGAGAGCGCCTCCGACCCTGACCTGAGCTGCCCGCCGCCCGAGCGGATCCAGGACGGCCTGATCGATTTCCAGATCGAGATGTGGGTCGAGAAGGAGGAGGACAGCCAGTCGGCCCTCGGCGAACCCCACCACATGCACCTCGTGGAGCTGGTGGCGCGCCGGCTCCGTTGACCGGCTGCCGGGGCTCCGGCGCCGAACGCGAAGGCCGGCCGCCCGCCGACCCTCGATCCTGCGCGATCCGGTTCGTCCGTCCATACTCGCCGCCATGGGATCCAACCGTGTCGTACGCGGGCTCGGCTCGAGCCTGCCCTACGCCGGCCTCGTTCTCGTCGGCCTGGTGGCCGTCACGACGGCCATGACCGTCCTGGGCACGGGAGATATGCCGAGCGTCGCCCCGCCGAGCGTCGTCGCCACGCCGACCGAAACCGCCTCCTATCTCGTTCCCACGCCCTCGCCGCCCGATATCTACCCCACGGTCAGCCTGCCCGCGACGCCGCCGCAGCTCACCGCCGTGACCGAGAACCTTCGCGGCGCCGGGGGCCACTGGAAGGTCCAGTTCCGCTACCCCCAGTTCGTGGCCTACTCGACGCCCCTGGCCTGGCTGATCAACCTGGACATCAGGAGCGAGATCGAAACCCGAATCGACATCTACGCGGCCGGGCCGGCCAGCGTTCCCGACCCGGGCGGCGCCACCAACTGGCTGATCGGCGACTACACGGTCGAGCTTCTGACCCCGCAGGTGGCCTGCATGATGCTGAACTGGTCGGACAACTCGGCCTCGAAGGAGAGGCCGCGCTACGGCTTCCAGGCCCTCAACTTCGACCTGGCCAGCGGCCGTCGCATGGTCATGAGCGAGATCTTCGCCGACCAGCCGGCCGCCCTCAGCATCATCTCGAGCGAAGCCCGAGCCCAGCTCCGAGTCTCGCTCGGCGGCGACTACGTCACGTTCGTCGTCGAGGGCGGCACCGAGCCGGAAGCCGCCAACTTCACCGGCTGGTCGCTCACGCCCGAGGGCCTCAAGATCACCCTGGACATGTACCAGGTCGCGGGCTACCGCCATGGGCTGCCGGTGGTGCTGATCCCGTGGTCGAAGCTCGCCGGCGTCATCCGCCCCGACGGGCCGGCGGGCGAAGTCGCCGGGCTGGCCGCTGCGCCCTCTCCCTCGGCCGCCCCGAGCTCAGCCGAGCCGTCGCCCACCGCCTCCTGAACAGCCGGCCCGGACTCTTCGTCTGCCTCGGTTTCGCTGCGCGCCTTGCGGTCGTGGGACGCTGACATAGGCGCCCGCGGCTCGTATCCTTGGCCTTCGATCGGCCGGGATGTCGCGGCCGCAAGCGGGAGGGCAGCATGCCTGCGGAGTACAACGCCACCGTCAGCGGTCGGGTGGAAGTAGCACCCGGCCTGATCATCCTGCGCGTCACTCCGGACAACCTGCCGTTCGAGTTCAAGGCCGGCCAGTACGTGGTTCTGGGCCTCAAGGCCTCCGAGCGCCGCTGCGACGACGCCGAGGTTGAGGGGGCGCCGAGCGTCGAGGCGGGCTCGGCGGGTGACGAGACCGCCGTCACGGGGACGCCGGAGAGCCAGGCTGCCGTCGACGCCCAGGCCGCCGCCGTCGCCAAAGCCGCCGCCGATCCCGAGCGCATGATCCGCCGGGCCTACTCGATCGCCTCGGAGAGCCGCGCCGACGAGTACCTGGAGTTCTACCTGACCATGGTCTCCAGCGGGGAGTTGACACCTCGCCTGTTCAACCTCGAGCTGCGCGACCGGGTGTACGTCGGCCCTAAGGCCGTGGGCGTCTTCACCCTGGACAAGGCCGCGCCCGGCAAGCACATCCTGATGATCGGCACCGGCACCGGCCTGGCGCCGTACATGTCGATGCTGCGCAGCGAGCTGGTCTGCGGCGGGCCGCGCATGTTCGTCGTGGTCCACGGGGCGCGCTTCTCGTGGGACCTGGGCTACCGGACCGAGCTGGCCGGCCTGGCCCGCCACTGCTCCAACTTCCACTATCTGCCGGTGATCACGCGGCCGCAGGAGGACGTCACCTGGAAGGGCCGGAGCGGCTA
>DAOUEA010000080.1:0-82978 GCA_034430475.1 Chloroflexota bacterium | reverse complement strand
AAGGGCTACTACAGCTACGACCCCGACCCCTACTGGCACGTCATCGTCCTGAACTCGATCTGCTGGAAGGCCGGCGGGTGCGGTAAGGCCTCGCCCCAGGGCAGATGGCTCGCCGCCGACCTGGCGGCGAACAAGGACAAGCACATCATCGCCATGTGGCACGTACCGTCGTTCAGCTCGGGCGGCCACGGCAGCACCAGCACCTACCGCGGCTGGTGGGATGCGTTGTACGCCGCCGGAGCGGAGATCGTCCTGAGCGGCCACGACCACGACTACGAGCGCTTCGCGCCGCAATCCCCGGCCGGGATCAAGGATCCGCAGGGCATCCGCCAGTTCGTGGCCGGCACCGGCGGGGCGGCCCACTCGCCCATCCTGTTCGTGCGGCCGAACTCCCAGGTCAGGAACAGCCTCACCTACGGCGTGCTCGAGCTGACGCTCAAGCCTCACAGCTACGCCTGGCGCTTCCTGCCGGTCGCCGGCGGCAGCTTCACCGACTCGGGCGAGACGCAGACGCACTCCTGAGGCGATGACCGGCCGCGATTCGGCCTGATGATTCCGACGCATCGCCGATGCCTCATTGGTCATCTTGTCCGGAGCTGACGGCGCTGCCAGGATCGTCCCAGATGAGACGCCGATTCGCCGTTCTCGCCGCCCTGGCGGCCGTGGCCCTGGTCGTGTCGCTGGCCGCTGCATCGGGGGTCTGGACGACGCCCTCGCCGGGCTCCCCCGCTCCGACCGCCGTCGCCGCCGTCACGCCGGACCAGCCGACGCAGGCGCCGTCGTGGACGTCCGCCTGGCCGCTCAACATGAGCACTCCCGAGTGGAGCGGCCCAACTCCTACTCCCACGCCGATCCCGACCCCGACCCCGAAGCCGACGCCCAAGCCCACCAGGACGGTCACAACGACGTTCATGGGCGCGGGCGACATCTGCCGTCTCGACCAGATCGAGGTCGCCGGCCAGACCGCAGCCCTCATCAAGGCCCGTTCCTACGCTCGGGTCTTCACCCTGGGCGACAACTCCAACGATTCGGGCACCGAGCAGCAGTACGCGGAGTGCTACGGCCCGACCTGGGGAGCCTTCAAGAAGCGCACCTTCCCCACCGTCGGCAACCACGACCTGATGACCTCGGGTGGGGCGCCTTACTACGCCTACTTCGGCTCGGCCGCGGGCATCGCGGGCAGCGGCTTCTACAGCTACAACCTGCCCTCGAGCTGGCACGTGGTGGTGCTCAACTCGAACTGCTCCAGCGTCGGCGGCTGCGGTGCCGGATCGGCCCAGGAGAAGTGGCTACGAACGGACCTGGCGGCGAACAAGGGCAAGCACATCATCGCCATGTGGCACCAGCCCCGCTTCAGCTCAGGCCAGCACGGCAACGACAGCAACTACGGCGCCTTCTGGCAGGCCCTGTACGAGGCCCAGGCCGACATCATCCTCAATGGCCACGACCACGACTACGAGCGCTTCGCCCTTCAGTCACCCGACGGGGTGGCCGATGCCAACGGCATCCGCGGGTTCGTCGTCGGCACCGGCGGGGCCGGCCAGCGGCCGTTCGCCACGATCCGCGCCAACTCGGAGGTGCGAGGCACCGGCACCTACGGCGTGCTGCGGCTGACTCTCAAGACCCACAGCTACAGCTGGCAGTTCGTGCCGGTCGCCGGCAGCAGCTTCACCGATTCGGGGCAGACGGCCACTCACACCTGAGGGGCTCAGGCCATCTGCCGAATGGCCTCGGCCAGGTCGATCCGGCCCTCGTAGATCGCCCGACCGATGACCGCACCGGCGCACCCCGCCTCGCGCGTCGCCCGCAGGTCGGCAATCGACGACACGCCGGCGGAGGCGATGATCCGGCCTCTGTCGAGCCCGGCCAGCCGCGCCAGCAGGACCAGATCCGGCCCGGTCAGGAGCCCGTCCCGCTCGATGGCCGTCACGATGAAGGTCCGCGCGCCCCGATCCGATAGCTCTCCCAGGGCCTGATCGACGGGCACTCCTTCGGCCCCGGGCACCCAACCCTGGCCCACTGCCAGGCCGCCACGGACGTCGAGCGCCACGGCAATCCTGTCCTCGCCGAACTGCCGCACCAGCCGGGCCACGAAACCCGGGTCCCGCAGGGCCGCCGTCCCAACGACCGCCCGAGCCGCGCCCATGCCCAGGACGGCTGCCACCGCCTCTTCGTCCCGCAGCCCGCCTGCCACCTCACAGGCCACGCCCGACCCGGCGGCGGCCACGATCGCCTCCACTGCCCCCGTCTGCCGCCGGCGCCCATCCTTCGCTCCGTTAAGGTCCACCACGTGGATCCACCGGGCGCCGTTTCCCGCGAACTGGCGCGCCACCGCCGCCGGGTCCTCGCCGTAGACGGTCTCCCGGGCGAAGTCCCCCTCCGCCAGGCGGACCACGTGCCCGCCGCGGAGATCGATCGCCGGCAGAACCTCGAACCCCGCAGGCGACGGCTGCCCTGGCACCTTGCGTATCATCATGCTACTATGCTACAACACTACAACGCAGGCCGCGCAACTGGCGCGGCCCCACAGCGAGGAACCGGTATGGGCGCGATGGAAGCCTGGCGCGACGAAGCCGCCACGAACCTGTTCGAGGCGATAGTCCGCCTCGATTCTGTCGATGAGGCCTCGGCGTTCTTCCGGGATCTCTGCACCCTGGGCGAGCTGCACGACATGGCCCAGCGGTGGGCCGTAGCGAGGTTGCTTCACCAGGGCCTCCACTACGCCGAGATCTCGCACAGGACCGGCGCCAGCACGGCCACGATCACCCGCATTGCCCAGTGGCTTCACCACGGCGAGGGCGGCTACCTCAAGGCCCTCGAGCGGCTCGAGGCCGCCGGCGGGAGCTAGTGGGAGAAACGACCGAATGACGGACCGCCTGCGCCTGGCGATCCCCAACAAGGGGCGCCTGGTCGAACCTACAGTGACCCTCCTCCGGGACGCCGGGCTCGTCTTCGAGCCGGGCGAGCGGGCCCTCGTGGCCCGGGTCCAGAACTTCGACCTGGACATCCTTTTCGTGCGGACGAACGACATCGTGGAGTTCGTCGCCGACGGCGTGGCCGAGATGGGCATCACCGGCCTCGACCTCGTGGCCGAGTCCGGGGCCGACGTGCCACAGATCAGGACCCTCGGCTACGGCCGCTGCCGCCTGACCATCGCCGTGCCGAACGACTCGCCGATCGCCGCCGCCTCAGACCTGGCGGGCCTGCGCGTCGCGACGTCGCACCTGAACCTGACTCGGGCCTTCTTTGCCGAGCGCGGCATCAAGGTGGAGGTCATACCCGTTTCCGGCGCGGCGGAGGTGGCTCCCCGCCTCGGCCTGGCCGACGCCATCGTCGACCTCGTCTCCACCGGTTCCACGATGGTCGTGAACGGCCTGCGCCCGGTGGAGGAGGTCTTCGCCTCTGAGGCGGTCCTGGTGGCCAACAAGGAGGCCCTGGGCAGGCGAGCGGCGGTGCTGGGGTCGATCGAGACGATGCTCAGCGCCACCCTGGCGGCGCGTGACCGGAAGTATCTGATGATGAACGCTCCGCTCGCCAAGGCGGCCGAGCTGGAGGCGATGCTGCCCGGGCTGGAGTCGCCGTCGGTGATACCCCTGGTTCACGAGGGGATGATCGCCATCCACTCCGTCGTCGAAGCCGACGCCGTGTGGTCCCTCCTGCCAAAGCTCAAGGCGGCCGGCGCCACCGGGATCCTGATCCTGCCCATTGAGAAGCTCGTGCCATGACGACGCCCACACTCCAGCTACGACGCCTCTACCTGGCCGGCGCCGAGACCGATCCGGCGACGGCAGCCGAGATCGCCGGCCTCGTCCGGCGCGGGGCCGTTCCCGATGCCCGGGTGCGCGAAGGGGCCAGGGCGATCCTGGCCGCGGTCAGAGCCGGCGGCGATGCTGCCGTGGCCGAAGCCAACGCCAGGTACGGCGGCGCGCGGGCCGGTGGCGGCCTGCTGGTAGACCGGGCCGAGATGGAGGCGGCTCGCGACGGCCTCCCGCCTCGCATCCGCGCCGGCCTGCAGCAGATGATCGACAACATCCGGCGCTTCGCCGAGACGCAGGTGCCGGTGAGCCGGACCACGACGATCTTGCCCGGCGTCGAGATCGAGCGGCGCTGGGTGCCGCTGGCGCGCGTCGGCATATACGCCCCGGGCGGATCGGCCCCCTACCCCAGCTCCCTGCTGATGGGAGTGGTGCCGGCGCGTGTGGCGGGCGTGGGCGAGGTCGTGCTGGCCTCGCCGGCTGCCGCGGATGGCACTCTCAACGCCACTCTCCTGGGGGCGGCGGCGCTGGCCGGCGTGGACACATTCATAGTCGCCGGCGGCGCCCAGGCCGTGGGGGCGCTGGCATATGGACTGCCCGGGGCCGGCGTGGCGCCCGTGGACAGGATCGTCGGACCCGGCAACTCGTGGGTCACGGCTGCCAAGCTGGAGGTCTTCGGCGAGTGCGGCATAGACATGCCCGCCGGCCCCTCCGAGGTCATGGTCGTAGCGGACGCCTCGGCCGATCCGGGCCACGTGGCGTCGGATCTGCTGTCCCAGGCCGAGCACGGGCCGGACTCCCCTGCCCTGCTGGTCACCTGGGACCCCGACGTGCCGGCTCGGGTTGAGGCGGAGCTGGCTCGCCAGCTCGAGACCGCCGCCCGACGTCAGATCCTGGAACAGTCGCTGTCCCGCGGCGCGCTGGTCGTTATCGCCCCCTCGCGAGAGGCCGGCCTCGACTTCGTCAACGCCTACGCGCCGGAGCACCTGACGGTCGTCGTCGAGGACGTGGAGCAGGCGGTCGCCGGGCTGTGCAACGCGGGCTCGCTGTTCGTGGGGCCGTACGCGCCCGAATCCGCCGGCGACTACGCTTCTGGGGCCAACCACGTACTGCCCACGGGCGGCCTGGCCCGCAGCTGCGGCGCGCTGTCGGCGGAGAGCTACGGCAAGTTCGTGCAGGTCCAGCGGATCAGCCGCGAGGGGCTGGCCGTCATTCGCGACGCCGTGGAAGCCATCTCCGAGGCCGAGGGCTTGATGGCCCACAAACGGGCCGTCGAGATGCGCTTCGAGGAGCAGCCATGAGCGCGGAATCCCTGCCCACCTACAGCTGGGAACCCACGACCGACTACCTGGCCGGCAAGTACGGCCTGCCTCGCGAGTCGATCGTTCGCTTCGACGTCAACACCTCGCCCCTGCCGCCGGACCTGAGCGACGTGCTGGGCCAGCCCTTCGACCCGGTTCTGTCGGAGTACCCGCCCAGCGACTACACGTCGCTCGTGGCCGCTGCCGCCGAGACGTACGGAGTGAGCCCCGACGAGATCCTGCCCACCGCCGGGGCCGACGAGGCCGTCGACCTCACGGCGCGGGCCTTCCTGAGCGAAGGCAGCGTCGCGGTCGCGCCCGAGCCGACCTACGCTATGTACGGCATCGTCAGCCGCCAGCGTGGCGCCCGGTTCGTCGGCGTGCCGCGCCGTCCGGCAGAGGAGGGCTTCGCCATTGACGCCGCCGGGCTGGCAGAGGCTGCTCGCTCGGCCTCGCTGGTCTGGCTGTGCGAGCCCAACAACCCGACGGGCACCGTGGAGCCCCTGGAGCGGATCGAGGCTCTCCTGGGCCGGCTGGCGAGCGACGCCGCCGCCTCGGGCCGCGAGGCCCCGGCCGTCGCCGTGGACGAGGCCTATGCCGAGTTCGTGGGTCGGTCCGTCCTCGGCCTGCGCGCTTCCTACCCCCGGCTGGTCGTGGTCCGGACGATGAGCAAGGCCTACGCCCTGGCCGGCGCCCGAGTAGGGTTCGCCATCGCCCGACCGGATGTCCTGGCGCCGGTGGTCTCATTCCGCGCCCCGGCCTCCGTTTCTACCGTCTCGGCGGCTCTGTGCACCGCCGCTCTGCGCCGGCCCGAACTGGCCGGGGATAACGTTACCCGCCTGGTCGAGCAGCGAACCCGACTGGCAACCCAGCTCTCGGCCCTCGGCTGGCAGCCCTACCCGTCCGAGACCAACTTCATCCTGTTTCGTTTCAGCTCCGTCAAGGCCGCCGCCGTGGCCGCCGAGGCTCTGCTGGTCTGCGGCCTAGTGCCGCGGACGTTCGGCCCCGACCACCCCCTCGCCGACTGTCTGCGACTGACCGTTCGATCGGCCCAGGAGAACGACCGTCTCATCGCCACCGCCCGGGAGATACCAGCATGACCCCCCAGATCGGTACCGTCCTCGAGTCGGGCAACCGCTCCGCCACCGTGACCCGCTCCACCCGCGAGACTGACGTCACAGTCAAGCTTCGCCTGGATGGCACGGGCGAGGCGAAGATCGACACCGGGGTCGGCTTCTACGACCATCTGCTCTCGTCGCTGACGCACCACTCCCTCTTCGACGTCGAGATCCAGGCTAAGGGCGACCTCGTCGTCGACGAGCACCACACGGTGGAGGACGTGGCCCTGGTCCTGGGCGCCGCCCTGGCCGCCGCCCTGGGCGACCGCTCCGGCGTCGCCCGCTTCGGCGACGCGGCCGTCCCCATGGACGAGTCCGTGGCACAGGCCGTGGCCGATGTCGGCGGGCGGCCCTACTCGGTGATCAAGCTGCCATTCAGGGGCAAGCGAGCGGGCAAGATGCCACTCGACCTGATCGAGCACGTCTTCGAGTCGTTCGCCCGCGGCGGCGGCGTCACCCTGCACATCCGCGGCAAGGGCCGCAACGACCACCACCTGGCCGAAGCCGCCTTCAAGGCTCTGGGCCGGGCGCTGCGGGCTGCCTGTGAGGTGGATCCGCGGCGGTCCGGCGTGGCCTCCACCAAGGGCACGCTCGGTTGAGCGCGCCTCGCATCGCCGTGCTCGACTACGGCGCCGCCAACATGGTCAGCGTCACCCAGGCGCTGGCCTCCTGCGGCGCCGATGTCGTCGTGGCCGCCGAGGTCCCCTCGCTGGCCCTCGCTGACGCGATCGTCGTGCCGGGCGTCGGGGCTGCCGCGGCGGCCATGGACGCCCTGCGGGAGCGGGACTTGCTGGAGCCGATTCGGGACTGGATGCGCGCCGGCCGCCCGGCTCTGGGCATCTGCCTGGGCTTCCAGATCATGCTGGAGCGCAGCGACGAAGGCGGCGCCGAGACTCTGGGCCTGATGTCGGGCAGGACCGCCCTCCTCGAAGGCGCCCCCACGCTGCCTCACATCGGCTGGAACGAGGTCGAGCTGACGAGCCCTCACCCACTCTTCGAGGGCGTCCCGGATCGGTCCCACTTCTACTTCGTGCACTCCTACGTGGCCATCCCCACCGACGAAACGACCGTTGTCGCCCGAACGACTCACGGCAGCGCTTTCGTCAGCGCGGCCGCGTCGGGCTGTCTGTGGGGCATTCAATTCCACCCGGAGAAGTCCGGGGAGATGGGCCAGCGAGTGCTGGCCAACTTCCTGAACCTGGTCCGCGGCGCCGGAACCGGGAGGGCAGGCTGATGCTCGCCAGGCGCGTCATACCCTGCCTGGACGTGGCCAACGGCCGCGTCGTGAAGGGCACCAGGTTCGTCAACCTCACGGACGAGGGCGACCCGGCCGAGCTGGCCCAGCGCTACGCTCTGCAGGGCGCCGACGAGATCGTCTTCCTGGACATCACGGCCGCGCCCGAGGGGCGTGGCACGATCCTCGAGGTCGTCCGGCGGACCGCCAGCCAGGTCTTCGTGCCGCTCACCGTCGGTGGCGGCGTGCGCAGCGTGGCCGAGATGCGCGACGTGCTGCGTGCCGGCGCGGACAAGGTTTCCTTCAACACCGCGGCGGTCGCCAGCCCCGAGCTGCTGACCGCCTGCGCGGCCATCTTCGGGGTCCAGGCAGTGGTCTGCGCCATAGATGCTCGCCGGGTACCGGCTGCCGGCCAGCTGTCGTGGGAGGTAGTCACGCACGGCGGACGCCGGCCCACGGGCCGGGACGCGGTCCAGTGGGCGGAGACGGCGGTCTCCTTGGGCGCGGGCGAGCTGCTGGTGACCTCGATGGATCGCGACGGCACCCGCAGCGGCTTCGACGTCGAGCTGCTGGCGGCCATCTCCTCCAGGGTGAAGGTCCCGGTGATCGCCTCCGGCGGCGCTTCGGGCCCGGCCGATTTCGTGGCGGCGGTTCGGGAAGGCGGCGCCGACGCGGTCCTGGCGGCCTCGATCTTCCACCGCCGTATGCACTCCATAGAAGAGGTGAAGACGGCAATGGCTGAGGCGGGCCTGCCCGTCCGGCCGGTCGCGGAGGCTATCGCATGACGGGCCTGAGCAAGCTGCCCGAACTGGTCTCCTGGGGCGAAGCCGGGCTTGTTCCGGCGGTGGTCCAGGACGCCCTGGATGGCCGCGTCCTGATCGTGGCCTACATGGACGCCGAGGCGCTTGCGGCAACCCTGGCCACGGGCGAGGTCCACTTTCACTCCCGGTCCCGGGATTGCCTGTGGCGCAAGGGCGAGACCAGCGGCAACGTGCTGCGCCTGCGCGGCATCGAGCTCGACTGCGACGGTGACGCTCTCCTGGTCACGGTCGACCCGACCGGTCCCGCCTGCCACCGCAACGTTCGCAGCTGCTTCGACCCGGAAAGCTCCGGTACCGAGGCCGCTTCTGTGCCGCCTCAGGGATTCGCCTGGCTGGAGACCCTGTGGGCCACCATCGACGCCCGAGCCAGCGCAGATCCGGTGGAGTCCTACACGGCTCGGCTCATCTCGGGCGGTGTCGACGCCCCGTCGCGGAAGGTCGCCGAGGAGGCGACCGAGGTCCTGATGGCCGCCAAGGATGACGCCACCGCGCCACCTGAGCGCCGCGCCGAGACGCGCGACGCGCTGGCCGGCGAGGCCGCGGATCTCCTCTACCACACCCTGGTTCTGCTGCGCGAACGCGGCCTCGAGCCGCAGGACGTCATCGCCGTCCTTCGCGACCGGCACAAGCCCTGAGGCCGCTGCAGGCCGACCCTGCGGCGCGCCAAACCGGTCGCCGATGATCACCCAGGCGACCGCCTGCATAGCCGAACCTGTAGAGACCCATGTCCAAGTACGCGACCAGTGCCACCCTGCCAGCCCCTGTGGCTCGCGTTGTGCAGGCGGCGGCACACGCCGCGCCGGCAGCCGGCCTTCAGGTTCAGTCCGTGGCCCCGTATGCTCTCAAGTGCCGGCCCGGCATCACCCTCACCACCTACGCCGCCACGGTGGAACTCTCCGTGGCGGGCACCGTCCAGATCCTGCAGAGCTGGGAGAGGCAGGGCGGCCAGGGCAATCCGCCTCCTGCCCCGCGCAAGTAGGGCTAGGCGCCCGCACCTTCAGCTCTTCAGGCGTCCTATTCGCAGCGCCTTCTTGCCCATCCTGACGATCAGGTAGCGGCCCGCCACAGGCTCCGGCACGGCGTCCTCGGGCGCCTTGACGCGCTGGTCGTTGATCGACAGGCCGCCCTGGGCGATTGCCCGCCGCGCCTCGCCGTTGGACGAGAAGAAGCCGCTGACCGTGGCGATCCGCATCGCCCCGCCGGCCACGTCCTCGGCGCTGAAGTCGAAGTGGTCGATGACCTCGTACAGGCCCTCCAGCAGGTCCGGGTCGTGGATCGGCTCCTTCGAGAAGACGGCCTCGCTGACCCGCATCGCCCGCCGCGCCTCGTCCTCGCCGTGGACGCGGACCGTCAGGTCCATCGCGACCGCCCGCTGGGCAGCTCGCCTTTCCGGGTGGGCCTTCAGCTCCGCCTCGAGCTCCTCTATCCGGCCATGATCGAAGAGCGTGAACCAGCGCAGATACTGGCCGACATCGCGGTCGTCGGCGTCGAGCCAGTACTGGTAGAAGGCGAAGGGGCTCGTCTTCTGCGGGTCCAGCCAGACACTCGTGCCGGCCGCCGTCTTGCCGAACTTGGCGCCGCTCTCGTTGGTCAACAGCGGGTAGCTCAGGCCGAAGGCCAGGTCCTTCGACTCGCCGCCACCGAACTCCTTGCGGATCAGCTCCAGCCCGGCCGTGATGTTGCCCCACTGGTCGGCCCCGCCCATCTGGAGCTCGACGCCGCCGGTGCGGTACAGGTGGAGGAAGTCGGCCGCCTGGAGGAGCATGTAGCTGAACTCGGTGAAGCTCAGCCCCTGCTCGAGCCTGATCTGGACCGAATCCTTGGCCAGCATGTAGGGCACGGTCAGCTGCTTGCCGATGTCCCGCAGAAACCTCAACAGGGAGTACGAGCTGAGCCACTCGTAGTTGTCCACCAGCTCGGCGCCGTTGGAGCAGTCGAAATCGAGGAACTTCGTCAGCTGGGCCTGGATGCCTGCCATGTTCTCCTCGACCGTGGAGCGGCTCAGCAGCAGGCGCTCAGCGGATCGGCCCGATGGGTCGCCGATCATCGCCGTCCCGCCACCTACGAGGATGACTGGCGTCCCCCCGGCCCGCTGGAGATGCAGCATTCCGAAGATCGGGACGAGGGTGCCGATGTGGAGAGAGGTGCCGGTGGGGTCGAACCCGTTGTAGCCCTTGATAGGACGGCCGCCGGCCAGCCTCTTCTCGAGGCCGCTGCTGACCTGATGCAGCATCCCGCGCCAGCGCAGCTCGCCCAGCAGGCCGGCCAGCCCACCCGCGGTCGAGGGGGCGTTTCTGCCAGTCGAGTCGGCCGTCATCCTCTTCCTGCTCCTCCGTAACACGCCTGGGCGTGGCTCCGTCCGTGACTCGGGGGCGGTCTCTGCCCGGGCCCCCGGTCAACGTATGCTATCTTGCGAGCCGCCATGCAGACCAGCCTGACCCGCCGCCGCCGCCAGCGTCGCAACGGAGCCGGCCCCGGAACCTCGCGCGGCGGGGCCGCCAGCCGCTTCGTCGTCGTTCTTCCGCTGCTGCTCCTGGGCACGATGGTCCTGAGCAGCATGGTCGCCTTCGTCGCGGCCGTGGACATCTACGCCACGTACAGCCGCGACCTGGAGGATCCCCGGGAACTCCTCAAGGACTTCGATTTCAGTCAGAAGACCATCTTCTACGATCGCACCGGCTCGACCGAGCTGGCGACCTACGGTTCCGAGAACCGTCGAGTGCTCAGGTACTCGGAGATCCCGGCCGTCGTCCTGGACGCCACCACCAGCGCCGAGGACAAGACCTTCTGGACAAACACCGGCTTCGATCCCGCCGCGGTCCTCTCGGCCTTCCGCGACGCGCTGTCCGGGAAACCCAGGGGCGCTTCGACGATCACCCAGCAACTGGTCCGGCAGCGCCTCCTGCCGCTCACCAACAGCACCTTCGACCGCAAGATCAAGGAGATCATCCAGTCGGTCCGGCTGACCCAGGAATACCCGGGGCTCGAGGGCAAACAGACCATCATCACGATGTATCTGAACCTCAACTACTACGGCAACCAGAGCTACGGGATCGCCGCCGCGGCGGAAGGCTACTTCGGCATAACCGACCTGGATCGGCTGACGATCGCCCAGTCCGCCATCCTGGCCGGCCTGCTGCAGGCGCCCTCCTACTACGACCTGGTCCTCAACGCGGAGGAGCAGCCCAACGGTCAGCTGGTCGTGCCGGACGACTCCCCAATCGTCGAGCGCCGGAACTTCATCATCAGCGAGATGCGCCAGAACCTGAGGGAGGGGCTGCTGGTCGGCACCTACACCGACGATGAGCTGGTGGCCGCCATGTCCGAGCCGGTCATCGTCCACCCCAGGCCCGGGGAGACTCGCATCGCGCCCCACTTCGACGAGCAGGTTCGGGCCCAGCTGGCCGAGCTGGTCTGCGGCAAAGGCGCCAATCCGTACGAGTGCTCGAAGATAGACACCGACGGCTACCGGGTCACGACCACCCTCGACGTGAAGATGCAGGACGCGGCCGAGAGGTGGCTCCTGGCCTACATCGTCGCCCCCAATCTGGGCACGGCCCAGGCCACAGCCGACTACCTTGCCGAGCTGGGCATCACGAAGGAATCCGACGTCTTCGACTACGCCCGGATCGTCGGGCCCAACCCCACGACCGGCAACAAGACCGGGCTGCGCGAGGCCAACATCCACAACGGGGCCCTGATCGCCCTCGACTACCGGACGGGGCAGGTGCTGGCCTACGCGGGCAGCGCCGGCTTCTATGAGAAGGCGGTCAAGAACCCCGCTCGCTCGGGCAGCAACTTGTTCGATCCGCAGTTCGACGTCCTGAGCGACGGCTGGCGCCAGCCGGGATCGTCGTTCAAGCCGATCAACTACGTCGTCGGCATCCAGGACAAGACCCTTACCGCGTCCACGCTGTTCATGGACGTCGCCACCGATTTCGGCGGCGGCTACATACCTCACGACGCGGACAACCTGGAGCGAGGCCCGGTCAGGCTGCGATCGGCCCTCCAGTACTCCCTGAACATCCCTTCGGTCAAGGCGGCCTCCATCAACGGGGTCGACCATCTGCTGAGGCGGGCCCAGGACTTCGGCCTCGTCTTCCCGGACAACGTGGATCCGGGCCTGTCGATCGGCGTCGGCACGGTGGACGTGCACCCGGCCGACATGGTTTCGGCCTACGGGGCCATCGCCAACAACGGCACGCTGTACGAGCGGTCGTTGATCCTCAGCGTTCGAGATGCCGACGGCAACCTGATCTGGTCCGCCGACGACAGCCCTTCGACTGCCACTCATCCCACGACGCCTCAGGCGGCGTACGTGATGACCGATATCCTCAAGGGCAACACCGACCCGTCTCAGAACAACTGGTGGAGCCAGTACCGCCTCATCGAGGGCAACCAGCGCCGGCCCGCGGCCGTCAAGACCGGGACCAGCGATCAGACCGAGGACCTCTTCACCATCGGCTACGTCGCGCCCGACTCGGACACCGGGAGGGGCATCGTGGCCGGCATCTGGGCCGGCAACAGCGACCGCACTCCCGGGACCAGCGTCCAGTCGTTGGAGCTGGCGGCGCCGCTCTGGCACGCTTTCATGCAGGAGGTCACTGCCGGAAGTCCGGTCAGCGACTTCCAGCAGCCGCCCGGCCTGACCTGGGTCGATGTGGACGCGCACAGCGGCATGCTGCCCGGCCCGTACACGAACCACCTCGTGCACGAGGTCTTCGTCAGTGGCACCGAGCCGACTCAGATCGACAACACCAAGATCCCTCTTGAGATCGACACCGTCACCAATACTCTCTGGACCTGGGACTGCCCGGGCGTGAAGGACACCCAGGGCTTCCTGGACCTGAGCAAGGTCGAGGCAGCCAACCCCAACTTCCAGGCCTTCGATCAGATATGGATCGACAGAGCCCGGACGGGCGTCAACAAGAAGGGCGGCCCCAACAACGGGGCGACGATGTACTTCTACAAGACCGGCTTCTGGACACCGTACGGCCAGACCTGGGGGGCTCCCTTTGCCCCGACGGAGTACTGCACCGAGAACACGGGCACGCCGCCTCCATCGCCCACCGAGTCCCCGACGCCCGAACCGACGCCCACGGAGTCGCCGACCGCCAGCCCGAGCCCCACGCCAACGGAGTCGCCGACCGCCAGCCCGAGCCCCACGCCAACGGCGACGCCTACGCTCACCCCCGGCCCGACTCCAACGACAGCGCCGACGGCCGCGCCCACCGAGTCGCCGACCCCACCGGCGACCATCCTGCCGCTGGGCCTGCTCGTGCTTCTCCGGCGGCGGTCGGCCATGGGGCGGAGACGCGGGCGGCGCTCAGGCCCGCCGTAGGACCGTTCGGGCCAGGTCCAGGGACATACCCAGCTCGGCCAGGCGCGCCAGGCGCGCCCAGGCCAGGTAGACCGCGAGAGCTGCCAGCCCGGCCAGGCCGAGGTCGGCGACCAGCACCGGGAACGGCGGCTCGGCTGCCACACGGCCGAAACCCCAGTCGACGCCGGCCGCGGCCAGCGCCGCCAGGCAGGCGCCCGGCGTCGCCAGCACCACCGTCCGCGCCACGTGGCCCAGCCCGAAGCCGGTCCGCCGGCGCAGGAAGGCCAGGAGAATGACCACCTCCACCCAGGCCCCCAGCCCGATGGCGATCGCCAGGCCCTCGAGCTCCAGCGTCGGGAAGAGAGCGATAGCGGCGGCCACGTCCACGGCGACGGCTACCAGGGCTGCCGCCACCGGCGTTCGGGTGTCCTTGCGAGCGTAGAAGACCGGCGCCAGGAAGGTGATCAGCACGTGAGCCACCAATCCCAGCAGGAACAGAACGAAGACAGGGGTCATGGCCCGGGTGTCAGCCGGGGTGAAGGCGCCGCGCTGATACAGGGCCGTGATGGAGGGACCTGCCAGGGCCAGCATCAGGGCCGTCAGCGGGATGACGATGAAGAGCAGCAGTCGGAGTGACCGCTCCACCAACCGCTCGTAGCGGCCGGCGTCACCCCTGGCGACGGCTCGAGAGAGGGGCGGCAGGAGAACGATGCCAAGCGGCACGCCGATCAACCCCACGGGTATCTGGAGCGCGGTGAAGGCCCCGGTGTAGATGGTGTTGGGGCCGTCTCCCAGCTGGATGGCGAAGTAGGTGTTGACCAGGAAGACGATCTGCGTCGCGCCTAGGCCGAGGGCCCGGGGAGCCATCAGCAGCAGCGTCTCCTTCACGGCCGGGTCCCGCACGTCCAGCGTCAGCGTGTAGAGGCCGAGCTTGCGGACGGACCAGGACTGCGTCAGGACGTGGCCCAGCGAGCCCACGACGATGCCCAGGGCCAGGGCGTACACGCCCATCGACGGCACCAGGGCGATGGCGCAGACGATGACGGCCACGTTGTAGACCGTCGGCGCCAGGGCCGGCGGGCCGAAGACCCCGGCCGCGTTCAGGCCGGCGCCCATGACGGCCGCCAGGGCCAGCAGAAGGGGCGACACGAGCATCACCCGGGTCAGGCCGGTGGCAAGCGCCACCTTGGACTCCTCGGGGCTGGGGACGATGACCGGCACGATCAGCGGCGCGGCGAACCAGACGAGGACCGCCAGCGGCACGAGCGCCAGGAGCATGAGATTGGCAACCGTGGCTACGACGCGCCGCGCCCTGGCCGACTCCCCCTGGGCGATGAGGCTCGCCGCCACCGGCACCAGGGCCGAGCCCACCGCGCCTGCCGCCACGAGCTGGAAGAGCGCGTCGGGTATGCGGAAAGCGGCGAAGAACGCATCCAGCTCGCCGCTCCGCCCTCCGTACTCGGCCATGAAGACCGACGTCCGCAGCCAGCCGAGGAGACGCGACAGGACGACCCCGGCGACGACGATGAGGCCCGACAGGGCGATCGCCCGACCGGCCAGACGAGCGGCCGTATCGCCGCTAAGGTCTGCCTGGGCCAGCTGCTCTTCGCTCATCGCAGCCGCCGAGCGGTCCGCCACAGGGCCCCCAACGCCGGGTTGGGCGAGTACTCGTGCGCCCTGACGTGAGTCTCCGGCACGGCGCCGAGCCGTCGCTTGAACTCGTACAGGTTCCACAGCGGATGCTCCGGCCCTGACGGCCACCCGGGATGGCGATGCGTATCGACGCCCCCCAGGTCGTAGCCGCTGAAGCCGGCGCTCGCCGCCCAGCGCATGATCGACCAGTGCAGAAGGTGGTTCGCGCGCCACTTCCGAAGGTCGGCATCGTCGGGTGAGCCGGCCGCGAACAAGACGACGTTCCGGCCGCAGTGGAAGAGCAGGATGCCGCTTCGACGCCGCCGCTCCGCGACGGCGAACCACAGGCTCGCCAGGCCGGCCTCGCCCAGGCCCCGCCACTGCTGCAGCTCGTACTCCCGATCTCGCACCAGGAAGCCCTCTCGCCGCCCCGTGGCCGCGTGCATGTCGTAGAAGGCCGTCAAACCGGCCTCCCGTGTCTCGGCCGCGGCCATGTCGATGTGCTCCACGGTCACGCCGGCGCGGCGAGCCTTGTTGATGTTGGTCGCTGTGGAGTCGTCCAGCAGCCGGTGTTGATGGGCCTCGTCGGCGCTCAGCGGGATCACCATCGCCGTACGCGACACCTGTACCTGCCGTGCCGCGGGCCGGAATGCCGAGCCTGCCAGCGCCTCCGCCAGCTCCGATTCCTCACGCCAGGCCGGGTCTATCGTCAGGGCCACGCTCCCCCGCTCCCTGGCGATGCCCGCCAGGGCCTCCAGGGCGGCCGCTGCGGCCTCCGCAGACTCTTCGAGCAGGATCGGGCCGCGAGGCGCGTAGTGGAACCGTAGCGTCCCCAGGGGGCCGGGCAAACGGCCGGAGACCCGTCGCTCCTGGATGGAGCAGGCTGCCACGCGGCGACCGTCGAGAACAACGATGTACCGCAGGATCTCCCAGCCCAGCGTCCGCTTGACCTCGCCCCATTCGTAGGACTGGTAGACATCGCCCAGCGGGCTGCGGCTCGCAAGGGAGTCCCACTCCGCTGCAGGCCAGTCCCCGGCGACCACCGTGGTGGCGGGTGACGTCCGGCCGTGCCTCGATGCGGTCAAGCGAGTCCTCCGTTCGATTCCTGCCGGCTGCCGCCAGGCGACCGGCCGATTCTCGCATCCCGCCGTCTTGCCTGCCGTGCCGCTGCGGTGGGGCGATGAGAGCGCCGCCGCTTCAGAGGGTGACGATCGTGGCTCCGTCTCCGCCCTCGCCGCGTTCGCCGGGCCGCCAGGAGCGGACCAGGGGGTGGCTCGCCAGGTGCTCTCGGACGGCATCCCGCAGAGCACCTGTGCCCAGGCCGTGGATCACGGTGGCCTGGTCCAGCGACGCGAGCGAAGCGTCATCGAGGTACCTGTCGAGCACGTCCAGGGCCTCCTCCACTCTCGCGCCCCGCAGGTCCAGAGACGAGGCGACGGTTCGGGCCCTTTCGAGCTGCAGCTTCGAGGCGCTCGCAGGCACCTCGGCTCCGGCCTTGTGGGCTTTCCGGCCACGCCCGGACCCCGGCCGAGAGATGCCTCCGGGCCCATCGTCCCGGCCCTCCTCGCCGCCGACCGCGGGCTCCAGATCATCCAGCGGGACCGTGACCCTCACCCCTCCTGCCTCGAGCGTGGCTCGCCGGCCGTCCTTGTCGATCGCGGCCACGCGCCCTTCCCAGGATCCCGTGAGGCTCCTGGCCCGCATCCCGGCCCGCCACTCGACAGGCGCCGCGCCTTCCGGCCTCGGCTGGCGCCTCTCCTCTGGGGCGGGCAGCCGCTCCAGGGCCGCCCGAGCGCGTTCCAGGCCCTCGTCCAGGCCACGTTGCGTGACCGTCTCGCGCTCCAGCTTCTTGCGCAGCTGGCGTACCTCGGCGCGAACCTCGTCGAGCAAGCGCTCGGCTTCGTCGCGAGCCGCCCGGAGCGATTCGCTGCGCTCCCGGCGCGAACGGCGTCGCTCCTCCTCGGCCGCGGCCAGGGCCGCTCTGGCCTTCTCCTCGGCCAGGCGAGCGTGGGCCAGGGCCTCGGTGGACTCCATTTCGGCAGCCTTGATGGATGCCAGGGTCTGCTCGAACGTCTCCTGCTCCTCGGTCAGGTGCGAGCGGGCATCGGCAACGATCTCGGCCGGCAGGCCCAGCCGCTCGGCGATGGCAAAGGCCTGGCTGCGACCGGGCAGGCCTATGGACAGCCGATACGTGGGCCGCAGCGTCTCCACGTCGAACTCGACCGACGCGTTGCGCGCCTGGGGCGTGGTGTGGGCGTAGAGCTTCAGCTCAGCGTAGTGGGTGGTGGCCGCGACGAGCGCACCAGCCTTGATGAAGCGGTCCAGCAGCGCCTGGGCCAGGGCGGACCCCTCGGTCGGGTCGGTCCCCGCGCCGAGCTCGTCGAGCAGCACCAAACAGCCGGGACCGGCCGCTTGGACTATGCGCACGATGGAATTCAGATGGCCGCTGAACGTGGACAGCGACTGGGCCACCGACTGCTCGTCGCCTATGTCAGCGAAGATGTCGCGCAGGACCGGCAGGCGCGTTCCGGGCGCCGCGGGCACGTGCAGCCCGGCCTGATGCATCAAGCACAGCAAACCCAGTGTTCGGAGCGCGACTGTCTTGCCGCCGGTGTTGGGGCCGGTGATCAGGAGGGCCGTGTAGCCGTCGCCGAGCCTGACGTCGATCGGCACGACCGTCCCCGAAAGGCCGGGGTGGCGCGCGCTGAGCATGACGACCTCCGGCCGGTCCGCGATCTCCGCCGGCGCGGCATCCATCTCCTCCGCCAGCCGCGCCTTTGCCGCCCAGAAGTCGAACCTGGCCAGAGCGTCGATGGTTTCCTGCAGCTGAGCAGCCTGTCCGGCCACCTGGGCCGACAGCTCGTCCAGGATGCGCTCCACCTCGGCCTCCTCGGCCACCTGGGCTTCGCGCCAGGCGTTCCCCAGCTCGACCGCCACGAGCGGCTCCACGAACAGGGTCTGCCCGCTTCCGGACGCGTCGTGGACGATCCCCTTGACGTGGCTGCGAGCCTCGGCCTTGACAGGGATCACGTAGCGCCCGCCCCGCAGGGTCACCAGCGGTTCCTGGAGGGTGCCGGCCATCTCGCCCGAATGAACGAGCTGCTCGAGGCGGGTCCTGAGGCGCTCGTAGGCGATCCTGACGGCCCGCCTCAGGCCCCCGAGGCGCGGCGACGCGGTATCCAGCATCTCGCCGGCAGGGTCGAAGCTGCGCTCCAGCAGGCTCCGCAGGGCAGGCAGAGCATGGATCTGCCGCCCCAGGTCCCGAACGGTCGGCCGCCGATCCCCGTTCACGGCTTCGGCCAAACGGGACGCGCCTTCCAGGGTGTACATGATGTCCAGGAAGTGGCCCGCTTCCAGCCGCCCCCCGCGGGCCGCCCGGTCTATCCAGGGCGCGATGTCCTTGCTGCCGCCGATGCCGGCGCCCGGGTGCTCGGCGATGAACTCCCGGGTCTGGCTGGTCTCCTCCAGGCCGCGGGCTACGACCACGGCGTCGGTGGACGGCTCCAGCTCCTCCGCCAGGCGCCTGCCGGGCGGGAAGCCGGTGGCGGCGGCCAGCCGGGCCCGCACCAGCGGGAACTCCAGCAGCGCCTGGGAGCGGCGATCCATCGCTGCGTGGGTGCGATCCGGCTCGTGGCGGGTCATCGAGCCACTCCGTGGAGCGCCCGGAAGCGCAACGGCATGCTGCGCCACGGCTCCGGCGCATAGCCGATCCCTACGCGCGGCCCGCTCACGATCCGGGGTGCCGCCTCGTCAGCCGGGGCCGAGCGCAGCTGCAGGGCGGCGGTGGGCGCGCACAGGTCTACGCCGTCCAGCTCGCGGCCGACCGACATCGCGACGCACACCAGGCCGGGCCCGCGGGCAAGGCGCCTGGGGGACAACGAGGCCGGTCCCCCGCCGACGAAGATCGGCGCCCGGCCCTGTCGAGCGGCACGCGTCTCCTCGCGCCGCTGCGCCCACGAGAGGCGGGCCTGGCGCATCAGATCTTCACCCTGGAGCGGCTCCACGGCCCTGATGAGGACCGCGGCCGGCCGGCCTTCAGCTTCAGTGACGACGTTCAGACACTCATACATGCCGTAGACCACGTAGACGTAGGCGTGGCCGGAAGGGCCGAACATGGCGGCGTTGCGCGGCGTCCGCCCGGTGCGGGCATGGGACGCCAGGTCGCCGACGAGGTACGCCTCGACCTCGGCGACCCTCGCTACACGTACGCCGCTGGAGTCGATTCGGACCAGCCTGGCGCCGATCAGGGCACGCGCGGCCGCGATCGTGTCTTCCTCGAGGATCGCGCGGGGGAAGACCCGTCCGGCATCGGCCGCTACGGGCAAGGTTCCCTCCCTGGTCAGGGGTATGCCGCCACCAGGTCTCCCGGCAGCAGCGGCGAGAGGATGTGGACGACCAGCGGGGCGACCGTGTCTCTGACGCCTCCGCCAATCCCCGAGTCCTCGAGCACCGCGCTCTGCAGGCTCCCGATCTCGCTCACCTCGCCCGCTCCTTGCGGCGGGACGTGGGAGTTCAGGATGATCACCACGATGGTCAGGATCACAAAGCCCTGGAGCAAGCCCAGCAAGCCGCCCACGATGTCATCGACCACCGGATGGGCCGCATAGATGTCCGTCCTCGTGTAGAACCCCTGGATCACGATCGAGGCCCCAACGGCAAGGGCGATGAACAGCAGCAGGAAGGCCAGCATCCGGTTGTACTCGACCGAGAACTGCCGCCAGTTGTCCGCCAGGAAGTCGCCGACCGGCGCCTGCAGATTGGCTGCCAGCAGGAAAGCCAGGAGCATCGACATGATGCCCAGAAGGCGCCTGATGGAGCCCTGAAGCACCCCCAGCACGAACGACCCGAACAGGACGGCAAAGATAGTCAGATCGGCGAGCGGCGCACCTCGTATTGCGTCGACCACGTAGCCTCCCAGTCCACGGGACTCACTTCGTGCCGCCTTCTGGCGGCTGCGCGTAGGTTAGCAGCGCCCCGGCACGGTCATCAACGCCGCCGGCCAGTCGGTCAGGTTCGCAGCCGCGCCCCCAGATCGTCCGCCAGGCCCTTCTGGATCGCCTGAGACGCCACCTCGACCTCTTCCTCGGTCAGCGTCCTGTCGGCCGCGCCGAAGACCAGCCTGTAGGCCAGGCTCTTCTCGTCCGAGCCCAGCGGGGCGCCCCTGTAGAGGTCGAAGAGGCGGACGCTGCGGAGCAGGTCGCCACCATGCCCCCGGATGGACCCTTCCACGTCGGCCGCGGGCTGGGCCTCGCCGACGATCACGGCCAGGTCTCTGTCTACCGCCGGGAAGCGCGGGATCGGCTCGACGTGCACCGGGGCGACCGCCGGAGCGTCCAGGCCCGAGTAGGCCAGCTCCCCCACGAGGACGCGCCCGGCCCGAAGGTCCAGCTTGTCCATGACCTGGGGGTGGATCTCAGCCACTCGTCCGGCCAGCACACGGTCGCCCTCGCGGCTCACGGCCAGCAGGGCCCTGGCCGGGTGGAACGGGAAGCCCCGGCCGTCGAGCGTGCAGGCCGGCGACGGAAGGCGCAGCAGGCGGCAGAGCGCCTCCAGGACGCCTTTGGCGTCGCTCAGGTCGTACGGCCGCAGCGGCCGATCCCAGGAGGGCGGCTCGGCGGCGCCGGCCAGCAGGAACGACAGTCGCGGCCACTCCATGGGCCCGCCGTCCACGCGCGCATAGGTCCTGCCCAGCTCGAAGACCGCGACGTCCAGACGGCCCTGCCGCTCGTTGCGGGCCAGCACTTCCAGGAGGCTGGGGGCGGTGTTACGTCGCAGCACCGAGTGATTGGCCGACAGGGGGTTCGTGACGACGATCGACTGTCCCGGCCTGGCCGCCACCTCGGCCGGCAGAGCCGGTTCACTCACGTCCTCGGGCCACGCGAGCCAGGCTTCGTCCAAGGGCGAAACCAGGGCATGGGTCACGACCTCGGTGAGCCCGGCGCCGGCCAGGAGCCGGCGGATCGAGTCGCGAACGCTCACCGGCGAGGGCCTGTAGGCCGGCATGACCGTGTCCGGCAGGTGGCCCGGCGTCGTCTCGTAGCCACGAACGCGAGCGACTTCCTCGGCCACGTCGGCCTCGATCGACAGGTCGTGGCGCCAGGTCGGGATCATGGCCACCAGAACCGGCTCGTCCCCTGCCTCCACCGCGAGCGGCTGCGGGTCCTCGGCGACGCGAATGGACGTGCCGGCGGGCGCCGCCTCCGTTTCCAGCCCCACCCGCGCCAGCAGCTCACGCTGCTCCTCGACGGGCACCTCGCCGCCCAGGAGCCTGGAAACCCGTGACGGCCGGAAGGCGAGTCGCCCGGGCTTGGGTTCTTCGGGGGCGGTGTCGACGCGGCCCTTGGCCACCATGCCACCGGCCCAGGCCACCGTCAACTGAGCAACGCGGTCGGCGCCGAGCCGCGCCAGGCGGGCCTCCTGGCCCTTCTCGAAGCGCAGGCTGGCCTCGGAGCGGAGCGCGTAGCGATGACCGGTGCGGCGAACGCTCACGGCGTCGAAGACGGCCGACTCGATGGCGATCTCAGTCGTCGCGTCGGTGATCTCGCTGTCGGCGCCGCCCATGACACCGGCGATACCGATGGGACCCTGATGGTCGGCGATGATCAGCGTGTCCGGCGTCAGCTCCCGCTCGACGTGGTCCAGCGTCTCGAGCCGTTCGCCCGGCTGAGCCAGCCGGATGATGATCGTGCTGCCCCTCACGGCCGCCCCGTTGAAGGTGTGAGTGGGCTTGCCCATCTCGAGCATCACGTAGTTCGAGGCGTCGACGACATTGCTGACGGGCCGCATCCCGGCCGCCTGGAGCCGCATCTGGATCTGGTCGGGCGAAGGCCCGATCTTCACCCCGCTGACCCACCGGCCCACGAATCGCGTGCACAGGCCGGGTTCGTTGACCTCGACTTTCAGATGGGTGGAGACGTCCTTCCCCTTCTCCTCCAGGCTGATCTCCGGCCAGCGGACGGTCGCCCCGGTCACGGCGGCGACTTCACGGGCCAGGCCGATCAGGCACAAGGCATCGCCGCGGTTCGGCTTGACATCGACGTCGAGCACGACGTCGCCGTACAGGTCCGACAAATCCGCGCCCAGACGGGTCTCCGGCGGCAGGATCAGGATGCCCTCGGCGTCGGTGGTGATGCTCAGCTCGTCGCCCGAGCAGAGCATTCCCTCCGAGGCGACGCCCATCTTCTCCGTGCGCTCGATCCGCCGGTCGCCGGGCAGTACGGCCCCCGGCAGAGCCACCGGCACACGCTGTCCCGGGGCGATGTTGTGGGCGCCGCAGACGATTTGCAGCGGCTCACCCACGCCGATGTTGACGGTGGTGAGGTGAAGCCTGTCGGCTCGGGGGTGCTTCTCGACCGTGAGCAGCTCGCCCACGACGACGCTCCGCCAATCGGCGCCCCAGCGCTCGAGACTCTGGACCTCCATGCCCAGCAGCGTCAGCCGTTCTGCAAGTTGCTCGGGCGTGAGCCCGATGTCGACGTACTCGCGCAGCCAGGAAAGCGGCACTCTCATCGGAACTGCTCCAGGAAGCGCAGGTCGTTCTCAAGGTAGTAGCGGACGTCGGGCACGGCATGCCGCAGGTTCGCGATGCGCTCCACCCCCATCCCGAAGGCGAAGCCCTGGTAGCGCTCGGGGTCGATGCCGCCGTACTGCAGGACGACCGGGTGGACCATGCCGGCCCCCAGGATCGTCATCCAGCCCGACTTCGAGCAGGCCGGACAGCCGACGCCTCCGCACACCACGCATTCGACGTCGAAGGCGACCGACGGCTCGGTGAAGGGGTAGTAGCCGGGCCGGAACCTCGTCCGGTGCGGCCCGAACATGGCGTGGGCGAACTCGTCGAGCAGCCCCTTGAGGTCGGCCATGGTCGTCCCCTCGTCGACCATCAGCCCCTCAACTTGGTAGAACTCGAAGCCGTGGCTGGCGTCGACGGCCTCGTAGCGGAAGCAGCGACCGGGCAGGAGCGCCCGGATCGGCGGCTTGGCAGTCTGCATCACGTGCATCTGGCCCGGGCTGGTGTGCGTCCGCAGCAGATGGCCCGGGATGTCCACGTAGAGCGTGTCCCACAGATCGCGGGCCGGGTGATCCAGGGGGATGTTGAGCATCTGGAAGTTGCGCAGGTCGCTCTCGACCTCGGGGCCGTCGTAGGACACGAAGCCGAACTGGCCGAATACCTCCGCGATGGCCGCGATCGTCTCAGGGATGGGGTGGAGCACGCCGCGAGCCACCGCCCGGCCGGGGAGGGTCACATCCACGGCCTCCCCCGCCAGGCGCTGCGTTTGAGCGACCGACCGAAGCGCCGTTCCACGTTCCGCGAGGGCGCCCTTCACCGCCTCGCCGACCTCGTTGGCTACCGCGCCGACGCGTGGCCGATCCTCGGGCGGCAGGGCTCCGATGCCCCGCAGGACGGCCGTCAGCTCGCCCTTCTTGCCCAGATAGCGGATCTGCAGCTCGTCAAGGGCATCCGGATCCGCGGCGCCGGCGATATCGCCCAGGGCCCGCTCCTTGAGCTGCCGCAGGTCCGCGCTGAGGCTCTCGAAATCCACGCTTGCGTCCTCGCCTTCTTCCGGGCTCGCCTCCGCGGCCCAGGCCTGAATCACCAAGCCCTCGACATTCTCCGCATCCATCTCGATGCGGGGACGACGAGGGCTCGCGGTACCACCCCGCTTCCATACCCTTCACGGTATGGCGCTTTGGGTCGCCGTTGGCGGCGACCCCAGGCCCTGTATCGGGGGCCGGGCGGTTCGCCTACGCACCCGGGAAAGGGGTTCAGCGAACGGCTCGGGAGCGAACCGGCGAGATCGATCCCGAACGGGCTTCCAGTCGCCGACCCGTCCTCCCTGGCGGACCTGTCCTCGCCTCTTCTCCGTCTACGCCTCTGGTTCGGTTGTCAGGTTCAGGCGCTGGCGCCCGTCGCGGTCGCTACCACCTTGGCGAAGGCCTGCGGATCGCGGATCGCCAGATCGGCCAGGATCTTGCGGTCCAGCTCGATGTTGGTGGCCTTCATGCCGGCGATCAGCTTGGCGTAGGTCGTGCCGTTCTGGCGCGCCGCGGCATTGATGCGGATAATCCACAGCTCCCGCATCTGGCGCTTGCGCTGCTTGCGATCGCGCGTCGCATACGCCAGGGCGTGGAGCATCGACTCGCGGGCTCGTTTGACGAGCTTCGAGTTGGTGCCGGTCCGGCCCCGTGCCCCCTTGAGAAGCCGCTTGTGCCGGCGGTGGGCGGTTACGCCACGCTTGACTCGTGCCATTGCTCTATCGGGCTCCCAGATACGGCAGCAGGCGGCGGATCTGGTCGCGCGATTCGTCGCTTACGAGCGCCTTGCCCGCGTAGCGCCTGGTGCGGCGCGAGGACTTGATCTCCAGGTGGTGGCCGCGCCACGCCTTGACGCGATAGGCCTTGCCGCCGCCGGTGACCCCGATCCGCTTCTGGGTCCCCTTGTGGCTCTTCATCTTGGGCACGTTAGTTCACCTTCTCAGTAGGCTCCGTGCCGGCTTTCGGCGCGGATCTGGAGCGAGCCGGCTTCGCCGGAGCCTCCACTTTGGTCTCTTTCGGGGGCGCTGCCTCCTCAGCGGCGGCGTCATGTTCGTCCTTGATTTTGCCCGACGACGCTTCGAGAAGCTTCGGCTTGTGGACCGAGGCCAGGCTGATGTGCATCGACTTGCCTTCCAGCAGCGGGGGCCTCTCGACCACACCGTGTTCCTGGACCAACTCGGCGAACCTGTCGAGCAGGTCCCGCCCGATCTGCGGATGGGTCAGCTCGCGGCCCCGAAACTGGACAGTGACCTTGACCCGGTCGCCCTCCCGCAGAAACTGGACGGCCCGCCTGACCTTGGTATCGAAGTCGCCCACGCCGATCTTCGGCTTGAGCCGCACTTCCTTGAACGTCACCGCGCGCTGCCGGCGCTTGGCTTCCTTCTCCCGCTTGGTCAGCTCGTACTTGTACTGACCGAAGTCAAGGAGTCGAGCCACCGGAGGGCTGGCCAGCGGAGCAACCTCTACCAGGTCGAGCCCTCGCTCCTGCGCAAGCCTCAAGGCGTCTGCGGTGCGCATGACGCCAAGCTGGCTACCGTCTTCGTCGACGACCCGCAAGTCGAAGACGCGGATCATCTGGTTCACGCGCAGGTCTCGGCTGATGGCGAACCCCCAGTCTGCGTGTTCCGGTGCCCTTCTCGGCCAGTCCGCTTCCGAAACGGGCGAGCGCCCGAATCCTGGCGCACAGCTGCACCAGGCGGTCGCCCGCGGGACTATAGCACAGGCGTTTCGAGCGCGGCAAACATCGGGCCGGGCCCCTCGCGGCGCGCCCCAAAGTGCCCGATCCCCCGCGTCAGAGAGGCCTGTGTGATCATTTGAAGAGCGCGCGAATCAAGGGAAGGGAGCGGCCATGTCACGGGCAAGCGCCAGTCTCGGCATGACGATGCTGCTGGTCGTCTGTACCGTCCTGGCTTGCTCCGGGTCGGCCCCGCCCACTCCGTCGCCCACGCCTGTGCCGACCGCGAGCCCCTCGCCCACCCCGAGCCCGACGCCGTCTCCATCCCCCACTGGGACGCCGGCCACTCCCCGGCCCACCTCCCCCGCCCCCGCGGCCTACAACGCTATGGAGGCCTACGTCCAGGCACTGATCGATGGCCGGTACATCGACGCCTGGTTCATGCTCGGCCCGGCCTGCAGGGCGAGATGGGGCTCCATGTCCGCCTTCACCAAGGATCGGTCCGCACGCCTCAAGGCCAGCGGACCGGAGTACGTCCTGCGGGCCAACCCCAAGACCCTGCCCCTGAGCAGCTGGCTTATCGGGACGAGCTGGGGATCGGAGGTCGACGCGGCCCACGCCTTCCTGTTCAGCGTCCGTTGGACCGGCTACGGAACCGATCCGACGGGCACCGAGATCTGGATCGCCAGCCAGACCATCACCGGCTGGGACCTCTACCTGGCGAGTTGACCGCCGACTCGCTCTGCCGGGTCGCTGTCAGGGCTTACGCGCCGTCGTCTCCTCGGACACGCGGCTGACGAAAGCGTCCCATGGCACTCCATTCTCCTGCTCTCCTGCCCGGTTCCGCACCGCGATCGTTCGGCCTTCGATCTCGCGGTCGCCCAGCACGAGCATGTAGGGGATCTTCTGCTCCTGGGCCAGGCGGATCTTGTTCTGCATTCGGGCGTCCGAATCGTCGACCTCCACGCGGAGACCGGCTGACGTCATGAGGCCGGCCAGCTCGCGGGCGCCCTCCACATGCCGGTCGGCGATCGGGATGAGGATGGCCTGCACCGGCGCACACCAGACGGGGAAGGCTCCGCCGAAATGCTCCACGAGGACGCCGATGAACCGTTCCAGCGAGCCGTAGATAGCCCGATGGATGGTCATCGGCCGGACGGCCTGGCCGTTCTCGTCGATGTAGGTGCAGTCGAACCGCTCGGGCAGCATCACCAGGTCAACCTGGATGGTGGCCGTCTGCCACTCCCGGCCCAGCGCGTCGTCGATCTGGATGTCGATCTTCGGCGCGTAGAAGGCGCCATCGCCGGGCTTCAGGGTGTAGGGCTTGCCGAGGGCGTCCAGCGCGGCCTTGATCTGGGCCTCGGCCTTCTCCCACAGGGCCGGATCGCCCAGGGCTTTGTCCGGCCTGGTCCCGAAGGTGAACCGGGGCTCCAGGCCGAACCAGCCGTAGACCTCGTAGACCTCCCCCAGCAGAGCGGCTATCTCGTCCTGGAGCTGGTCCGGGCGGAGGTAGATGTGGCCGTCGTCCTGAACGAAGTGGCGCACCCGCGTCAGCCCGGAGAGAGTGCCCGACCGCTCGTTGCGATGGAGCCGTCCGAAGTCGGTCAGGCGGATCGGCAGGTCGCGGTAGGACCGCAGCTTGCTCTTGTAGATGAAGGTGCTCTCGGGGCAGTTCATCGGCTTGAGGCTGAAGGTCTGGCCCTCCGACTCGAGGATGAACATGTTGTCCTTGTAGTTGGCCCAGTGCCCCGACTGCTCCCACAGCTTCTTGTGCACCAGCATCGGCGTGGCGACCTCCTGGTAGCCGCGCTTGTCCTGGACCTCGCGGATGGCGGTCTCGAGGATGCGCCACAGGCGCTGGCCTTTCGGATGCCAGAAGGCCGAACCGGGGCTGACGTCGTGGAAGCTGTAGAGATCCAGCTGCACACCCAGGCGCCGGTGGTCGCGGCGCTTGGCCTCCTCTCGCCGGTGGAGGTAGCCATCTAGCTCCTCCTGGCTGGGCCAGACCGTGCCGTAGATGCGCTGCAGCATCGGGCGCTTCTCGGAGCCGCGCCAGTAGGCGCCGGCCACGGCCATCAGCTTGAACGGCCCGATCTTGCCGGTGCTGGCGACGTGGGGTCCCTTGCAGAGGTCGATGAAGGTTCCGTGCTCGTAGGTGCTGGTGGGCGGCGCAGCCTCACCCTCCTCGCGGGCACGGGTCGCCAGATCGTCCAGGATCTCCACCTTGAACGGCTGGTCCTTCGAGGCGAAGAAGGACCGCCCGTCAGCCCAGGACACCTCCTTCTTCACGAACTCGTGGTCCGCATTGATAGAGGCGGCCATGCCCGCCTCGATCGCCGCCAGGTCGTCGGGCGTCAGCGGCCTCGGAAGGAGGAAGTCGTAGTAGAAGCCGTCTTCTATGGCCGGCCCGATCCCGAGCTGAGCGTCCGGGAACAGCGCGACCACAGCTTCGGCCATGACGTGCGCTGCCGAGTGCCGCATCGCATCCAGATCGGACTGCGCGCCGGCGTCGAGGAGCTCCTCGGTCGAGCCGCGCTCTACGGTCGTGAACAGCTCGTCTTCGTCCGGGGCGTCAGCCACCGCGGGCTCCGCCTTCTGGCTCTTCTCGTCTCGGCTCATCTCGACCATCCTTCCGCCGCCGCTGCCGGCGCGCCCAACCTATGTGCACGAAGCCTCCCGTCCGACAGGACGAGAGGCTTCTCTCGCGGTTCCACCCGCCTTCACGCTCGAGCTCGTAGCCCTGCGTGCGCTCGTGCCGCTCTAACGGGCGGAACCCGGGCCGGTTCTCCGGCCACTCGCGGGTGGTGCCTGTGCCGGCGATTGCCGCCTCCGCTCTCAGCTCCGGGATGCGGCGCGGAGGCTCTCTTCGGCTCGACCGGCGGGGCGTGTCCCGCTCGACGCTTTGTCCATCTGGCACCGGCTAATGCCGGTGGCTCCTGGTGGGCGGTAGAGGACTTGAACCTCTGGCCTCATGCATGTCAAGCATGCGCTCTAACCAACTGAGCTAACCGCCCCTGTGCGGGCCGGATCGTAGCACAGGCACGTTTGAACCGGAGCCTGGATCCGGGTCTTCCGCTGGGGGCCGGTCCACCTGGCCGTCTGGCCGCCTGGTCGTCTAGTTCCTCAGACCTTCCTCGTTCGCGGTCATCTGGCGCAGGGTCTGAGGCCGGCGGATAGCGTCGAGCCTCCCATCCAGGCGCAGGAGAAGCTCCGGCGCCTGGGTATGGGAGTTGTACGCAAAGGGGGTCATGCTGGAGCAGTAGGCGCCGCACCCTCCCACCACGAGGAAGTCGCCGGCCGACGCCTCCGCGATGAGGCGGGGAACGATGTGCCCCTCCTCGTCCAGGCTCTGGGAGTCCCCGCTCTCACAGCATCGCCCCACCACCACCCGGAGGTCCCGGGCGCGATCCAGCCCGCCAGAATCGAACTCCGAGGAGGCCACCGTCCCGTCCTTCCTGACGACGTAGAACGGGTGGCGGGAACCGTAGAGGAGCGGCCGCGCGTTCACTTCCATCCCGCCATCGCAAACCAGGAACTGAAAGCCGTCCGGCCCCGTCGCCTTGACGTCGATCACGGTCGTCACCAGGTAGGCGGCGTTGGCCATGACGTACGTGCCGGGCTCTACCTCCATGACGATCTTCCTGCCCGTACGGGTATGGAGTTCCTCGAGTCTCCGCTTGGCGTACGCTCCCAGGGCACCGACGTCCGCGGATGTCTCGTCCGGCATTCGAGCGGTCCTGAGCCCCCCGCCGAAGTTGATGCGCTCCGCCTGCGGGAGGTGCTCCTCCAGAAAGGCGATCTCGCGGTCCACGTTCTCGCGCCACTTCTCCGGGTCGCCGCCGGAGCCGATGTGGACGTGAACGGCGTCGAACACGATCCCCCGGTCCCCCGCCATGGAGAGCGCGCCCGGCAAGTCCGCCAGGTGAACCCCGAAGCACGAGTACTTGTCCCCGGTGTTCCGCGTGGCCGACTCTCCGGCGCCCTGTCCCGGGTGGATGCGGATAGACAGGGGGAGCTTCTTCCGAGCGGCGAAATCGGCGACCAGCTCCAGCTGGAGCAGGGAGCACACGTTGTAGCGCATCCCGGCGGCCATCATCCGCTCGAGGTCCGCTCTGTCGGCGCCGCGCGGAACCTCTTGAGTCGTGAGCATGATCGACCCAAGCGGAATGCCGGCCGCATGGGCTCGACGAGCCTCGTTCAGCGAGCTGGCGTCGATGCCGAGGCCCTCGCTGTGGATCAGCTGGAGAACGGCCCTGCCGGAGTTGGCCTTCATCGCGTAGCGGGGCTCCAGGCCGAAGGCATTCGGCATCCCGGAGATCTCCCGGCACTTCTCCCTGATGAAGGCCTCGTCGTAGAGGTAGAGCGGCGTCCCGAACCTGGACGCCGCCCCGACCACCGTCCGGCCGCTGACTCCTCCGAAGTGAAGCCTGTCCGCCATGGGGCGGCCTACATGTACTTCTCGCGCAGCTCCTCAGCCGTGCGCGAGCTGAAGTACGCCGCGGGTATGTCCAGGATGGTGAGAGCTCCCGGCCTGTCTTCCTGCGAGAGCCTCACCGCGGCCCGCGCGTGGGCCAGCAGGATGCTCCCGGTGGCCGCCGGGTTGCTCCCCCACTGGCAGCGGTATTCCGTCAGCGTGGAGCTTCCGTCGCCCGTCTTGCCGGTGGCCATCACGAAGCCGCCGTGAGGGTACGCCGAGTGGCCCTTCTTCATCTCCTCCTCGGAGATGAAGGCCACGCTGGTGTCGTAGTCCGCGTAGTAGTTGGGCATCTCCTTGATCTCGCGCTCGATCGCCGCCTGGTCCGCCCCGGGCTCCGCCACCACGTAGCACAGCCTGGTGTGCTTCTCCCTCGTAGTGAGCGACGGGTTCTCCCCCGCCCTCACTTTCTCGAGAGCGGACTGGACCGGGATCGTGTACTGCCGAGCGTCCTTGACACCCTTCACCTGGCGTGCCGCGTCCGAGTGACCCTGGCTCACGCCCTTGCCCCAGAAGGTGTAGTGCGAGGCACCCGGCACGAAGGCGTCGGCCAGGACCCTCTCCAGTGAGAAGACCCCGGGGTCCCATCCCGTCGAGATGATCGCTACCTTCCCGGCCTCTCGCGCCGTCCTGTCCATGATCGCAAAGTAGTCGGGGATGTCGTGGTGAGTGTCAAAGCTGTCCACCGTGTTGAAGAAGCGGCTGAAGAACGGGCCCTGCTCGGGGAGATCCTTGGCGGATCCACCGCACAGGATGGCGACGTCAGCTCCCAGCTTCTTCCACGCTTCCTCGTCGCCCACCGAGAAGACAGGGGCGTCGGGTGCCTCGCGCTTCACTCGCGCCGGGTCGCGGGAGATGATCCCCGCAAGCTCGGCGTCCGGGGCTGAGGCGATGGCGTGCATCACCCCCCGGCCCACGTTTCCATAGCCGACGATGACAACCTTGAACCGGGCCACGGCCCCTCCTTGCGCTACGAGCTTGCCTCACTCCGCGCGGCATTCTATCCGTGCCGAGGCGCTCGGTTCAAGGTTGGCGGGCCCGCGACGCGGCGTCGGCCGGCGCTCGGCGGGCCCGCTCCGCGCTTTCCTAGCTCTCCTAGTCGAGCCATACCTGGCCTGGGCCCCGCTCGAACGGAACCTCCGCGTCGGCCACCTTGGTCCAGCCGGAGGCTGTCTTGCGGTAGATGACGTCGTGGACGTCGGACACTCCGCCATCGGCTTCGACGCGGCCTACGAGCATCGCCAGCCGGCTCCCGCCCGTGTCCAATGCCAGGCCCCACACCACGTGGCCGGCCGGGATGTCGAATCCCCGCCCCAGGGGCTTGTCGGCCAGCCAGACAGGCGCCGCAGCGACGTACACGGCATCCTCGGTAGCCACGGCAACCGTCCCGTAGTCCGGCGACACGCAGAAGACCCGTGCCCCGGTGACGCTGGTCAGCATCTTCTCAGTTGCGGATGCAGGGTCGACCACGGCCAGGTGCGGAACGAGCTGAGAATCCACCGTCAAGACCAGCAACTGCTCCCCCTCCAGCCAGCCCACGACCGGGCTGAACGGCTGCTCTGGTGCCGGCGTGAGCGGCTGCGGTTGACCCGAGTCATCCTCCACCAGGTACGTCGTGCCCGAGTCGTCGACGGTCACCACGGCCAACCGGCCCAGGGGCGAGCGCGAGACGGATCCGACCTGCAACCCGAGCGGTGGGAGATGCCACTCCTGCGCGCCATCTCCCACAGGCCCAACCACGTCGTCCAGGGCTTTCACCTCCACTCCATCCCGGCCTGCCAGAAGCAGGACCTGGCCGTCGCGGCCAAGGGCCGTGGCTGTGCCGGCCTCCCCCATCTCATCCCAGCCGTTCTCCGCATCCCACAGCCAGAGGCTGTAGGGACCTCCCGCCGGACCGCCGAGGGCCAGCACCCGTTCCGGTACCAGCGCCGGTTCCGTGGGCGACGTCGTCGGCTCTGTGGCCGACGTGGCCGGTTCGGTGGGGGACGCGGACGAGCCGGCCTGACTCGAAGCCCAGCTGGCCGCCTGCGTGCACCCGCACACCGCAACCGCCGCAACGCACAGCAGTGCCAGGTACCGGCTCCGCACCAGGCCCCCTCCACCGACCGCCCTCACCGACGAGCCCTCCATAGTCTGACCCCCTTCCTGTGGGCCGTGGCCGCCCTGCACGAGCGGCCACGGCCACCTTGCTCCGACACCGGGCTGCCCCGGCCTGTGCCGTCCCTACTGGACGGTGTCGCCGCCGATGAGAGACCCGTCGGCGGCGTCGATGAACAGCGCCAGCAGGTTGAGGTGCTCCGCCGCGGCGCCGGTCGGCTTCGCGACCACGACCCACGCCTGGCGGTACGCCTCCGGCATAGACCCGATCCGGTCCGGATCGAAGATCCCGTTCGGCTCGACCCACTCCAGAGTCGCCCCCTGGATCTCGTAGTCGGACTCGCTATGGCCCGACCATTCGTCGAGGATCGTGCGGCCGATCTCCACGGCTCGTCCTGAGCTGATCGCCTTTCGTCCTGCCGCCAGCGCGTGGTCGACCCGCGACAGGCTGGCGATCCTGCCGTCCGGGCGGATAGCCACTCGGATCTCGTCGCCCCGAACCGGGACGCCATCCTCGGTGCGTGCCCAGCGAACGACAAGCCCGCCGCTGACCGTATCCGCTTCTGCGACGGCCACCGGCCCAAGCGGCAATCCCGTCCGACGAACCGCCTGCTCGGCCGCCTTCACGGCCTTGCTTTGCCTCAGGCTCGCTCTCGATGCCGCCGGCTTGTCGAGCCTGACGGCCAGGCGCAGGCCTCGCCCGTCGAACTGGGTGACCGACAGCACTTCGCCGCCGGCAGCCACCTCGCTAACTTCGTCGAACTCAGTGTGGTTGAAGCCATCCTTGACATGCCATGCGCCCCGATTCTTCCCCGTCGGGAAACCGAGGGCATCCCTGACCTGGCCGTGCCTGGCCAGGAGCCGAGCTTCGGCGTCCCCCGAAAGGGCAACCTCCACCCTCGCCGGCCCACGGCCGACGTCGGGTAGCTCACCGGCCGGCCGCGCTGCCGCCGCCAGGCCGCTCGTGACGACCACGGCCGCCGCGATCGCTCCCGCCAGGCCGACAGCCTTCAGTCCTGTGCGAACGATGCTCACTGACATACCGGACACTCCAGGGCGGGTTGAGTCGGCTTGCCGACGTAGTTGGGATTCCCCCACCAGCTGGCCTTGAACGGCTCGCTGGCGCTGACGCCCGGGTACCCGCCCAGGGCGCTGGCGTAGGCAAACGCCTGCGACAGCGTCCGGGTGCCGATTCCGCCGTTGACGTAGCTCCAGAAGGCGCTCTCGAAGCGATAGCTCGCGCTGTCCCAGGCGTGGACCGGATAGCCGAGGTAGAACTCAGGATCGGTCGAGATCCTCGTCTTCTCGATCTGGAACGCGGCGGGCATGGTGCTCGACGACGAGCCGAGCATGCAGGTGGACATGATCACGATGTTGTATGTCGTGCCCTGAGTCTTGGCCTTGATGGCGCTCGATCGGACGATGTCGCTCGATCTGTTGCAGTCGCCCACGCCAGGGTCCTGCATGAAACCCGAGTCGACCTTGGGCGCACCCGACCTGGCCCAGTAGTTGTCGCCGTGGCTGTGGACGTAGACCGCGTAGTCGCTGAAGACGTTGCTCAGGAACGCGCTCCCGGTGAACCCGGCCCCGAGCGCCCCCTGGACCGGGCTGAAGCCCAGCTTCGCCAGCTGGCTTACGTTGAGGTTGTAGTGGAGCCTGGGGTAGTTGTCCGTAAACCCCAAGCATTGCCTGGCAAAGGCGTTCGCATTCGACCAGACATGAGCCGTGTAGGCGGCCGCCGGTGCGGCAGCAGCGCCCGATAGCGAGACTGCCAGCGCCAGCGAGGCCGCAAAGGTCGCGGCTCGCTTCATCGATCTCCTCCCATCCGGCGGGCGGATGCCTGCGGCGGGTACGATCGCGTGAGCCGGCCCCTCGACGGTCAGGCCGATGCCCGGCGGCGCCCTGGCCGCCTAACCTCGGTCAGCTCTCCCCCTCCCTCCTGGATTCGCCTCGCAAGGCCGACGAGAGGATGTGTGGCCGCCCCCACGTCCAACTCGGTTGGCGGCCACGCCATCTGGACGAGCCAACCGTACCCCCGGCCGCTTATCTGCGGCTTATCTGGCCCTAGACGTGCCTCGTGCGTCCGCCTCGGCTGCTGCTATCGTCCGAGTTGCCGTGCTCCATCTTGTGGTAGCGGACGCGGCCACCGACTACCAGCCTCAGCAAGGCACCCGGAACGGCAAGCAGCCAGAGCCCGCTGAACAGCGCCACCCGCAGCGCCCGCCACAGCCTCGCCCGACCCACCGGCGGCATCCCCTCCCCGTCGTGGCTCCAGCGCAGCGAATCCCAGCCCAGCGCGGCGCTCACGCCCAGGTATCCCCCCAGGACAGCCACAAGAGGCCGTCTCCGGCCCCCGGCCGCGGCCGCGGCCGCAGCAGCCCCAACGACGACGGTGGGGACCGCCAGCTGGCCCACATAGGCCGCGAAATCCAGCCGCGAGCGAACGGACAGGCGCCGGCTCGAGACGACTGCCTGCCCGTGATCGAACAGCCGGCGGAAAGCCCCCTCGGCCCAGCGCAGTCGCTGCCGCCACAGGTCCTCGACGGACCTCACGGGCTCTTCCCAGACCTCAACGTCCACCGCCCAGGCGACACGTTCCCCGGCACCGGCCGCGATGCGGCTCGACAGGTCGATGTCCTCCGTGAGCGCCTCCGCCCGCCAGCCACCCACCTCCGCCAGCAGATCTCGTTTGACCATGATGCCGTTGCCGCGGAACTCCGAGCAGCCCCCCATGGCCCAGCGGCCGCGGTTGATCTCCCCGTCGAGAGTCTGCTCGTCTGCCTGGGCCCCGGCCAACCAGCTCGATCCCGCGTCCAGGATCATGCGGCGCGCCGTCACCGCCCTGGCACCCGCCGCGAAGTAGCCAGCGGCCCGTCTCAGAAACCAGGGCTCGATCCGGGCGTCCGCGTCCAGCACGACCACCACGTCGCCCCGGCACAGGTCGGGCTGAGCCGCGGTCAGGGCCGCTCCCTTTCCGTCCGGGAGATGCGCTCCCTCGCGCCGGATCACGCGCGTCGCCGCCTCGACGCCGGCCTCGCGAGCTGCTCTCACCACAACCTCGCCGCTGCCGTCGGATGAGCGATCGTCAACCACTACCAGCTCGAAGCGAGGCCGTCCGTCCTCGTCCCGGTAGTCCTGCCGCGCGACATCGGCAACCAGCGCCGGCAGGACCCCGGCCTCGTCGCGAGCGCCCACCAGCACGGTGAACGTCGGGGGCGCAGCCGTCCGGCGCAGCGCGTCTGCCGCTCCCTCAGGCGTGATCGGCGGCCTTCGACCGGCAAGCGCGATCGGGACCGCGCAGCCCAGCGCTACGCCGGCCGTCAGGGCGGTCACAGCACCACCGAGCCTGCTGCGTCCAGCGAGATACCCGGCCAGTGCCCCGCCCCCCAGGATCGCGAGGGCAGCCGCCCGCCACGCGTCCGGGGTGCCCCCCGCTTCGATGCGCCCCCCTGCCGGGTCGCAGTCGACGCCCGGCTTGGCCGGCCGATTCATCGCCCCTCGTCGCCGTCTTCCGAGCTGAGGACGGCGAGGATCGCCCCACCGGTCAGCTCCGCCGGGGCTGCGCCCCTCTGAACCGCGCTCACGGGCACGCCGGCCTCAGTCCCGGCCTTGGTCGCCAGGTCGGTCCTGGCGAGCGGCCCGCGACGGACCACGCTGATCGCCCCGATCAGCGCCACCATGATGCCGACGGTGAGGATCACCGGGTCTCGGCCGACGATATCGGCGATCGGCGCCACGATGATGATCGGGGCCAGGCTGGCGATCGAGACCAGCATGTTCAGCACGCCGAAGACCCGGCCGCGCACGTCCTCAGGCAGGTCTTCCTGAAGCTGGGTCTGCGACGAGATGGAGACCACCGCGAAGGCCAGGCCCACGGCGAAGGCCAGGGCGATCACCAGCGACAGCACCGAGGCGACGCGACTCACCTCCCGGATCTGGGTCGCGACGTTCGCCTCCAGGAAGTGGGAGATGGGGCCCGCGAAGGACAGGATGGCCAGCAGCACGCCCATCGAGATCATCCCGGCCTCGATGGCCCGCCGCCGTGGCACGTACCTGCCGAAGGCGTTGAGACAGATGATCCCGCTCACGATACCCATGCCCAGGGGCAACACGACGATCATGAAGTCCTTCTCGCCCAATGCCAGCGCGCTCTGGGCGAAGCCGGGGCCCAAGATGGCCAGGATCCCGACCAGGCCGCCCGTGATCCCCAGGAACGAGAGCGACCAACCGACGTTGTGGTGGGCCCGGATGTAGGTGATGCCCTCCGAGAGATCCGCCACCATGGCCTTCACAGCCCGCTCGGCGCCCGCGACCGCCCTCTCCGCGGTGGCCGAATCCTCGGCGGGGGGCGACGCCGGCAGCGTCCAGCAGAAGACCGCCGCCACGAAGTACAGCATGGCCACCAGCAGGATCAAGGTCTGGGTATTGGCCAGGGCGATGATCAATGGCCCGGCGAGCGCGAACCCGGCGGCGAAGGCCATGTTGGTCGTCAGGGTGAACAGGCCGTTGGCCGCCAGGAGCTGGTTGCGCGGCACCAGAAAGGGAATCATCGACGCCTCCGCCGGCCCGAAGAAGGTCGTGACCGTGGCCACGAAGATCATCAGCAGGTACAGCCCAAGAAGGTTGTCACCGGCGAAGACGATCGCCACGAACGCCAGGCCTCGCATGATGTTGGTGACGACCAGCACCTGGCGCTTGTCGACCATGTCGACGAAGACGCCGGCGATCGCCGAGAACAGGATCGCCGGCAGGAGGAAGCTCAGCAGCAAGACACCCACGGCGGAGGCCGAGGCATACCTGGTGCTGATCAGAATCGTCAGGCCGTAGGTGACGGTGCTGCCGCCAACCTGAGTCGCTACCTGGGCCAGCCACAGCAGCAGGAACGGCCTGTTGTGCAGGACTGCCATCCCGCTCGGCTGGGCCGCTTCGGCGCCCGAGGCGTGCTTCGATGCGGGCCGGACGTGTCGTTGCGTCCGCCCGGTGCCGGCCGTGGCTGGGCTCACCTGGGCCCCTCTCGATCGGGCGCAACCGCTCCGCTCAAGCTCGGATCGCCCCTGCTCACGAAGGCAGCGATACGCCGTTCAAGTACTCGCCTCTCTATCAGCACATGTCGCTGGCACGTAAGGCAGCGCAACCCGATATCAGCTCCCAATCTGTCGATAAGCCAGTCCGTGCCCCCGCAGGGATGCACGCGGCGCAGCCGGACAACGTCCCCGAGCAGGAACTCGACTACACCCGACTCAGCGTTTCTCACTACCAACGCCCGCGACCGACCAGCACGCCACCGTCCGCAGAACGGCGGCTCAGACTACCAGACACCGACGGACCCATGCCGGCTGCTCGAGGCCGAGACTCAGACCGGGGGCGCCGGCCGGTCCCGTCGCATCATCAGAGCCCACGCGGCTCCCACTGCCACGCCGGCCCCGACGAGCGTGACAGCCATCAGAGGCAGTAGCCATCCCGGGGATCCGTCCGACTCGCCGCCCGGCTCCTGCGTCGGGCCGGGCTCCGACGAGGTCACTGAGGAAGGGGGCGCCGTCGCGACTGTCCCGCCGCCTGCCGTCCACCCGGGCGGCAGCGGACCGCTGGGAGCGGGCTGGGGCCCGAAGGAGCTGCCGGGCTCGGCACCAACCGATTCCATCCACGCCCGGTCGAAGGCGGCCATATCCGCGCCCGTAGCCGCGATGAAGGCTTCGTCGTCGGACGCGCCGTCGCCGAACGCCTTCAGCAGATCGTTCACCGCCGACTGGCCGTATGTCTTGATGAAGAAGTCGATTGCCGAGACGGACTCCGCATAGGCCAGGAAGAACCTGTCGCGGCTCGTGGGGAACTGGCCGCCAAGCGCGGCCAGAGGCATCAACGTGCCGTCCTGGGCGGCATTGTTGACCTGGGCCCTGTCCGAGTTGCCGTAGCCCTCCGAGACGTAGACCGCGATTGCCTCGTTGAGCCAGTGGGGCGGGTAGTGATACGGGTTGCCGGTGACCTCGTCAAAGACCACGTGGGTGATCTCGTGTGGGACTGCGGTCTGGGCATAGGTGGTCTCCCCTGGTCCGGCCAGGGCGAAGAGAGTCCGCGTCTCGGGGATGGCAAGTCCACCCACATTCTCGCGGATCCCGCCTCCCATGGCGTCGTAGAAAGGCTGCTCGTCGGCGTAGACGAAGAAGTCGATCGGCGCCTGGTGGCCCGCGCCCATGAACGCCCTGGCGTTGTCGACGCCGTCCTGGGCGAAGCCTAGCAGCGTGTCGGCGAAGCCATCAGATCCCTCGTACCAGTGCAGGCGGACGACGGGCCCGATCTTGGTCTTCCACTTGAAGCGCGTGTCGGCATAGGTGACCTCGACCTCCGGTCCCTCCTGGAGGCTGCCATCCGCGAAGACGACCCGGAACTTTGCGGTCAGCTTCGTGTTGGCCGCCAGCTGGCCCTCCGAGGTCACGATGTCGTGGGTGAAGGCTCCAGGCCCAGGGCTGTCGAGCTTCACCAGGGACGGCCCGAGGCTGCCCGGGTAGGCGATGACGATGTCGACTTCCTTGAAGCTTCCGCCACCGCTGTAGGGCTGCTTGAAGGTGATGCCCTTGCCGAACACGGAGGTGGCCGTCGGCGTCCCGAATGTGACCGAGGCAGCGGCAGCCGGCACGGCCCACGTCAGACTCAGGCCCACGACACAGGCGGCCACAAGCGCCACTCGCAGCCGGCGGCCCAGCGGAATGCCTCTCACTGGTCGGCCTCCCAGGCCAGCCCGGCATAGCGGATCAGCCCCTGCGCGTTCGGCAGCGCGCCCAACAGGCCGGGCGCGGCCAGAGCGTAGCCCGCCCCGTACTGCACCGGGATGGCGGGCGCCTCGTCCTTGACGATCGCCTGCGCTCGATCGAACGCCTCCTGCGCCTCAGCCGGGTCGGCGGCCCCGAGCGCCTCTTCGATCGCCGCGTCGAATGCCGCGTCGCTCCAGTGGCCGACGTTGTAGGTCACCCCGGTGCCGAGCAAGATGCCCAGGAAGTCGTTTGCGCCGGGATAGTCCGCTACCCAGCCCATGTAGAACATGGCCGGCGACTCCTCGATGATGCTGTCGTAGTAGTAGTCGCCATCGAGGATCGCGTAGTCGATGTCGATCCCCAGGTTGTCGTGCAGTTGGGCGATGATCCCGGCGTCCAGGCCGGCTCCCCCGGTCACGAGGGTCACCCTGGGGAAGCCGACGCCGTCGGGGTAGCCGGCTGCGGCCAGCTCGGCCTGCGCCTTCTCCAGGTCGAACTGCGGCCCGAAGTCCAGGTCGCTTCGTCCCGGCAGGCCCGGCGGGACGAGGCTGGTCGCTGCGGTCTGCAGCGGGTTGCCCTGGAGGCTGACCATGCGCCGCCAGTTGATGCCCATCTGGAACGCGCGGCGGACGTGAACGTCATCGAACGGGGGCTTGGTGGTGTCGAAGGCGTAGTAGTCCACCGACGCGGATGGCTCCACCCGCAGCGAGGGGCCCAGATAGTCGTCGTAGATGATCCACATCGCATCCCAGGGACTGATCGGCGTGTAGTCCAGGTTGCCGATCTCGAACTCGCTCACCGGGCTGTTGCCGCCGGTCGTGTGCATGACATGGATGGTCTTGATGGCAGGCGGGCCGGCCCAGTAGAGGCTGTTCGCGAGCAGGGTCGTTTCCTCGTCCGTCTCGGCAGTCAGGGTGTAGGCGCCCGAGCCGACGAAGCTACCGGCGCGCAGCACGGCCGGTCGAGTGTCGATGTCGGGCGGAACGACTGCCAGAGTCGGGCTCGAGGCGATAGCCGGGAAGTCGGAGGCCGGGTGGATCAGGTCCACGGCCACCTCCCTGTCCCCGCTCGTGGCGAAGCCAACGCCGGCCTTGTCGCCCTTCCCTTCGCGGTAGGCGCGTGCCCCCACGACCCCATCGAGCAGCGACGCAAGCTGGCTTGGGCGCGCCGGATCGAGCACCCGCATCCAGCTCGAGACCACGTCCTGAGCGGTCAGGTCGCGCCCGTCCGAGAACTTGAGCCCGGGCCGGAGCTGGAACACCACCCGCTGCCCATCGCGCTCCGTGCGCCAGGATTCGGCCAGGGCGGGTTGGACGTGCCCGGCAGGGTCGACGGCTGTCAGAGACTCAAAGACCTGCGAAATGATCTGGGCGCTGCCCGAATCGCTCTGGGCAGCTGGATCGAAGGACGATGCGGACGGACCGAGAATGCGCAGCGCGCCGCTCGAAGCGCCCGAATCGGGCCGCCCGCCATTCTCATTCGAGGAACTCATACCCAGCGCGGCCGCCGAAGCGACGGCGCAGGCCAGCAGGGCGACCGCCGCGGCAAGGCAGACCCGGTGCCGCGCCACAGGCGCGGGGGGCGAGCCCCACGCGTAGGTCACGAGCCCACCCACCAGGCCGGCAGAGTCCCGCCAGTGCCGCCAGCGGGCACCTGCCACTCTATCGGGGTGGGGCGAGGAAGCGGCCGTGCCGTCCAGACATACCCCTGCCCCAGCAGCCTTCTCATCAGAGCGCAGATGCAGACCATGCGACGCATGCGCTGAGTATAGAGGCAGCGGCTCATCCCGCTGGCGGTGGCGCCATCAGGCGCGAACAGAGGTCCCCGCGGCCCCCGCGGCGGCTCCCGCGGGGGCCCGCGCATGTCGCTGAGCGGCCGCTCCGGCCAGCGTCGCGAGGTGATCCAGGATCCGCAGGCGCTCGGGGGAGACGACCACGCCCGGCCCCAGGGCGAAGCCGACTACGCCCCAGACGACGCCTCCCGCCGCCATCGGCGCCCCTACCATCATGCCGCTGTCGGACTCATCCTCAGCTAGGGCCCTGCCGCTCGCCCACAGCCGTCCCCAGAAGCCCTGGCCACGCTTGATCGGCTGGGTTGCCTCATGGTAGCGGCCCGAGCCAACGACGAGCCGCATCTCGTCGTCGCGGCGCCGGCGGCGGCCGTTGCCGCCCGATCCCTTGTGTGGCATCGCCACCAGCCCATCCCGGGACCCAACGATCGCTGCCCCATGCCGAAGCACGCTCCTGGCCACTGCCTGGGCAGTCCGCGCAGCCAGAAGGTCGCGGGCCGCGTCCAGAATGGCCTCCGAGAGGAGCGACGCCACGCCACCGTCCACATCGCTCGGGCCTTCACCCCGGCGACGCTTGGCCTCGTAGAGAGCGGTGTCGGCCGCCTGCACCAGCTCGGTCTTGGTCGCGCCGTCGGGCGGCCAGCAGGCAACGCCGGCGGAGGCCCCGTACGGCATGCCGATTGCGCCCGCGGACGACTCGGCGGCAGCCTCTCGAATGGCCGCCTGGATCCGGGCAGCCACTTCCTCGGCCTGGCCGCGGCTGGCGCCTATGAGGAGCAAGGCGAACTCGTCCCCGCCGTAGCGATAGGCCCGGTCGTTCTGGCGGATGCCGCCCACGACGGCCAGGGCCACGGCCTGCAGCAAGGCGTCGCCAGCCGGGTGGCCGTACGTGTCGTTGAAGGCCTTGAAGAAGTCGAGGTCCATCATCACCAGCGAGAATGCCTCGCCGGCTTCGACAAGGGTGTCCACGTCACGCTGGAAGGTGCCATGGTGGCGAAGACCGGTGAGTGGATCGAGATCGGCCCGTGTCGAAACCGTGAAATGGGCCTCCGCGTTCTGGAGGGCAATCGAAGCTTGACCCGCGAACAGCTTGCTCAGCTCGAACTCCGGCTCGGAGAAGCGCGCTTCCGGCCCGCCAACTCGGATCAGGTTCAGCGAGCCGACGACCTCGCCCTGGATCCGCAGGGGCACGACGATGATGTTCTGTTCGGGCAGGCTGCCGTCCCCTGACGGCCGCTCCTCTGCCCCCGGCCCTGACGCCGGGTCAGACTCCGCGGCGTTGTTGCGGCGGACAGCCTCGCCGCTGTCCATGACCTGCTTGGTGAGGCTCTCCTCGCGTGGCAGCCAGGCGGCCTGGGGTGCGTCGTCCTCTCCCGAGTGAGCGCGCGACAGCACAGCCTCGATCGCGCCGCCGTCACGGCCGCGGTGGTAGATCGTCAGCCGGTCGTAGTGGACGACCATGCCTATCGTCTCGGCGATCTGCTCGAGGACGAGGCGCGGATCGAGCTGTGAGACCAGCTGCTCGCTGACTCCCAGCAGGCGCCGCTCGCCCGCGACCTGGCGCTCGAGCCGTACTCGCTGGCTCTCCAGGCGAGCGATGTTGGCCGCGTTGACGATCGCCTGGGCCGCGTATCGCCCGAAGATCGAGAGGGCCTGCTCGTCCTGGAGCCCGTACGCGTTTGGGACCGCTCGAGAGACAGCGAGAACGCCGTGGACCTCGTCTCCATACGACATGGGCACCATCAGCAGCGACCACGCGCCCTCCGCCATGCTCGGCGGGCAGCCATCGGGGGCCTGGGCGTCGGGTACGATCACCCCTTCGTTTCGCTTCGCCACCGAAGCGGCCAGGACCCCGTCCGGGCCGGCGTCCGTCTGCCGGGCCGCCGGCCGCTGTGTATCGCCCGTCCCGCACGAAGCCGCCACGACCCGGAGCACGCCGTCCTCCGGGTCTTGCCTGAAGACCCGCACCGTATCGCACTCGACCAGCCGGCCGGCCTCGGCCACGATCGTCTCCTCGACAGCCTCGGACTCGCGCAGCTGCGCCAGGCGCAGGCTCAGTTCGTGGATCGCAGTCAGGCGGCTGGCCATGGAGCGAACCGAGGCGAACAGGCGTGAGTTCTCCTGGGCCGTTGCCAGCTGGCCGGCGAAGCCCGTGGCCAGGCCTAGCTCACGCACCGTCCAGGGATGAGGTCGCTTGTGCGCGATACACAACATCCCCAGCATCTCCCCGTGAGTGCGGCACGGCACGCCGGCCAGGCCGGCGATCCCCTCGCTCTCGACCAGCGCCCGGATCTCCTCGGCAAGGGGGTTGGACGGGTCTTCGAGCGGGATCGCCACCAGAGGGCTGTCCGGCCAGCGACGCATGATCGATTGCAGCGGGCCCACCACCTGGCGATCCAAAGCCGACAGCATCTCGCTGGAGATGGACCGGTGGGCCGCCAAGACCAGGCTGCGATCGGCCTCCTCACGCCAGAAGGCGACTCCGTCGGCCTCCAGGACCAGCTCGATCCCCGCCAGCGCCTCGTCCAGCAGCCGCCCGCTTGCCGCCAGCTCGGTTTCGACGCCTGCCGGGGCGGTCTCCGCCGAAGACGGGGCGCCGAATCCCGCCCCGCCCGGTCCCGGCGCATCGGGCGGCCGCACTTGCCCATCGGCTGAGCGACGGCTCTCCATGACACTGCCCATTCTCGGGACTCATTCCCGGAACACCAGTACCCATCCGGCGTACAGGGGTGGCCCACCCGGCATCCCCCAATTGCCGCAGATCAGGCTCCCCCAGGAGGGTGGCGATGGCGTGTCTGATCGATCGGATGCGGGTGCGAGTGGACCAGGCGGCCGTGGCGGTGGCGGTGCTCATGGATCAGATTCGCTCTCAGGAGCAGTGCCGTGTCCGCCAGGATGGCCGCCGCCAGGCCGTCTCCTGCCACCCGTCCGTCCTCGCTCAGGACCACGGCTCGATCGGCGATCAGAGGTACGACGTCCAGCTCGTGGGTCGCCACCACGAGGGTTCGACCGGCCGCCAGCCCGGCGACGAGCTCGACCAGGACCCACTTCGTCGGGGGTCCAGGGCCGCCGTCGGCTCGTCCAGAAGCAGCACCTGCGGCCGGAGCGAGAGCACGGAAGCGATCGCCGCCCGCTTCTTCTCGCCACCCGATAGCTCGAATGGCGCTCGGTCGGCCAGGTGGGCGATACCCATGGCCGCCAGGGCCTCGTCGCAGCGCTGGCGAGCTGATTGCCCGCTCCCGGGAGCTCGACCCGACCACCACTCCGTCCACGGTCTACCGCACCCTCGATCTCCTGGAGGAATTGGGCCTGGTATGCCATGGGCACACGCCCGACGGCCGCGAGGAGTACCACGTCCTGCCCGAGACGGTCCACGGCCACCTCCACTGCGAGGGTTGCGGCGGAACCTGGGAGATCGACCCCGAGGCCGGGGCGGTCATCGCCCGGGCGCTGGAAGCTCAGCTGGGGTTCGCGGTAGACCTGTCACACGTCACGATCTCCGGCTGGTGCCCCGCCTGCCGTCCCGCCCAGCCCTGCCAGCCTGCCGAGACCTCCGACTAGCCTGCAGCCTGCCGCGCCCCAGCTCGCATGGCTCGCGTTGCGCCCCACCCTCCGACGGCGAGGCCCGCCATCAGCAGCGGCCACGGGTACCAGCCCGGAAGACCCCCATCCATCAAGTTTGCGGCGTCCAGGGTGAAGCTCAGGATCACCAGCAGGCCTCCGCCCAACCCCAAGACCGCCTCGGGCCAGCCCGCTCTCGGCGTCGCGTCGTGCTCGTCCGCCCGGGCTACGGCCAGGCCGAAGCCGATCAGGGCCAGGCTCACGGCCAGTGGCGCATAGATCGGCCCGGCCCATGGAACAGGGATGAGGAAGAGCAGGTCCCACACAGCCAGAGAAGCCGGCCAGCCCAGGAAGACCCACAGCCAGAAGTAGTAGGCGATGTCCCAGATGCCGAAAGCGACCGCCCCCCAGGCCAGCCTCGTCTGGTAGTTCCGCCCGGCCAGCCAGCCCGCCGCGGCCAACAGCACCAGGGTCCCCACCTCGCGGCCGACTTCCATGGCGGCCAGATCGCCCACGGCATCGGGGCTGCGAAGAGGGAACAGCGTGTCGGGCGTGATCGACAAGGCCCGCTCCAGGTAGACCACGCAGGCCGACTCGATGTACGCCATGGCCACGGCGAAGGCGGCGATGGTGAAGGCACGCCCGCGAAGGCTCATCGGCGGCTCCCGATCTCCTCCCCTGCAAGGATTGGCGCCCCCGGCCGGATTCGAACCAGCGACGCCCGCCTTAGGACGGCGGCGCTCTATCCACTGAGCTACGGGGGCCCGAACGGGATGTTACCGCGTCGCGGCGCGTCGGGCGCCATTCGCCCGGGCGACGCCCGCCCTAGACGAGGGCCTCGAACTTGAACCGATCCCGGTCGCGCGCCAATCGGCCGACGGGCTTGAGCGGTTCGTGCGACAGGACAATAGTCCAGCCTTCATCGGCCGCCCGCCCGAAGAGCGCCTGCTTCACGGCTACCGAATCGAGCGGGAAGTCATCGAACGAGGTCACCCAGCGGGGGTTGGCGCTCCACGGCCGCATGCACAGGTCGCCGAAGAAGGCCACCGTGCGGTCCCCACCGCGGATCAGCACCCCCTGGTGCCCGGCGCTGTGCCCGCCCGTGGCGAAGACCGACACGCCGGGCAGCAGCTCCGCCTCGCCGTCCACCGCGTCACGCACTCCCAGCTCCCGGAAGAGCCGCAGCTCCGGCTGGTCGTAGCCGGCGGTCAGGCGTGGGTTGTCGCCCATTGCGATCTCCCACTCCGCCAGCTGGGCCACGACCTTCGCCCGCGGGAAGGCCGGCGAGCCGTCCGGCCGCATGACCCCTCCGGCGTGGTCGTAGTGAAGGTGGCTCACCGCCACCGCATCCACGGTCGCCGGGTCGAAGCCAGCGTTCTCCAGCGCGGGCACGACCCAGGGGCCCTCGTAGCTGCGCATCGCCCGGGCCTTGTCGCTGATGCGCGCCCCGATCCCCGTTTCCACCAGGACCCGTCCCGCCGGCGTCTCGATCAGCAGGCAGTTGAGCGCCTGCAACAAGCGGTGCTCGGCGTCGATCTCGCCGGCCACCAGGTGGCCCCACATCGCCCTCGGGACGACGCCCAGCAACGCCCCGGCGTCGGAGCGAAAGCGGCCGGCTTGGATGAGGGCAACCCGCGTACCACCCCCGAGGTCGGCCGACCAATCGACCGCATCGTTCATCGTCGTCACTTGACGGTGGCCCCGCTCTCCCGCTGGGCGTAGAGATTGTCCACCTCCCGCTTGAGGGCCTCGAGGTCCTCGAAGCTCTGGTATACGCTGGCGAAACGAATGTAGGCGATCTGGTCGATCTGGCGCAGCTTCTCCATGGTCAGGCGGCCCACCTCCGACGAGTCGACCTCCGGCGAGCCGGTGGCTCGCAGCTCGGCCTCGATCTCGTCCGCCGCGCGGTCCGCGGCATCGTCGGGGACCGGCCGCCGGGTCAGCGCCTTGTGCATCCCGGCCAAGAGCTTGTCCCGATCGAACTCCTGCCGGGAGCCGTCGCGTTTGACGATCGCCAGCCGCGGGGCTTCGATGCGCTCGTTGGTGGTGAAACGAGCCGCGCACGACGGGCACTCGCGCCGGCGACGGATGCTCACCTCGTCCAGGTCGCGCGAGTCGATCACCCGGGTGTCACGTTCTCCGCAACGCGGACAGCGCATCGGCTCGACCTCCTCACCCGCGCTGCGGCGGGCCTGGTCGTGAGCATAGCACCGGCCCGGCCATCTCCCGCCGCTGCCCTAGCGCCGCGGCGACTGTGGGCGCGCAGGCCGTCCCGACTGGCCGATCCTGCCGGCGCCGCGGGCGCCTGCCGGGGGACGCTGGCGGGCCGGCGGCCCCTCGGGCCTCTGCCAGGCTGCGGCCGAGCCTTCAGTGGCCGAGACGAGCCGCACACCGGCGACCGAGGCCGCGCGGTCGAGATCCCGGACCATGTCGTACACGGTCAGGGCTGCCACGGCCGCGGCCGTGAGCGCCTCCATCTCCACTCCCGCCTGGCCGACCGCCGCCGTCTCGGCCCGGATCCGCACCAGGCTGCCGCTCCGCTCCGGGGTCGCCCGCACCAGCAGCTCCGTCAGCGCGGTCGAGTGGCTGAGCGGGATCAGCTCAGAGGTGCGCTTGGCGGCCATCACGCCGGCCAGCTCGGCCACGCCCAGGACGTCCCCGCGGGGAGTCGTCCCGTCCACGATCGCGCTCAGCGTCTCGTGGGCGACCGTGACCTCGGCCTCGGCAACAGCTCGGTAGGGGGCTGTCGGCCGGCCGCTGAGATCGGCCATGTGGGGCCGTCCCCCGCGATCCACCCGGCCGCGCCGGCGCCGCTCGCTTCGGGACCCATCTTCGAAGGCTTTGCCGTCGGCCGGGCGCTCGTCCAGGCTCATCGTCTCACCTCGCTCTCACACATCGCCCGCCGGCGGCTTCGGTAGTCTGTCGGCAAGGGCCTTCGCCTCGGCCAGCTTGCGAATGTGGGCTGCCGCCGAGCGTCGGGTCAGCAGCGCCGGCCCGCCGGTTCCTTCGACCAGCACGGCGTCCAGGCCCGAGCTCTCGAGGGCCTCGACGGCCGTCCAGAGGTCCGCTTCGGCCTCCACCCTGGGGACGCGGTCGAGCGGCACCATCGCCTCCTCGGTGCGCATCGAAGCCCACTTGCGGGGTGAGATGCGCCGTATCTGGGCCGTGCCGACCAGGCCCACCGGCTCGCCTGAGCGCTCGGCCAGCACTACCTCGCCCGTTTTCTCCCTCAGGTACTCGGCCGCGAAGATGTCGAGTGTCAGCTGGGCCGGGACTCTCTCCGGATCCGGGGCGACAGCGTCGGCTGCCCGGCTGGCCGCCATGAGCGCCTGCAACGACGCTCGGCGGTCCAGCAACCGGCTCGACCCCAGAATCATCCAGCCGGCCAGCATCAGACCCAGGCCGGGCCAGACGTCCAGCACGGGGATCAGCAGGCAGCCAGCCAGGATGATTGCCCCGCCGACGACCTTGCCCACGCGACTGGCGGCGACGTTCGCCACGTCCTCTCGTCCGGAGCCGGCCCAGGCGATGGCATGGACGATCCTGGCTCCGTCCATCGGGTAGCCCGGCACCAGGTTCACCACGGCCAGGAACACGTTGAACAGGCCGAGCATCTCGGCCACGAAAGCGGCCGCCAGGACGTACTGGGGCACCACGTCGGCCGAGCCCCAGCCCGCGTCCAGGCCCAGGTACAGCAGGCCCATCAGCGCCGCCACGACGAAGCTCACCGCAGGCCCGGCCGCAGCAAAACGGAACTCCTGGCCGGCCGTCCTGGGTCGCGTCTCCATCACGTACATGCCGCCCAGCAGCTGGACGACGACCAGGGCCCCACCGATTCCACTGCGTCGGGCGACAAGGGCGTGGGCCACCTCATGGACCGCGACCGAGATGAAGACGAAGATCGCCGTCGCCACGCCCGCGCCCCAGGCCCAGCCCGACTCGAACGGCGTCTCCGGATGCGCGGCCAGACCGCCCCCGAAAACGACAGTGATCAGCGCCAGCAGGAAGACCCAGGTCCAGTGAGCCCGGACCTCGATGCCGGCAACCCGCAGCAGGGCGAAGGCCGAACTCATGGCCGGGCCCCCTCTCCAGATCGCTGATCCGCGCTCCCCGCGGCCAGGCGCCCGCTGACCAGGATGACCCCTCCGGACAGCGCGACGACGGCCACGCCCAGGGCCATCGCCGACTCGAACCAGAACTGGTCCGGGAAGAGCTGCACCAGGCGGTCCGTGCGCGGGTCGAAGGTGTAGGAGCCGGCCTGGAAGAAGACGCGATGCATCAGCTCGAAGGCCCGGTCGAAGAACAACAGGCAGAAAGCGCCCACGACTGCCACCACGCCGATCGTCAGCACTGCTCCGGCCCGGACTGCCAGCCAGTAGCTGCGTCTCTTGCGACGGACGAGCCCAAGACCCACCAGCACGGCGAACGCCGCCAAGACGATCAGGCCGGCAAGGGCGAAGGTTCCGCGCACGTCCGCCATGTGGGCCCGCTCTCGCTCGGTCAAGACCGGCGCGCCGTCGACCGAGACGTCGAAATCGGGTGGGCCGAAGACCAGATCCGAGAGGATGCTGCCGGTGACGTGCTGGACCTGCTCGTCTGAATAGCCCGTGACGTCAGTTACGCCGCTCCGACTCTGCTCGAAACCGACCCAGATCGGGTTCAACAGCAGGCAGGCGCCCAGGCCGATCGTGGACAGGCACGTCGTAAGGGCCACCAGCACGGAGATGGCGCTCTCGGCTGTCGGTCTCATCGGCGCCCTCAAACCTGCGGGTCCCCCAGGGCGGCCGCCTCGCGCGTCACGACCGACCACACCCGCTCCAGATCCCCGTCGGTCGCGCGCAGGTTGGCCATGGCCATCCGGATCGTGAACCTGTCGTGCAGTCTCGTATGCGACAGGAAGACCTCGCCGCTTCGATTGACCGCGTCCATCAGGGCCAGGTTGAGACGATCGAGCTCGGCCGCCACGGCAGGCTCGGCCTCGCGCCCGGCCAGGCTCGCCGGCCGGTACCGGAAGCAGACGGTCGAGAACGGCACGGGCGCCAGCAGCTCGAAGTCCGGCGACTCCTCAACCCAGTCGGCGAAGCGCTGGCCCAACTCGATGTGGTGAGCGATGCGGCGCCGCAGCCCCTCCAGGCCGAAGTAGCGCAGCAGCATCCAGACCTTCAGGGCCCTGAAACGCCGGCCCAGGGTCGGCAGGTACTCGTTGTAGTCGCGCATCGGCCCCTGGCGGTCCACGGTCCGCAGGTACTCCGGCACGAGGCTGAAACAATCACGCAGGACTGGCATCCGCCTGGTCAGGAGCAGCGACACGTCGACCGGGGCGAAGAACCACTTGTGGGGGTTGACTACGATGGAGTCGGCCCGCTCCCAGCCCTCGAACCGGCCGCGCCTGGACTCGATCAGGGCCACGGCGCCGGCATAGGCGGCGTCGACGTGGAACCAGAGCCCTTCCTGCTCCGCGATCTCGGCCATGGCCGGGATGGGGTCGGTCGAGGTGGTGGACGTCGTCCCTATGGTGCCTACCAGGGCGATGGGCCGGCGACCGGCCTTCCGATCGGCGGCGATCGCGGCCTCCAGCTCCTCGAGGCGCAAGGCGAAAGCGTCGTCGGTCGGTATCCGGACCAGCCCTTCGCGACCCAGCCCCAGGGTCATGCAGGCCTTCTCGATCGAAGAGTGCGCCTCGGCAGAGGCATAGACGCGCAGCGCGGGCACTTCCGGCCGCCCGGCCAGGCCTCGCGAAGTGGCGTCGATCCCGGCGGCCTCGCGAGCAGCGGCCAGCGACACCAGCGACGAGGTCGATGCGGTGTCCGTCAGCAGGCCGTCGAACTCGGCGGGCAGCCCGAGGGCAGCTCGCAGCCAGTCCACCACGACCTGCTCCAGCTCCGTCCCAGCGGGGCTGGTTCGCCACAGCATGACGTTCGAATTCAGGACGGCCGTCAGCATCTCGCCGACGATCCCCGGCCCGGAGGCGGCACTGCTGAAGTAGGCCAGGAAGCGCGGGTGCTGCCAGTGAGTGACGTTGGGCTCGATCAGGCGCCGGTAGTCGGCCAGGATCGAGTCGATCGCTTCGGGGGCCTGCGGCGGTCCGGCGGGCAGCTTCGACCGAACCTCACCCGGCTCCAGCCCGGGCATGACCTCCCGCCCGTCCAGCCCTGCCAGGTAGTCGGCCATGATGTCCACGGCGCGGTGGGCCGCAGCACGGAAGACCTCGGGGTCCATGTCCCCGAGCCCAGCCGTCTGCTGCTCGTCCAGGTCACCGCCAATGGCCTGCGCGTGATCACGCTTGGCCCGGTCAGCCGCCATCTCACCCGCCGCTCATGCCGGCCCGCAAGCCGATCCGCCATGGACCAGCAAGGCGATCGACATGGACCGCCAGGCCGTCCGCCAAGTCTACCCCGCGCGGCCCGCTGCGGCCCCGGGGCGCGTTTCGCCTTCCCAAACAAAGAGCCGGGCCGCGAGTCGCGACCCGGCTCCCCCGTCAGGATGGCAGCCTAGAGGGCGTTGCCGATGTCCGTCAGAATCTTGTTGATACCGTCGCTAAGGAACATCAGCGCTGCGATCGCCATGATGGCGATCAGGGCGAGGATCAGGGCGTACTCAGCGAGGCCCTGGCCCGTCTTACGAAGGAACACGCTACACCTCCTCAGTGTCACCGACAACGGTGCCATGAATCCCTGGCCAGGCTAGCCGTGGCCAACTCGGTCTGCGGGCCAGCCAGCGTGACCGTCCGTGACGGACCCTGGCGCCTTGCGACGCGGAAGAACGAACTCCCCCGCCGGCCTTGCCGTGGCATTATGTCCTACCCGAAAGGGGAAGGCACGCCCGAATCGCAACATCGCCCCTGTCGATATCCAGCGGATGATACGGCCCCTCGAGCCCGCAAGAGTGGTCGGGGCGGAGCGATTCGAACGCTCGACCTCCTGAACCCCATTCAGGTGCGCTACCAGGCTGCGCCACGCCCCGATCGGCCGACAGCATAGCAGACCGGACCGGCGCTCCCGTACGGCTGCTTCAGGCCCGGTGCCCCCGCCTGCCGGGCTGACGCCGGGCGGCCCCGGCGACGTTGCGCCCCGCCCGGCGGCTACCCGGATGCGCCGCAGACGGCCCGCCGCGACTCCGCCCCGAGGCGTCTCGCCCCTCCGCCCCGGCGCCCCGTCCGCCACGATCGCTCGCTCGCTCTCGGAAGATGAGCCTGATCGGCGTTCCGTCGAACCCGAACGCGTCCCGCAGCCTGTTCTCCAGGAATCGTTGGTAGCTGAAGTGCACCTGGTTGGCATGCCGGGCGAAGAAGACGAACGTCGGCGGGGCGACCGAGACCTGGGTGGCATAGAAGATCTTGGGCTGGCCCTGCTTGCCATGCGGCGGCCCCTGGCGGCTCGTGGCCTCGCCAACGACGCGGTTCAGCTCCGGAGTGGCGATCCGCTTGCGGCGCTCACCCCAGACGTCCACCGCCAACTCCAGCACCTTGGCGGCGCGCTGGCCCGTAAGGGCGCTGATCGAGACAACCGGCGCGAAGTCGAGGAAGGCCGCCTGGGCCCGCATGGCGGAGATGTACTCGTCGAAGGTGCGGTCCGTCTTCTCAGTCAGCAGGTCCCACTTGTTGAGCGCGACCACCAGGCCGCGTCCCTCTTCTGCGACGAACCCGGCCACGTGCGCGTCCTGGGCCGTGAGGCCCTCTGCCGCATCAACCACCAGGATGGCCACGTCCGCCCGATCGACGGCCTTGATGGCCCGTAGTGTGGAGTAGCGCTCCGCCTCCGCTCCCCTGGCAACCTTGCCCGGCCGGCGGATCCCCGCCGTGTCTATGAGCACGATCTCGCTCCTGCCCCACTGCAGGTGAGTGTCGATGGCGTCACGGGTCGTACCCGGGATCTCGCTGACGATCGCCCGCTCTTCGCCCAGCAGGGCGTTCAGCAGGCTCGACTTGCCGACGTTCGGCCGGCCCACCAGGGCGATCGAGACCTGCTCGTCCTCCTCCTCGAAGCCGGGCCCCTCCGGCCGGCCCTCGCCTTCCAGCTCGACCGCCGCAGCCTCACCCTGGGCCAGCCTGGTCAGCGCCCCCTCCGCCAGGTCGCGGGCCCACTCGTCCGCCTCTGACTCGCGGCGCTTGCGCTCGACCTCCTGGGGGCTCTCCGGCGGCAGCGCCCAGACGATCGCGTCCAGCAGGTCGGCCACGCCGCGGCCGTGGGCCGCGCTGATAGGGTACGTCTCCTCCCAGCCAAAGGAGTAGAACTCGGCAGCCTCCAGCTCCCGCTTCTCGTTGTCGGCCTTGTTGGCCGCCACCAGCACCGGCGCCCTGGCCGTGCGCAACAGCACGGCCGCCTCCTGGTCGGCCGGCGTGAGGCCGCTGATCGAGTCGACCACGAATACGATCACGTCCGCTTCGCCGATCGCCAGGCGGGCCTGCTCCTGGACCCGCTCCTCGATCGGATCGCCGGGCTTGACCTCCAGGCCGCCCGTGTCGACGGCGATGAAGCGGCGTCCATTCCACTCCGCCTCGCCGTAGATGCGGTCGCGAGTGGTGCGTGCGCGATCCTCCACGATCGCGGCCCGACGGCCGACGATGCGGTTGAAGAGGGTGCTCTTGCCGACGTTGGGTCGTCCAACGATGGCCACGATTGGCAGGGAGCTCACGGCGGGATTATGGCCTATCCGCCGCCGCGGCCCGGGCTCAGCTGCGGGCAGCCACCGGAAGCGAGGTTGTCCGGCCGGCGGGCGTGGCGGCTGCGGCGAGGGCGGCAGTGGCCAATTCCTCGGCGTGGGCAACGGCCTCGGGCGTGCCGGCCAGGGTGAGAACGCGCTCGGCGACACAGCGCAGGTCCTCGATCGGCGTGCTCGTGCCGCCGGTCACGCCCACGACCCGCGCCTCCGCGAAGACCGACGGATCCGTCAGGTCGGCCTCTGATTCGATCTGGACGGCCGGCGTCCCCGCGATGCCGCACAGGCGGGTCAGCTCCTTGGTGTTGGCGCTCGACCGGCCGCCCACGACCAGCATCAGGTCCACCTCGCGGGCCGTCTCGACCGTGTCCTCCTGGCGGTGGATCGTGACCGGGCAGACGGTATTGACGATCTTCAGCTCGTGGCAGCGGGAGACCATGAAGGCCGCCAGCTTCTCGAACTTCCAGGGCGGCTGGGTGGACTGGCTGAGCAGGGCCATCTTCTTGCGGCGCGGGATCCTCTCCCAGTCCTCCTCTTCGTCCACGACGATGGCGTCCGGGGCGAAGCCCAGCAGCCCCACCACCTCGGGATGCCGCGGCGTGCCCAGCAGGACGATCACGTAGCCCTCTTCGACGAGCCGGGTGATCTCCCGCTGCTCCTGGATCACCCAGGTGCAGGTGCCGTCGATGACGTCCAGGCCGCGCTCCTCGGCGCTATGAAGCACCTCCGGCCGAACGCCGTGAGCCCGGATGACGACGGCCGCCCCCTCGGTCACCTGTTCGAGCCCCTCGACCGTCTGGATTCCCTGTTCGGCCAGCTGGCTGATGACGCCCTCGTTGTGCACGACCTGGCCCAGGGTGTGCGTCGGCTTGCCGGCCGCGGCCGCCTCCTTGGCCCTGTCGATCGCCTCGCGCACGCCGTAGCAGAAACCGGTTCGCCTGGCTATGCGCACTTCTCGAACGTTACCCATCACGCTTGAGTATGGCACTCAGTGCGAGTCGACCGTTCCTTGCGCAGCCGCCGTATCGCCGTAGACCCCCCGCTGGTCCTCGGGGAGCAGCTCCGCTATGTGGCTCATGAGCTCGGCGGTGCCGCGGCGCATGGCCTCTCGGCGATCCGGGCCGCCGGCCGGCGCCAGGTGGAAGATCGGCCCGATGCGAACCTTCATGCCACGGAACGGCCTCGGCAGCAGCTTGCCGCGCGGCCAGAAGCGGTGCGAGCCGGCGATGGCGACCGGCAGGATCGGTGCGCCGCTCCGGACGGCCAGAACCGTTGCCCCCTCTTTCGCCGGCTGCAGCTTCCCATCGCGAGAACGGGTGCCCTCCGGAAAGACGATCAGAACCCGCCCGTCGTCGAGCGTCTTGCTGGCGATCCGGAAGGCTTCCAGATCCGTCGCCCCCCGCCTGATCCCCACCACCCCGTTCTGGCGCATGCCCCAGCCGACCAATGGCCAGCGCATCGCCTCCTCCTTGCCGAGCATTGTCATGGGGCGCCCCAGGGCGGGCGCCAGGTAGCCGACCAGCACCGGGCCGTCCGCGTTGGAGGCATGGTTGCAGATGACCAGCAGCCCGCCGGAGGCCGGCACGTTCTCCCGGCCCTCCACCCGAACGCGAGTCAGCGGCGCCGCCACGATGCGGACCGCGATGCCGCACAGGACCGGGATCAGCGGCAAGCCCCTACCGAACACCCCGGTCCCCCGCGTGGCCCCCGCACTGGACGATCGCCAGCACCAGCTCCACGGTCTCTTCGAAGCTGACGCCGTCGGTCGTCACGGTGACCGCGTCTTCGGCTGCCCGCAGCGGGGCGGTTTCGCGGCCTGAGTCAATCGCGTCGCGCCGTCGCATGTCGGCCAGGATGGCCTCCGCCTCGGGGCCGTCCTCCGGTATGTGCCGCTCCAGGGCCCTGCGCCTGGCCCGCTCCTCGGGAGATGCCCAAAGGTAGATCTTGGCGTCGGCGTCGGGCAGGATCACGGTGCCGATGTCCCGGCCAACCATGATGATTCCCCCATCCTCGACCAGCGACCGCTGCCGGGGGATGAGCGCCGTCCGCAGCTCGGGTACCTTCGAGTAGTCCGAGACGTACTTGTCCACGGCCGGGCCCCGCACTTCGTCGGTCACGTCCCGCCCGCCGACCCGGACGTGACGCAACCGTCCCTCCGCGTCCGCCACCAGCTCCACCTCGGTCACGAGGGGGATCAAGGCCGCGGCTTGCTCAGCGCCGATCCCCCGTTCCGCGGCGAGCCACGAGGCTGCTCGATACAGGAGCCCGGTATCGCAGAACCGGTATCCGAGGCGCCGGGCTGCCTCGGCCCCGACGGTGCTCTTGCCGCTCGAGCTGGGCCCGTCGATGGCCACCACCAGGGGGCGCACGGAAGCAGGAGTGCCTGGGTCGCCGGTCACGCCCGCAGCATAGCGCGCCCGCGGCCGGTTATTCGGCAGTCTGGGCGGCGGTCTCGGGGGCGCCCTTGATTGGCCGGCTGGAGGTGGTCCGCCGAGCTCCGGCCGACAGACGGCGGACCTCCTGCCGGTCCAGGGGCCTGGCCTGGCCCGGCGGCAGGTCGGTGAGCTTGAGCGAGCCGATCCGAACCCGAACCAGGCGTCTCACCGGCACCCCGACGGCGTCGAACATGCGCCTGATCTGGCGCTTCCAGCCCTGGCCCAGCACCACCCGGTACCAGCGCAGCTCCGGGTGAGGCGGCTCCAGGAGGGCCAGCATGTTGCGCACCTGGGCCGGGGTGGCGTCCTCCAACATCTCCAGGCGGGCCAGCCCCTCCGCGAGAACGATGCCCTGCCGCAAGGCCAGCTTCTCGCCTTTGCGCAGCGAGCGGTCAAGGCCGACCATGTACTCGCGCTCCACGCCGTAGCGCGGATGGAGCAGCAGGTCGGCCCAGCCGCCGTCGTTGGTGAAGAGGAGCAGCCCCTCCGACTGCTCGTCGAGACGGCCGACCGGGTAGATGCGGCTCTCGCGCCGGACCGCGGCTGGCAGCAACCCCATCACCGTCCGGGCGGCGTGGCGGTCCCTCACGGTCGACACCACGCCCGCCGGCTTGTTCAGCACCCAGTACAGGCGGGGCCCTTCCTGGGCCGGAAGAAGTGCGCCGTCCACCGCCACCGTCTGCGTCTCCGGATCCGCGGTCTCCCCAAGGATGGCCACCCGCCCATCGACCGTCACGCGGCCTGCCCTGATCAGCTCCTCGGCGCCCCGGCGCGAGGCCAGGCCCGCGGCCGCGACGACCTTCTGGAGGCGGGCCCGCGTCATCTCAGCCGGCCCCGCCGGCCTTCCCCGGCTCCCGGTCCGCTTCGGGTTCGCCAACCGGCAAGGCCCCTTCCTCCGGCCCCGGCTCGTGCAACCGCTCGGCCACGCCCGGCTCCAGCGGCGGTAGCTCGTCCAGGCTGATCATGCCGAAGCGCTCCAGGAAATCGAACCCGGTGCCGAAGAGGGTCGGTCGGCCCGGGGCCTCCGAGCGCCCCAGCTCGACGATCAGCCGGCGGTGCAGCAGGGTCCGAATCGTGTACTCCGAATCCACTCCCCGGATCCGCTCGATGGTTGCCCGGGTGCAGGGCTGGCGGTAGGCGACGATCGCCAGCGTCTCCAGCGAAGCCGGTGAGAGCCGCGGGGCGTCGGCGCCGACGTAGCGGGCGATCAGGAGACCCGCCTCAGGGGCCGTGGCCAGCTCCACCTTCTCGCCCGACTCGATCAGCCGGATGCCCCGCTCCGCCAGATGGACCGCCAGGTCGCCGATGCGCGCGTCCACCGTGTCTCGATCCACGCCGGCCAGGCTGGCGATCTCGGACCGCGCCAGGGGCTTCTCGGCCACGAAGAGCAAGGCCTCCAGCTGCGACACGGTCAGATCGCCGGGCGGCGCCGACCCGGGCTGCGCAGCCTCGTCCGACGCCGCGTCTTCGCCACTTCCCTGCGCTGCTCGAGCGCCCATCCCGATCTGCAGCCCGTTCCTCTCCTCCGTCACGCGAACGACTCCAGGCTCTCGTCTATCTCGTGGTCCTCCTGCGGCCCACCGGCCGGCGACGCCGTCCTGCGGGCAATGATCGGGCCCCACGGCTCCACCTGCTCGAGAGTGATCTCCCGCCGTTTCGCCAGCTCCAGCAAAGCCAGGAAGGTCACCGCCACGACCACGCGGTCGTGCACCCCGGCCAGCAGCTCCTGCAGAACGATGCTGTCCGCCTCGGCCAGGGCCGCCCGAATGATCTCGGCCCGCTCGGCCAGAGTCACGGTTCGACCCAGGATCTCTTCGGGGGCCAGCGGCGGCGGCACGACCCTGGACATCGCGTCCAAGGCCGAAACGAGAATGAGCACCGGCAGGGGCGGCCTCTTGGGAGGCCTGGCGCCGGCCTTGCCTGCCGCGGCGGCGATCTCGGCCTCGCGGCGGAACAGGCGCTGCCACTCCGGACGGGCTCCCAGGGTGGCTCCGGCGTTCCGGTATCGGCGGTACTCGATCAGCCGCGCCCGGAGCTCTTCTTCCGGATCGGGCTCGTCGTCCAGGGGAACGGCGGCGGTCTCCGGCGGACGGGGCAAGATGGCCCGGCTCTTGATCAGGATCAGCTGCGCCGCCACGGCCACGAACCCCGAGGCGTTGCCCAGCCGATCCGTGTCCAGCGTGGCTAGGGCGTCCAGGTAGGCCTCCGCCAGAGCCCCCAGCGGCACCGTCAGGACGTCCAGTTGGCGCGCCTCGATAAGGGCCAACAGCAGCCCCAACGGGCCGTCGAAATCGGCCAGCCGGATCCTGGTGGCTTCATGCGGACGGCCTCCCGTTAGCACCACCTCGGGCACCAGCGTCGGGTCCAGCGCGGGACCGTGTTGCGGATCGATCATCAGCAAGCCTCGTCGGCGGCAAGAAGGAGCCTGCCTGCCTCGTCCGTGGGATTCTCCTGCATCCGGATCAGCTCCACGGTTCGGGGCGAGCAGCCGGCCTGCCTCGCCAGCTCGGCCGAAAGCTCGGCGTGGCGTCGCAGCTCCTCCAGACCCGCCCTGAAGGTCGGCAGGCGCCCCGACCAGCGCCAGATCCACTCCCCGTAGCGCTGGCCCAAAGACCACGCCACGCGGTGCACGAACCGTATCCGCCGGCCCTTGCCGCAGTCGTGAAGCAGGCCGGCCAGAAGCAGGTCCGGGTCCGCCACGCCGTTCGCCCTCAGCCAGACCAGCACGTCCAGGCAGTGCCTCCTGTCAGCCCGGTGCATCGCCCCGAAGAGCGACGACTGGGCGGGCGTCAGCCAGGTCTCAAGCTCTGCCAGCTCGTCGAGTCCGACACGAGCCCGGAAGTAGCTCCATGTCCGCCCGATCTTGCCAGCCCACCAGCCGCGCACGCCGGCTAGACGTAGTAGATCTGCGCGCCGAGCAGAAGGTTGATGAGCGGCACGACAATGGGGGCCATGATCCGCCAGGCGAACAGGATAACCGCCACCAGCACGAGCAGGCCGTACTGGGCCATGAACTCGCTGACCTGGCGGGCAGTTCTGTAGTCCAGCATGTCCAGCAGCACGTGGGAGCCGTCCAGAGGGACGACGGGGATCAGGTTGAAGACCATCAGAACCACGTTCAGGACGACCCCGGTCCGGAACACGAGCTGGAGCATGTTGATCGCGGATTCGTTGTTGGCCGGCACGCCCTGCGCGTCCAGGATGCGATAGCCGATCGCGAAGCCTACCGCCAGCAGCAGGTTCGACATGGGCCCGGCGGCTGCCACGATGGAATTGGCGTATCTGCCGCGGAGGAAGTGCGGATTCACCGGAGTGGGCTTGGCCCACCCGAACCCGAAGCCCGTGAAGATCACCGAGAAGATCAGCAGCGACCCCCCGACCGGATCGAAATGCCTGATCGGGTCGAGCGAGATGCGGCCGTACATCTTCGCAGTGCCGTCGCCGAGCCGCCACGCAGCGAGGGCGTGCGCAGACTCGTGGACCGGGCCGGCGACGAGGATGAACAGGGCGATCCAGATGACGGCCTGGGCGAGCTGCAAGGAAGTCAATACCAACCTCTCGCGATAGCTTGAAGGGGCGCCTCTATCCTACCGGGCCGGCGAGGTTACATCTTGTCCAGCAGGTCAGCCTTCTTGCGCTCGTAGTCGGCCTGGGTGATCTTGCCCTTGTCACGCAGAGCCGCCAGCCGGTCCAGGGCCGCCTCCACGTCGTCGTTGGGGCGGGCGCCTCCCGAGCGCGCGCTGACGGAGGCACGAGTACCGCCGTATTCGAGCTTGTGCTTCGCGTCCAGCATCGCCTTCTTGAAGTCGACCGCATGAGCCAGCATCTCGTAGTGGTCGACGGCCTCCTCGGACGCGGTCATGATCTCCAGGTCGCCGTACTTGAAGAGGCGCGCCAGCAGGCCCTGCGACAGCACCGCGTCGTTGATCTTGTCCAGCGAGCTGTCGCCGCTCTTCTTGTCGATGAGCCCCTCGATCTTGAGCACGCGCCGGTTGGTGATCAGGTACTCCTGGGCCCGCCAGGTGAAGTACACGATCGCCATCCAGACTCCGCCCACGACCAGCGTCACCAGGCTGACGAAGGCCAGGATGGTCCAGAAGAAGCCGCTGACGCTGATGATCACCGCCAGGAAGAAGATCACCAGGCCCGCCAGGAACAGGACGAGCGGGCGCAGCGAATCCGACAGCGGCGCGAGCCAGTGCTGCCGGCCCCGGTAGATGATGTGCTCGCCATTGGCGAGGAGGGACTCCCCGTAGCTCATCCTCTATCTCCTTGCGCTCGCGCCCGTCCACCCCGGGCTGTCGTCCCTAATCATGCACGCGGGTGGGCGCGCGCGTATACGTCTTTGATCCGTTCTCCCGTGAGATGCGTGTAGAGCTGGGTGGTGCTGATGCTCGCATGCCCCAGCAGCTCCTGCACGACCCTCAGGTCGGCGCCGCCTTCCAGCAGGTGCGTGGCGAACGAATGCCGCAAGGTGTGGGGGCTGATGCCTCGCTTGAGCCCGGCCAGACGGGCCGTGGCGGACATCATCTCCCAGGCCCGTCGCCTATCAAGCCGCTTCCCCTTCTCCGAGACGAACACCGGCCCGCCCCGCGGCGCCGGCTCAGTGTCCGCCAGCCAGGCCTGCCGCGGGCCATCGACGTACCTCCGTAGCCAGCTCAGGGCCACTTCACCCACGGGCACCTGGCGCTCCCGGTCGCCCTTGCCCACGACCCGGACCAGCCGCTCGTCCAGCGCCAGGTCGTCGCGATCCAGGCCGACGGCTTCCGAGATGCGCAGCCCGCTCGAATACAGCAGCTCCAGCAGCGCCCGGTCGCGGAGCCCAGTAGCCGTCTCTCCGCTCTGGGCGGACAGCAGCTCCTCGACTTCCGCCACGGTCAGCACCTCGGGCAGAAGCCGTGGCCGGCGGGGCAGATCGAAACGAGCGGCCACGTCCGTGGCGATCAGCCCCTCCCCGTAGCAGAAGCGGTAGAACCCCCGCAACGCCGCCGCGCGCCGCCGCAGAGTGGTGGGCCGGAGCGCCGTCAGGCGGCTGCGCCGCGGGGCGCTCAGCATCGCCAGGTAGCGGACCGCCACCTCGGCCGAGGAGTCCCAGCCCGCGGCGGCACCGTGGCTGGCCGCGAAATCGGCAAGGTCGGCGCGGTAGGCGCGAAGCGTGGCTTCGGACAGCCCGCGCTCGACGCGCAGATGGGTCAGGTACTCGTCGATCGCCGACCCCAGCCGGCCTCCCGATCCGGCGTCCGCGCCCACCTCAGCCCTCGCCCGCGGCTCGCCGCCAGGCCTCGGCTCGCTCCAGCAGCTCCTCGGCGCTGGCCCGGGCTCCGGAGCCACCCTCCGCGCCGGCCAGCATGGCCGTCAGCTCCTCCACTCGCTCCTCGCGATCCAGGCGCCTGACCTCCGTCACAGTGCGCTGGTCCCGCGAGTGCTTCTCGATGCGGAACTGGGCATCGGCATAGGCGGCGATCTGGGCCAGGTGGGTCACGCACAGCACCTGGTGCGTCCGCGCCAGCTCCCACAGACTCCGCCCCACGGGCTCGGCGCTGCGCCCGCCGATGCCGGAGTCGATCTCATCGAAGACCAGGGTCGGCGTCCGATCGGCGGCCGCCAGGACCTGCTTGATCGCCAGGGCTACTCGCGACAGCTCCCCGCCGGAGGCGATACGGGCCAGCGGCCGCGCAGGCTCTCCGGGGTTCGGGGCGAAGAGGAACACGACCGCGTCGATGCCGTGCGAATCAAAGGCGACGCGCTCCCGGCCGACCTCCACCACCGCCTCGGAGGGCCCCGCCGGCCGCCGCGACACCGACACCTGGAAATGCGTCTGCCGGAAGCCCAGTCCGCCGAGCGCCTCCTCGACCGCTCGCCCGAGCAGCTGAGCCGCCCCCTGGCGCGCCTCGGACAGCACCCCCGCGGCCCCGGCAACCACGCCCAGCAGCCTGTCGGCCTCGGCCTGGCGGGTCTCTCGCGAGGCTTCCAGGGTCCGGAGCCGCTCCGCTTCGTGGGCCGCCCGCTCGCCGTGGGCGATCACGGCCGCCTCGTCCTCCCCGTACTTGCGCTCCAGGGAGTAGATCAGCGACAGCCGCTCTTCCAGCGCCGCCAGCGCAAGTGGATCGTGGTCCACGCTCTCGGACAGCGAGGCCGCCTCCGCGGCGGCGTCTTCCAGCTCGGCCGCCAGGCCCAGGAGCCGCTCCTCGACCCGCTCGAAGCGCGAATCGAGCCGGGCCAGGTCGCGCGCCTGATGAGCGGCCTGGGCGACCGCCTCCCGCGCCCCGCTCCCCTCCCCGGCCAGCAGCTCGTGCATCTCGCCACTGCCCCGAGCGATGGCTTCGGCGTGCTGCGCCGACGACAGCCGGGCCTTGATCTCCGCCGCCTCGCCCAGGCGCAGCTTCGCACCCTCGATCTCGGCCAGCTCGTGCTCGTGCAGCTCCAGGCGCCTGGCCAGCTCCCGCGGGTCGAGGGCCAGCTCCGCCAGCGCTGCCTGGTTGGCTCGCCAGGCGTCCGCGGCCGCGGCCATGGCCGTCCGCTCGGCATCCAGGCCGCCGAAGGAATCGAGCAGCTCTCGCTGCCATCGCTCGTCGAGCAGGCGCTGCTGGTCGTGCTGGCCGTGGATCTCGACAAGCCGTCCGGCGACCGAGGCCAGCCGGGAAGCCGTAACCGTCTCGTCGTCCAGCCTGGCCGTCGATCGGCCTGCCGCGGAGACCTCGCGTCCGCTGATCAGCGGCTCCGGGAACTTGTCGAAGAGAGCCTCGACCCGGGCGCCGTCGGTCCCGTGGCGCACCAGGCTGGTGTCGGCTCTCGCACCCAGGGCGAGGCCCAGGGCATCGATCAGGAGGCTCTTGCCTGCTCCGGTCTCGCCGGTCAGGACATTCAGGCCCGGCTCGAACGAGATCCGCAGCTTCTCGATCAGCGCCAGGTCTCGGACGCCGAGTTCCAACAGACGTCCGGCGGCCAGCGGCGGCGCTCCCTCCTCGACGGTGTCCTCGGTCTCGACTGCGGCGCCCTCCACCAGGACCTCGCCTGCGACATCGGTCATGACGGCAGCAGCTCCGACTTCTGACGCAGCAGATCCCAGAAGGGCAGCGCGCCCCGCGGCTCGATGAACCGAATCGGGGCAGGTCTCTCCGAAACGCACACCACGTCGCCGATGGCCAGCTTCCGATCCTCGCGCCCATCGACGCTCATCAGCACCTCGTAGGCGTCGACCACCTGGACCTTGACCGTGTGCCGCGGGCTGACCACAACCGATTTGATGGCCGTCAGGTAGCCCGCGATCGTGGTCACGACGATATTCCGGCTGGTGGGATCGAGGATCGGGCCCCCGGCCGAGTAGCAGTAGCCGGTCGAGCCCGTAGGGCTGGAGACGACCAGGCCGTCCGCGGTGAAGGTCGCCAGGTGCGACCCGGCGATCTCGACCTCCATGCGACAGACCCTGGCCAGGGCCCCGCGGGCCACCGTCACGTCGTTCAGGGCGAAGAAGGTCTCGCTCGGCTCCGGCTGTCCGCCGGGGTGGATCTCGGCATGGAGAGCCATCCGTGGCTCGAGCGAGTACTCGCCGGCCACCAGCTGGCCCAGCACGGTCTCGATCGTGCCCGCCTCCACCTTTGACAGGAAGCCCACCTTGCCCAGGTTCACGCCGAGAAGAGGCGTGTCCACGTCGGCCACCGCCCGGGCCGCCCGCAGGAAGGTCCCGTCACCGCCCAGGACCACCAGCGCTCCCGTCTCGGGCAACTCGCGGACCAGGGTCTGCGTCTCCCCGGCCGGAGCCGACCAGTGCGCGATGTCCTTGCTCTTGCACCAGGCCTCAGCGCGCTTGCGCAGCTCGAGGGCAGCTTGCTTGGTCGGGTTGTATGCGAAGCCGATTCGGTCCAGGCTCATGCACCCACCAGCTCCCTGAATCTCTGAGCCCACTCAGCGGGCAGCTCGGCCGGCTCGCCCCCGGGCGACGTGTAGCCCGCCGGGACGTCGAGCTCGACGAAGAACTCGCGATTCCCGGCTGGTCCGGTAATCGGCGAGGCAACGGCCCCTCGCAGCCTCAGGCCGATGGAGAGGGCATGACAGGCAACTCCCTCCAGGGTCTTGAGATGGATCGTCGGATCCCGGACCACGCCGTCCCGGACCTCCTTGCGACCGGCCTCGAACTGGGGCTTGACCAGGGCCACGATCCGCCCCCCGAGCGGGCCGAAGCAGGAGGCGACAGGCCCCAGGATGCGGTTGAGCGAGATGAAGCTGACGTCGATGGTGGCCAGGTCCACCGCCGTGGGCAGCACGCCGGGACCCAGAGCGCGGGCATTGGTCTTCTCCAGAGAGACCACCCGGGGGTCGTGGCGCAGCGATTCGGCCAGCTGGCCGCGGCCGACGTCCACGGCGTAGACGCGGCTCGCGTCGCGCTGGAGGAGGAGATCCGTGAAACCGCCGGTGGACGAGCCAACGTCCAGGCACACCAGCCCGACCGGCTCTACGCCGAAGGCGTCCAGGGCGGCGCGGAGCTTGATACCGCCCCGCGACACAAACGGCGGAGGAGCCTCCACCTCCAGGCCGACGGTGGCCGCCACCAGGTCGCCCGGCTTGCGGTCAGTCCGCACCGACTGGCCCTCGCCGACGCGTACGTGGCCGCCCATGATCAGGGCCTGGGCACGGGTGCGCGATTCGGCGAGACCACGCTCCACCAGGAGCTGGTCCAGGCGCTGGCGCGGGGCTTTCTCGGCCGGACTCATCGGGCCAATCGTGTCACACCCGGATCAACTCGTGCTGCGCCGGGGCGCGCCCCGGAACCCCTGCCGCCTCAGCGCGAGCCGGGGTCGAGCGTGGCAGGCGCCCCGCCCCGTGCCCGGGATGACGGTTGGGCGCGCAGCCTGGCCAGAGTCTCCCGGATCTGGCCGGCAATCCCGGTCGCGTCCAGGCGGAGCGTCCGCCTCAGGTCATCGACGCTACCGTGGTCCACGAAGCGGCCGCCCGGGATGCCGATGATGCCGATCGCCACGTCGCGGTAGACCGGGTCCGTCACCCGAGCCTGCTCCACGAGATCCAGGACCGCCGACCCGAAACCGCCGCTGACGACGCTCTCCTCCAGGGTCACCACGAGCCGCTTGCCGCGGGCCTGGTCCAGGATCAGCTGGCTGTCCAGGGGCTTGGCGAAACGGGCGTTGATGAGGCCGACAGACCAGCCTTCGGCGACCAGGGCCTCGGCCGCCAGCCGGCCCCGCTCGATGATCGGCCCGAAGCCCACGATCAGAACGTCCCGGCCTTCGCTCAGCAGCTCGCCCACGCCGATCTTGAGCACCCCCGGCTTGCGAGACGCCACGCCGAAGCCACGGTCGCGCGGGTAGTGCAGGGCGAACGGATGATCCTGGGCCAGCGCCGTGCGGACCATCGACCGCAGCTCCTGCTCGTCCTTGGGGCTGGCCACGATCATGTTGGGCAGCTGGAGCTGGGTGGGCAGGGTGAACATGCCTTGATGGCTGGTGCCGTCCTCGCCGACCAGCCCGGCTCTATCGACCGCCAGCAGGACCGGCAAGTCGTTCTGGCAGACGTCATGGACCTCCTGGTCGAAGGCCCGCTGGAGGAATGTCGAGTACAGGGCCACGACCGGCCGCTCGCCGGCCAGGGCCATTCCCGAGGCGAGGGCCACGGCGTGCTGCTCGGCAATGCCTACGTCGAAGAAGCGCTCCGGGAACTCCGACTGGAAGGCGTGAAGGCCGGTCCCGGTAGGCATGCCGGCCGTGATGGCCACGATCCGCCGGTCGTGGCGGGCCAGCTCGATCAGTTCCTCGGAGAAGTGCTGAGTGTAGTTGGGCGGCCGGCCGGCGGCGGCTGCCCTGGCGAGCGCCGACGGCGTGCCCATGTCTGCCGTGCCGCCCGACGCGGCGCCGTTGCGGGACGGCTCCATCGGTGCCTCGTCCGGCAGGCCGGGGGCCGGCACGCCGCTGTCCTTGCGGGCCAGGGCGGCGCCCGTCGTGGCGTGCGGCGCCTGGCCTTCGGCGTGGTGTGTATCGGCGGGCATCGGCGGCAGCGCGGCGCCGTGGAAGCCGATCTGGTCGCGCTCGGCCGGCCTGTAGCCGCGGCCCTTGCGCGTCCGGACGTGAACGATGACCGGGCCGGGGACCTCCAGCGCGGCCCTGAAGATGTGCTCCAGGCCGCGCGTGTTGTGACCCGGGATGACGCCCAGGTAGGTGATGCCCAGGTCTTCGAAGAGTTGGCCGGGTTGGGCGAAGTTGACGACCATGCGCCGGATGCGGCGCGACAGGCTGAGGGCCGGCTGCCCCACGACCGGCAGCGACTCGACGATCCTGTCGTAGGCATTCTTGCTCTGCTTCCAGGCCGGCGACAGCTTCAGCGTGGAGAAGTACTGGCTGAAGGCGCCGACCGTGGGGCTGATCGACATCGCGTTGTCGTTCAGCACGATCAGGAGCTGCGTCTGGCGATGGCCGATGTCGTTGAGAGCCTCGAGAGACAGGCCACTGATCAGCGCCGCGTCACCCACCACCACTGCAATGCGCTCCATCGAGTGCCGCAGGTCGCGGGCCGTGGCCAGTCCCTGGGCGATGGAAAGCCCCGTTCCGGCATGACCGCCGTCGAAGACGTCATGCTCCGACTCGGAGCGCCGCGGGAAGCCACCGATGCCGCCCAGCTGGCGCAGCGTGCCGAACTCCTCGTAGCGGCCGGTCAACAGCTTGTGAGCGTAGGCCTGGTGGCCGGTGTCCCAGATGATCTTGTCGCGGGGCGACTCGAGGACCCGGTGCAGCGCGATCGACAGCTCCACCACACCCAGCGAGGACCCAAGATGGCCGCCCGTTCGCGAGACTGTCGAGATGATGTAAGCCCTGATCTCGGCTGCCAGCTTGTCCAGCTCTTCGTAGCTCAGCCCGCGCAGCTCGCCCGGACCTTCCAGGGTCGGCAGTATCGCCAAGTCATCACTCCCGGGCGCTAACCCCTTGTCGCCCACTTCGTCGAAAGCCGATCGCTGCGGCTGGCGCCGGCTTGTGCCTCGGGCAGTCTACAGCTAGTCGGCTTCTCCTTCGCTGTGGGCCTCCGCCAGCGACAGTTCGCCGACGGCGCGTTCCAGCAGGCGCTGCACCCGCAACTCGGCCTCGCCCAGCAGCGCCCCGCAACGCTCGTGAAGGGCGACCCCGCGTTCGTACAGCTCGATCGAACGTTCCAGGGGCAGGCCACCCTGCTCCAGCTCGGCCACGGTCCGCTGCAACTCGCCCAGGGCCTGGTCGAAGGTCAGCGAGCCCACATCGAGGCTCTCGACGGGCTTGCCGGCTGGTGCCGGCTTGTCACTCATGGCTGTCAACCTCCCGGCCGGCGTCGCTTTCGCTCGCCACGTGCCTCTCCACGATCCTATCCAGGCGGCGCCCGAGCAGGATACCAATACCGATCGAAACCACGAACGCGACCAGCGCCACGGCCAGTAGCAGAGCCACGAACACCAGGCCGCCCATCAGCCGCCCTTCCTGGGCGCGGCCCGCGGGGGCCCGTCAACCGTCGCCGGCAGCTCACCCGCGGCCACGGTGATCGCCAGACGCTCTCCCGCCGGGGCCTGCGCACTGTCGCGGACGATCGACCCGTCCGACCGGCGCCGGACGATGGCATAGCCGCGATCCAGCGTCGCCTGGGGCGCCAGAGCCGTCAGGGTGGCCACGCCGCGCTCCAGGGCCACGCGACGGACGCTCAGGGCGGCTGCCACTGCCGGGGCCAGGCGGCCCGCGGACCGCCGCTCAAGCTCCGCGTCCCGGGCCACGTCCTCGTGAACCGCCCGGGCCGCTCGGTCCAGCAGCAGCCCGGCCCGCTCCCGGGCCTGAGCCAGTTGGGCAGAGGGCTGCAATCGCTCCAGGGCTCGCTCCTCCGACGTCAGCTCGGCCCTGGCCGTCACCAGGACGCCGCCGGCGCGCGACCCGGCTCTTCTTGCCAGCCCCACCACCGAGGCCCAGGTCTCGGCCCTGTCCGGCACCACCAGCTCGGCCGCAGCGGAGGGTGTGGGGGCCCGCACGTCGGCGGCGAAATCGGCCAGGGTCACGTCCACCTCGTGACCGACCCCGCACACGACCGGCACCGGATGGGCGACAACCGCTCGCACCACCCGCTCGTCGTTGAAGGACCACAGGTCCTCCAGCGAACCGCCGCCGCGGGCCAGGATCACCACGGCCGGCGCCTCCTCCGGTCGGCCCTCCGCCACGCAGCGTTCGCCCCAGCGGGCCAGGCGATCCAGGGCGGCAACCACGCTCTGGGTCGAGCCCTCCCCCTGGACCTGGCAGGGCGAGAGGATCAGCCGGGCCAGCGGCCAGCGGCGGCCGACGACGTGGCAGATGTCGTGCCAGACGGCTCCCGTGGCGCTCGTCGCGACGCCGATGACCGCCGGCCGGTCCGGCAGAGACCTCTTGCGCGCCGAGTCGAACAGCCCCTCGGCAGCCAGACGAGCCTTCAGGGCCTCGAACCGCAGCGCCAGGTCGCCGAAGCCCGCCGGCTGGACCTCGGTCACGTATAGCTGGTAAACCCCCTGCGACTCGAAGACGTCCACCCGTCCATGGGCCACCACCCGCAGCCCGGTCGTGGGCTCGAACGGGGAGCGAGCCCGCTCGTCGCGGAAGAAGACGCAGGCCAGCTGGCTGCGCTCGTCCTTGAGGGTGAAGTAGCCGTGGCCGGCCGCCGAGACGGTGACCCGCCCCACTTCGCCCTCGACCCAAACGTCACGCAGATCCGGGCGAGTCTTGACCGCATCGCGGACGGCGCGCGTCACCTCGCTGACCTGCATGATCCCCAGGGCGGCCGCCGGCTCCTGTTCGGCCGCCGGCTCTTGTTCGACAGGCGCGGCAGGCGCGACAATCTCGCCTTCGGCCCGCTCGGCGTCCCCCTGGGGCAGCGCGTCCCAGGACGGGAGGGCCCAATCCGGCGGGCTCGGCGAGCCGCTCGGCTCTCGCCCCGCCGGCGCAGGCTCGGGCACAGGCTCGGGCAGGTCGCTCCAGAGCGATTCGCCCTGCGGAGGCCTCCTTCGGCTCACGCCTTCTCCTCCCCGACCGGAACGCGAACTCCGCCGCGGGACGTCCGCGGCCTGCGGGCTAGATCCTGGTCAGGTACTCGCCGGTCCGGGTGTCGACTTTGATGGTGTCGCCTTCGCTGACGAAGATCGGCACCTGCACCACCAGGCCGGTCTCCAGCTTGGCCGGCTTTCGGGCGCCCGTCTGCGTGTCGCCGGCGAAACCCGGCTCCGTCTCCACGACCTGCAGCTCGACCGAGACCGGAAGCTCTACGCCGATCGTCTCGCCCTGGTAGCTGGTGCGATCGAGGAGCATCCCATCCTTCAGGTAGTGAACCGCGTCGTCGAGCTGCTCGGCGGTCAGATGGAACTGCTCGTAGCTCTCCACTTCCATGAAGTGGTAGTCGCCGCCGTCGCTGTACAGGAACTGGACCTGGCGGTGCTCCAGCTGGGCCCGCGGCCACTTGTCGCCTGCCTGGAAGGTCCTCTCTACCGTCTGGCCGCGCTTGACGTTGCGCAGCTTGATGCGGACCTGGGCCGAACCCCGCCCCATCTTGATGTGGTGGTAGTCGAGGATCTGCCACAGGTCACCATCGAGCTCGATGGCCACGCCCTTGCGCAGGTCGCTGGTGGAGATCATGGTCGAGGAAGGCTCCCTTCGTCGGAGGCCGGCAGCTGCCGACGGCTCGGTCGTGTAGAAGCCCGATTGTACCGGAGCGGGAGATCCACCCGTCTCCGGCCCAAAGCCACCCCGCCGAGCTCCGGGCGCCCCGAGAACCCGAGGCAACGGCGCCCTAGACCCCCACCGCCATGACTTCCCGCGGGAAGGAAGTCAGCCGCTCGCAGCGCCTGGACGCCGGATCGAACAGGATCAGGTCCTCGATGCGGACGCCGGTCTCACCGTCGAGGTAGATGCCCGGCTCCACGGAGAAGACCGTCGGCCCGGGCAGCGGGTCTTCCGAGGCGGCCTTGCTCAGAGTCGGCAACTCGTGTGTTGCGAGGCCGATGCCGTGGCCGGTGCCGTGGCCGAAGTGCTCGCCGTGGCCGGCGGCCTCGATGACCCCTCGCGCCGCCGCGTCCACTTCCCGCCCGCTGGGGACCGGCCGCTCCCCACGCGCCGCGCCCTCCAGCAGGTCGATCGCCGCGCCCTGCGCCGCGGCCACGGTCCGGTAGATCTCCAGGTCCCGCGCCGCGGGCTCGCTGACGAAGAGCGTTCGCGTCATGTCGCTCCGGTAGCCCGCCACCTTCGCCCCGAAGTCGAGCAGCAGAACCTTCCCGCAGGCGGCCTCGCTGTCCGATGGCGAGCCGTGCGGCAGGGCCGCGTTCGCGCCGGCCAGGCAGGCGATGTCGAAGGCCAGCGCCTCCGCCCCGCCGGTCCGCATCTCCCACTCAAGAGCCAGCGCCAACGTCCGCTCGGTCATGCCCGGCTTGACGCGGCGCACGACGGCCGCCAGCGCTCGATCGGCCACCGCGCAGGCGGCCTCGATGCGTTCCAGCTCGGCTGGCTCCTTGATCGCCCGATCCGTTTCCACCCAGCCCGAGACCGGCACCAGCTCCACGTCCGGCGCCGCCTTGCGCAGCTCCTCCCACTGCCGGTGGCTGAGGTAGCCCGCCTCGGCGGCCACCCGCTTGGCCCCGACTCCCCCGACCAGCGCCTCCCAGCCTGCCGCAAGGTCGTACGTCACGGCCTCCACCCTGGCCTCGGGGGCCTGGGCCGCGGCCTGCAGCCGGTAGCGGCTGTCGGCCAGCACCACGACCTCGCCGCCGCTCACCAGAAAGCGACCTGAGTTGCCCGCCACCCGGTCCTCGCCGTCGGCCAGGGCGAAGCCGGTCAGATAGCGCATGTGCTCCGAGCGGGCCCCGAAGTAGGCCTCAACGCCCTCGGCCGCCATCTTCGCCCGCAGACGCGCCAGGCGGATGGGGCGGGCAACTCGATCGGCCTCCTCCCAGCGCGCCAGGTCAGCCGGCGTGGGCGGCGCGGCGAAGTCGGCCGGATGGGGCAGGCGGACGGGATCGGTCACGAGGCCATGTTACCCACCCGCCCGGCGCCGGCCTACGGGATGTAGCCGTACTTCTTGAGGTTGGCCTCGTGCTCCTCCTGGGTCCTGGCGAAGGCCAGCCCGCCCGTGCCGTCGTTCTTGGCCAGGAAGAACAGGTAGCCGTCCGTGGTGTCAGGGGCCACGGCGGCTTCGAGCGAGATCAGGCCCGGCGAGCAGATCGGCGTCGGCGGCAGGCCCTTGGCCCAATACGTGTTGTAGGGGGCGATGTCGGGCGGGAACTCCAGCTGCGAGTACGGCGTCGAGCCGCCGACCGGCTCCCAGAACGACAGCTCCACCCAGGCCGAGATCGGGTTGTTGGCCAGCCACTCCGAGTCGCGCGCGTAGGCCACCGTCGGGTCCGAGTTGAGGTGGCCGGTGGGCCAGAGCGCGGGATCGAGCCGATTGACGAAGACGCCGGCAACGAGCGGCCGGTCGGTATCGAGAGCGGCCTCCAGCTCGACCAGCGAGGCGATCTGGACCGTCACGTAGACCTGCTCCGGAGGGAGGGCCAGCAGCTGGGCCGGGGCGTTCTGGCTGAAGGCGAAGAGCTGCTTCTCGAGCAGTTCGCGCGGCGTGATGTCGACCTCGATGTCGTACGTGGCCGGGAAGAGGAAGCCCTCCAGCGAGCCGCCGGGCGGTATCTTCAGCCACTCGTACTCGGCCACGAGGTCGGCCGGCGGGTTCTTGGCCATGTCGTAGTAGGCCTGGGTGTCGAGCTGCAGGACCTTGGACGGATCGCTGGGGTTCTGCTCCATGAGCTCGAGCTTGGCCACCATCTGCTCGATGCGCAGCCCTTCCCGGAAGGTGACCGTGACGGTCGGCGACATGGGGATTGGGATCGTCAGGACGTCGATGATCTGGTCGACGGTCATCGACCTGCTGAGACTGTGGCGGCCGGCGATGAAGTCGGTTGTCACGCCGCGCGCGATCGACTCGAAGACGAAAGCCCGGCGGTCCCGAACCAGCCCCTCCCGGGCCAGGTTGTCGGCTATGTCGTAGGGGGTCTCGCCGGACCGGATCTCGAAGACCACCGTCGTGAAGTCCTTCGGGTCGGCGGGTTCAGTCAGGCTGTCGCCCAGCTCGCCCCGGACGATGTCGGCCACGAACGGGAGGTTCAAGGCGGTCGGGTTCTCAGCTCCCCAGTCGGCGATGGCGCTCAGGACCGGCGGTCGAACGAAGACGTACAGCCCGCCCAGCACCAGGGCCACAAGCAAGGCCGTGGCGGCCAGGTAGACCAGGCTGCGGGCCAGGCTGCGGGGCCGCTCGGAATGGTAGTCGCGGCTTTCGTAGCCTTCGTGGCGGCGCCGGGTCCGGTATTCCACCGCCCTCTCCGCGGCAGTCTCCGAGTCATCGGGCCAGTAGTCGTCCCAACCGCCATCCACGAAGCGCCTGTCCGGCGCCTCGCCCTTACCGCGGTCCCGCGGGTCGCGCCCGCCTCGGATGGTCATCGCCGATCCTCATCGCCCCGGGTCGCCGGTTCGGCGGCGGCCAGGCTGTCGAAGTGGTCCTGCAGTATCAGCGCGGCTGCCTCCCGGTCGATGCGAGCGCGGTGAGCTTCGCGCTGCGCCGGCCCCGGCGGACCGCCCGAACGGCCCCGCGGCGGCGCCCCGATGAGACGCTCCGCCCGCTGGCTGGTAAGCCGCTCGTCCTGGAAGAGTAGCGGCAAACCCGATTCCGCGGCCACGACCGCGGCCCAGTCGCGAGTGGCAGCGGCCTGCGGTCCCTCGCTCCCGTCGTCGTTGAACGGCAAGCCCACGATCAGCGCCCCGGCTCGCTGCTCCTCCGCCAGGCGGGCCAGGAGCCGGGCATCCCGGGTGGCGGTTCGAGTCCGGCGAAGCGTCGTCAGGGGCGTGGCGGCTCGCGCCGCCGGGTCGCCCACCGCTATGCCGATGCGCCGCTCGCCCAGATCGACGCCCAGCAGCTGTGGGCGGGCCTCCGAGTCCGTCACGGGCCGGCAGTGGCCGTGGCCTGGGCCGTGCCCGACGCCGACGCGCTGGGCGGCGTCGTTGCCGAGGGTACCGGCGTCACGACCCGGACCTCGACCCGGAAGTCGAGGAAGTCAGGCACCGTCGAGACCCAAAACGGCCAGACGGATACTTCGGCCTTGCCGTAGCGGGCCAGGTAGGTCTCGGCTTCGGCCGGCGACATGCCGCCAATTGCGGACCGGATCTCGGCCTCATCGATCTGTGGGGCCTGCAGTCCCTCAGCAATGACGTTGACCGAGACCGCGTTCCCGACCGGCTCGCTGTCGCCCACCGTCAGGGTCACGGAATCCTCCACCGGCACGAAGCCCGGCTTCGCCGCCTGGGCCATCTTTGCCACGGCCAGCTCGCGTAGGCTGACGGTCTCAACCGACAGCGCCGTCCCGGTCCCGCTGGCCGACAGGTCGAACAGCTCCTGCTCCACGCCGAGGAGGCTCTTGGGATCCGGGTCGAAGAGCGGGTTGTCCAGGCGCGCGCCCTGGGCGAGAAGGTGCATGCCGGCGCCGGCCGTCGAGGGATCGCTCAGGCGCGCCTCAAAGGCGGTCTCGAGCTGCTGGGTAAGCTGAGTCTCGGCCGCGTCGATGTCCGATTGCTGGACGAAGAGGCTGACGCTGTGGGTGCCGCCGGTTGTGGGCTCCTTGTTCGTCACCGGGTTCGCGATCACCAGCGCCGCGGCGATCTCGGGCGGGACCTTGACGATCGATCCCGCATCGACGTTGCCGCTCGTGCCCTTCTCTTCCGCGACGACTCCCACCTCGGCCGTGCCGGGAACCAGGTTCAAGCCTTCGAGCGTGGCCTTGGGCACGGTCACGTTGTCGGTGGTCGTGAAGGCCACCCCTTCGGCGGTCGAGACCTCAGTCCCGGCCAGGATCGGAACGGCCAGGTAGGTGTTGGCGCTGGAGAAGGCCACCTTGCCGATCGCCGCCGTCTCCAGGACGTTCTCGCCCGTGGCCTGGAAGGTGCCGCTCGCCCTGAAATCGAACTCCTGCGGCACGGCGGGCACGACATCGGTCTCCTCGTCCGGCAACTCCACGCTCGGGTCGACAAGCGCGGCGAAGGTCACCGGCCCCAGCGGCTGGGATTCCAGGGTCAACACGACAGTGGCCGCCGGCAGCAGAAAGTAGCCGCTCGCGAGGACGGTGGCCGCGGCCGCGGCAAGCCCCACCCCGATCCAGCGCCCGGAGTGCCGGAGCGGCTTGAGCGGCGGGTTGATGCCGGGACGGGTCGCGGCCGAGCGCGTGCCGTTCGAGACGCCCGCCGGCGCGGCGGCCGCCTCCCGTCGCACGGAGCTGCCGCGGGCCCGAATCGAGCCCCCGGCCCTGGTGCCTTCCGCGCCGGACTGCGCCGCGGCCTCCTCGCCGATCGCGTACTCCGCGGGCGCTGCCACCTGCGATCTCTGGTACTCGGCCACGCTCGCGAACACCGGCAGGCCCGCCGCCTCGGCCAGAGAGCGGATCGAGGCGTCGGCGGCCACGATCGACAGGTGGCGGTTGTGGTGTTGCGCCTCGCGGGAGAGCAGCTTGAAGTTGATGCGAGACGAAGCCACTCGCGACCCGGATTGCACGACCAGCGCTATCCGGCTCTCGCCCGTCTCGCGGATGCGCTGGGCCGCGGAGGTGATCTCGTCGTCGACGTCCAGGTAGTAGATCGCCATCGCCCTACATCTTCAACGCTCTAAGCACCCGGCGCAAAGCGGCATCCAGCGGATCCTCAGTCGTTTGCAGCTCGATGGCCTGGTAGGCCAGGCCCATCGGGGTCACGTCCTGCTGGTCCACCAGGAGGCCGGTGGCGTCTTCGATTCGCTCCACCTGACCCGGATCCATCTCTATCACCTCTGGCGCACGGGAGAACGGCAGCCGCCGCCAGAAGGATTCCTCGCGCAGGACGCTCGGGATCTCGGGCAGCCGCGAGCCGCCGCCGCACATGTAGATCCTGCTCGGCAGCAGGTCCCCCTCCGCCAGCTCCTCCATCACCAGCTCCACCCCCGCCGCCCAGATGGCCACGTCGTCGGCCACGATCCGGGCCACTTCGTCCCGCCGGGGAACGGCCACGCCACGGGCGTAGTCGAGCTTGGTCTCCTCGGCTCGCGGGAACGGCATCTCCATCTGGTCGGCGATGGACTTGGTGAAAGCCCGGCCGCCGAGAGCGAACATGCGCGTGCCCTCGATGCCGCCATGCCGGACCAGGGCTACGTCGGTCGTGCCGCCGCCCACGTCGATGAACAGCGCCCCGGCCGCCTGGACCTGCTCGCTGGCCAGGACCCTGGCCACGGCGTAGGGCTCGGCCACGATCTCCAGCAGCTCCAGGTCCAGTTGCTCGGCCACGCTCTGCAGCGCACCCAGGTGCACCAGCGGGGCGAAGGCGTTGAAGATGCTGATCTTGACGTGCCGGCCCTTGAAGCCCACCGGATTGGTGACCGGGTAGCCGTCGATCTGGGCGCCCGTCACGGCGGCGTGGACCAGCCGCACGTCCACCTGGGGCATGCCCGTCTCCCAGGTGATGGACCGCTCCGCCTGCCGAAGAGCCTCGCGCTGAACCTCGTCGATCAGCTTCTGCAGCTCCTGGTCCGTAATCGGCGTGTCGGCGCGCCGGCGCTCGAGCGAACGGGCGGTAGTGAAGCCCTTGACCAGCTCACCGGCGATCCCCACCACGCACTGGGTGGGCCGGAAGCCAGCCATCTCCTCCGCTTCTTCCAGGGCAACGGAGCAGTTGTCGACCACGGCCCCGATGTCGGTGACGGTGCCCGACTGCATGTGGGCCAGCCCCTGCCGCTTGCGGCCCACGCCCCGCACCACGCCATGACCGGTGGCGTCCATCTCGAAGACGAGAGCCTTGGCGAACTCGGTGCCGATGTCCAACGCGGTGCAGGCAGCAAGAACCGCTTCGTCTTCGCGGCTCCAGATCCTGCGCCAGAAAGCCACGGCCGCCCCCGAGCTACGTGCCAGCTACCTGCTTCGCTAGTTTATCCGCGATCGTCGCCCGGACCGAAGAGACCCCTTCGCGGCGACTACCGGTACCTTGGGCCATCTCGGGACGGCCGCCGCCCTTGCCCTGTAACGGCTCCATGGCCGCCTTCACCAGATCGCCGGCGGCGATCCCCTTCTCGATGAGGTCCGAGCTAACGGTGACGAAGACCTGGGGCCGCTCGGCGTCGAAGACGACGGCGATCACACCCGACGGCATGGCCGACCGGACGTCCTTGGCGAAACCCTTCCACTGCTCGACCGACTCGAAGTCACCCGAGTAGGAGGCCAGCTTGACGCCCGGCCGGACTTCCTTCGCCCCGGCCGCAACCTCGGCCGGCTTGAGCAGGCCGCTGCCGCCGGCCTTCAAGCGGCGGCGAGTCTCGCGCAGTTGCTCATTCAGGGCAGTCCAGTGGGCCGGAATCGCCTCGACTGAGGGCGCCCCTGTCAGCTTGATCATTCGGTCCAGCACCGCGAGGCGTTCCCGGCTGTAGGCGTCCGCACCATCGCCGGTCAGAGCTTCGATTCTCCTCGTCCCAGCGCCGATGCTGCGCTCGGCGGTGATCACGAAGCTGCCGATCTGGCCCGAGGCCGAGCAATGCGTCCCGCCGCACAGCTCCAGGGAGTAATCCTGGACGCGAACCGTCCGGACCTCCTCGCCGTACTTCTCGTCGAAGAAGGCGTCCGCGCCGGCCTCGATCGCCTCGGCCATGGGCACGACCTTCGTCAGAACCGGCCGGTTCTCTCGCACAACCTGTCGGACCTCGTCTTCGATGCCGTGTATCTCCTCGCCCGTCAACGCCCGATCGCCGTGGTAGTCGAAGCGCAGGTAGTCGGGCGTCACCAGCGATCCGGCCTGCCGGGCCTCGGGCCCCAGGACGTTCCGCAACGCCCGGTGGAGCAGATGCGTGGCCGTGTGATTCCGCATCGTCCGGGCACGCCGCACGGCGTCCACTCGGGCCGTGACCGTCTCCCCGACCTTCAGGCGGCCGTGCAGCTTGCCCCGGTGCACGATCAGGCCCGCAATCGGCTTCTGCGTGTCCTCGACTGTGAAGATGGCGCTGCCGCCGCCCGCCTCGAGCAGCTCGCCGATGTCCCCGACCTGCCCGCCGCCTTCGCCGTAGAAGGGAGTTGCATCCAGCACCACCTCGGCCTCACCCTGGCCGGTCAGCTCCTCGAACTGCGTCCCCTCGCGCAGGATCGCCACAACGCGACCCTCGCCTTCAGTTCCCTCGTAGCCGGAGAAACGCGTTTCGCCGGCCGTCCGCAGGATCGACTGGTAGAGGTCGCCCAGCTCGGCATGGCGGGCCAGCTCGGCCTTCGTGCCCTTGCGCGAGCGCTCCTTCTGCTCGGCCATTGCACGCTCGAACCCCTCGCGGTCCACCCGAACCCCGTATTCGGCCGCCATGTCGACCGTTAGGTCGACCGGGAAGCCGTAGGTGTCGTGCAGCCGGAAGGCCACCTCGCCAGGCAGCACCGGGGCGTCGGCGGGCAAGGATTCCGGCCGTCGGCCGATCTCGCGCTTGACCTTCGACAGCTCCGCCAGAGCGGTCTCCAGCTGGCCCGTGCCCGCTTCGAGGGTGCGCGCGAACTGGCTCTCTTCGGCCCGGATCGCCTTCAGGATCTTGTCCCTCTTCTCGGACAGGATCGGATAGGCATCCTTCATCACGTCGATGACCACGCCCGCCGTGACGTCGATGAACGGCTCCTTGCGGCCCAGCAGGCGCCCGTGGCGGACGGCGCGGCGCAGGATCCGCCGCAGGACGTAGCCGCGGCCCTCGTTGGAGGGAGTGACCCCGTCCGCGACCAGAAAGGCCACCGCCCGCGAGTGGTCGGCGATGACCTGGTAGCTGAAACGCTCAGCCTCGAACTCCTCCGGATCGTGGCCAAGCAGGTCCCGCATCGCCTCGTGGATCGGGGTGAAGAGGTCCGTGTCGTAGTTGGTCCGGACCTGCTGGACGACGCTCGACAGCCGCTCCAGGCCCATGCCGGTGTCGACGGATCTCATCGGCAGGGGGACGCGGGTTCCGTCCGACCGCTGCTCGAACTCCATGAAGACCAGGTTCCAGACCTCGAGCCAGCGCGGGCAGTGCTCGGAGTGGTCCGGGACGCATTCCGGCCCCTCGCTGAACTCGGCCCCGCGGTCGAAGTGGATCTCGCTGCAGCGGCCGCACGGCCCCGTCTCCGCCATGCGCCAGAAGTTGGCCTCGTCGCCCTCGTCAACGTTCCCCCACCGGACGATTCGCTCCTCCGGCAGGCCGATCTCGTCGTGCCAGACGGCGTAGGCCTCGTCGTCGTCGCTGTAGACGGTCGCCGCCAGCCGCTCGCCGGGGATGCCGTAGGCCTCGGTCAGCAGCTCCCAGGCCCAGTGGATCGCGTCGCGCTTGAAGTAGTCCCCGAAGCTCCAGTTGCCCAGCATCTCGAACAGGGTGTGGTGGCGCGGCGTCCGGCCAACCTCCTCGAAGTCGTTGTGCTTGCCGGCCACGCGCAGGCAGCGCTGGAAGTTCGCGGCGCGGACGTAGCTCCGCTTCTCGCGGCCCGTCAGCACGTCCTTGAACTGGACCATGCCCGAGTTGGTGAAGAGCAGCGTCTGGTCGCCGGCCGGGACCAGCGAGGCGCTTGGCACGTCCGTGTGGCCCCGCTCCACAAAGAACTGGACGAAGCGGCGGCGGATCTCGGCCGCGGGCAGGTACGGGATAGGGAGATCAGGCATCACGTGAACGGTACCAAACCCGAGGCCGAGGGCGTGGGCTGCCCGGGCCCGCGCAGGGTCCGGCGGCGCCCGCCGTCCCGGCTGCCGCAGTCCCGGGTTCCGCCGCGAGGACCCGCGCCCCCTTTCATGACAGATTCCGCCGAAGGCGACGCGAGGCGAGAAGGCGGACCTGCAAAGCGGCCCGATGATCTGAGTGTTAGTCGCTGGCGGCTACCGAGGCGCCGCCTCCGCCCGACCCATCTCGTCTCGTGCCCGCTCACCCTGACATCTGGCATGAAAGAGGCGCCCGGGCCCGCCGGGATCTCGCCTCGCGCCGCCTGCACCGGCATGTGTCATGAAGGGGCACCCGGGAACCTACTTGTCTCTCCCGACGTTAGATGGGTATCTACCTCGTCTCATAGGAGGGCCTAACGGTGAGAACGCCCACGGGGCTCATCTCTCTGACCGCGGCGGCAGTAGTCGCGGCCGCCTGCACAGGAGGCGGGGCTACGGCCAGCCCGAGCGCTGCGTCGCCCTCGCCCACGCCGGTGCCCAGCCCTTCGGCCGAGGGCGCCGACTTCACCATCGAGGTTCTGCCGGCCGAGGATCCGGTCGAGGGCCGGCCGGCCATCCCGGGCGAGAAAGTCGTCTTCCTCGTCGTCGTCACCTCGGACAGCGAGGATCCGGTGGCCATCAGCGCCACGGCCACAGGGGCCAAGATCGACAGGATAGAGCCGGCCGAGCTGAAGCCGGGCGTCGTGGGTGAGGTCTGGGTCGTCCCGGACGCCGCGACCGAAGAGGCTCGAATCACGACCGAGATCACGGCCACGCGCGGCAGCGTGACCCGGACCGAGAAGCGCACGACCCAGGTCATGCCCTTCGAGGACGACCGGGCCGAGCAAGCCCAGCCCTACTTCGACATGTGGGTGGACTGGCTGGCGGCCAACCAACCCGAATTCGGTATCACCAGGGACACCCAGTGGGACTCGAGCTACGTCCTGGGCCTGCTGATCGTGTCCCACTACGCCTACTTCTCCGACGAGTGGGAGATGAAGATCTCGTGGGACAATAGTGCTAGGCCACCCATAGGCCCCTCTGGCGGGCCGTATGCAGCCGGGCGCGTACGTACTCGGTCCGGGGGATCGCCCTTCCTGGGGCTTCCTGCGCGGACTGTGAGGCTTATGGGTAGCCTTTCGCCGCCCCGCCACGAGTCCCGACAAGCCGCCGATAGGGCGCGCCCGCTAGGCTGGCTCGATGGCGGCGGATCGGGTCATGCCTCCGGCCCGCGTGACTATGCGCAGGACCCAGACAGCTTGATGGCGGAGACGAGGAACAGGGGCGCCGTGGTCTCGCCGCCGATCTGCGTCCCGTAGGTGAAGGAGCCTAGCGAGATCACATCCATGGCCACCACGTCGTCCTCGACGAACGTAGCCAGCAGGTCGGCGTCACCACTGAACAGAGCGTTCTCCCCATCGCTGTACCAGTAGCTTTCGATGCGGTACGAGGCCTGCGCGCGGAACGAGTCATTGCCTGTCGCCGCGTCGAACTGCGTGATGCAGCCGAAGACTTTGTAGCCTTCGCCTGCGTGGTCATCCGGCGACTTGACGAGGAGCGCCCATTCCCTACTCGTGAGCGTCTTGTACGTTCGTGGTGTCGGTGTGGGAGTCGGTACGGGGGTCGGCGTCGGCGTTGGGGTCGGCGACGCGGGTAAGGTGGGCTCCGACGGCACGCTGGGCGAAGCCGTGGCCTGCGGCGTGGGGCTTGATGTCACGACGGCGACCGAGGAAGGCGACGGCGTGGCCGCCTCATCGCGAGTCGCTCCTACGGCTCCGACCAGGCCAATCCCGACAATCACCGCAACCACGACGCCGACCTTGGCGAGTGTCGAGAGCCCCGCCCACCAGCGCAGCAGCGGCGGCCTCGTTTCGCTCCCCCCGCCTTGCCAGGTGGGAGCCGGCTGGGCAGGCGGTGTCGCCTGCTCGGGCGGTGTCGCCTGCTCGGGCGGTGTCGCCTGGTCGGCCGGTGTCGCCTGGTCGGGCGGGATTGGGAATGCGAATGTCAAGCCGCAGGCAGGGCACGCGGTCGCGCCTGCGGTCAATGTGTTCTGGCACCTCGGGCACGTGTAGATCGTCATGGGGGTTCCCCCAGTCGCAAGCCGGTCAGGTCGATCGGTGAGCTACATTCTCAGGGTGTGCTCAGGCTGTGCTACTGGCCAATGGTCAGGCGGGTCGGGGTCTTCGTCAGGAGGCCGCGTGGATTGGGGCGGCGGCCTCAGTACGGATTGACTCCCTCTAGTATCGGCGTACTTAGCCGGGGTTGTCCTGGCACGTGATGATCGCGCCCGACGACTTCACCGAGGTCCACCTCCGCCACCGCGGCACGGACACGACCTGGACGCACGCCTTCCGGATGGACTCCTTCACCAACAAGACGGCGCCCAAGGAGATCACCCCCGATCCGTACCTGCGCTGAGTCGCAAGCGATACCTCCGGCCGAACCCTCGCGGCCGGCTACCTGTGGGGCCGGTTCCCTCTCCGGCCCCACACTCTTGATCCGGCGATGGCCGCCCCGGCCAGGGCACCCAGGACCAGGCCGCGAACGAAGGCCGTGAGCCGCGGGTCCTCGGGCTCGTCGGAGCGGCCCAGCAGGACCGCCAGCAGCCGGCCGATCACAGGTCTTCGGGCCGGGGCGCGGGTCCCAGCACGGACAGCACGGCCACGAAGGCGATCCCGAACCAGGCCATGACCGAGGCCGCGACGACGTGGAAGTCGCCGACGCGGAACGGGTCCACTCCCAGGCGGCCGCCCACTGCGTCGCCCGCCCAGGCCCCCAGCATCGCGGCCACCACGATCAGCACCAGGCGCCCGCCCGACTCGCCCCTCAGCGAGACGTACAGCGAGGCGTGGATGCCCCCGATGAGGACGGCGAGGACGTGCGCGGGACCGATAGCCACGCCCCGAGTATAGGTGGGGCGGCGCGTCGGCCGAGCCGTCCCCTACCGCGGCCGGGCGATGCGGCCGCCACCGACGACCTCGTCCCCCGAGTAGAAGACGGCGGCCTGGCCCGGGGCCGCGGCCCACAGCGGCTCGTCGGTCTCGACAGCCCAGCGGCCGTCGCCGAGCGGCGAGACCGCAGTCGGGGCCACTCTGCCGCGATGGCGGATCTGGACGTGGGCCCGGAAGCCGCCACTCTCCGGCGGGCGGCCGGCCACGAACCGCACCTCCCCCACCTCGAAGCGCCGCGTCTCCAGGTCCTCGCGCCGGCCCAGGCGAACGGTGTTGGTGGCGGGATCGATCGACAGCACGTAGCGCGGCTCGCCCAGCGCCAGCCCGATCCCCTGCCGCTGGCCCACCGTGTAGGCGGCCGCTCCCGCATGCTCCCCCACCACGTTCCCGTCCACGTCCACTACCGGCCCCGGCTCGGGCTCCCAGCCCGCTCGCTCCTTCAGGACTTCGCGGTAGTCACCGCGCGGCACGAAGCAGATCTCCTGGCTCTCCTGCCTGGAAGCGGTCGCCAGCCCCAGCTCGCGCGCCCTGGCCCGAACCTGCGGCTTGGTCAGCTCGCCCAGGGGAAACCGAACGTGCGCCAGCTCCTCCTGCCCCAGGCCGTACAGGAAGTAGCTCTGGTCCTTCTCGCGGTCCGTGCCGCGCAGCAGGCGCGCCGGCCCACTCCCCTGCCCCGCCACCCGGGCGTAGTGGCCAGTGGCGACGGCCCGGCAGTCGTACATCAGCCGCGCCCGTCCCAGCAGCGCCCCGAACTTGACGACGTTGTTGCACTCGATGCACGGGCTGGGCGTCAGCCCGTCGAGGTAGGCCCGAAGAAACGGCTCGACCACGCCCTCGCGGAACTCCCGCTCCAGGTTCATGACGTAGAACGGGATATCCAGCTGGCCCGCCACTCGCCGCGCGTCCTCGGCGGCGTCCAGCGAGCAGCAGCTCTTCTTGAACTCCGAATAGGCGTCCGCGATGTCGTGCAGGCGCATCCATACCCCGATGGCCTCGTCGCCAGCCTCGCGCACCAGAGCGGCCGCCACGGACGAGTCCACGCCCCCCGACATCGCGACGAGAACGCGGGTCACCCGGCGCCCGCCTCCCCCGCCTCCCCCGCCTCGGACGGCTCCACGACGGCCGCCTCCGCTGCCGCGCCCGAAGCCGCCAGTGCCGCCGCCGCCTCCCGCTGTGTTCCGATCGCCTGGGCCAGCAGCACTCCGGCCTGGTCGATCTCCTCCGCCGTCGTCGTTCGGCCCAGGGACAGCCGCAGCGCGCCCCGCGCCTCTTCCTCCGGGAAGCCCATCGCCGTCAGCACGTGGCTGACCTCGTCTGAGCCGCTGACGCAGGCCGAGCCGGTGGAGCAGGCAAGGCCGGCCAGGTCGAGAGCCATCGCCAGCGACGGGCCGTCAACCCCGCGCACAACCAGCGAGAGGATCGACGGCAGGCGTTCGGTCGGATGGCCGGTCTCCTCGACCCCTTCGATCGATCGGACCGAGGACGCCAGGCGCTTGCGCAGCTTCGCCAGCCCGGCCTCGACCCCCTTGAACTCGGCGACAGCCATCTCGAGCGCAACCGCCATCCCCATCGCGCTTGCGACGTCTTCGGTCCCGGCGCGCCGGTAGCGCTCCTGCGAGCCACCCTGCTGCTGCGCCAGAAGGTTCGTGCCGTGGCGGACGTACAGCGCGCCCGCGCCCTTGGGCCCCTCGAACTTGTGGGCTGCCAGGGTGAGGAGGTCCGCCCCCAGGGCGCCCACGTCGATCGTCCGATGGGCGGCGAACTGGGCTGCGTCGGCGTGGAGCAGGACACCCTTGTGGCGGTGCACCCGCTGCGCGATGTCGGCTATCGGCTGGAGCGTACCCACCTCGTTGTTGGCCGCCATGACGCTGACCAGGATCGTCTTGGGCGTGATGGCCGCCTCCAGCTGGTCCGGATCGACGCGCCCGTAGCGATCCACTGGCAGCTCGACGATCTCGAAGCCGAACTTCTCGAGGTACAGGAGCGCATGGCCCACTGAGTGATGCTCGACGGAGCTGGCCACGATCCGATGGCCGCGCGCCTTGCCGGCCCAGGCCGCCCCCTTGATGGCCAGGTTGTTCGACTCGGTCCCGCCCGAAGTCAGGACGATCTCCCGCGCCTGCGCCCCTATCGCCCGCGCGATCCGCTCGTGCGCCTCATCCAGCCCCGCCCG
>DAOUEA010000079.1:0-3014 GCA_034430475.1 Chloroflexota bacterium | reverse complement strand
GTGCCGGGGCCCTTGCTGGATGCCGGGCCACCGACCGGTGGCCGATTGTACGTGGCGACAAGGGCGCGGGAGTGGCAGGCGGCAGAAGGTCCCGGTACCAGAGGGTGGGTTGCGGCGGCGAGGCCCGGGGGTAGATTGGGCGCCTGCTGGCGGCCGAGGGGCGACGACCCGTGCGACCTTGCTTCGGTTCGCTACCCAGCTGGAGGTGTCGCATGGCCACACCCAGGACTCGATCGGCGAGGAAGCCGCAGCCCACCCAACGCGCTGCGCCCGCGCCGGCCGCAGCGCCCGCGGCTGCAGCGCCCGTGTCGTCGCCGGCCCCCGTAACGGCCGTCGCGCCGGATCGCCGCCGCCGCCCGGAATCGCCGGCGCCCTGGGAGGGCCCCATGGCCGCCCTGCGACTGACGGCGCCCTTCGCCCCGCTGTTCGCGACGCTGGTGTCGGTGGTGGCCTACCTGCTGATGGCCCTGCCGGTGGATTCGTCGCCCAAAGTGCCGGACACTCCGGTCGCGGCGCTGGGGATCGGCATCGTCGCCATGCTCGTCCTCTGGGCCCTGGCCGTGCTGCTGGGGATCACCATGACCTCGGCCCCGAGCGCCCAGCCGCGGCTGTACCTGGAGCTGGCGCATCGCTACAAGAACGTCCGCGATCGCCTGGCCCAGCTGACCGCCGGCAGCTCCGCGCAGCCATCGGTCGAGGCCCGGAACAGCCTCCTCTACTCGAACCGGGTGCTGATCGGCGAGGAAAACGGGCCGGCCCTGCGCTGGGCCTTCGCCTACGGCTACGTCAGCGTCCTGCGGGCCCTCCATCGCGCCGAGCAGGAGATCATGATCTTCGAGCCGCGCGAGGACCTGCTGGGCGACATCCAGTACGACGAGCTGTCGCTGAGCCGGTCCACGATCGACAACCGCGACATCCTGCTGGGCAGCCTGCACTCGGCCAAGAACGCCCTCGGTCCGCGTGCCGGCGGCAGGAGCCAGCCGGGGCTGACCGCGGCGAAGAGCAGGGCGATTGAGGCCGAAGCCCGCCTCAAGGCCTCCACGGTCCGCCGCGCCATCGACCAGTTCCGCGACGACTGCCGCGACGGGGTCGTCCGCAGCCGCAACCAGCTGCTGAGCTGGCTGCTGGTGCTGGGCTGGCTGACCTTCGCCATGTTCGGGCTGGGCGTCCTGACCGGCGCGCCGCCGATCCACATCATGAGCGCCGTGGCGCTGTACCTGGTCGGAATGGGGGCCTGCCTGGCGGGCCGGCTGCGCATCGGGACCCGGCACACCAACTCCAGCGAGGACTTCGGGCTGGGGCAAGTCCGCTTGCTGGCGACGCTGCTGATGGCCGGCCTGGCCGCGGTCGGTGGCGTCTACCTCGTGGCCGCGCTGCCGCAGCTGCTGCCGGCCCAGGGCTCGACCATCAGCCCGGTGCCTGATCTGCTGACGATCTTCGACCTGCGCACCAACACGGCGGCCCTGCTGTACGCGACCCTCTTCGGCCTGCTGCCGCAAACGCTGACCGACCTCATCCTGCGCGGGACGGATCAGCTCCAGGACGACCTGGCGAGCAGCCGGCCGGCCAATTCGGATCGCTGACCGGGGCCAGAGCCGCCGCCAGCCGGCTGGCGAAGAGCTGGCCCGCTACGGGATGTACAGCTCGGAGGCGGGAGGACCGGCCGCGAAGGCACCGAAGCCGCCTGTGATGAGAACCCGGCCGTTCAGGAGACGGGTCGCCGTGTGCGTGGCTCGCTTGACGTTCATCGGCGGCCCGGGCACGAACATTCTCGTCGAGGGCACGTAAAGCTCGGTCGAGGCAAGCGCAGCGCTCTGGCACGCCACCATGGTGCAGATCCACGGCACACCGCCTCCGGCGACCAGGACCCGGCCATCGGCCAGCAGCGTGGCGGAGTGGTCGGGACGCACCGCCGCCATGAAGCCGGTCCAGGCGAGGCCGCTTCCCGGGCGGCGGACGCCATCGGGGCGAAGTTCGAGGCGTGGATAGGAGAGGGTCGGCCCGGCGCCGATCCAGCGGGTCCCTCTCATCTGGCACTCCTTCCCGCTGGTCGGCCTCCCACAGGGTAGATCGAACGTAGTGAGACGCCACCCGGCAGGCCGCTGTGATCTCGCGACGGCTGGCCTGCGCCGCTGTCCGAACCGGCACCGGGGCAGGCAGGAGCCGACCTGCCCGGGGCGCGGACGGCAGCGAATCGGGTTGTCGCCTAATCTACGCCGATGTTGCTCCTGCTCCTGCGGATCGTGACCGCCCCGCTCATCCTGGGCGCGGCTTCGCTTGCCTCGCGCCGCTGGGGGGCGGCCGTCGGCGGCGTGCTGGCGGCCATCCCGCTGGTCACGGGTTCGGTCTCGTTCTTCGTCTCCCTCGACCAGGGGCCCAGCTTCGGGTCGCGGGTGGCCACGGCAACCCTCATCGGCGTGGGCTCACTGGCCTGGTTCTCGCTGGCCTACGCCTACGCCAGTCGTCGGTTCGACTGGCCCGCCTGCCTGGCCTGCGGGATGGTCATCGTGCTGGCCGGGTCGGTGGTCGTGTTCGCCTTCGCCGACGCCCCCGGCATCGCGGCCTTCGTCTACGCCATCGCCTCGCTGGCGGTTGCCTCGCGGTTGCTGCCGCCCGCCGAGGCGGCCCCTCGCGCCACGCCGCCTGTCTGGGACATCCCGGCCCGGATGGCCACGGCCGCGTTCCTGGTCGTGGCAATCACCGGCGCGGCGGAGGTCGTGGGCCCGCAGCTGAGCGGCCTGCTCGCCGCGTTCCCGCTCGTCTTCGCGGCCCTTCTCGTCTTCACCCATCGCCACGAAGGAGCGGAGAGCGCCCGCGGCCTGCTGCGCGGCTTCCTCATGGGCCTCGTGGCCACGTCGCTCTTCCTGGAGATAGTCGCCGACGGCCTGGTCCCCCTCGGGATCGGCCCGGCATTCCTGGCGGCGATCGTCGTCTTCCTGGGCTATCAGACGGCGGCGATCTCATGGCTGCGCCGGCCCGTCGCGAGCCTGGAGGGCGCCGCCTAGCTGGAGGGC
>DAOUEA010000078.1:0-2046 GCA_034430475.1 Chloroflexota bacterium | reverse complement strand
GGCCTGGAGAGGCTGCTGGTGATCGTGCTGATCCTGGGCCGGGCGGAGGCCGGGATCGGACTGGTCGTGGCGGCCAAGACGCTGGCTCGCTTCAAGCAGCTCGACGAGCGCCACTTCGCCGAGCGGTACCTGATCGGCACGCTGGCCAGCATCACCATCGCCGTCGCCACTGCCCTGCTGGTGAGGTATGCCCTGACCGGCTCCTAGCCGCTGCGGTCGCGCGTCCGGGGGCGCGCCTCAGACGAGGCGTGTAGGCTGGACCTGCCGGCCGATCCATCCGCCGGCTGCGACCGAACGGCCGGGCTGCTGCCGGCCCCCAGGAGGAACCGAAGATGACCGGCCCAGCCAAGCCTGTCACAGTCCAGTACTTCTACAAGATCCGCTGGGGCTTCGAGAACGAGTGGATCGAGCTGTTCGAGCGCAACCACTGGCCGCTGTTGCGCGAGGGGCTCAAGTCGGGCCGCTACCTCGACGTTCGCGCCTACAAGCCCCGCTTCCACGGCGACGGCCGGGGCGATTGGAACTTCGAGGTCACGATCACCTATCGCGACTGGGCGGCCATGGAGGAGCACACCGACCCGGCCCTGGTGGCCCGGCTCTACCCGGACTCCGACAAGCTCCGCCGCGAGGAGCAGCGCCGCTTCGAGCTGCTCGACGCCCACTTGGACGTCCCCCTCGAGGAGCACGCACTCCCGTAGTAGGCTGCGTCGCGGGCGGCCGATCCCGTCGTTGGACCTGCGCTCCTCGGCTCACGCACGTCCAGGTGCGCTCGCCTTCGGTGCTCGACCCGCCTCGGCCCCGCCTCGCCGGCTCCGCGACTGCCAGATGAGGGCCGCGCTGCGTCGCGGGCTGCGCTAGCCCCCCAACTCTCCGATCGACTCGATCGTCGTTCGCAGGACCTCGGCCGAGGTGCGGATGCCCCTGGCTTCGGCCGGGCTCAGGTTCAGGCGCAGGACGCGCTCGATACCTCGCCGGCCGACGACCGTGGGCAGGCTCAGGCAGACGTCGCCCACGCCGTAGTAGTCCTCGATCAGGCTCGAGATCGAGAGGACCGTGTTCTGGTCGCGCAGGATCGCCTCGGTGATCCGCATCAGCCCGGCGGCCACGGCGTAGTAGGTGGCGCCCTTACGGCTGATGATCTCGTAGGCCGCGTCGCGGGTCTGGCCGAAAATGCGGTCCATCGTCTCCTGGCCGAGGGGGATGTCGTTCTCGGAGCAGAAGACGGGCAGCCGCATGCCGGCCACGTTGGCCAGCGACCAGACCGGGACCTCGCTGTCGCCGTGCTCGCCCACGATGTAGGCGTGGACGCTGCGCGGGTCGACGCCCAGGTGCTCGCTCAGCAGGTAGCGGAAGCGGGCGGTGTCCAGGATCGTTCCGGAGCCGAAGACCCGGTTCGGGGGGAGGCCTGCCAGCTTGATCGCGGCGTAGGTGAGCACGTCCACCGGGTTGGTGGCGACGACGATAATCCCCTCGGGGTTCGCGGCGGCTACGCGTGGCACGATCTGGCGGAAGACCTCCACGTTGCGTTTGACCAGGTCGAGGCGCGTCTCACCCTGCTTCTGCCCCACGCCCGCGGCGATGACGGTGATAGCCGCGCCCTCGGCGTCCGAGTAGTCGCCGGCGCAGATCCTCGTCGGGTGGGCGAAGGGGACGGCGTGGTTGAGGTCCATGGCCTCGCCCTCGGCCCGCTCGCGGTTGGCGTCGATCAGCACGATCTCGGCGGCCACGCCGGACAGCAGCAGAGCGTAGGCATAGGTGGAGCCCACGAGCCCGACACCCACGATGGCGATCTTGGTGGGGCGGCCGGTGTTCAGCCCGGCCTCGCTCAGCAGCGATGGCTCGCCGGTGGGCTTGGGCTGGCCCGGGCGGCGGGCCTGCGGGTGCCGGCCGGAACCGTCTGAAGACTCGCTCATGGTGTCATCGTGCCATGCCGCGGGCGGCTTTGGGAGCCGCGTCTCAAAGCGTCGCGGGCGGCGGGCGGCTACCGATCGGACGAACCCAACCCTCCAGCCGCGCGGGCGAAGAGGCCCTCAGCGGTTGTCCACG
>DAOUEA010000077.1:0-10915 GCA_034430475.1 Chloroflexota bacterium | reverse complement strand
GCCGCCGTCTCGGGGGCCGTGGCCCGCCCCAGGGCGAAGGCGATCCCGGCTGTGGCTGCCAGGGCGATGACGGTGAGCAGGCCCGCGACGGCGCCGGAACGGTGCTGCCGCCCGGCCGTCCCGTCGGACGCGATCGGCGATGCCTCGCCTGCTGCCGGGGCGGGGTCGGGCACGGGGGCGTCGGCCGGTGTCCAGACAGGCGGCTCGGCTGCTTTCTTGCTGGTCGGCATCGTGTCAACTCCTTGGGGTCTGGTGGTGCGAGTCTGCGGCTTCCCTGCTTTCGGAAGGGTTACGGCGGCTCCGCACGACTTGCGGGATCGCCCTGCCTCAGCGGCCGGCCTGGCTCCTGGGCCAGCTGATGGACAGCCGGGCGCCGCCCAGGGGCGAGTCGCCGATGGTCCAGCGACCGCCGGTGGAATGGGCGATCGCCCCGGCGATGGCCAGACCCAGGCCCGCGCCGCCCGGGGCGTCCGTGGCGCGGTGGAATCTGTCGAAAACCCGCTCCCGCTGTTCGGGCGGGATGCCGGGCCCGGAATCGTCGACGGTCAGGCGCACTCGCCGCCCCTCGGCCGCGACGGATATGGCGATGCTGCCGCCCTCCGGAGAGTACTTGCAGGCGTTGTCGAGCAGCACGCCCACCAGGCGATCGAGCCACTCCGGGGGCGCCGCGACGATGGCCGCCTCCGGGCCCTGGCCGGCTGTCGCCTGGCTCGTCTCGACGCTCAGCTTCTGGTGTCGTGCCTCGGCGACGGCCTGGAACCTGTCGGCCGTCTGCGCAGCCAGCACAGCCAGGTCCACCGGCTCCGCCGCCGGAGCACCGGCCGAGGAATCGAACCGAGCCAGCCAGAGCATGTCGTCCAGCAGCCGGCGCATCCGCCGCAGCTCGGCGTCGATCCGGCCGAAGGCAGTCGCGTCCCAGGCCTTCTCGCGCTGCCTGGCGAGCGCCAGGCTCGTGTGGGCCTCCACCACCGACAGCGGGGTTCGCAGCTCATGTGAGGCGTCGGCCGTGAACTCGAGTTGCCGCTGTCGGGCCTTCTCGATCGGAGTCGCGACTCGCCAGCCGATGGCCAGTGCGCCGGCGAAGACGAAGGCCAGCAGCGCCAGGCCGATCCCGATCTCGGAGGTCACCAGGGTCTGGAATGTGTGCTCCGCGCCGTCGAGAGACTGCCCGGCGATCAGGCGGCCCGGCGGCGTGTTGCGGCCGGCGATTCGATAGCTGGTCCCGTCGATGACGATCGTGATCGGCGCCTTGACGTTCACCGCCTCGGGCGGCAGCTCCACCTCGTTGAGGCCCTGGGCCACGGGGACTCCGGCCGGCGTCACTCGCCACAGGAGGACGGGCACACCGCGCGGATCCAGACGGTCGGGGTCGATGATCCGCCCGCCCTGCCAGGCGGGACCACCGGGCTGCTCCCCCCTGATCACGAACTCGAGCGACTCCGTCAGATTGTGGTCCACCTCGGCGTAGAGGTTGGCCCGGACGGCCGAAGCCACCGCGACGGCGATGACGACGTAGGCCAGGCCGACGACGAGAGTGGCCGCAAGCGCGACACGCAGGGTCAGCCGCGGGATCGAAGGGCCCGCATGATCGGTCGGACGGGCACCGCCCGCCGCGTGGCCGCGCCGAAGGCCGAGCCTGGCCATCAAGCTTCCTCGAGCCGGTAGCCGGCCCCGCGAACGGTGACGATCCGGATCCCTGCCGCCGGCAGCTTGGCCCGCAGGCGGCTCATCTGAACGTCGATGGCATTCGAGCCGAGCGGATCCGTCTCGTCCTGCCAGGCATGCTCGGCAATCGCCTTGCGATCGACGACTGCAGGCGAGCGGCGCAGCAGCAGCTCGAGGATCGAGTACTCGGTCGCGGTCAAGGCCACCGGGCGCCCGGCTGCGGTGACCTCGTGGCGGACGGGGTCGAGGGCCAGGTCGCCGCGGGCGATCACGGGGGCGTCCACGCCGCGTGGCCGGCGCTGCAGGGCCCGCACCCGGGCCAGCAACTCACCGAAATCGAAAGGCTTGGTCAGGTAGTCGTCGGCACCGGCATCCAGGCCGCGGATGCGGTCCGGCGGCGCGTCACGCGCGGTCAGCATCAGCATCGCCGTGGGCTTCTTGTGCTTGCGGGCCCAGCCGACCACGTCGATCCCTTCCACGCCCGGCATGCGCCAGTCGACGATGGCGACGTCGTAGTCGTAGAACTTCAGCATGTCGATCGCGTCGTCGCCGCGCTCGGCCGTGTCGACCCTGTAGCCATGATCCTCCAGGCCGATCACCAGGACCTCGCGCAGGCCCGGATCATCCTCTGCGACAAGTACGCGCATCGATCCTCCCGTCGCGGACGGTCAGCCACAGCAGCATCGTATTCCGCCTACGCCGCCCCGGCGCAGTCGTAGAGCGTGGCGGTGATGCTCGGCTCGGGGACGATCTTGCAGTGGCCCATGACCCAGGAGGTCACGCTGGAGCCGCCGAAGCCGCCGCCGAAGCCGCCCCTGCCGCCCGCCAGAACGAACCGCAGCTGGCCCGAGGCGACATAGGCCTGGAACTCCTCGACGCTGGGCGCCGGATCGGAGCCCGTGAAGCCGCCCATGGCCATCACCGGCAGGCCCGTGGCCAGCTCGATCGAGCCCGCCTCCTGGGACGAGTTGGCGGCCACGATCCAGGTCGCGTCGCCGCGGTTGGCGACCAGGTAGTCGATCAGTGGAGACGTGGCCGCGGAGTTGCCGTTGCCGTTGGGCGCGCCGCCGTTGGGCATGCGGCCGTTGGGCGCGCCGCCGGCGAAGCCACCGAAGTTGCCGGCGGGACCGAAGCCGGTCGCCGAGCCGGGGCCCGGGTGCGGGTCGCCGCCGCCGTAGCTCGTGTCCATCGTCTCCAGCGCGTAGGCCGCGGGGCCGGCCAGCATGGCCGCCAGGCCCACCGCGGCCGCAGCCACGGCCAGGCGATGCGCTGCCGTACTGCCCGCGAGGCGGGGCAACGAGAGGGCGACCAGCGCGGCCAGGGCCACGCCCGCCGCGACGATGGAGGCTTCGCCCAGGCCGGGATAGAAGGCCGGCGTGCGATCAAGGAGCGTGGCCCCGAACCAGGCCGTGCCCAGAGCCGCCAGGCCCACAGCCACTCCCCCAAGCCAGAGGCGGAAACGGGCGATCCGGATGCGCGCCGTCCAGAGGTCGGAGAGGCCGGCGCCCGCCAGGGCCGCCACGGCCGGCGCCAGCGCGACGGCGTAGTAGCTGTGGGCGATGCCGGACATGTAGGAGAAGACGAGGGCCGTGACGACGAACCAGCTGCCCCACAGCAGGTAGCCGGCCAGGCCGATGTCGGTGCGCGCTGCGTACCGCCGCTTGAACAGGCCGAAGACCAGGCAGGCCATCGCCAGGGGGATGAGCCAGGCAATCTGGCCGAACCACTGGTCGTTGAACAGCCGGAAGAGGTCCGCCTCGCCGCCGAAGCCGAAGCCGCCACCGCGGGCCGGGCCGGGACCGCCGCTGCCGAAGATCCGGCCCAGGCCGTCGTAGCCGAAAATCAGGTCCAGCGCCGAGCCGGTGTCGCTGCCGCCGATGAACGGCTTGGAGCCGGCCGGCAGCAGCTCCACGATCGCCACCCACCAGCCGCTCGAGACCAGGACCGCGACAGCGGCCAGACCCAGGCCCACGATCCGGCGGCGCAGGGTGGTGGCCGCCGAGAAGCCGAAGACGAGGGCGAAGCCCGGCAGGACCAGGTAGGCCTGCAGGTACTTGGTCAGGAAAGCCAGGCCGACAAGAGCCGCGGACAGGACCATCCAGCGGTAGCTGCCGCCCTCGACGGACTTGATCAGCGCCCAGGCGGCGACGACCAGCAGCAGCGTGAGCAGGGCATCCGGGTTGTTGAAGCGGAAGATCAGGACCGCGGCCGGCGTCAGGGCCATGGCGAAGGCGGCCATCAGGGCCGCGGCCGGGCCGAACGACCGCTTCACGGCCGCGTACAGGAAGCCCACGGTGGCCACGCCGCACAGCGCCTCGGGCAACAGCACGCTCCACGAGCTCAAGCCGAAGATCCGCACCGACAGCCCCATCAGCATCGTCGACAGCGGCGGCTTGTCGACGGTGATGAAGTTGCCGGCGTCGAAGCTGCCGAAGAACCAGGCCGACCAGCTCTGGGAGGCGGCCAGGGAGGCGGCCGAGTAGTAGGTGTTGGCGTAGCCGCTGAACGTCAGGTTCCAGACATACAGGACGGCCGACAAGGCCAGGACGCCCAGCAGCGCCGGCCGCACCCAGACGGCATCCGTTTCGGCGCCGCGGAGGAGCGACCGGGCCAGGCGGCCGGCCGGCCCGCCCAGGCGACGGGCGGAGGCTGCGGGATCGAGTCGGGGAGCGAGCGTCGGTTCGGTGATGGCGGTCATCCTCGCATTCCTTACCGGTAGGAGAGGTTAGCCACTGCCGGCGAGACCGGCAGGCGGCGATCCCTCGAAGGGGAGATGGCCAGGCGCAGGATCAGGAAACGGACCAGGGTCGCCAGCGCGTTCGCGGCGACGAGGACGGCGATCTCGGTCAGGCGGCCGTGGCGCGGCGCCGTGAGCGCCAGGGCCCCGAGCGAGGTGGTGGTGATGGCCAGCGCCACTCCCAGGGCCAGCAGCCCCGCGGCGTGATGCCGGCCCAGGCCACCCGTCCCTCGCACCTCGAAAGTGAGGCGGCGATTGGCGGCGGTGTTGCCCAGGGCCGTGGCCAGCAGCGCCACGGCGTTGGAGATCTCGGCCGGGGCCACGTTCCGCAGGACGGCGTACAGGGCCACGTAGGCCAGGGTGCTGAAGACGCCGATGACGCCGAAGCTGGCGGCCTGGCGGGCAAAGCTCCGGGACGAGCCCGATCCCAGGGGCGAGGCGGCGGCGTGCGACGCGGCTGTCATGGGCCGGACTATGCGCCGCAGCATCTTTCGGGCAGATTACGCCGCCTGCCCGCCTCCGGGGCTGCGCTCCCTCGCGATCGCGGTCGCCTTCCTCGCTCTTGCAGCACTCGCGCGTCTGCCCTAACATCCTCAACGCCATGCGGAATATCTACGCAGCACAGAACTCAGGCGCCGGACGGAGCAGTCGCGCAGCGCTGGAGGAGGACGTGATCGGGGAGCTGACGGCCTGGTCACCGCGCGAGCGCCACGGCGTCTTCCAGGCCTGGCACCGCCACGCCCTGAGCCTGGTCCACCTCAACGTCCTCACGGTCCTCGAAGCGGAGGGCCCTCTCCCGATGAAGAGCCTGGCCGAGGCCATGGACGTCTCCGACGCCAGCGTCACCGGCATCGTGGATCGCATGGAGAAGCGCGACCTGGTGGAGCGTCAGCACGGCACGGACGACCGCCGCCAGGTGCTGGTCCACTTGACCGATGCCGGGCGGCAGGTCTTCCGCGACATGGAAGCGCGCCGGCGGGAGATCCACAGGCGGGTCGTGGCCGAACTGAGTGACGACGATCTGGCCTCGGTCCGCAACGGGATGCGCGCGATTCGCGCCGCCCGGGATCGCGTCCTGAGCGGCGTCGACTGCCATCACGCTCCCAGCCGAACCGAGGAGACCAAATGAGGCGCCTGCTCCCCACCTTCCTGGGGCCGTACCGCTGGCGGATCGCCCTGGTGATGTCGTTGGTGGCCGTCCAGGCCCTGGGCAACCTGTACCTGCCCAGCCTCAACGCCGACATCATCAACTACGGCGTGATCCGGGGCGACACCGACTACATCCTTCACACCGGAGCCTTCATGCTGGGAGTCACGCTGGTGCTGGGCGTCTGCTCGATCGTGGGCGTCTACTTCGGGGCGATGACCGCCATGGCGGTCGGGCGCGACATCCGCAGCGCGCTCTTCCGCAAGGTCATGGAGTTCTCGCAGCAGGAGACCAACGTCTTCGGCACGCCGTCGCTGATCACCCGCAACACCAACGACGTGACGCAGGTTCAGATGGTCCTGGTCATGGCCTTCAACATCATGATCATGGCCCCGATCATGGCCGTCGGCGGAGTCGTCATGGCCATCCGCGAAGACGTGCCGCTGTCGGGCCTGCTGGTCGTGATCATCCCGACGGTCATCCTGGTGATCTCGCTTGTCGCCCTGCGAGCGCTGCCGCTCTTTCGGTCGCTGCAGAGCAAGACGGACCGCGTCAACCAGGTCATGCGCGAGAAGCTAGCCGGCATGCGGGTCATTCGGGCCTTCGCTCGGACCGAGCGCGAAGAGCGGCGCTTCGACGAGGCCAACCGCGACCTGACGGCTACCCAGCTTCGGGTGAACCAGCTGTTCGCGATGATGATCCCGTTCCTGTTCGCCGTCATGAACCTCTCGACGGTCGCCATCGTCTGGTTCGGCGGCCTCCGGATCGACTCTGGCGGGATGCAGATCGGCAACCTCGCGGCCTTCCTGCAGTACGTGATGATGGTCCTCTTCTCGGTTCTGATGGCCGCCCTGATCTTCATCATGGTGCCTCGAGCCGCGGCCTCGGCCGAGCGCATCCAACAGGTTCTGGAGGTCGAGGAGGCCCTCTGCGACCCGGACGAGCCACAGGAGATAGCCGCTCCCCGGGGAGTGGTCGAGTTCCGCGACGTGGAGTTCCGCTACCCGGGCGCCGAGGACGCGGTCCTGTGCAGCATCTCGTTCACGGCCCGGCCCGGCGAGACGACGGCCATCGTGGGCAGCACGGGATCCGGCAAGTCCACTCTGGTGAACCTCATCCCCCGCTTCTACGACGTGACTTCGGGCGCAGTTCTCGTGGACGGTGTGGACGTCCGCAACCTGCGCCAGGAAGACCTGTGGCGGCTAATCGGGGCCGTTCCCCAGAAAGCGTTCTTGTTCAGCGGCAGCGTGGCCACCAACCTGCGCTACGGCAATGAGTTGGCGGACGAGGCGGCCATCTGGCGAGCTCTCACGATCTCCCAGGCGGGAGACTTCGTGCGCGAGATGGAGGGCGGCCTGGAGGCTGAGATCGACCAGGGCGGGGCCAACGTCTCGGGCGGCCAGCGCCAGCGCCTGGCCATCGCCAGGGCGGTGATCAAGGAGCCGAAGATCTACGTCTTCGACGACAGCTTCTCGGCTCTCGACTTCGCCACGGACAGACGGCTGCGCCGAGCCCTGAAGGCCGAAACCGCCGAATCGACGGTGATCATCGTCGCCTCGCGAGTCGGGACGATCATGCAAGCCGACCAGATCGTCGTGCTCGAGGACGGCGAGATTGCCGGCATCGGAACCCACGCCCAGCTGATGAAGGAGTGCAAGACATACCGCGAGATCGTGCTCTCGCAGCTGACCGAGGAGGAAGTGGCGTGAGCGGGCCGATGCGCGGACAGGGCGGTCAGGCCGGCCAGGGCGGGCTCGGCGGGCCGCGCCGGCGGCGGGGCCCGGGCTTCGGGCCGCCCGGCCACATGGCGATGATGCCGACGGAGAAGGCTCGCAACTTCCGCAAGACGGTGCGCCGCTTCATCGGCGCCCTGGCTCCCGAGAAGTACCGCATCCTGCTCGTCCTGGTGGTGGCCTTCATGAGCACTGCCGGCCAGGTCTTCGGACCGAAGATCCTGGGCCAGGGCATCGACAAGGTCATGGACGGCATCGTCGGCAAGAACGTCGGCCAGTACTTCCCGCCCGGGACCACCCACGAGCAGGCCGTGGAGCTGCTGCACCAGATGAACAGCCCGCTGGCCGACGTGTTCGCCTCTACGAACGCCATCCCGGGCGTGGGCATCGACTTCGGCGCCCTGGCGTCCATCCTGCTGCTGCTCATCGGCCTCTACGTGGCCGCCGCCATATTCAGCTGGATCGCCTGGCTGACGATGGCCGGCGTCGCCCAGCGGACCGTGTACCGGATGCGGCGCGATGTCGACGAGAAACTGGCCCGGTTGCCGCTCAAGTACTTCGACACCCATCCCCGCGGCGACACGCTGAGCCGCGTCACGAACGACATCGACAACATCGCCAACACGCTGCAGCAGAGCCTGACCCAGATCCTGACCGCGCTGGCCACGATCATCGGCGTCCTGGTGATGATGATCTGGATCAGCCCCATCCTGGCGGCCATCTCGCTGCTGGTGCTCCCGACCGCGGCCATCTCGACGATGCTCATCGCCCGCCGCTCGCAGAAGCAGTTCGCCTCTATGTGGGAGCGGACCGGCGTACTGAACGGCCAGGTCGAGGAGTCCCACACCGGCCACTCGATCGTCAAGATCTTCGGCCACCAGGAAGACACCATTCGCCGTTTCGACGAAGAGAACGAGAGCCTCTACGACGCCAGCTTCAGGGCTCAGTTCATCTCGGGCATCGTCATGCCCACCATGAGCTTCATCGGCAACCTCAGCTACGTCGTCATCGCCGTTCTGGGCGGGACGATGGTGGCCACCGGCTCGATGTCGCTGGGCGACGTGCAGGCCTTCATCCAGTACTCGCGCTCGTTCACGATGCCGATCACCCAGGTGGCCAGCATCACCAACATCCTGCAGTCGACCATCGCCTCGGCCGAGCGCGTCTTCGACCTGCTCGACGAGCCCGAGGAGATCGCCGACCCGACGCAGCCGGTCGTCCTCGAGTCGGTCTCGGGGCACGTCACTCTGGAGAAGCTCTCCTTCCGCTACGAGCCGGACAAGCCGCTCATCGAAGACCTCAACGCCGATGTCCGATCCGGCGAGGTGCTGGCCATCGTCGGCCCGACTGGAGCCGGCAAGACGACGCTGGTCAACCTGCTGATGCGGTTCTACGAGCTCGACAAGGGCTCCATCTGCCTGGACGGCACCGACACCCGGCTGATGCGACGCGACGATCTGCGCCGCACCTTCGGCATGGTTCTCCAGGACACCTGGCTCTTCGGCGGCACGATCCGGGACAACATCGCCTACGGCTGCGACGACCCGACGGAGGAGGAGATCCTGGCCGCGGCCCAGGCCGCCCACGTCGACCACTTCGTGCGGACGCTGCCCGACGGCTACGACACGATCATCGACGACGACGCCTCGAATCTCTCGCAGGGGGAGAAGCAGCTGCTGACGATCGCCCGGGCCTTCCTGGCCGACCCGCAGATCCTGATCCTGGACGAGGCCACGAGCTCGGTCGACACCCGCACCGAAGTGCTGGTCCAGAAGGCGATGGCCCGGCTGATGAAGGGCCGCACGGCCTTCGTCATCGCCCACCGCCTGTCCACCATCCGCAACGCCGACGAGATCCTGGTCATGGACCACGGCCAGATCGTGGAGCAGGGCACGCACAAGAAGCTGCTGGCCAAGCGCGGCTTCTACTACGACCTCTACAACTCCCAGTTCGAGGAGGCCGTCGCCGAGGCGGGGTAGGCCAACGCCGTTCAGCGGATCAGCCCGGGAAGCTCGCCCGGCTACCTCGCTCGGCGCGCTCAGCGACCGACTTGGGGCGGTGGGCGTGAATCCAGCCTGCGGCGGCCGCGCGACCTCGCTCGGTCATCCGGACGAGGCTTCCCGGCCTTCTGCTTCGATTGGCCGCCAGGCACACGACCTGCGTTCGGCCGGTCAGCCAGGCGGCCCGGGCAGCGCGACCTCGGTCGTCGTACGCTGCGCCCATGCATCCGTTCCGGTTCGCCGTTCAGCAGGGTTCGGCCCCGTCGGGGGAACGTTGGGTGGAGATCGCGCGTCGAGCCGAATCGATCGGCTACGACGTGCTGGTCATGCCGGACCACCTGAACCGGCAGCTGTCGCCTTTCGCCGCCCTGGCCGCCGCCGCGGCGGCCACGACCAGGCTGCGCATCTGCGCTTTCGTCTTCGCCAACGACTACCGCCACCCGCTGATGCTGGCCCGCGAGGCGGCCACGCTGGATCTGCTTTCCGGCGGGCGGTTCGAGATGGGCCTGGGGGCGGGCTGGATGAAGAGCGACTACCAGCGACTGGGCACGGCCTACGACCCGGCGCCCCGGCGCATCGACCGCCTGGAGGAGGCCGTGCCGCTGATCAAGCGGCTGCTCTGCGGCGAGACGGTCACTCACAAGGGCCCGCACTACGAGCTGCGCAGGGCCACGAGCGGCGTGCCCGCGGCGCAGAAGCCCAGACCGCCGCTGGCAATAGGCGCCGGGCGGCCCAGGATGCTGCGGCTGGCGGCCCGCGAGGCGGACATCGTGGGGCTCGTCCCCGGGTTCAACGCCCACGGCCGGTTCCTCGTCGGCGGGGCGACGGAATCCGCCGTGGCGGCCAAGGTGGCAATCGTCCGCGAGGCAGCCGGCGATCAGTTCGAGCGCCTCGAGCTGAACATCCAGCTCGGCGACGCGGGGACGATCGGCAGCGGCAACTCGCTCGCGGGGTCCGTGCTGGCCGCGGCCAAACGCGCTCCGATGGCCTGGTACGGCAGCCCGTTCGTCCTCTTCGGAACGCTGGCTTCCACACGCAACCAGCTGCAGCGGCGGCGCGACCGCCTGGGGATCAGCTACTACACGATCCCAGGGCACGCCATGGAGGCGATGGCGCCACTCGTCGAAGCGCTGGCGGGGAGGTAGCGAATGGCCGGCCAGGAAGACCGAACAATCCCTCCCGAGCGCTACGGCGCCCGCCTGGCGGCTTGCCGCGAAGCCGTCGGCGAGCGAGGCCTGGCCGGGCTGATGATCGGCGTCGGTCCGGACCTGCGGTACCTGACCGGCTTCGCCGGCGAGCCGATGGAGCGCCTGACGCTGCTGATCGTCCCGCGCGACGGGCCGGCCTCGTTCCTGGTGCCGCGCCTGGAGGCGCAGAAGGCATCCGAAACGCCGCCGGTCGCCGGCGGGCAGGCGACGGTAGCGCCCTTCGAGGAGACGGATAACGCCGGCTCGCGGGCGGCCGAGCTACTGGGCCGGTCGATCAAGGGCTCGGTGGGCCTGTCCGATCGGCTGTGGGCGATGCACGTCCTGGCGTTGCAGGAAGCCCTTCCGGGCTGCCGCTTCGAGCGAGCCAGCACGGTCATGCGCGAGCTGCGCCAGGTGAAGGACGAGGACGAGAAGCGGCTGCTGGG
>DAOUEA010000076.1:0-29371 GCA_034430475.1 Chloroflexota bacterium | reverse complement strand
TGCGGCGGCGACGCTGCCAGTCAGCCTGCGCCGCCGCTGATGTCCAGCATTGCACAATTCGCGGGCGCCTGCCTGCAATCCCGGGCACACCTGCCGTCGGTTGGCGTCCGCGCCCTGCTCTAGCCCAGGTTCAGCTTCTGCACCTCGGCCGCGAACTCCTCGTCGCTGATCTCCCCGGCGTTGTGCTTGTCCATGAGCGCCTGCAGCTCTGGCGGAACGCCCGTCGACTGCGACATGGCGCCCATGCCGGCCATAGCCGCCAGCTCCTCCGGCGTCGGCACGTGTGGCACCTGTGGCACCTGCGGCACCTGCGGCACCTGTGGCACCTGCGGAGTCGGGACATTGGCCGAGACGGAAACGCCGGGGATTCCCGGCAGCTTGGGTTTGAGCATCGGTGCACTCCCTGCGGAGCCGGCTCCAGTGAGCGGCGTTCCGCCAACGATGCGTCAGGCCCGGGCCGTTCGCAAGGGCCAGGCTGGGCTAGTACCGGCTACCAGAGGAAGGGCCGGATACCGAGCGGCCCCTGGGCCAGCATCGCCACCAGGTAGCCGGCCACCAGCAGCAGGCCGACGCTCAGGTGGAGCTTGATGTTGGCCGCCATGGCCGGCATCAGAGCGTAGGGCTCGTCGTAGAAGCCGGTCAGGCCGCGCCGGACCTGCACCGCCAGCGGGACCGCCAGCAGAACCAGCAGAGCCGGCACGGGCAGCAGGCCGACGGCCACGCCGCCGACGACCACCAGGAACGCCGCGGCGACCGAGAGATCCCAGCCCCGGATGACCGCGCCGCGCGACCAGCGGACCGGCAGGGTCTTCTTGCCGGCGCGGGCATCGCCAATGCGGTCGGGGATCTCGTTCACATACAGGATCATCGCTACCAGGAGCGCCACCGGGATGGAAGCGGTAACGGCTTCGGCGCTGATCGGGCCCCGGCTCTGGACCACGTAGGCGCCCAGCAGCATCACCGGCCCGAAGCCGGTGGCCGTGGCGATCTCCCCCAGGCCGCGGTAGGCCAGCTTGAAGGGCGGCATGGTGTAGGTCAGGCTGATCGCGAGCCCGACAGCGGCGATGACCACCAGCTCCACCGACGGCCGCACGGCCAGCAGGACGAGGCCGAGGGCGCCGGCAGCCAGGTACGCACCAGCCGACAGCAGGGCCATGCCGCGCATGCTCAGAAGGCCTTCCTGGAGAACCTGCGAGCCGCCGCTGAACATCGTCGGCGTTGGGTTCACATCGTCGGCACCCTGGATGGTGTCGAAGACGTCATTGGCGACATTGAGGCCTACCTGCACCAGGGCCGCCGCCACGACCGTGACCAGCGCCGTCGGTGCGTCGAAGAAGCCCGCCCGGGCCGCCACGGCGATGCCCAGCAACACGGGCGCCAGGCTGGCGGTCAGGAACGGTGCTCGGGTGGCGCGGACCAGGAGCATCGGCGAGAGCGGCGCTCGGACGGTTGCGGGAACGGCAGCGCCGGCCCCAGGCTCACCGGCCGTCCGTTTGCGAGCGGCGGATGCGGGAGCCGCAGGGGATTGGTGGCGAGACGAGGGCGTCTTGGGGCGAGGCGTGCTCACGTGGGTCTCCAAGTCAACTGCAAGATACCGAGCGCTGGCGCCGGCCGGTGATTGTAGGCGATCAGCGCTCGCGGTCGCGGTCGGGCGTGCCGCCGAAGAGGCGAATCGAGGCCGCTCCGGCGGCCTGCTGCTCCGGCGTGATGAGGTGGCGCCGGTCCGAGGTGCTGTTGTGAGCGTAGTCGGCCAGCGTCTTCTGCAGGGCCTCGAGACGCCGCATCTGGCCGGCCAGAATCGGCGCCCAGCGGGCCTCCAGCTCCCGGGAGCCGCCGGCGGCCGCGGCCCACAGCGCATACAGGTCGTCCAGGCAGATCTCGGCGCCGGACAGGGCCACTGCCCAGTCTGGATTCGCTGCCAGCCCCAGGAGCCGCTCCACGGCCGCGCGCGAGGCCTCCTCGATTCGCTCACAGACGGGGCAGCGCGGCTCGGCGAGCTCTTGCAGGCCGCGCCCCTGGGCGGCCGAGTCGGCACCGGCCAGCTTCTTCACCCTGGCCAGGCGGCGGCGCAGGACGGCGTCCAGAAGGACCGCCGTGGCCAGCTGGCTGCTCGTCTGGAAGAGCTCCATCTTCGACAGGCCGACGCTGTGCGGCCGGCAGAAGCCCAGCCCGCCGTCCATCCGGTCGCGCAGCCCGCGGTCAGTCGCTCCTTCGCGGGCCAGGCCCCTCAGCGCCGCCCACGAGGCTTCCTGGCGAGCGTCGCAGATCGGGCAGCGGCCACACTCGAGAGCCTCGGCCAGGCGGATCTCCTCGAAATCGCGGGCCGGCAGCTTGCCCGCCGGGCCGGTCACCGGCTCGGCTCCGGCGACGTCCGGGTGCGTCTCGGGTGGCTCATGCAGCAAGCCTAGCGCGCCCGATCGGGTCGCGCCCGATGCCCGGCCCCTCGCCCGTGCACGATGACGCTCAGGCCCGTCGGGTCATGGCGGCGTAGGTGACCCCGAACCCCAGCAGGCACCACACGACCAGGGTCAGCCAGGCGCCTGGAGACAGGGCGAACTGCTGTGGGGCGATCGTTCCCCGGGTGACCTCGCCCATGGCCTGGATCGGCAGCAGGCGGTGGATGAAGGCCAGCCATCCAGGCAGCTTGTCCGGGAGGAAGGTCAGCGGCGAGAACATAAAGACGAAGACCACTATGGCCTGGGTCACGATGACGGTCACCATGTAGGGCAGGACAGAGGCGATGGCGTAGCCCACGCAGGTGGAAGTCAGCGCCACGAGCAGGACGGCCGGAACGACGAGCGGGCTGACCTGCAGCTCCAGGCCAAACCGCCAGGCGCCGACGAGGACGCCCAGGACGACGCCCGGAACGACTATCCCCAGCCAGACTGTCAGGTCGGCGAAGAGGAATGCCAGGCGCGGAACCGGCAGCGAGCGCATGTAGTCTAGGCTGCCTTCGGTCCTGGCCTCGCCCACCGTCTGGGGCAGGGCGACAAGGCCCACCGAGACCATCGAGATGGCCGGGGCGCCGGTGGCGATGAGGTAGATGTAGGTCGTGTCGAGCGAGGGGAAGAGCAGCGGGTAGCCGAGCACGATCCCCAGGGTGAAGAGGGCCTGGACCGCCATCATCAACGGCAGGTAGGCCTTCTTGCGCATGGCCTGCCAGGAAACCAGCAGGACGTAGCTACGCAGCGCTGACATCGTATGCCTCCTCGAGCTCAGTGGGCCGGGGATCGCCCCCGGCCAGAGCCACGTACACGTCTTCAAGGGTGGCCGGTCCCAGCGTGAACTCCTCCACGGCTCCGGCCCGTTGCAGCGATTCGACCCAGGCCACGGCCTGGCCCGCGGCGTCGACGGGAACGCCCACGATCAAACGGTGGCCAATCCGGACGGCCGTTCGCCCGAACGGCGAGGCAGGCGCCTCCGAGACCGCGGGGTCGAGCGTCAGCTCCAGGCGCAGCTCGGCTCCCAGCACGGCCTTGAGCGCGGCCGGCGTTCCCTCGGCCACGACCCGACCCTCGTCGAGGATGGCCAGGCGGTCGACCGAGCGCTCGGCCTCGATGACGTTGTGGGTCACCAGCAGGACGGCGGAGCCGTGGTCGGCCAGCAGTCGAACCTGCTGCCACAGCAGCCGGCGCCTTACAGGGTCGACGTCGTTGGTGGGCTCGTCGAGCATGACCAGCCGGCCGGGCACGACCGCGGCCATGGCAAAAGCCACCAGCCGCTTGACTCCGCCCGAAAGCCGGGCGGCATCGACGTCCAGCCACTCCCCGAGTTCCAGCCCCTCGACGAGGCGCGCCCGGCGGGCCCGAACGTCGGCCCGCGAGCCGCCGCGCAGCTGGCCCAGCAGATCGATCGCCTGGCGTGGGGTCAGACCGTCGATCGGGACCTGTGCCTGGGCCTGGAAGCTGCACAGCCGGCGGGCCAGACCCGGGTCGGCCACGACATCGCGGCCGTCGATTCGAATGGACCCGCTGGTAGGCCTGGCCAGCCCCACGACCTGGTTGACGAGGGTCGTCTTGCCGGCTCCATTGTGACCCAGCAGGCCGAAGACCTCGCCCTCCTCGATGCCGAGGGTGATCCCGTCGTTGGCGCGGACGCCAGTCCGGTAGACCTTGGTCAGCTCTTGGATTTCGAGAAGCATCTTCCTCACCTTGTCCTTGTGCCACGGCCCTGCCGGGCCGTTCTCCCTTCCGTTTCAGGCAACACCTATCCAGGCCCCGGGCCGGATGCCGATCCGGGGATCGATTGCGGTGGACTGGGGCTGGGCGCCGCCCGGCTATTCGATGACTATCAGGACCTCGTCCCCATCGTCCGAGACCTCCACGATCGGCCCCTTCATGCCGCTCTTGATGGCCTCGACGATGCGCGACCGGTGACGCGGCGACAGGCCGGGCAGCTGATCGACGGCGAAGCCCGCAGTGGCAAGCGGGATGGCGATGTTTATGACCTGGCGACCCTGCTCCGCCACGTAGACCCGCAGCCGGCGTCCGGTCAGAGCGTCCTGGGCCGACGCCGGGCGCCGCGCTCCGTCACGGCTCGGTGTCTCGCCGCTAGAGGTGGTCGCCGCCTCGGCGCCCTTGTCCCGGCGAGCCTGCTCCTCCAGGGCGGCGACGACCGGGGCGGCCTCATCGGCCGTGAGCCGGCCCTCGGCGACGAGGCGCAGCACGACATCCAGCTCCGGGGTCATGTCGCTCACCTTCGTGTCTCGTCCAGCCGAGTGGTGGCCTCATCGACCCCGATCTCGCCTCTCTCGAGGGCTCGCAACACGGTCAGCTCCTCGTCCTCGGCCCGGTCTTCGGCGTCGTGAGCGGCGGCTTCCTCGGCCGTCTCCTCGCTCCAGCTCTCGCCGGCCGCCGGAGCGTCAGGCCCCGTCGGAGCCGTCGGTGGCTCAGGGGCCGCGGGAGCCGCAGGCGCCGCGGGAGCCGTAGCAGCCGGGCTGGGGCCCATCAGCCGGATCGAGCCCGACGTGGAGTTGACCCGCAGGCTGGCCCGGCCGTCGCCCACGACCGCCCGCCAGTTGCCGCGCGTGCCCTCGAGCTGGTGGGCCATCGAGCCGTGGATCGAGCCGGAGACAGTCTTTAGCTCGACCGTGACGCCGTTGAGAGGCGCCAGATCGAGGCTTCCGGCAATGGTTTCGGCACGGTGGTCGCCTCCGGGATCGAAGGCGCCGGCCACGGACATACCCCCGCTCGTGGTGTTGAGCATCAGGTTGTAGTACGAGGCGGCTCGGGTCTTGATGCCACCCGAGATGCTGCTGGCGCGCAACCGCAGCGAGGCATCGGTGTCGAGGAGGATGCTGCCGGAGATGCTGCTGGCGTCGATCGAGCCTGCCAGCCGCCAGAGGCGGATGTCGCCCGAGATCGTCCGATAGCGCTGCTCGCCGACAAGAGCGTCGGCTTCGATCGAGCCGCTCATGCTCTCCATCCGGACGCCCACGCCCCAGGGAACTTCGACGGTGATGTCGGCGCTGACGCGCGCCCCGCCAAAGAGCCAGGCCAGGCCGGTCGAGAGGCGGCGCTCCGGCGTCTCGACTTCCAGGGTGCCGGGGCCGCGGTTGACCAGGACCCGGCCGGTGTCGAGGGCCCGCTCGGCCGACGGCTGATCCGAGGCCCGGATGCGGTAGTCGATGATGACCCGGGCCTCCTCGCCCTCCGTGCCGCGAACGCGGAGCTTGCCCGTCACCGTCTTGACCGACAACCGGCCCTCCAGCCCCAGGCTGTGCGTCAGAATCTCGCGCCGCTCCAGCATGCCCATCGCCTACTCCTTCCGGGAGCGGATGAGGGCCGCCGCCTCGTCCGCCGTGATCTCGTGCCTGGCCAGGCGCTCCAGCACCTCGCGTCGCCCGGCGCCGCCCGCACCAGATTCGTCGGGCGCTTCCTCAGCGACGTATGAGCCGTCCGCCAGGCCGAGTGCCCGAACCAGGGCGTCGATCCTGGCCCGGACCGTGGGATACGAGACCTTGAGCTCTCGCTCCAGCTCCTTGAGGTTGCCGCGGGAGCGCAAGAAGCTCTCCAGCAGAGCCATCTGCTCGCGGCTCAGGCGTCCGAAGCGGCCCACGTTGAACTCGCCCTCGATGGCGGTGCCGCAGGCCCGGCATTCGAGCCGGGTTACCGACAGCTCGCCTGAGCAGACGGGACAGGTCGAGATCGCGTCGCGTGCCATTTCACCCTTCGATCGGAGCCGGTCCGCAACATGCAGACTCGGTTCTGTGCGATTGGCACTATGGCATCACAGCTTTACATTTGTCAAGTCTGTGTTGCCATTTTGCGAACCCGAGGCCCAGAATAGGGGCTCAGAGGTCCAAATCGGACCTCGAAAGCCCGCCCGCGAGCCGGATCGGCCCCTGTCGTGCCCGATCCGCACCCCGTCCGGCCGTCGTCGCACGGGCGACGGCCTCGGGCGAAGGCGCTAGATTCGATAGGCGCGACAGGCACACCCGGAGGTCCAATGGTTCGGCGCATCTACTCCTTCGACGATCCCGATCGCTTCATCGCCGGCGCCATCGGCCAGCCCGGCAGCCGGACCTTCTTTCTGCAGGCACGCCAGGGCGAACGGATCACAAGCGTCGTCCTGGAGAAGGTCCAGGTCGCCGTCCTGGCGGAGCGCCTGGCGCATCTGCTGGCCGAGGTGCGCAGCCGCGGCGCCAACGTCCCCGAGCAGCCCACCGAAGAGGACATCGACCGGGCCCCCCTCGACGAGCCCCTCCAGGAGTCCTTCCGAGTCGGCACCATGGCCATCACCTGGGACGGCGAAGACGAGACCATCGTCATCGAGGCTCGAGAGCTGCTGGAGGACGAGGAAGCGGGCGAGAGCGAGGAAGCCGAGGCCGAGGCCGAGGCCGAGGACGAGGACGAGGAGGCCGAGGACGAGGAGGCCGACCGCATCCGCGTCACTCTCTCGCCCAGGCGCGTCCTGGCCTTCGCCGCTCGCGCCCTGGAGGTCGTGGCCGCCGGCCGTCCACCCTGCCCGTTCTGCGGACAACCGCTCAACCCCGAGGGGCACCTCTGCGTTCGCCGTAACGGCTACATGCACTGAAGCCGTGGGCGACCGGGGCCTGAGCCGCGAGGAGATGGAAGCCGCGGCGCTCGAGGGGCGCCAGGTTGGCACCGGCCTGGACGGCGAGACGGCGCTCAGGCTGGTGCGCCAGGGCGAGCTGACTGTAGTCGGTCGGATGCTCTCGGCATCCAACGCGACCTTCTACGCCATCGCCGTCGAGCGCGGCGCAGATGGTGATCTTGGGCCCGCGGTGAGCTGTGTCTACAAGCCCCAGCGCGGCGAGCGGCCTCTCCTCGACTTCCCGGACGGCACCCTGGCCGCGCGCGAGGTCGCCACCTACGAGGTCTCGCGGGCGTCCGGCTGGGAGATCGTGCCGCCCACGGTGCTCCGCGACGGTCCGCTGGGCCCGGGCATGGTCCAGCTCTGGGTCGAGGCCGACGAGTCCGCCGATCCCGGGCTCCTGCCCGAGTCCGACGACCCTGCCCTGCGCCGGGTCGCCCTCCTGGACGTGGTGCTCAACAACGCCGACCGCAAGGGCGGGCACCTTCTCCGCCTGGCGGATGGGCGGGTCATGGCCATCGACAACGGCCTGTGCTTCGCCGTGAGCCCGAAGCTGCGGACGATACTCTGGCAGTGGCGCGGACTGCCGCTCGACGACGTGGAAGTGACGATGCTGACCGCTCTGCGGTCGGACCTGGAGGGAGCTTTGGGCGCGCGGCTGCGAGAGCTTCTCGACGCGCGCGAAGTCGAGGCCACTCTGAAACGCGTCAATCGGCTGCTGGCCGACCCGAGGTTCCCTCTGCCGGACACCCGCCGGCCGGTAGTACCCTGGCCACCGTTCTAGCCTCGAGGAGGACGCCGACTTGCCTGCCTACCTGGAGATGCGGACCCGGCTCATCGCCCTGACGGCGATGGCGGCAACCACAGGCGCGGCGACCCTGGTGGTGGCAGGCGGGCCGCCCGTGGCCACCTTCGCCATGGCGGGAGTTGCCCTGGCGGCGCTCGCGGCCATGGTCGGCGACGGCACGGACCAGCTCAGCGAGCGCCTCGGTCCGGGCGCTACGGGGGTGCTCCAATCGGCGCTGGGCAATCTGCCCGAGTTCTTCATCGCCGTCTTCGCCCTTCGGGCCGGGCTGGTGGAGGTCGTGCGCTCGGCGCTGATCGGGTCGATCCTGGCCAACACACTGCTGGTGCTGGGCCTGGCATTCGTGGCCGGCGGGCTGCGACATGGAGTCCAGAGGTTCGGCAGTGACCAGACACGGATGATGTCGACGCTGCTCGTCCTGGCCGTGGCGGCCATGGTCATCCCCACCGTCGCCGCCCTCCCGGGCGGGCCCGACTACGGCCACGAAACCGAGATCTCGATGGTCGTCTCGGTGGTCCTGCTGGTCGTCTTCGTGGCCAGCGTGCCCTTCTCCATCTCCGGCGGCAGACCGCACGTGGGCTCGGAAGGCGGCGTCGTCTCGGCCGACATGGTCTGGCCGCTCTGGATGGCCGTGGGCGTGGTCGCGACGGCCGCCGTTTGCGCGGCCCTGGTCTCCGACTGGTTCGTGGACGCCCTGACGCCAGCCATGCAGACGCTCGGCATGTCGCAGTCCTTCGCCGGCCTGGTGGTGGTCGCCATCGCCGGCAACGCCGTGGAGAACGTGATCGGCATCAAGGCCATGCTCCAGAACCAGGCCGACCTGGCCGTCAGCCTCATCCTGAACTCCGCCCTCCAGGTGGCCCTGGCCCTCACGCCCGTCCTGGTCATCGGCAGCCTGGTCATGGGCGGCACGGCGCTGACGCTGATCGTCTCCCCGCTCCTGGCCACTGCCCTGGCGCTGTCCGCGGTCCTGGCGGCCCTGACCGTTGTCGACGGCGAGTCCACCTGGCTGGAGGGCCTGGCCCTGATGGGCCTGTACGTGATCGTCGCCGCCAGCGTCTGGTGGGGCACGCCGATCGGTGCCTGAGCGGCACTAGACTGAACGTCGATGAGAGACGCGGGGAGGATCTCCGGCGCGGCCGCGACCTGGAGGCCTGAGCTATACGACTTCCTGTGGCGTGTCTTCGCCTGGAGCCTGCTGCTGATCGTCGGCCTTCAGCTGATCGCCTACTCGCAAGCGGAGATCCTGGACGGCTGGTGGCCGGCCTACGACACCAACGCTTACTGGCTGGCCGCGCGCCACCTCGTGAGCGGCGAGCCGCTCTACCAGGAGTCGACGATCTGGGGCGCCGGCGTCTACAAGTACCCGCCCGTCTTCGCCCAGCTGGCAGTCCCGGTCGGGTTCCTGCCCGAGCTGGCCGTCCACTGGGCCTGGCGGCTGTCCGGCATCCTGTGCCTGCGCTACCTGTGCGGGTCGTGGCGGCTGACCTTGATCGCCGCCCTCCAGTGGCCGGTCTTCAGCGAGCTGGACCTGGGCAACGTCACCCTGCAGCTCGGGGCAGTGCTGCTCTTCAGCCTGCGTGACAGCCGCGGGGCGTACCTGCTGCCATGGTTCGCGGCCCTCAAGGCGGGGCCGGGCTTACTGATGGTTTACCTGTTTGTCACCCGGCCCGCCTATCGCCGGCCGCTGCTGCAGGGCTGTCTGGTCTTCGCCGCCGCCTGCGCCGCCTCGCTGGCGGTCGCGCCGGGCCTGTGGCTCGACTACGTGGGCACCTTCGGCTGGGAGGCAGCCTCGGAGATGCGGGCCATGTACGTTCTGGCCCTGGTGCCCGATGCGGGCGGCCTCGATTTCGCCATCCGCCTGGGGCTCGGCCTGGTCGCGCTCGGTGTCGCTCTGCGCTGGCGCCGCGACTGGCTGGCCTACGTGGCGGCCGCGGTCACCATGCCGATCTTCTCCGTCACCAGGCTTTCGGTCCTCGTGGGCCTGTGGCCGCTCTGGCTGCGCGATCCGATCGACCGCTGGTGCCACGGCGAGGGACGCCTGCGCTCGGCCGTCCTGGAGCTCCTGGAACGCCTGGGCCTGGTCCCCGGGCCTGGTCTCGGACGCGGGCCCCAGCCCGCCCAAGCCACTCGCGCCGGCGCCGGGAGCTGACGGTCAGCCGCCCCGCTGCCGGCGCCAGGTCGGGTCGTCCAGCCGGTCGGCTACGAGAGGCCAGGCCCCCACCAGGCCCACGTCCTCGCCCAGCTCGGCCGGCACTATCCGCACCCTGGCCGCCGGCACCCGCAGGCCGGTGGCCGCAACCGCCTCCCTGGCCGGCCCGAGCCAGCGCTCGCCCTGCCGCTCCGCCACCGTCCCGCCGATCACGATCCGGTCCGGGTTGAAAGCGTTCACCCAGCCCACGCAGGCGATGGCGAAGGCCTGCCTGGCGCAGGACATGATCCGCACGCAGGCTTCGTCACCGGCCGCCTCGCCCTCGGCCACGTCCTTGCCGGTGAGCGGCGCCCGAGCGGCCCGATCGGCGAGGAAAGGCGATCGCCCACCGGCTACTTCGCCCCGACCCTGGGAGGCCAGACCGGCCCCGCCCGAGACCGCCTCCAGGTGCCCCAGGCCGCCGCAGCCGCAGCGAGGCCCGTCGTCGACGAGAGTGACGTGGCCCAGTTCGCCGGCCGTCCCATCCGGCCCCAGCATCAGACGGCCGTCGTGGAAGATCGCGCCGCCCAGGCCGGTCGAGACGGTGACGTACAGGAAGTTGGGGCAGCCGCGAGCCGCTCCGCGCCAGTGCTCGGCCAAAGCCGCGACGTTCGTGTCACGCTCCAGGTAGGCCGGCAGCCCGAGCCGCCGCTCCACCTCGTCGGCCAGCGGGGCATCCCGGAGCACGGGCACGTTGGGAGGGTCTACGACCAGCCCTCGCCACGGATTCACGGGCCCCATCGACGAGATCCCGATGGCTGCCAGCCGGGCCCGGGTCTGCGGCTCCAGCTCATCCTCGACCTGCCCCAGCAACCCGGCGCAGGCGGCGTAGATGGCCTCCGCGCCCCCGGCTATAGGGGTCGCGACCGCGCGCCGGCCCAACCTGCGCCCATCCGGCAGGATGGCGGCCGCCCGGATCTGCGTCCCACCGATATCGAGCGCCAGTACGGTCATGCGCTTCCGGTCTACCCGATCCCCGGCCATAGGCATCAACTCGACTCTGCTGTTCGGTCTGGAGCCTAGCCTACAGCCCGGGCGAGCCGGTGAGATCGCGGGCCGCCAAACTGGGCCGCGGCCGGTGGCTCGAGCCCGCGTCCCGCCCGCCTGATGTACGCTCCGAGATATGGACGACAAGCCGCCAGCGGCGGAAGAGACCGCCCTGGCAAGTGCGCCCGGAACCAGCGAGCCGGAACGCGAGGAGCCGCCGCAGCCCCAGAGCGCCGCCGGCGGGGAGCCCTCTTCGGGCAGGATCGTGGGCCATCTCCAATCCGTGGCGGAGTCGATGGCCGAGGACATGGCGAACGTGGCCACGGCCGTGGAACCGATCGTCTCGCACGTCGTGTCCCCCGTCGCCGAAGCCATGGGCACGGTCTTCGGAGCTGCCGCCACGGCCCTCTCGGGGCGCAATGCCCTGCAGCGGAGGCTGCGCCGGCTCAACCGCCGGCCCCTGGCCAACCTCTACGAGGTCTATCCCGAAGCGCGCCAGGCCTCGCCGCGCGAGCTTGGCATGCGTTTCGTGCCGCTGGAGGATATCCGGGGCACGGCCGTCGCCGGCGCGGCCCAGCGCGGCAGCGACTTCCGGCCGATGGCGCCCTTCCGCGGCGAGAACTGGAAGGCCCGCTGGGATCGCATTCGGGCCGCCAACGAGCGCCTTCAGCCGCTCCCGCCCGTGGACCTGGTCAAGTTCGGCGGCTGGTACTGGGTCCTGGACGGGCACAATCGCGTAGCGGCCACGCTCTACGACGATGGCGCCGGTCTCGACGCCATGGTCACGGAGCTGGTCCCGCTCGACGGCCAGACGAGCGAGCGGCCCACGAACCTGGCCGGCCTTCTGAGTGAGGCCGGCGAGATGCGCGCGGCTGCAGCCGGCCACCGGCCGGCCTTCTCCATCCGCTACGGCGACCAGCACCTGCCGGACGGGGTGCAGCCGCTCGACGAGACGCCGGCCGGCAATGGGACCCGGCCGGATGACGAGCCGGCCCACCGGGCCGAGGACGAGGCCCGGCCGGATGACGCGGCAGCCGGGCAGCCCACCGCCGGCCGGCCGGCCGGGCTCGGAGAGCCCTGACATGGCGCGCCGGCTGACGATCGACTGGCCCGACGCGGCCCCCTTCGTGGACCGGGATGGCCAGCCCATACGCCTCCTGGCCGTCTCCGATGCGCCCGATCCCACACTCGTCGACCAGCGAAACCGCCGGGCCCTGGGCCGGATCGACCTGATCCTCGGCTGTGGCGACCTCGACTGCCACGAGCTGTCCTTCGTGGCCGACGGCTTCAATGCCCCGCTAATCTACGTTCACGGCAACCACGACACCGACGCTCGCTGGGCGACATGCAAGTCCACCTGCCCCGAGCCAGTCGTCTCGACGGCCATCCAGCACGAGGCCGGCCTGTCCATCGCCGGGCTCTCCTGGCCGGGCAAGCGCGGACCGGGAGCGTCCCGTAGCGAGCGCAAGGCCTGGAGCCAGGCCCTCCGGCTGGCCACCCGCCGGCTCGGGCACCAGGATCCGCTGATCGTCATCAGCCACGTCCCGCCGCTGGGCTGCGGCGACGTCCCCAGCGACGGCTACCATCGCGGCTTCGCCGGCTACCACTGGTTGCTGGAGAGGCTGCAGCCACGCCTCTGGCTGCACGGCCACACGCCGCTGGCCGCGGCCACAGATTGGCGCCTGGAGCACGGCCCGACCACCGTCGTCAACGCCACGGGCTCGGTGCTCATCGAGCTGCGCCCGCCGCCTGCCGACGCGCGGTAGACTCACTCGAAGCACGCACGCAGGCGAGGAGGGCCATGACAGTCGCCGGTGGATACGCGGTCGCCACGCGCGGCCTGATGAAGAGCTACGGCCGCCAGCCGGCATTGACCGGCCTCGACCTGTCGGTGCCCAGGGGCGTCGTGTACGGCTTCCTGGGACCCAACGGGGCCGGCAAGACGACGACGATGCGCCTCCTGACGGGCCTGATGCGCCCCGACGCGGGCACCATCGAGCTGCTGGGGCAACCCTTCGATCGGTCCGATCGGAAGCGCCTCTTCGAAGTCGGGGCGCTGATCGAGGCGCCCACCTTCTACCCCCACCTATCAGGCAGGGACAACCTGCTGGTCCTGGCCGCGAGCGGCAAACCCGTCTCGCGAGCCCGGGTGGAGGAACTGCTCGAGCTGTCAGGTCTCGGCGAACGAGCGCGCGATCGCATCTCCACGTACTCGATGGGCATGCGGCAACGCCTGGGCATCGCCGCCGCGCTGCTGAACGACCCGCCGCTGCTGCTGCTCGACGAACCGGCCAACGGGCTGGACCCGGGCGGGATCGTCAGCCTGCGCGACACGCTGCGCGGGCTGGCTGCCTCGGGCAAGACGGTGTTCGTTTCGAGCCACATCCTGCCCGAGGTCCAGCAGCTGGCCGACATCGTGGGCATCGTGGTGGCGGGGCGGCTCGTTCGCGAGGGCCCCCTGGCCGAGCTGCTGGTCGGCGCCTCCGCCCTGGTTCACGTCAAGGTCGCCCCGGCGGAGGCAGAGAAGGCGGCCGCAGTCCTGAAGCGGATCAAAGGCGCGGGGGCGGTCTCGATCGACTACCCGGCCGTCGCCTGGCTGACGGCCCGGATGGCCGCCGACAGGGCCAGTGAAGTCAACCGTGCCCTGGTCCAGGCGGGCATCTACGCTTCAGGCCTCGAGGCCGGCACCGACCTCGAGTCGCTCTTCATGCAGCTCACTCAACCCGACCCGGCCGGTAAGGATGGGGGTGCCCGATGAGACTCGTATTCGCCGGGCTTCGGAAGCTCCGGACCCGAACCGCCAGCTGGGTCGCCCTGATCATCGCCGCCCTGCTGGTCGGCTCGATGATCTGGCTGATCGGGGTGTCGATCAGCCTGTCAACCAACACCAGCGGCTACGACCGCGAGACGCTCGAGTGGTTCGTGAAGTTCCCGGGCGCCTACGATGCCGTCACGGCCCTCGTCTTCGCCTACGCGGGGCTGGTGGCCATGATCTACGTGGCCGCGGTGGCCGGCACCGAGTGGTCCTGGGGCACGCTCAAGGTCGCCGTCATGCGCGGCGAGAGCCGTACCCGCTACACCCTGGCAACGTTCGGCTCGGTGGCCCTGGCGCTCCTCGTTGGCCAGCTCGTGGTCTTCGGCGCCGGGATCCTGGGGGCCATCCTCGGGGGCCTTTCAGCCGGAGTTCCCATCGGAAGCTTTGCAGACGGCGACGCCCTGCCGCACCTGGCCGCGCTGCTGGTCCGGTGCTGGATCGCGGTCTGCTGCCTGTCGGCCGTGGCCTACGCGATCGCCATGGCGGCCAAGAACCAGATGGCCGGCGTCGGGGTCGTGATCGGCCTGTACGTCGCCTCGCTCTTCGTGCCCCTCTTCCTGCCGAGGGACGTGCAGAAGATCCTCGAGTACCTGCCCTTCGGCGCCGCGAGCGACGCCATCGGCCTCAACGCGCCGCCGTCGGCCGGCACCGGCGCCGGCGCCTCGATAGCCATCGAGCCCAACCTGGCCCTGGTCGTGACTGCGGTCTGGATCGTGGGCTCGCTGGCGGTGGCCGCCCTGGCCACCGAACGCGCCGAGATCAGCGGCTAGCGGCAGGGCACAGAGCGAATCGCGGCTCGACTCGGGCCCGATCGCGATACAGTGGTCTCTGAGTCACGGGCGGGTGGCATTCGCCCCGCGGCAGACGGCGGCAGCCCGCTCGGGGGACGAGAGTGAGCACTCAACCGCTGGTATTGGTCGCCGACGACGAGCCGCGGATCACCAAGCTCGTCTCGATGGCGCTGGCCGCGGAGGGCTTCCGGGTCGTCACCGCGTCGGGCGGCGAAGAGGCCCTGGCCCGCGCCGAGGCCGTGCGACCGGACATCGTCCTGCTGGACATCGTCATGCCCGGCCTGGACGGCATCGAGGTCATGCGCCAGCTGCGCGAACGACGGCCGGTGCCGGTCATCCTGCTGACGGCCAAGGGCTCGACCTCCGACAAGGCCATCGGCCTGGACCTGGGAGCCGACGACTACGTGGCCAAGCCGTTCGACCTGGACGAGCTGGCGGCGCGGGTGCGGGCCGTCCTGCGGCGTTCCGCGGGCGCCACTGCCGCCGGCGGTGTGATCGCCTTCGACGACGTCGAGATAGACCTCGAGCGGCGCACGGTCAGCCGCAAGGGCAAGCTGGTACAGCTGTCCCGAACCGAGTGGTTGCTCCTGCAGCACCTGGCCGCCAACGCCGGCAAGGTCGTCCTTCACACCGAGCTGCTGACCAAGGTCTGGGGCCCGGAGTACCGCGACGACCTGCAGTACCTGCGAGTCTGGGTCAGTCGCGTCCGCCGCAAGCTGGGAGCCAAGCCCGGGCAGCCGGGCCGGATCAAGACCTTCCAGGGGATCGGCTACCTGCTCGACGCCAGCCCGTCACACAGAGACGATCGAGACGGCCTGCCGGGCGGCATTCGATCGAGGGTCTACGGCCGGCGCAAGACCGACCGGCCCGCCTGACAAACGCAAGCGGCCCGGTGAGGGGGTGCCGGGCCGCTTGATTCCCGGAAGGCGCCCCGTCACCGGCGCCTCCACCTGGGGTTCGCGCAAGAATCTGCTTCTCCGTCTGGGCAATCGTAGGCCGGAGGGCCTGTCGGGCGCGCTCGGGTGCATACCCTTCGCGTTACAGCCCCGTTGCATCCGCGCACCGCCCTCCGGGCTCGCACGAGGCAGGCTCCGGCGGCTTGGCTGTTGCGCGATCCGCCGCCATCGCGTACAAAGCCAGCCATGAGCGACAGCCCGCTGCAACGCCACTCCAGCTGGAAGCCCGACGATCCGGCCGAGCGTTACGACCCGCATACCTGCCTGCTGGTGGTGGACGTCCAGAACGACTTCGCCGACCCTGCCGGAAGCCTGTACGTCAGGGGTGGCGATGAGGTCGTGTCGCGGGTGAACGCCGAGACGGGACGCGCCCTGACGGCAGGCGCGGCGGTCGTATACACGCAGGACTGGCACCCTCAGCACACACCCCACTTCGCCCCCGACGGCGGCACCTGGCCCGTCCACTGCGTCCGCGGCACCTGGGGGGCGGAGTTCCACCCCCAGCTGATAGTGCGCGGCCCGGTGATCCGCAAGGGGACGAACGGCGAGGACGGCTACTCCGGCTTCATGGTGCGTGACCCCGAGGGCGGCGGCATGGCCCCCACCGAGCTGGACGCGTCGCTCGCGGCGCGCGAGATCACCCGCATTGTCGTCTGCGGCCTGGCCACGGACTACTGCGTCAAGGCGACGGCGCTGGACGGGCTACGGCTGGGCTACGAGACGGCGGTCGTTCGCGACGCCATCCGGGCCGTGGACCTCGCCCCCGGCGACGGTGAGCGGGCCCTGGACGAGATCTGGGCGGCCGGCGCGATCCTGATCGTCGGAGACGGCGGCGGGGCCGCCGCCGACCGCGGCTCAACGCTCGACAGCGACCAGGCGGAGCCTTGAGCAGGCCGATCCGGATCCACCTGATCGACGCGACGTACGAGCTGTTCCGGGCCTTCTACAGCCCGCGGCCCACGGTCCACGCCCCCGACGGCCAGGACGTGGGAGCGGCGGTGGGCCTTCTCCACTCCCTGCTGAACCTGCTCCGGGATGAAGGCGCGACCCACGTCGGCTGCGCGACCGACCACGTCATCCGCTCCTTCCGCAACCGCCTCTATGCCGGCTACAAGACCGAGGCCGGCGTGCCGGTCGAGCTGCTGGGCCAGTTCACGCTGGCCGAGCGGGCGATGGAGGCGCTCGGGCTCGTCGTCTGGCCGGAGGTCGAGTTTGAGGCCGACGACGCCCTGGCCACGGCGGCCGATCGATTCGGGCGGGCGAAGGGCGTCGAGCAGGTTCTGATCTGCACGCCCGACAAGGACCTGGCCCAGTGCGTGCGCGGGACCGAGGTCGTGCTCCGCGACCGCCGGCGCAAGGCGACCATCGACGAGGCCGGTGTCGGCGAGAAGTGGGGCGTACCGCCTGAGTCGATCCCCGACTACCTGGCCCTCGTCGGCGATTCGTCCGACGGCTTCCCGGGCCTGCCGGGCTGGGGCGCGAAATCGGCGGCTGCGGTGCTGTCGCGGTGGGGGCACCTGGAGTCGATCCCCAAGACCGCCGGCGCGTGGGGCGTGGACGTGCGCTCGGCTCCCTCACTGAGCGCTACGCTGCGAGCCCACTGGGACGAAGCCCTGCTCTTCCGCCACCTGGCCCGGCTACGGCTGGACGTTCCCCTGCCCCAGACCTCGCCCGACGAGCTGCGCTGGCGCGGCGCGCGGCGCGAGCCCTGGGCCGCCCTGTGCGAGGAACTGGGGGTCACGGCCCTGGCCGAGCGCCCCCACCTCTGGCAGGGCTGACTGCCCTTACCCCAGCATCTCCAGCATCGCGGCGTGGTGGGCGGGGGCCGCGGCCAAGCAGGTCCAGGCCTTGGCCGGGCGCGAGAGATCGAACCAGGGGCTGCCGTCCAGGGCCGTGACCCTGGCTCCGGCCCGCTCGGCGATCAGCCCGGCGGCAGCCACGTCCCAGGCCGAGAGCCCGGCGCCCTGGGCGTAGACGTCGAACCGGCCGCAGGCCACGTAGGCCAATGTCAGCGAAGCCGAGCCCATGGAACGATGGGCGCGAATGCTCTTGATTGCCGCGCGGCGCTTGCGCAAGGTGCCGCGCCCGCCGACGGTCAGCGTCACCACCAGGTCCTCCAGGCGTTCCTTGGCTCCCACCTCGATCGGCCGTCCATTGCGAAGCGAGGGCCCGTCGATCGCCCCGACGAAGGTCTCGTCCCGGGCCGGGTCGTGGACGACCCCGACGACCGGCCGGCCGTCGGCGACGAGGGCGATCGAGATGCAGAAGAAGGGGATCCCGTTGGCGTAGTTGACCGTGCCGTCGAGAGGGTCCACCACCCAGGCCCGGCCGGACGGCACGTCGCCCGGCGCCGGCACGTCGCCGATCTCCTCCGCCAGGAAGCGGTCGTTCGGGTAGCGCTCGTGGACGCCGTCCATGACCAGCTTCTCGCACAGGTGATCCACCTCGGTCACGATGTCGCGCGGCCCCTTGGCCTCGACGCGCTCCAGCCGCTCGTAGCGCTCCATCTGGATGGCCCCGGCTCGATGGGCCAGATCGATCGCCATGGCCAGCTCGGGACCGAAAGCGCTCGACCGGCCCAGCACGGCTCCCGGCGGTCGCGCGCCCTCGGGCGCCGGACGGCTCAACCGGCCATTCCGGCCACGCCGGCTTCAAGCGCGACTTCGATCATCTTCTCGATCCGGGCGTCCAGCTGGTCCAGGGGCATGTACGACTGCTCCGAGGTGGTCTTCTCGGAGAGAACGTCGCTGACGGTCAGAATCGTCGCCGCCGAGACGTCCTCGCCCGCGGCCCTGGCCCGCGCGGCCAGGTAGAAGAGGACCGACGATTCCATCTCGAAGGCCAGGACGCCGCGGCTGCGCCACTTGGGGGCGTAGTCCGGGTCGGGGTTGTAGAAGACGTCCACGGTGGCCACCTGGCCGACGTGCGGTTTCAGGTCCGCCTTCTCGGCCGCTTCGACAAGGGCCCGAGTCAGGCCCGGATCGGCCGTGGGCGCGTAGGGATCGCCGTGGAGGTAGCTCGCCGTCGCCCCGTCCACCGGAGTGGCTCCGGCGGCGATCACGATCTCGCCCGTCTCGATGCCGCGCCCGATGCCGCCGCAGGTGCCCACCCGGATCAGCCGCCTGGCGCCCAGGCGCAACAACTCCTCGACCACGATGGCCATGCTCGGCGCGCCCATGCCGCTCGCCTGGACGCTGACCGGGACGCCCTTGTACTTGCCGGTGTAGCCGAGCAGGGCGCGATGCGAGTTGACCGGGCGGACGGCTGCCAGGCCGCCGTCGAACTTGCCGGCGATCGCCGTGGCCCGCTGCGGGTCACCCGGGATCAGCACCAGGGGGGCGTAGTCGGCGGCTTCGGCCCGGAGATGGATCTGCGGCATTGTGAGGCTCCCACTCAAGTGGCGGCGGGGCAGACGCGGTCAACCCCGCGGCGGCCTTCGATTGTACCCACGGCCGGGGCGGGGGCGCCATCCCCTGCGCTCGTATCGTCAGGCGGAGACGCTCAATAGACGGGGGGCACGCCCGAGTCGGGCGATCCCGGCGATCCGGGCTCGGCCGGAGCCAGTGCCGGCCGGCCGACCCAGAACGACGCCGCCACCATCACCGTTCCCACCCCGGTCAGGAGCACGGCCTGGACCAGGATGGCCTGCAGGTAGCCGCGGACGATGGCATCCATCAGCTCCGCCTGGAGGTCCAGCACACCCGGCGCCAGGGCCGTGAAGTGGGAGCGCGAGCCGGCCACGAGATCGGCGACGGCTCCCGGCGCGCTCGACAGGCCCGCTATGGCGCCGACGAGGGCCAGTGACCCGGCCAGCATGATCGGGACGCCCCACCAGCGCAGCAGGCTCCTGGGCGACCGAACGACCAGCAGCGCGATCAGGCCGAGGAGCAGGACAGGCAGCAGGAGGCTCAAGAAGGCGACAGCGCGAACTACGCCAAGCACCTGCCGCGGCTGCTCCAGGGGATCCTCCGAGGAGCCGGAATCGTCGCCCAGCTTGAGCTCGGCCTGGTCGGGTATCTGGTCCGCCATGAACCGCAGCGTGGCCCGGATGTTGGGGTAGATGGCTTCGAGCACGGCATCTGGCGGCCGGCACATCGGGACGTCCTTGAGCGGCTCGGTTGGGTCCGCCAGGGCCTGGATCTGGGCCAACTGATCGTCGCTGCAGGGCGGCTGGGCCTCCATAAGAGCCAGTACGGCATCGAAGCCGTCGTCGCCGGCGATGCGCTCCTTGAGATCCGCCATCGGGATCATGACCGTGGAGCCGTCGCCATGGAGTGCCTCGTATACCTGGTCGATGACGCTCTCGATCTGAGTCTGCAGCCACTCCGCCGGCAGGAGGGCGGTGAGGATCGCCTGCCAGTCTTCCTCGGTCAGCATCCAGAAGTAGATCGGCATCCCGTCGTGGGTGTCGGCCAGCTGGGCCGGGACGCCGTGGATCCTCAGGCAGCCCTTGATCTGCTCCGTCTCGGCCTCGGTCGGCGGTCGCTCGTCGGCCGCAAGCTCACCGTAGGCCAGCGGACCCAGCTCACCCTGCAGGCAGCTCGTCAGCTCGGGCGAGGCAAGGGCCATCGTCTGGGCGTAGAAGGACTCCTCGGACGAGCCGTCGCCTTCGTCCCCGTTCTCGGCCTCCTCACCTGTGGGTCGGGCCGTGCTGCCGTACACGAGCTGCTCGGCAGCCAGGTCCGGCAGGCGCTGGTAGACGTCCTCCTCGACCATTGCCCTCTTGTAGAGGTCGGGCTCGAGGAAACTCCGTTCGAAGTTGAAGGCAACGAGGGTCAGTGGCGCGACTACCACGAAGAGTCCGGCGGCGATGACGGCAAGGAAGGTCAGGCATCCGCTTCCGCGGCTGTCGCTCGGCATCTCTGCACCTCCTGCGAGCGGGTCGGCCGGCGGCCGGACTCCACTGCAAAGGGTAGGCTTCCCGGCAACCCCCCGGAAGGCTCATCGTCCGGCGAACAGCCGGCGGGGGCGACGGAGGCGAATGGTCCCCTAGCCCGTCAGCTGAGCCTCGAACACGGTAACGGCCTGGCCGCCCAGCACTACCCGATCGCCATCGACCCGCACCCGTACGACACCCCCGCGCTTCGAAGCCTGGTAGCCGGTCAGCCTGACTCGGCTCAGGCGAGCCTCCCAGAAAGGCCCCAGGGAACAGTGTGCAGAGCCCGTAACGGGGTCTTCCGGGATTCCCCAGGCCGGCACGAACGTACGCGACACGAAGTCGGCGCCGGCCGCGGCCGGCGGCAGGGCGGGCCCGGCGGAGGAGCCGCCGGAATCGCCCCCCGAGCCGCTCGTCATGACGGCTGTGACGGTGACCATGTCGCCCAGCTCGGCCACCCGGGCAAAGTCCGGATCGGCGCCCAGCACGCCGGCCACGCCTTCCACCTGCAGCAGCCAGTCCCTCCCGTGCCGCTCAGCTTCGACGACCTCGACGCTCAGGGCGCGGCCCAGATCTTCGGCGGTTCCCCGCTCGGGCGTGCCTGCCTCGACCGGCTCGTAGCGGCTGGCCGGGAAGTCCATCTCGATCCAGCCCTCGGCGGCGCGCCAGGCGCGAAGCGGACCCGCGGCCGTGGCGAACTCGATCCCCCTGTCGGCGACGAGCTCCTGCTCCCACAGCACGTGGGCCGCGGCCAGGGTGGCGTGCCCGCACAACGGGATCTCCTGCGTCGGCGAGAACCAGCGCAGGTCGAAGGCCGCCTCGCCGGTCCGGACGAGGTAGGCCGTCTCCGCGGCAGCCAGCTCGGCAGCCACGGCCCGCATCCATTCCGGCTCGGCCGGCTCGGTCAGCAGGCACACTCCGGCGGGGTTCCCCGAGTAGCGCCGGGCGGTGAAGGCGTCGACCATCAGCAACGGAATCGGCATCCTGGGCCTCGATTCAGCCTGGGTGGTTAGTGCGGGATTCATGCGATTGGGTATGGACAACCTGTGGAAAACCTGGGATACATATGCACCTGGGGCGCAGCATGAGCCCACGATGCGAGTATGTTACGCCCGGCCCAGAGCGAATCGGTAGTAAGGAAGGGCGCAAGGAAGCGTCACCAGAGACCATCTGAGCCCTCAACCGGCCGGACCCGTCTCCCGGCCGAAGGTGCCCGCCTTGAGGGCTGCAAGGCAGGCGAGGATCCTAACCGTGCGGTTCATACCAGCTCGCCATGGGGCGGCCGAGCGCATCCTCTGGTCCCGCGACAGCCGGCTCATCTCGCGCATCGCCCAGAACCTGCCCGAGGCCCGAATCCTGGAGTTGGCCGACTCGGGCTGGTGCGTCATCGCTCCGTCCACGACGCTGACAGAGACCCTGGTCAGCCGCCTCGCCCAGTCCGCCCCCTACGGCATGGCCGACGTCGACAATCTGCAGCCATCCTCCGAGCGCTACGTCGTCGCTCTGGGGCGGGCCGTGCAGGTCGCCGGTCTCGGTGAGCGAATCGGCCTGGATGAGGCCCCAGAGGTCGCCAAGCGCAAGATCCTCGACTACTTCTTCGCCCTCGGAAGCCACCACCATGTCGAGTTCCAGCCGATCGTGGATCTGCGGACGATGCAGGCTCAAGAGTGGGAGTGCCTGTTCCGGCCCCAGATGCCGATGCTGCCCCAGACGATCGGGTCGATCGTCGAGGCCGCCCTGGCGGCCAAGCGGCCGGTCGAGCTGGACACGTTCGTCGTGGGCGCCACGTTGGCACGGATCGCCGAGCTGAGCACGAGCAGCCCCGGACCGCGGCGCATCCGCTTCCACATCAACCTCCTGCCTGCGACCCTGCTGGCCCGCTCCTTCGAGCCCTCGGCCTTCGCCGGGCGCGTCCGCGACGCCGGCCTCTCCCCCCGCCAGATAGTCGTGGAGTGCACCGAGCAACAGGCCATCGCGGATCTGCCGCGCCTCAAGAAGCAGGTCCGAGCGCTGCGCCGTCTGGGGTTCGGCTTCGCCATCGACGATGCCGGTGCCGGCTATGCCAGCTTCAACGTCATCGCCGCCCTCGAGCCGTCCATCATCAAGATCGACCGGGCAATCGTCTACCGCATCGGCAACAAGGACGGCGAGCCCAAGCGGGCCCTGGTGGAGGCTTTCGTCTCGTTCAGCCGCCGCATCGGCGCCAAGGTCGTGGCCGAGGGGATCGAGAACCGGCGCGACCTGCAGGCCCTCCAGGAAAGAGACGTGGACTACGGCCAGGGCTACCTGCTGGGCCGCGCCTCGGCCCTGCCGAACCAGCCTCGTCGACTGCGCCAGGCAGCCGAGGGCAGCCCGAAGCTGCAATCCGCGGCCGGCTGGGAGGGCGTGGCTGTCGGGGGCGCCCGCAGCCAGTAGCCTCGACGGCGGCCGACCGCGTACCTCACCCGCCCCTCCGTCGCGGAGGCGGTACCATCGATCACGCTTCTATCTGCGCGCGGAGGACGGGTGATGGCCAGAGCCCAGATCGGCTACGCGGCGATGCTCGAGCAGTTCGGGCCTGTCGACATCGTGGACCTGTGCGCCCAAGCCGAGGCCGCCGGGTTCTCGGGCGTCATGGCCGCCGACCACCTCCAGCCCTGGATCCCCCGCCAGGGCCAGGCCCCCTTCGTGTGGGAGGTCCTGGCCGTCACAGGCGCTCGCACGACCGGTGATCTCGGGCCGGGCGTCACCTGTCCCTCGTTCCGGATGCATCCCGCCATCGTCGCCCAGGCCGCGGCCACGCTGGAGGTCATGTACCCCGGCCGCACCTGGCTGGGCCTGGGATCTGGCGAGGCCCTCAACGAGCACGTCGTGGCCGGCTACTGGCCCGAGATCCCCGAGCGGATCAACCGCATGTTCGAGGCCATCGAGATCATCGGCAAGCTGTTCGGCGGCGAGGAGGTCAAGCACGAAGGCCGTTTCTTCAAGATGGAGACCTGCCGCCTCTGGACACGCCCCGAGAAGGCGCCGCCGGTGTTTGTCGCCACGGCCGGCCCCGTAACGGCCAGGCGGACGGGCCAGTTCGCCGACGGGATCATCACCGTCGGTGCGCCCGAGGAGAAGATCGAGGGCATCTTCGGCAAGTTCGCCGAGGGCGCGCGCGCGGCCGGCAAGGACCCCGACTCGATGCCGAAGATTCTCCAGCTCCACCTCTCCTGGGCCGAGACGGACGAGGAAGCCCTGGCCAACGCCCTGACCGAATGGCCGAACGGCGGGATGCGCTTCCCCAAGCAGGACGTCCGCTCGCCCCGCGACTTCGAGCAGATGGCGACCCTGGTGCGGCCGGAGGATTTCGAGGGCCGGCTGTTGATCTCGTCCGACCCGGAGGCTCATCGCCGCCAGATCCAGAAGTTCCTGGACCTCGGGTTCGACAGGGTCTACCTGCACAACGTCGGCCGCAACCAGGCCGCCTGGATCGATCTCTTCGGCCGCGAGGTGCTGCCCAAGCTCACCGCCTGAGCCGCCCGGAAGCTGCTAGGCAAAGCCAAGACCCCGGCCCGGGCCGGGGTCTTGCCCTTGACGCGGCCGCGGCCACCGCTATGGGAGGAAGTAGCCGCTGACGTCGAAGACCACGTGGGTGTACACGTACCGGGTCGGCGCATAGGTGATGCCGAGCTTGCCTGAGCCCAGCGGCACCACGACACCCGTGGCCCTGTTGTCCCTCAGGAAGTTGAGGGTCGACGTGGTCGGGATGTTGATCACGGTCGGAGTCAGCGACAGGTAGCCTTCCTTCTGCTGGCGGGTGACGGTCAGGATGCCTGTGACGCCCGTGGCCGCGGGTGGGACGTTCAGCGCCGGGTCGAGGCCGGCCCCCGGATTCTCCGGATCGACGAAGCCCCGGTTGACAACCCAGAACGAGACGCCCACAAGGCCGTACAGTCTCGAGATGCCCTGCTGCACGGGCTTCCCGGTCTTGCGCGTGTCGAGAATCCGGTTGGGTGTCAGCGGCACGTATGTGGCACCCGACGCGCCGGCCACGAAGTAGCCGTTGACGTCGAAGATGACGTCGGCGGTCGAGCCTGTCGCCCCCTTCCAGACCGCGCTCAACGTCCCGTCGGCGCCCAGCTTCATCGTGACCGCCGCGGCGCGGTTGTCCTTGTTGTTGCTGCTGTATTTGGGCGAATAGACCGTGGCCGTGGGCGGGTTGGCGTTCGCCTCGGGAGTCAGGCTCACGAAGCCGGCCGAAGTCTGCCGGGTCACGGTCAGGTTTCCGGTGACGGCGATGGCCCAGGAGGGGACCCCACCGACGCTGGCGCCAGCGACCTGGAAGCTCTGAGGAACACCGTTGGCGAACTTGGTGGCGACCCCGCCGGGCTGGCCCAGCCCCTTGCGGGAGTCGAGCACTCGGGCCGGGGTCAGGGCGATGTACGTCGAGCCCAACGTGCCCTCGACGTAGTAGCCGGTGACGTCGAAGGCGACGTGAGCGGTGCCGCTGGTGGTGCCGCCGTAGGTGACGCTCAGCGTGCCACCGGGCCCGAGGGTGATTGTCGCGCCCGTGGCGCGGGTGTCATTGGCCGGGAAGTTGAGGGTAGACGTGGTGGGGACGTCGATCGGGTCCGGGGTCAGGGCCAGGTAGGCCGCGATCGGACAGCGCGAGACCGACAGAGTGCCCGTCACGGCGGTCGCGTTCGACGGCACGTTGCGAGTCGGGTCGCTCGGGAAGCGATTGGTTACCTGGAACGTGTACGCCTTGAGAGGCTGGAGAGGCGTGCTGCGCTGGATCCCGGCATAGGTGTCGAGGATGCGGGTCGGCGTCAGGCCGAAGTACGTATGACCCTGCCTTGGGATGATCGTCTTGGAGGCCGACGACTCGGGGCCCGTGCCGGCGATGTTCTTCGCCTTCACCTTGAAGGTGTACCCGATCTTGTTGGTCAGGCCGGTCACCTTGCAGGTCAGCGCGCCGGTCGTGGTGCAGGTGAAACCGCCCGGGGTGCTGGTGACGGTGTAGCCCGAGATCGGCCAGCCGCCGTCGTACGCCGGTGCGACCCAGCTGATCTGGGCGGCGCCGTTGAGGCCGTGGCCGGTGACGCCGGTGGGCCGGTCGGGGGTGTTGGCCGAGAGCGGCGTAGCGGGATCGGACGGCTCCGATGGATCACTGGTGCCGTAACCGTTCCTGGCCGTGACGGTGAAGGTGTAGGCGGTCGCGCTGTCGAGGTAGAGGACCTCGCAGCTCGGCAGCTCCGGCTCTTCGACCGGGTAGCCGATGCAGGTCTTGGTCGGGTCTTCGACAGCCGTGACCGTGTAGTCCTGGATCGGGTCGCGCCCGTCGTCGGCCGGGGGTTCCCAGGTGACCAGGATCCTTGCCGGTCCGGGGTCACCCACGACGTTGGTGGGCGGATCCGGCGGAACGGGACCGGTGTACTTGGTGGCGGTGACATCGTGCTCGCCCGGCAGGGTCGAGTTGCCGAAGCTGTCCGTGGCCACCACCGAATAGGTGATGACGTCGCCGTCCGCGAACGAGGTCAGGTCCAGGGCGCCGATCGACCACACGCCGCCGGACACATAGACGCTGTTGCCGGTCGAGTGGCCATGCTGGTCGGTTACGGTGAGTTCGATGAGGGCGCCATTCTCACTGGTGCCGTTCGCCCAGGCGGCCGGCGCCGTGTCGTAGTCGATCGGATTGGTCCAATCGGTGAAGTCCACATCCGGAGGTGTCGTGTCCTTGATGGTGGACTTGGGAGAAGACGAGCCATCGTTGCCGAAGGTGTCCTCGCCGGAGGCTTCAACCGTGATCGAGCCGTCGGCCAGGCCGCTGGCGTCGATCCAGGTGGACCACAGGCCACCGATGACCGAAACGTTTGGCTGGCTCACCGAGGCGCTCAGGTGATCGGTCAGGGTGACTGTCACCTGGCTCACGTCCGTGTCGGCGGTGCCGCTGATGGGCACATTTGAGGCATTGGCGGGAGTGATGGCCACTGGCGAGTTCACGCCGATGTTGATGACGGTGTCCTTGGCAGCGGTCTCGTCGGGAACGTCGGTCTGGTTGCCGAAGGCATCGGTGGCGACGACGCTGAAGGTGATGACGTCGCCGTCAAGGAGGCTCGAGAGATCGAGACCGGTGATCGACCAGCTGGTGCCGGCACCGAGGTCCTGGTCGGAGACCGAGTTGCCGTGCTCGTCGCTGACGGTCAGGGTGATCTCGGCCCCGTCCTCACGGGTGCCCGAGGCCTCCACCGCGGTCACGTTGCCGCTGTAGATCTGGTGGGTCCAGTCGTCGATTGTGGCCGCCGGGCTCACGGTGTCCTTGTCGGCGGTCTTGGGGTCGCTGGCGGTGTTCTCACCCGGGTCGATGACCGAGGCGGTGAAGGTGATGACGTCGCCGTCAAGGAGGCTCAAGAGATCGAGGCCGCTGACCGACCAGGCGTCGCCGCTGATCGTGTCAGTGCCGGAGACCGAGTTGCCGTGCTCATCGGAGATGGTCAGGGTGACGGTGAGCCCGTCGTTGGTGCCGGTGCCCGAGGCTCCCGCCGAGGTGACGTTGTCGCTGCAGATATGCTGGGTCCAGGTGTCGATGGCCACGGTCGGGACGATGGTGTCCTTGAGCGCGGTCTCCGAGTCCGGCGTCTCGTTCTCGCTGGCATCGGTGGCGACGACGGCGAAGGTGATGACGTCGCCGTCAAGGAGGCTCGAGAGATCCAGGCCGCCGATCGACCAGCTGGTGCCGGCGTCATCGTCGAAGTCGGAGACCGAGTTGCCGTGCTCGTCGCTGACGGTCAGGGTGACCACGGCCCCATCCTCACGGGTGCCTGAGGCGCCCGCCGAGGCGACGTTCGAGAAGTTGACCGGGTGTGTCCAGTCGACGATGTCGACCGCTGGGGCAACCGTGTCCTTGGTGGCGGTCTTGGGGACCATGGCCGTGTTCTCGGAGGGATCCGTGGCGACCACCGTGTAGGTGATCGTCCCGTCGTCGAGGTCGCTCAGATCCAAACCGGTGAAGGACCAGCCGCCGCCCGACACGGTCACCGTGTCGGGAGTCACGTCGTGGGCCGGCGTGCCGTCGCTGACGGTGAGGTCGATCGTGTCGCCGTCGGTGCCCGTGCCGTTGATCTGTGCCGAGCCGACGGTGGAGATGTTGACCGTTTGGGTCCAGAAGTCCACTCCCAGCGACGGAGCGGCCATGTCCTTGGTGGTGGAATCGGACGGCGGTGGCGACGGCGAGTTGCCGACGTCATCGGTGCCGTCAACAGTCACCGAGATGGGGCCATCCAGCAGCGTACTGGCGTTGATCGTGGTGCTCCAAACACCACCGGAGACGGTGATGCCGCTCTTGCTCACGCTGTTGAACGCGGAGTCGGTCAGGGTGATGCCGACCGTGCTCACGTCCGTGTCGGCCGTGCCGCTGACCGGGTACGCCGCGGCGTTGATGGCGTTGATGATCGCCGGCGCGTTGAGCCCGATGTTGATGACCGTGTCCTTGACCGCGGTCTCGACGGGAGCCGTCGTCTCATTCTCGTTGGGGTCTGTGGCCGTAACGGTGTAGGTGATCGACCCGTCGGCGAGGCCGCTCAGATCCACAGTGAAGGACCAGCCGCCGCCCGACACGGTCACCGTATCGGGAGTCACGTCGTGGGCCGGCGTGCCGTCGCTGACCACGAGGTCGATCGTGTCGCCGTTCGTGCCCGTGCCGTTGATCTGGGCCGAGCCGACGTTGGCGATGTTGACCGGGTCGTCGTAGTCGACGATGGTCAGGGTCGGGGCGACAATGTCCTTGACCGCGGTCTCGTAGTCACTGCCCTGGTTGCCGATGTCGTCTGTCGCGGTCGCGGTGAAGGTGATGACGTCGCCATCGACCAGGCCGATCAGGTTGCGCCCGCTGACCGACCAGGTCGTGCCCGGGCCGAGGTCGTAGCCGAACACGTAGTTGCCGTGCTCGTCGGCGATCATCAGCTCAACAGGGGCGCCGTCCTCGCGTGTGCCGGAGGCGCCCGCAGAAACCACCGTAGAGACGTTGACCGGGTGGGTCCAGTCATCGATGGTGACCGACGGGGGCACCGTGTCCTTGATCGCAGACTGCGAATCCTGGCCCTCATTCTCGAAGGAGTCCCTTGCGGTGACCGCGTAGGTGATGTCGTCGCCGTCCAGGAGGCTGGATAGGTTGAGCCCGGAGATGGTCCATGAGCCGCCCGTGACCGAGGGTACGGAGCCAGTCGCGGAATGGCCGTGCTCGTCGCTCACGACCAGGATGATCGAGTTGCCGTTCTCGCCGCTTCCGGACGCGAAGGCCGACGTGACGTTGGACATCTTGATCTCGTCCGTGTAGAGAGTGATCGCCACGCTCGGTGGGATGGTGTCCTTGGTAGCGCTCACGGAAAGCGGCGAAGACGGGTTTTCGTGAATGTCCCTCGCCACCACCGTGTAGGTGATGACGTCGCCGTCCGCCATGGTCGTCAGATCGATGCCGGTGATGGACCACGTCGCGCCCGCGGACGTCGCCGACTCGGTCACCAGGTGGCCGGACAGGTCCGTGACCGTCACGGTGAACGTGCCGGGCTCACCCGTACCGGAGATCCATGACGCCGAAGCGGTTTCGGCGTTGATCTTCTTTGTCCAGTCCTCGATCGTGAGTGAAGGAGCCACCGTGTCCTTGACCGCGGTCTCGGAATCCGGGCCCTGGTTGCCGAAGGCATCGGTGGCGACGACGCTGAAGGTGATGACGTCGCCGTCAAGGAGGCTCGAGAGATCGAGACCGGTGATCGACCAGCTGGTGCCGGCGTCATCGTCGAAGTCGGAGACCGAGTTGCCGTGCTCGTCGCTGACGGTCAGGGTGATCTCGGCCCCATCCTCACGGGTGCCCGAGGCCTCCACCGCGGTCACGTTGCCGCTGTAGATCTGGTGGGTCCAGTCGTCGATTGTGG
>DAOUEA010000075.1:0-44626 GCA_034430475.1 Chloroflexota bacterium | reverse complement strand
TTGCCGGACGCGATCACGATGAAGTGGTCGAAGCTCCTGGCGAACCTGATGGCCAATGCCACCGGGGCCATCCTGGACATGGACGCCGCGGCCATCTACCGCCACCCCGGGCTCTTCGCCGTGGAGAAGGCCCAGCTGCGAGAAACCGTCGACGTGATGCGGGCCCTCGGCCACCGGCCCGTGGACCTGCCTCGGGCCGCGGTCAAGTGGCTGGCCCGCGCCACGCGCCTGCCGGACTGGCTGGTACGCCCGATCGCGGTCCGAATCGTCGGCGGCGCCCGGGGCAGCAAGCTGCCGTCGCTGCGCCTCCACATGCGGGCCCTGGGCGGCGGTGCCGCCGCCGAGCCCACCGAGGTGGAGTGGATGAACGGAGCCGTCGCCCGCCAGGCCCTCGAGCTTGGCTTGCCCGCCCCCGTCAACGCGCGGCTGGCCGAGCTGGTGGCGGACGTGGCTCTGCACCCGGATCGTCGCGAGTGGTTCCGCGAGCGCCCGGATCGCCTGCTGGCGGAGCTCGAGACCGAATCGGACCGGCGGTAGGGCCTCGGTCGCCGACAGGCGCGGCGGCCGCAGCCTCGATTCCGACTGCATATACTTCCGGCGATGCAAGTCTTCGACGTGATCCTGGTCGCCGTCGCCCTGATCGCCGGATTCGCGCTGGGCGGTATCCCGTTCGGGATCATCGTCCCCCGCCTGATCGGGGGGCCGGACCCGCGCACCCTCGGCAGCGGCCGGACGGGCGGGGCCAACGTCTCGCGCGCCGTGGGCTACCGCTGGGCCCTCGTCTCAGGTCTCCTGGACGTGGCCAAGGGCTCGGTGTCGGTTCTGCTGATCATCGTCCTGGGCGGCGGGGTCGTGCCCCAGGTGCTGGCGGCGCTGGCGGCCATCGTCGGCCACAGCCGCTCGCCGTACATCGGCTTCCGCGGCGGCCGTGGAGTAGCCCCGGCCACCGGCGGCGCGCTGATCATCGCCCCGGTCATCCTGCTCATCATCTTCCCCGTCTTCGCCCTGACGATCCTGATTACCCGCATCTCGTCGCTGGGCTCGCTATCGGCGAGCATGTTCGGCGGCGTGGCCATGATCGTCGTCACCGCCCTGCTGCCGCTCCCACCCATCTACTACGTCTACGGCATCAGCGTGCCGGCCCTCATCTGGCTCTTCCACGCCGACAACATCGAGCGCTTGCTCTCCGGCCGGGAGAGGCGCGTCTAGTCCTGGACCCCTGCCTGGCCGCAGGGTCGTCGGCAGACCGCCCGGCTCGAGTTCGGGCTGCGCCTACCGCATTTGCACTATTCCGGCCTGCTTCGACCTTCCGTGAGCGCTCACGCGACGGGCTGTTATGCGGATTGCAAACGCGGCCCTTCACGCTTCGGCCGTATCTGGCAAAGCCCGACGGCTAGACACCCATGCGGGAGGATTCCAGCCGTGTTGCAGGAGACTTCAGGCGACGCCGGGCAGGACGGCGTCGATTTCGTGGCATTCGCGGAGGATTGCCGGGTCGAAGGCAAGGTCGACCTGGGTGAATCCAGGCTGGCGGACCTGCTGAACCGCCAGGAGACGATCACTGTTCACGACTGCGTCGTCACGAGCACGGAGGACGGCCACGCTCGAACCTTCGAAGAGCTCGAGATCGGGCGCGACGAGCTCGACATCGTGGTCGCCAGCGGCCCGCGAGGCGATCCCAGCCGGCGACTGGCCACGAGGCCGGCCGGCGTGGCGATGCAGCTGGGGCCCTACAGCGCGGCCGGCTTCATGCACGGCCCGCCCTCGGCCAATCCGGTCCGCGGGTTCCACAACAGGCCGATCATGGTCGCCCTCACGGACGCCATCCTCGAGTACCGGTTCTGCAGCGAGCCGGTCGAGGAGCGGTTCGGCACGGTGCTCGTGAACCGCCATCTGGCCGAATCGCTGCATCTGCTCGAAGGCTCGCTGGCAAAGGAGATCGCGAAGGGCAGCGAGGCGGCCGAGAAGGCCCCTAGCGATCCAGAAGCTGCGCCGACAGCGTCCTGACCGTCTCCGCGTCGCTGGCTGCCAGGGCCTGACCGGCCAGTTCGCCCAGCTCCGCGGCTGAGGCCCCTGCCAGGGCGGCACGTACGCCGTCGAGCGCGGCGGGGTCGGCCGACAGCTCCCTGACGCCCAGGCCGGCCAGGACCAGGGCCCCGGCCGGGTCGCCGGCCAGTTCGCCGCAGGCGGCGACAGGGATGCCGGCCGCCTCGGCGCCCGCCACCACGGCGGCCACGGTCCGCAGCACGGCGGGGTGAAGGGCATCCTGCATCCGGGCCAGGGACGGGTTGCCGCGATCCGCGGCCAGCACGTATTGCGTCAGGTCGTTGGTGCCGATGCTGAAGAAATCGGCCAGGCGGGCCAGCTCGGGGGCCATGGCCGCCGCCGAAGGCACCTCGATCATCAGGCCCGTGCCCATCCGATCCGGGCAGGGCTGTCCCGACCCCTCGACTGCCGCTCGCGCCTCGTCCCTCAGCTCCGCCAGGAGGCGGGCGTCGGCGACGGTGGAGACCATGGCGGCCATGACGTGAGGTATCGTGCCGGCTGCTCCCGCGGCGCGCCACACGGCGCGCAGCTGCGTCAACAGCAGGTCCCGCGAGCCGTGGGCCAGGCGGATGGCGCGCACGCCCAGGAATGGGTTCGGCTCCTCGGGCAGGCCCAGGTAGGGCATCTCCTTGTCGCCGCCGATGTCGGCCAGGCGGATCACGACCGGCCGATCGGGCCCGAAGGCCTCCATCACCTGGCGATAGGCGGCCACCTGCTCGTCCTCGGTCGGGGGTGACTGACGGCGCAGAAACAGGTACTCGGTGCGGAACAGGCCGACCCCCTCGGCGCCAGCGGCGATGGCCCGGGGAGCGTCCTCCGGGCTGCGGATGTTGGCCAGGAGGGCGATGCGAGTCCCGTCCGACGTCGCGCCCGGCCGGTCACGCAGGGCTGCGGCTCGGGCGGCCCGGGCGGCTCGCTCTCGACCGCGATCCTCGAGCTCGTCCAGGGCGACCCGATCCGGGTCGAGCCACAGCTCACCCGTGGTCCCGTCCACGGCCAGAACGCCGGGTCCCCCCTCCCGGTCCACGACCCCGAGCAGGCCCGTGGCCGCCACGACGGCCGGGATCCCAAGACCTCGCGCCAGGATGGCCAGGTGAGACGTCGCCGAGCCGCCCTCCAGGGCCAGTCCCAGCAGCAGGCCGCGCGGGACCTCGACCGGCAGCGACGGTGGCAGGTCTGCGGCGACGGCGATGGAGGGCTCGTCGGGCGGTATGACCGCCCCGCCGGCCAGCAGCCGGGCGATGCGCCCGCCCACGTCCCTCACGTCGGCGGCCCGACCGGCCAGGCGCTCGCTTTCAAGCCCGGACAGGGCACGGGCCTGAGCCTCGACAGCGGTCGCGACGGCGGCCACAGGGTCCAGCCCGGCCGCCACCAATCGCGTCGCCACGTCCAGCAAGGCGGGGTCCACTGCCATCAGGGCCTGGGCGTCGAGGATGCCGGCGTCGCCCGGGTAGCCGGCCTCACGCAGCCGCTCCGCCAGCCGGCGCAACTCACCGGCGGCCTGCTCGGCGGCCTGCCTGATCCGGGCCCGGCCCGCCTCCGGACCGGGAGCCCGGGCTGCCGAGGGCGGCTCGTAGCGGGGCCTCCAGACCGGCCCCACGGCGATGCCCGGGGCGCCCGGGAGGCCGGACACGCGCCCGCCACCGAGCTCGTAGACCGGCGGCAGGCCGGCCGCAGCCGGCTCCTCGCCCGCCTCGCCGGATCCATCAGGGTGGACCGCCTCCAGCAGCTGCCGCAGCTCGGCCAGGACCTGGTCCTCGTCCGGGCCGTCAGCCGAGACTCGCACCAGGTGGCCCTTCTCGACCCCGGCCGAGAGCACGGCCGTCAGGCTTCGGGCGTCGACACCCTCCCCGCCCCGGGTGAGATTCTCCAACCGGACGCCGGCCTGGAACGCGGACGCGGCCCGCACCAAGGCGGCGGCGGGCCGGGCATGCAACCCCGTCGCACATCGCACCCTGGCCTCGATCGACTTCACCGCGCCACCTTCAGCCTGAGGCCCCGTCCGGGGCACCGAATCCAATGCTCAAGTATCGTAACCGCCGCACCTCACTTCTCGGCCGAACCTGGCATGATGGAGTGCCACCGAGGGAATGCACCCAGGAGTATCCGCTCTGGCGATGGATCGCGGCTCAACAAGGAAAGACGCGCCCGACGTTCCGTCGATCGCCGGCCTGGCAGCCCTGCAGGATCTAGAAATCCTGCTGGACACCATTCCGGACGAAGAAGCCCGGCGCACCGTCTGCCGTCAGGTCATGAGCGCTCGCAAGAAGCTGCTCGGTCCCGAGCACCCGGCCACACTCGAGGCCGAGGCTCACGTGGCGGCCCTCAGCCTGCAGCTCGACGATTGGTCGGCGGCCCGCGACCAGTACACCGTGCTTGTCGAGCGCTGCGAGCGAATCCTGGGCCCCCGGCACCTGGACACTCTCTCCGCCACTCACGGCCTTGCCGTGGCCCTGTCCTACCTTGGCCGGCCGGTGGAAGCCCGGCATCTCTACGAGCGCGTGGCCCAGGGCCGCATGAACTCCCTGGGCCCCGACAACCCGCTCACCATGAGCGCCCTCCACAACCTGGGGCTCACCCAGCGCGCCATGGGCGACGACGCCTCGGCCCGAGGCACGCTAGAGACGCTGCTCGAGGTCCAGCGCAAGGCCCTGGGCCGCGACAGCATCGCTACCATCCGGACCCTGGCCAACCTCGGCAGCTGTCTGATCGTCCTGGGCGACCACGCCAGTGCCAGCAAGGTCCTGGCCGAGCGCGTGGATCGCAGCCGCCGCGTCCTGGGCCCCAACCACCCGGACACGATCGACGCCATGCTCAATCTCGCCCGGGCCCTGGTGGGAGCCGGCGATTACGTCTCCGGGCGGACGCTGTCGGAACAGGCATTGGCGGCCTCGATCGCCGCCCTGGGCCACGAGAGCCTGCCCACTCTCGCCGCGCGCGGGCAACACGGACGGCTGCTGTTGAGGCTGGGCGACACGGCCGGGGCCGTGGCAGTCTACGACGACCTCTACCGCCGCCTGCGGCGCAGTCACGGGCCTGACGACGTCGCGACGCTGGACGCCCTGGCCGGCCTGGCCGACGCCCTGGGCCAGTCGGGCGAGCACGCCCGGGCCCGCAAGATCGACGAGCAGCTGTACGAAGCCCGCAGCCGGGTGCTGGGGCCGGACCACGCAGCCACGCAGTGGGCCCTGGGCAACCTGGCCTGGAACCAGGAGCAGCTGGGCGAACTGGACGAATCAGCCGTCCACTACCGCGAGCTGGGCGAGATCAGGCTGCGCGTCCTCGGTCCCGAGGCGCCCGACACGCTGTGGGCCCTGGCCGGGCTGGGCCGGGCCCTGGCCGAGGCCGAGAAGCACACTGCCGCCCTGGAGGCCTACAACATCCTGCACGAGTACGCGGTCATGGCCGTGGGGCCGGAGGGCGACGAGGCCCTGGCCGCGGGCGAGGGCTATGCCTGGGAGCTGGGCAAGCTGGGCGAGCTGGAGAAGGCCCGCGCCCGCTGGCAGGAGCTGGCCAACGCCTACGAGCGCACTCACGGCCCCAAGTTCGAGCGCACCCTGGAATGCCTGCTCTGGCTGGGCGAGACGCAGGAGAAGCTGGAAGAACACCACGCCGCCCGCTCCAACTACGAACGCCTGGCCGGGCCCTACGGTCCGCTGCATGCCCAGAGCCGTGAGGTCAACGGCCCGGGCCACCCGCACACCCTGCGGATGGGTCACAACCTGGGCCTGGCCATGGAGCGGCTCGGCCAGCTCGATGCGGCAATGACCATGTACAAGGCCGCCATGGACGGCTACGTCCGGCTCTACGGCCCACGCCACCGCAAGGTCGGCGACATGAAGGCCCACATCGGCGATGTCCTGTGCCGCCAGGGAGATCTCGCCGCCGGCCGGGCTCGCTACGCGGAGGCCCTGACCATCCTGCGCAAGTTCCCCGGCCCGGACGATCCGGACACCCTGGAGGTAATGCGCCACGACGCCGACGCACTGCTGGCAATGGGCCGCAAGGTGGCCGCGCGCCACGAGGCCCGCCTGGTCCTCGAATCGCTGCACCGGACGTTCGGCCCCGACAACCCGTTGAGCCGACGCGCGGAAGCCCACCTGGAACGTATGACGCCGCGCCGCCGCAAGGCGGCCAAGGAAGCGCCGGAGGCCCTTCCCGCGGGCTGAGACAAGCGGACCGCGACGGCCCCGACGATGGCCGCCGGGCGGCAACCGTGGCATGATACTCCCCGGGAGTATCTACTCATGACCGACCACGCCATTCTTTCCTCGCCCCCCGCCGGAGTCGCCGAGTTCGACGTCGAGGGCATGTCGTGCGCATCGTGCGTGAACCGCATCACCCGCTTCCTGGTTCGCGTGGAGGGCGTGGAAGAGGCCAGCGTGAACCTGGCCACGGAATCGGCGCAGGTTCGCTTCGACCCATCCCGGACAGACGTGGCGGCCCTGGCGGCGGCCATCTCCGCGGCGGGCTACGAGGCCCATCAGGTGAAGCGGTCTCGGGCCGCCGCAGTTGCCGAGCACCAGACCTCCTCGGCCCGCCACCTGGGCGCGCTTCGGCTGCGCCTGGCGGTCGCGGCCCTCCTGACCCTGCCGCTCATGCTCGGCCTGGCGCGGATGACCGTGGCTCCCTTCCTGCCCGCCTTCCTGTCCAATCCCTGGCTGCAGCTGGCCCTCGCCACGCCAGTCCAGTTCTGGGCCGGGGCGACCTTCTATCGGGGCGCAATCGCCGGCCTGCGCCACTTCACGGCCGACATGAACACCCTGGTGGCCGTCGGCACGTCCGCCGCCTATGGCTACAGCGTGGCGGCGACGCTGGCCCCCGACTTCTTCCGAGCCGCAGGCCTGGGCGTCGACGGCGAGGTCCCCCTCTACTTCGACACCTCGGCGGCGATCGTGACCCTGATCCTGCTGGGCCGCTTCCTGGAGGCTCGGGCCCGCAGCCACGCCTCGGACGCGATCCGGGCGCTGGTGGGATTGGCCCCCCGCACGGCTCGCGTCCGGCGCACCGGGCAGGAACTGGACATCCCAATCGAGCGGGTGGTCCCGGGCGACCTGGTCCTCGTCCGGCCGGGCGAGAAGGTCCCGGTCGACGGACTGGTGCGCGAGGGCCGGTCCGCGGTCGACGAGAGCATGCTGACCGGCGAGAGCATGCCGTTGAGCAAGGCACCCGGGGACGAAGTCACCGGCGGAACGCTCAACACCTCGGGCTTCTTCATCTTCGAGGCGACCCGCGTCGGCGCCGACACGGTGCTGGCCCAGATCGTCCGCCTGGTGCAGCAGGCCCAGGGTTCGCGGGCGCCGATCCAGCGCCTGGCGGACCGAGTGACCGGCGTCTTCGTGCCGGCCGTACTGGCAATCGCGGCCGGGACCTTCGGGGCCTGGCTGCTCCTCGGGCCCTCGCCTGCCTTCAACCTGGCCCTTGTCAACGCCATCGCCGTCCTGATCGTGGCCTGCCCCTGCGCCCTGGGCCTGGCCACGCCGACTTCAATCATGGTCGGCACCGGCAAGGGCGCGGAGAATGGCGCCCTCTTCCGCGACGCCCAGGCCCTCGAGAACCTGCATCGTGTCCGGGCCGTGGTCCTGGACAAGACCGGCACCCTGACCGAGGGGCGGCCGAAGGTCACGGACATGGCGATCGACGGGCTCGATGAGGCGGAGATGTTGCGCCTGGCGGCAGCGGTCGAGCGCGGATCCGAGCACCCGCTCGGCGAGGCGATCGTCCGCGAGGCGAAGGAGCGAGGCCAGACGCTGCCCGAGTCAACCGGCTTCGCCGCCACCCCCGGCGGCGGAGTGGCCGCGTCCGTGGCCGGCCGCCAGGTCGCGGTGGGGCGGGGCGAGTTCGCCGGCGTCTCCGCCGGTCCCCTCGCCGAAGCCGCCGCCCGCTTCGCCGCCGCGGGCAGGACCCCGGTTTTCGTCTCCGTCGACGGCCGCCCGGCCGGCGTGATCGCCGTGGCCGACCCGCTCAAGGCCGGTTCCGCGGCAGCCGTGGCCGAGCTGCGCCGCCTGGGCCTGGAAGTGGTGATGCTGACCGGCGACAACGAGGCCACTGCCCGGGCCGTGGCCGCCGAGGCGGGCATCGACCGCGTCCTGGCGGACGTGCGCCCGGAGCGCAAGGCCGCGGCCGTGCGCGAGTTGCAGGCCGCGGGCAAGGCCGTGGCCATGGTCGGCGACGGCGTCAACGACGCCCCCGCCCTGGCCTCCGCGGACGTGGGGATCGCCATCGGAACGGGCACGGACGTGGCCATCGAGTCGGCTCAGGTGACGCTGATGAGCGGCGACCTGCGGGGGGTGGTGACGGCCATCGCCCTGTCCCGGGCCACGATGCGCAACATCCGCCAGAACCTCTTCTGGGCCTTCGCCTACAACGTGGCCCTGATCCCCCTGGCCGCCGGCGCCGCCTACCCCTTCACGGGCTGGCTGTTGAACCCGATCTTCGCCGCCGGCGCGATGGCCTTCTCCTCCGTCACCGTCGTCTCGAACGCTCTGCGCCTGCGCCGCTTCCGGGCGCCCCGTCTCGCGGTCCGCTGAACCAGCCCGTCCAGACGCGCTGAGTCTTGCACGATCGGCGGCCGTGCCTCACAATGCGCCTCCAATGAACGCCAGCACTTTCAGCCGCCGGGAGAACTCGCGCAGGAACTCCAACCTGCGCGGTTCCATGATGTCCATGCTCGGGCGGCCCCGAAGTGCGGAGGACGGGGTCTGAGGTCTCGCTAGCCTGAGCGCAGCGGACCGAAGATCGGTCCCGGGGCCGCGGTTCACAGAACCGCGGTTCTTTGTTTCTCCGGACGACACGACGGGCAGCCGCCGAACAGCCCCTCCCCCAGGGAACCCGGGACCCGTCGAATGAACTCCGCCGCGCAGGCGGCGCGTCCCAAGGAGAGACAAGTGTCTGAGCAGACTCCTGCCCACCGTCGCGAGACCCTGGCCGTGCATGCCGGCCAAACGCCCGATCCGACGACCAGGGCTCGCGCGGTCCCCATCTACGCCACCACGAGCTACGTCTTCGATAACGCCGCCCATGCCGCCCGGCTCTTCGGCCTGGAGGAGACCGGCAACATCTACACCCGGATCATGAATCCCACGACGGACGTCTTCGAGCAGCGCGTCGCGGCTCTCGAGGGCGGCGTGGGAGGGCTCAGCGTCGGCTCCGGCCAGGCCGCCGAGACGCTGGCCATCCTCAACCTGGCTCGCGCCGGCGACAACGTCGTCACCAGCTCCTCGCTCTACGGCGGGACGTACAACCTCTTCGCCCACACGTTGCCGAAGTGGGGCATCGACTTCAGGTTCGTCGACGGCTCCAGGCCCGAGGAGTTCGATCGCGCGGTGGACGGCAGGACGAAGGCCCTGTACGTGGAGACGATCGGCAACCCGCGCCTGGACGTGCCGGATTTCGAGGCCATTGCCGCCGTCGCCCGCAAGCACGGCGTGCCGCTCATCGTCGACAACACCTTCGCCCCGATCCTGTGCCGGCCCATCGAGCATGGAGCCGACATCGTCATCCACTCCGCCACGAAATGGATCGGCGGGCACGGGACGGTAATCGGCGGCGTGGTCGTGGACGGCGGCACGTTCGATTGGGCGGCCTCGCCGCGCTTCAAGGCCGATTTCGTGGACCCCGACGAGTCCTACCACGGAGTCAGCTACACCGCGGCTGCCGGGCCGGCGGCCTACATCACCAAGCTGCGGGTCCAGCTGTTGCGCGACCTGGGTCCGGCCCTGAGCCCGTTCAACTCCTTCCTGTTCCTGCAGGGCCTGGAGACGCTGCCGCTGCGGATCGAACGACACTCGGCCAACGCCCTGGCGGTGGCGCGCTGGCTGGAGAAGCATCCGGCCGTGGAGTGGGTCAGCTACGCCGGCCTCGAGTCGCACCCGGCCCACGAGCTCGCCCGCAAGTACCTCTCGGGCGGCTTCGGCGGGATCGTCACCTTCGGCCTCAAGGGAGGCCTGGAGGCCGGCCGCAAGCTCATCGACTCGGTCAAGCTCTTCAGCCTGCTGGCCAACGTCGGCGATGCCAAGAGCCTGATCATCCACCCCGCCTCGACGACCCACCAACAGCTCTCGGCCGAGGATCAGGAGGCCTCGGGCGTGACGCCCGACCTGGTTCGCCTGTCGGTGGGCATCGAACACGTGGACGACATCCTGGCCGACCTGGACCAGGCCATCGCCGCGGCCACGGCCGCCTAGCCATGAAGCGGACCCCGGCGGTCAGGTGGGTCTCGGAGGAGCAGCGTACGCCCGCGTCCGACGATGCCGCCGCCGGGGCTGCCGCGGGCACGGCCGCCTTCGACCCGGGCGACCCCGGCATTTCGACCGCACGCTCGGACCCGGGTTTTCGTAGCGTTAGGGACGTGGAAGCCAACACCGAGTCCCAGACCGGCAGGATCGTCTCGCGCTGGCTGGGCCGCTTCGTCCTGGAATCCGGAGCGGTCCTGCCCGACCTGGTCGTGGCCTACCGTCACGACGGCGTGCCGATCGGCGAAGGGCGCCAGATCCTGGTCGTCCACGCCCTTACCGGCTCGGCCGACGCCGCCGGCGACTGGTGGGCGCCGCTCATCGGCCCCGGCCAGGCCCTGGACACGGACAAGTTCGGCGTCCTCTGCCTGAACCTCCTGGGCAGCCGCTACGGCACCACCGGCCCCGTTTCCCGCAACCCCGTCACCGGCAAACCCTACGGCCGGGCCTTCCCCCGCGTCACCGTCCGCGATCAAGCCCGCGCCCAGTGGAAGCTGCTCGACGCCCTGGGCATCACCAAGATGGCCCTGGCGGTGGGCGGCTCGCTGGGCGGCATGGTCGCCCTGGAGGTAGCCCTGGAGCGGCCCGGCGAGATCAGCCGCGTGGTCCCGGTCGCCGCCCCGGCCCGGATCGGCCAGCTGGCCGTGGGCTGGAACCACATCCAACTCGAGATGGTCGACAAGCTCGGCATGGATGGGCTGGACCTGGCCCGGCAGCTGGCCATCACCACCTACCGCAGCGAGATCGACTTCGAGCAGCGCTTCGCCGGCCGGACCGAGCTGGACGGGACACCCTCGGTGGTCAGCTACCTGCGTCACCAGGGCCACAAGCTGCTGGACCGCTTCGACGAGGACACCTACCGCTGCCTGGTCCAGGCCATGGACACTCACGACGTCGGCCGCGACCGGGACGGGGTGGTGGTGGCCCTGCGGCGCCTGGCCGCCTACGGCACGCGGCTGACCGGCGTCGGTATCCAGGGCGACATCCTGTTCGGCACCAACCAGGTCCAGGAGATGGTCGACGCCGCGCGCCAGGCCGGCATGGATGCCGCCTACCGCGAGGTCACCTCCAACAAGGGCCACGACGCCTTCCTGGTGGAGTGGGAGCAGATGGCGGGGCTGCTGGCTGAGGCGCTGAAGTAGAGCGACGATCCCTAGCGTGACGGCGGCAGATCCAGCCAGCCCTCGCGCACGGCTCGCATGGCCAGCTCGGTTCGCGACTGGACGCCCAGGCGTTCGAAGAGCCTGCGAAGGTGCCCTTCGATCGTCTTGGAGGCGACTCCCAGGTGGGCCCCGATCTCGTCGTTGCTGCGGCCCTCGACCACCAGCCGAACGACGTCGGCCTCACGCTTCGTAAGCCCCGGCAGAGCCGAACTGTCCGGCCTGATGCCGAACGCCAGACCGCCGGCGGCGGCACGTCTGATCGCCTCTACCAGCTCGGCCACCGGCGCCGTCTTGACGACGAACCCCGCGGCGCCCAGCCGGAGCGCGGCGGCCGCGTACTGCGGGTAGTCGTAGGCTGTCAGCATGACGACCGCAGGTTGGGGGGCCGGGGCGCCGAGCACGGTCAGCCCGCTGGCCGAGCCAAGCCTGATGTCGAGCAGGAGGACGTCCACCCGCTCAGGGTCGAGCAGCGGGCTCGCCTCCTCGATCGAGCCCACCGTCCCGACGACCTGGATCCCCGGTTGGGCGCCCAGCAGGGCGGCAGTTCCCTCGCGCACGACCGGATGGTCGTCCACGATCGCGACGCGGATCTCCGCCGAGAGATCGCTCATGCGGGCTCCGGAGCGGGGGCGGCCAGGGCCGCGGCCGTGCCGTCCCAGATCAGGCGCACGTGAGTCCCCCCTTCGGGCCTGCGGCCGATTTCGAGGCTGGCCTCGATGGCCTCGGCTCTCTGGGTCATGTTGAGCAAGCCCATGTGACCGGTCTTCTCGGCCAGCTCGGCCGAGCCGTCGGCGATGCCCCGACCCGAATCCTCGACGTCGAGCTCCATCCAGCCCTGCCGCGCCCGATAGCGAACGGCGATTGGCGTGTCGCCGTGGCGGACGGCATTGGCCAGGGCCTCCTGGGCGATCCGGAAGGCGGCCAGTTCGACAGGGGCCGGCAGCCGGCTCTCGTTGCCGACCCGATCGAGCCGAATGGCGGTGCCCGACGAATCCAGGCGGCCGCACAGCCATTCGAGCGCGGGCCCTACACCCAGGTCGTCCAGGACCGGCAGCCGGAGGTCGCCGCAGATGGCGCGCAGGCGATCGATGACCCCCCGGCCCGCGTCCGCGTTCTGCTGGTCGCCCGCTTCCTCCAGCCTCCGGATGAGCATAGTCAAGTCCTGGAGAGCGTCGTCGTGGATGTCGGCGGCGATGCGCGCCCGCTCCGCTTCCGTGGCCGCCACGACCAGGTCGCGCTGATGAGTGGCCGAGGTGGCCAGCCGGGCCAGCGGCCGCAGCATCTGCCGCGTGGCCACCACCAGCAGGGCCAGCCAGAGCACGATCGGCCAGACTTCGACTGTGTCGACGAAGGCCAGGCTGATAGCCGCGACGCCGGGGGTGAGCGCCGCCAGCAGCACGTCGAAGGACTCGACGAGAGCCCTGGGCGAGCGGCCCGATGCCACGGCTTGGCCGTCGCGACGCCCGAACGGGCGGGCAGCGAACAGTCCGGGCACGAACGCCACGCCGCCGAGCAGGGCCGGCCGGAGTGGCTGGAGCACAGTGGGAGCCAGCGGTAGAAGCAGCCCGGCCGCCGCGGCGACAAGTGCCAGGCCCAGAGTAACGAGGCCGACTACCCGGCGGCGGATCCGCCCCTCAATCCGGGCCAGGAAGTCCATCGCCAGCAGCAGCATGGCCGCCGGCAGCAGCACCGCCAGGAATGCCGTGGCAGGGCCGGCGTGGTAGCTGTCGATGGTGACGCCGATCAGCGGCACGGCCGTGGCGACTGGCAGCGTCAGGGCGAAGGGCCGCAGCGCGGAGCCCAGCCGGCCTCGCCCGATGGCCAGCCAACCGAGCAGCAGGATCGCCAGCCCCACTCCGGCCGGCAGCAGCGACACGGGCCGGCGCTCGTAGAGATCATGAAACGCCTCGGGTGGCCCACCGAACGACATACCCGGCGTGGTCCACGCAGCCATGGCCAGATCGATCGTCTCCAGCCGGGGTAGCAAGGTGATCGAGTCCGGCTCGGTCGAGCCGCCGATTGAGCCTTCGTAGCAAGTGACCTCGGTCCAGCTGGGGGCTGAAACGTCGCCGGGCCCGCCGGCCGGATACTCGCACACCTTCACCTGCACGCCGCCGCCGGAGGCAAGGTCGGCATAGAGCTGGAGGCTGGCGAGCCGGCACGTTGAGGCCTGGCCCATCGAATCCGCCCCCTCAGAGGAGCCCGAGGCGGGGACGCAGGCGACGATGATCGGGATCTCGCCAGGCTGGACGCTGGAGCCGAACCACAGATAGGCCGGGTACACGTACGTCTGCGCGTCGGGGCTGATCTCGTAGCCCGGTGCGAGCGAGCACTTGCCGCTCGCGTCGCATCTGATCGCGTCGCGCGGCGCCGTCATGACCTGCGTCAACGTCACGGTCCAGTGGGGGATGTCGGCCTTTGCGTCGGGGAGGGAATCGAACACGTCATAGGTGGCGGCGTTCGAGGAGTCCATCACCAGGACCACCTGCCCGGGCCGCAGGCCCGCCCGCTGGGCAGCCGAGCCGTAGTCGACCGAATCGACTACGACCTGGCCGTCTACGTAGGCGAGGCGGAGACCCTGCGACGCATCGGGTAGAGCCCAGACCACCACGGCCCCCACGAGCGCGAGAAGGGCCGGAGCCATCTTCAGAAGCGCCCGGATCGGTATGCGTCGGAATGCCCTCATGGCATCGAACGGTAGCACTCGAGCGGGCCGCCGCAACGACGGGGAATCCCTTGACGGCAAGGCCGGATCTCCCGGCTGCGAAGACCGGAAAGGTAGATGTCTGGACTCGTGCCGTCATTCGCACTGCATGGCCAGGTGCATAATCCTATCCATTCACACTGCATAGAAGGTGCAAGACTTGCGCATACAGGCGCGGTCGTGCATAATCCGCCGGCAATGCTCAACTGCGCGCTCGCCGAACTCAAGTCCAAGCGTTGGCGGCCCCGCCGCCAGGCCAGGCCTTAGGCTCGCGAGCGTTCGAGAAGGGAACCGCGGAGCCAAGGGCAGGCTCCGGGGCCGCGACACCTGGGTAGGTGCCGCGGCCTTCTCGTATACGGCACATCACGCGCCTGGGGCGCACGACGGAGGTTCGAATGCAGAGCATCGTCGCCGGGGACGGATCGATGGGTCGCGCCGTCGCGGCCGCACTGGCCGGGCGGGGCACCCCTGCCCTGGCCATTCTCGGCATGCCCGCCGGCCCGTCCGGCCACGAGCCTGAGGCCTTCGCGAAGGCTGAGCTGGTCTTCGAGTTCAGCCAGGCCGACGCCGTCCTGCCGAACGTTCGGGCGGCGCTGGCCGGGGGCGTGCGCCGCATCGTGATCGGCACCACCGCCTGGGCCGAAGACCGGCCCGAGGTGGAGCGCCTGCTGGTGGAGGCGGGAGCCGCCGCCGTGGCCTCGCCGACCTTCAGCCTGGGGGTGATGCTCTTCGCCCGCCTGGTCGAGGAAGCGGCCCGCATGTTCAGCCCGTTTCCCGAGTACGACCCGTACCTCGTGGAGTGGCACCGCCGCACCAAGGTGGACCGCCCCTCCGGGACGGCCCTGGAGCTGTCACGACGGATCATCGCCGCCCACCCCCGCAAGGAGCGAGTGGCCCGGCAGCTGGCCCACGGCAGCCCTGACCCGGAGGAGCTGGACGTGGCCGTCATCCGCGCCGGAGCTTCTCCGGGGATGCACCTCGTCGGCTTCGACGCCCCGGGCGAGAGCCTGGAGCTGCGCCTGACGGCCCGCGACCGCTCGGCCTATGCCGCCGGCGCCGTTGCCGCCGCCGGGTGGCTCCTGGCCGCGGAGCGCTCGCCCGGCATCCACACCTTCGACGAAGTGGTCGACTCGATGATCGCGGCCTCGGCCGCGGGCACCACAGCTACAGCCACGGCCGCCCCCGCGAGCCAGGGCACATGAACCCGAGGAGCAGCCAGATGCCAGTCAGCCGCCAGATACGGGGAGCCTTCACCGCTCTCGTGACGCCATTCACCGCCGACGGCGCGATCGACAAGGATGCCTTCCGCAGCCTCGTCCGCCGCCAGATCGACGCCTGCGTGGACGGCCTGGTGCTGGCCGCCAGCACCGGCGAGAGCCCCACCCTCACCCCCGAGGAGCGTGAGTGGCTCGTCGGCGCCGCCGTCGAGGTCGCCTCGGAGAAGCCGTCCCGCTGCCGCGTGCAGATCGTCGCCAACACCGGCACCAACGACACGGCGGCCACGATCGCGCTGACGCGCCGGGCCGCCGAGCTGGGCGCGGACGCGGCCATGTGCGTCGCGCCCTACTACAACAAGCCGGACCAGCGCATGCTCGAAGCCCACTTCCGGGCCATCGCCGACGACGGCGCCCTGCCGATCGTCGTCTACAACATCCCCAGCCGGACCGGCATCAACATGGACGCGGCGACGACCCTCAAGCTGGCCGAGGAGCCACGCATAGTGGCGGTGAAGGAAGCCTCGGCCAACATGGACCAGATCGCCACGATCCTGCGCGACCGCCCGGCCGACTTCTCGGTCATGGCCGGCGACGACGCCTGGACTCTGTCGATGCTGGCCATGGGCGGCGACGGCGTGATCTGCACCTGTTCCAACGAGATCCCGGCCGAGATGGCGGCCATGTGCGCTGCCGCTTTCGCCGGCGACTGGGAGGCCGCCCGGCGGGTGCACGACCGCTGGCTGCCGCTTATGAAGGCCAACTTCGTGGGCGGGCCGAACCCGGTCCCGGTCAAGGCCGCCCTGGCGCTGATGGGCCTCTGCACCGACATGGTGCGCCAGCCGCTGCTGCCGCTCGAGGAGCCCCACGTCTCGCGCCTGCGGATGGTGCTCGAGACGACCGGCGCGTTCGAGTTCGGCGCGACGGCCGAGGCCGAGCCGGCTGGAGCCGGTGGCTCGAAGCGGTCGACCGCCCACCTCTCGATCGTCCCCCCGACCGCCTCCGCACGCCCGTGAGGGCGGGCCTCCGGCGCGTCGCGACGACCGATCCGCGATGATGCGCCCCGTGAGCGAACGTGCGCCTTCCGACATCCTGGCCGACCTCGACGCCGGCCGGATCCGCGCCGCCGTCCCGGATCCCGGCGCCCCCTCGGGCTGGCGGGTGGACCCCTCCGTCCAGGACGCGATCCTGGGCCTGTTCGCCAACCGCGAGACCCGGACCTGGGATCTCAAGGGGGCGCTGCAGTTCCGCGATCGGGTGGGTCTGCCCACGAAGGATCTCTTCGAATCGCCGGAGGCGGAGGCCGCTCTGACGGCCGGTAGGCCGTGGCGCATCGTCCCGGGCGGCACGTCCGTTCGGGCCGGGGTTTACCTGGCTCCGGGCGTCACGATCATGCCCCCGTCGTTCATCAACGTCGGGGCATGGGTCGGCGAAGGCACGATGGTCGACTCGCACGTCCTGGTCGGCTCCTGCGCCCAGATCGGGGCCCGCGTCCACCTCTCGGCCGGGGTCCAGATCGGCGGGGTCCTGGAGCCGCCCGGCCGGCGGCCGGTCATCGTCGAGGACGACGTCTTCATCGGCGCCCAGGCGGCCCTGCTGGAGGGAGTGCTCGTCCGGGCGCGGGCGGTAGTCGCGGCCGGCGTCATCCTGACCGGCACCACCCAAGTCTTCGACCTGGTCAACGAGCGGGTCATCAAGGGCACCCTCGAGGAGCCGCTGGCGGTGCCCGCCGGGGCAGTTATCGTACCGGGGGTGCGAAGCGCCCCGGGCGCCTTCGCTCAGGCCAACGGCCTGGGCCTCTCGGCCGCGGTGGTGGTCAAGTACCGCGACGAGCGCACCGACGCCCGCGTCGCGCTGGAAGAGGTGCTGCGATGACGCCCCCGGGCGGCTCGGCCGGCTCGCCCTCGGGCGACGGCATCCTGCAAGGCGGCCTGCTGGCCGGGATCTCGGCCGCGGACCTGGCGGCCGAGTTCGAGACGCCGCTCTACGTCTACGACCTGGATCTGATCGCCCGCCGGATCGAAACGCTGACGGCCGCTCTGCCCCGCGGCTTCCGTCTCGCCTTCGCGGTCAAGGCCAATCCGGCCCTGGCCGTCCTGGCCCACATCGCCGCCACCGGCATCGGGGCCGACATAGCCTCCGCCGGGGAGCTGGAGGCGGTGCTGCGAGCCGGGTTCGACCCGGCCCTGGTGGCCATGACCGGGCCGGGCAAGCGGGACGAGGAGCTGCGCGCGGCGGTGGCCGCGGGAGTCGGCGCCGTGACCCTCGAATCGCCCAACGAGCTGGAGCGCCTGGACGCCATCGCTGCCTCGCTCGGCCGGCGCCAGCCGGTGCTGCTTCGGCTGGCGGTCTCGGAGGGCAGCCTGGAGCGGGTTCGCCTCATCAGCGGTGCGGAGGGCAAGTTCGGTATGCCGCTGCCGGTGCTGCGTGAGGCCGCGGCCCGCGCCGCCGCCAGCCCCAGCCTGGAGCTGCTGGGCCTGCACGCCTTCGGCGCCTCGAACCTGCTGGACACGAGCCGCCTGGCGGGCCACGTGGCCGAGTTGATGGACGTGGCCCGGCAGGTCGCCGAAGAGACGGGCACTCCCCTGCGCCTGGTGGACGGCGGGGGCGGGCTGGGCATCCCCTACGACGAAGGCGAGGCGCCCCTCGACCTTGAGGCTCTCGGCGCCCGGCTGGCGGAGCTGCGCGCCGCCTGGGACGGAGACGAGGTCCTGCGCGAGACGGAGATCCTGCTCGAGCCTGGCCGCTGGATCGTGGGGCCTGCGGGCGCCCTGCTGCTACGGGCAGTGGACGTCAAGGGCGACCCGAAATCGCCGGTCGTTGTCCTCGACGGCGGCATCAACAGCGCCGTTCGGCCGGCCCTGGTCCACACCGAGCAGCGCCTGGCCCTTCTGGCCGACGACGCGGCTTCACGGGACCGCGTGCCGGTGACCGCCACCGGACCGCTGTGCACGGGCCTGGACGTGCTGGCCCGGGGCGCCACCCTTCCCCGGCCGCAGCCGGGCGACCTGGTGGCGATGCTCGACGCGGGCGCCTACGGCTTCACCGAGTCGATGCCGCTCTTCCTGTCTCACCCCACGGCCGCCGAGGTGGCCGTCCGCGGCGGGCAGGCGCGCCTGATCCGGCCCAGGATCGCGCCCGCCGAGCTGCTGGATCTCCAGGTCATCCCGGACTGGTAGCGCGCGGGCGCCCCGGAGCCGGCCCCTCGGCGGGCAGCCGGCCCCTCGGCCTATAGGCCGACTCACCCGATCCGGCTCAGTAGCTGCTTTCCTCGAGGCGAACCTTGCCCCGGAACTTCCAGTAGACGAAGGCCGTGTAGCCCAGCACCAGCGGCATACCGATCAGCGCCACCAGCAGCATGACCGACAGCGTCAGGTCGGACGAGTGGGCGTTGTCCACGGTCAGGCTCCGGGCGGCCACGGTGGCCGGCACGAGGTTCGGGTACAGGGCCGCCGCCGCCGCGAGGGCCAGGCCGGCCACGGCGGCGCTGCAGGCCAGGAACGATCGCCAGGCCTGCCTCAGCAGCGTCGAGCGCAGGCCGAAGACCAGGGCGTTGACGCCGATCAACGGCCCGATCCAGGCCGCCAGGGTCGTCTTGTAGTTGGCCGCGGCCATGGACGACTCCGACCAGGCCATGGCCGCCAGGGCCACCCACAGCGCCGCCACGGCCAGGATCGCCACGACCTGGATGCGTCGCGAGCGCTCCGCCACGGCACCTTCCGTCTTGAGCGCCAGCCAGGCTGTGCCCTGCATGATCGCCACGGCCAGCGCCAGCGCGCCGGCCAGCAGCCCGAACGGGTTGAGCAGCCCGGCCAGGCCGTCGCGGTAGACGCCGTGCTCGTCGAGAGCGAGGCCGCCGATCAGATTGCCCAGGGCCACGCCGAAGAGCAGCGCCGCCAGGGCCGAGCTGGCCGAGAAGACCAGGTCCCAGGCGCGGCGCCACCAGGCGTTCGCCTCCTTGTTGCGGTACTCGATGGCCATGGCCCGCAGGATCAACGCCCCCAGGACCAGGACCATGGCCAGGTAGAAGCCGGAGAAGACGGTAGCGTAGACCAGCGGGAAGGCGGCGAAGAGAGCGCCTCCCCCGGTGATGAGCCAGACCTCGTTGCCGTCCCAGACCGGGCCGATGGAGTTGAGGACGTGGCGCCGTTCGGTGTCCGTCCGGGCGACCATCAGGTGGACCGCTCCGGCGCCCAGGTCGAAGCCGTCCAGCACCGCGTAGCCGGTCAGCAGGACCACCAGCAGGGCGTACCAGATGAGGGGCAGGTCGAGCATCTCAGTTGCCTCCCTCCGTCGCCTGCGCCCCCGGCGCCTCAGCGGGACCGCGGACTATCTCCTTGCGCAGCGTGTACAGCCACAGGCCGAAGAGCAGGGCATAGAGGGCCACGATGCCCGCCAGAGAGATCGCCACATCGGAGGCCGGGACGCCCGGCGAGACCCCCTGAGAGGTCATGAGCAGGCCCTGGATGATCCATGGCTGGCGACCCATCTCGGTGACCATCCAGCCCAGCTCGACGGCCGCGACCGGCAGGGGGATGGCCAGGACGGCCAGCCACAGCCACCAGCGGCGCTTCTCCAGCGAGCGGCGCCACCAGAAGAAGACGCCCAGGGTCATCAGCAGCAGCATCAGCGAGCCGATGCCGACCATCGTGTGGAAGCCGAAGAAGACGGCCGAGACGGGCGGCCAGAGCGACCTGTCGGGCTGCTGGTCCAGGCCCTTGACCTCGGCGTTGGGATCCAGGGACATCAGCACCGAGAGGCCGTCGGGAATGGCGATCTTCAGATCGTTGGGGCCGTGCTGGCTGGGCGGCAGGCCATAAATCGTCAGGTCCGCGCCGCGCTGGGTCTCGAACAGGCCCTCCATGGCCGCGAACTTGAGCGGCTGGTACTCGGCCACCTCTCGGATCTGCATGTCGCCGGTGGCGAACATGGCGCCCGAGCCCAGGAAGGCCAGGACCAGCGCCAGGCGGAGCGAGACGCCGGCAACGTCCAGGTGACGTCCGCGAAGGAGGTAGTAGGCGGAGATGCCGAGCACGAAGAAAGCGCCGGCCACGTAGCAGGCGGCCACGGTGTGCAGGAAGCGCGGGATGAAGGACGGGCTGAAGACGGCAGCCGCGAAGTCCACCAGGACCACCTTGGTCGCCGTGGAGCAGTTGGCCGGGTCGGGGTAGCACTCGTATCCGGCCGGGGTGTGCATCCACGAGCCCGCGACCAGGATCCAGAAGGCCGAGAAGAGGGTACCGAAGGCGACCATGCAGGCCGACAGCCAGCGAGCCGTCGAGGACAGGCGGCTGCGACCGAAGATCAGCAGGCCCAGGAAGGTCGACTCGATGAAGAAGGCGAAGATCGCCTCGGCCGCCAGGGGAGCGCCGAAAATGTCGCCCACGAAGCCGGAGAAGGCCGACCAGTTCGTCCCGAACTGGAACTCCATGACGATGCCGCTGACGACGCCGGTGACGAAGGTGACGGCGAACAGCCTCGTCAGGAAGACGGCCAGCCGGTCGTAGACGTCGTTGCGGGTCCACCAGCGCAGCGTCTCGACGATGGCGACGATGCCCGACAGCCCGATGGTGATCGTCGGGAAGACGAAGTGGAAGCTGATCGTCAGCGCGAACTGGATACGGGCCAGGTCAAGGGCATCCACGGGCGCTCCTCCGTCTCGACGGCCGGGCAGACATTGCAGAGGCGATTATGAGGTCCCGGAGCGGGCCGGGGCCAGATGTGCCGTCAGGCGAGCGCCGCGGCCCGGCTCAGGGCGAGCTGGCCGGTATGAAGTAGCCGGTGATGTCGATCGTGAAGTGGGTCGTGCCGCCGAGAGTGGGCTCGTAGATCACGCCGATCGACCCACCCGGCCCGAGGGCGACGTCGAAGCCGTTGTTCCGGGTGTCGCCCCTGGGGAAGTTGATGGTGGAGAAGGTCGGGATCTCACCCGGATCCCACTTGGGAGCCACGGCCATGTAGCCGGCAATGGTCTGGGCGGTGGCTGTCAGGTTGCCGGCGATGCCGTCGGCGTTGGGGTCGATGTCGCCCCGGCCGGCCATCGGGATGGTCACCGCCGAGTTGACGTGGATCGGCCCGGTGAAGGGCAGATTGGCTCGTGTGTCGACGAAGCGAGTCGGCTCGATCGGGACGAACTTCGACCCAACCGGGCCGTCGAGCCAGTAGCCGGTCACGTCGAACAGCAGGTCGGCCGTGGAGCCGGGCGGGCCCGACCAGAGCACGCCCAGAGTGCCGCCCGGACCCAGCTTGACGGTCGTGCCGTTAGCCCGGGTGTCGCCCCTGTCGGCGTTGAGGGTGGACGAGCGGATGTTCTGCAGGACCGCGCTGGGGCCGACGAAGGCCCAGCCCAGGGCAGTCGGCTTGACCAGGGTGAAGTTGCCGGTGACGGCCACGGCGTTGGCGGGCACGCCTCCACGCCCCGTCACCTGGAAGGTCTTGTCCCTGCCGGCCACGAACCGGCCCTTGATACCCCCAATGCCGCTCCGGCTGTCGAGCAGACGGCTGGGGGTGAGCGGGAAGAAGGTCGCCCCGGTATCGTCGGCGGTGAAGTAGCCGGTGACGTCGAAGACCACGTGTGTCCGGCCGGAACCCAGGAAGACGACCGACAGCATGCCGTCGGCGTCGAGGGCCACAGTTACGTTGTTGGCCCGGTTGTCGCGCGTGCCGTGGCTCAACGTCCAGTAGGTGGGAGCGGCGGTGAAGACGGGCCCGATGACCAGCGTCCCAGGAGTGGTCGAGCGGGTCACGGTCAGGTTGCCGGTGACGGCCACGGCGCCGACCGGGACGGGCACGAAGCCCCGGTAGTCGGCCCCGGCGACCTGGAATCGGCGCGGCGTGAGACCGTAGAACCAGCTGCTGAGCCCGATCCCGGCCCGCGTGTCGAGCAGCCGCGTCGGCGGGACGGGATGGTAGGTGGTGGCGGGGAAGGTCAGCTTGGCCGGGGGCGGGGTGTAGATCTCGACCGTGGCCGTGTAGCCGGAGCCGTAGACATGGCCGCCGGCGGCCATGATGCTGCCGTCGGCGAGGCTGGCAACGGACTGGTAGCGGCGACCGAACGTCATCGGGCCGCTGGCGGTCCAGCCGCCGAGCGTCGGATCGTAGAGGTCGGTCGTCGTCAACGCCTGGGAGGGGCTGGCACCGAAGCCGCCGGCAGCCAGCAGCCGCCCGTCCGGCAGGACGCTGAGGCTCAGCCCGGCCCGGACCATTGTCATGAAGCCGGTGGCGGTCCAATGGCCGGTCGCCGGATCGTAGATCTCGACTGTCTTCTGGGCGATACCGCTGGCGTTTGTCCCGCCGGCGACCAGGACGCGCCCGTCCTCCAGGCGCACGGCGGCGGCGTCGACGCGGACGGTGCTCATCGATTCGGCGGCCGTCCAGGTGTCCGTGTCCGGGTCGTAGATGAGCGCCGAAGCCAGCGCCGAGCCCGGGGCCAGGGTGCCTGTGTCGCCGCCGGCGACAAGGACGCGCCCGTCTTCCAGAGTGGTGGCGGTGAAGGCATACCGTGCCTGGGGCAGCGGAGCGGCGGCGCTCCAGGTCGCGGCCGAAGCGGAGTAGATGTCGACCGCGCCCGTCACCAGGGTCGAGCCGCCGTCGTAGCCGCCAATGACCATGACGTCGCCGTTCTCAAGCTGGGCGGCGACGCCGTAGGCGTGGGCGTGGGCCATGGCCGGCGTCTGGGTCCACGTCCCGGACGTCGGGTCGAAGACGTCGCCGTAGGCGTAGTAGCTGGTCATGCCCGCGCCGCCGGCGAAGAGGGCCTTGCCGTCGGGCAGCAGAGCCGCCACCTGGCCGGCGACCGCCTGGCCGATGGAACCGGCGTCCGACCAGGTCCCGCCCGACCAACGCTCGGCCGTCGCCGTGTAGGTCAGGCCGTCGGTACCGCCGGCCGTGATGACGGTGCCGTCGCCCAGAGCCACGATCGGCGCGAAACCGCGGGCGCGAGTCATGTCGGCGGTCAGCTCCCAGCTGGCTGGGGTCGGCCCGGCGGCAACGGCCGGAGCGGGAGCGACCACCAGCATCGAGGCCGGCACGGCAGCCAGGGCAAGGGCTCTGACTATCCGGCGGGAGAAGGCTCGCAGCATCTCGTCTCCATTCGGCGGACCAGGGGTCCGCGAGCGAAACTTACAGGAGGGCCCAACACGGCCCGTGCACCTCTGAACCCGCGGCGGTGGACGCAGGTTGGGCCGGTATCCCGGCCGATGCAGGGGCCAGTGTGCCCTCATGAGCGTACTCGCGCAACCCGGAGAAGGGGCCATGGGTGCGGTTACCGATGGTCCCGCTGCTTCGCTGCAAGCGCTGTGTGGCTTATTCTCTGCCCGACGTTCCGCAGGCCGGCCACAGAGGAAACGTGATCCAGGAGAGCGCGACGGCGCCCGAAGAAACCGAAACGGCGCCAGAAACCCAGACGGCTCCCCCTCCCGAAGCGCGCCGCAAGCTGCGCCGGCGGGTGCTGTTCGGTGTGCCGGCGGCGGCCCTGTCGGCCGTCGCGGTCGTGGCCATTGTGGCCGCCCCTGCCCTGTCGCTTGTCGGCTCGGCTCCGTCGCCCACGGCCAGCGAGACGCCTCTACCGCCACCCACGGCCACGGACACGCCCACTCCCGAGCCCACCTACGGCCCCATCGTCCACGCTCCGACCGGACCGACGCCCGGCCCCACGCCCATCCCGCCCTTGCTGCTGAAGGGCTACGTCTGGCCGCTGGACAAGCCTCGGATCACCCTGTTCTTCGGCCCTTCGAGCTGGGGTGAGCTGCTGGTCAAGGGCCAGCCCTTCCACGACGGCCTGGACATCGCCACCGATTGCTGGGACGAGGTCAGGGCCGCCCACGACGGCGTGGTTCTCGCGGCCGGCCGCGACTACGTGGACTTCATGGGCTGGCAGGGCGACCTCACGGCCTTCAAGAAGCTCTCCAGCCCGGCAAGCTGGAAGGCAACGATGCCGATCGTGATCGTCATCGACGACGGCAACGGCTACCGCAGCATCTACGCTCATGAGGTCCAGGTGACCGTCAAGCCGGGCGATCACGTCAAGGCCGGCCAGGTCATCGGCTACGAGGGCGCCACCGGCCACGCCACCGGCTGCCATGTTCACTACTCGCTCTTCAGCCCTCTCGAGCGCGAGATGTGGGAGCCCCTGCCCAGGAGCGTGACCGATTACAAGCTGCCGCCGCTCATCACCAAGCGCATCAACCCGCTGCTGGTCCTGCCCTACCGGACCGACATCCCGGAGCTGGAGTCGCTGCTGCCGAACGGTTGGGCGCCCTCGCCCTGACGAGCCCGCGCGCCGTAGCAGCGGGGCTCAGACCATGCGCCGATAACGGCGCGCCACCAGGAAGTAGGCCGGCAGCCGCGACAGCGACTGGCTGAGGGGAGCGGCCGGAGCTCCGTCGCGGTCCACCACCGCCAGCAGCAAGTCGGTGGCCGTGGCTTCGGCCGGGCGAGCGTCTATCTCGGCCAGGTCGACCGCCACTCGCCCCGGCTCCTCGGGCCCCAGCTCGCGGCGCGCTTCGTCGAGCACCTCCTGGCGCTGGCTGGCCTCATAGGAGCGGCGGATCTCGGCCTCGGCCCGCCAGCGCGGGCGACGCAACAGGATCCGCTGCCAGACCCTGGCCGTCCGCTGGGTGACCGTCCCGTCGCCCGGGGCCGGGTTGGTCGACAGCGCCTCGCCCCGAGCCCACAGCGCCGCCTGATGGAGGAGCGCGTATTCATCCAGGTCGGCGTAGTGGCTCAGGTCATCGGCCGGCGAGCCGTCACCGAAGATGGCCTCGACGCTCGCTCGGAAGACTTCGGCCAGGTCGCGGTCTATGGCTCGCACCGAGCGGTGGAAGTAGATCTGCTGGTACATGAACAGCCGCGCCGTCAGGAACATCTCCAGGGCCCCCAGCGCGGGCTCGTAGAGGGTCAGCCCGCGCGGCCCGATGAAGCTGTAGCGGCGCAGCCGCTCGACGTCCACCGGGCCGGTCGAAACACCGATCATGTAGCTGTCGCGCCGGACGTAGTCCAGGTTGTCCACGGTGAAGACGCCCGACAGCAGCGGCTGCAGCCAGCGCACCCAGAGCGGCATGCTCGGGTCGCTCAGGGCCGGCTTGGAGATCAGGAACGAGATCCAGTGCGGATCGATGCTCTCGTCGTCGCGCAAGGCGTCGCGCTGCGGCACCTCACCCGGCGCCCGCCGGACGGCGCCGATCTTCTCGCCCAGCTCGCGCTCCACGATCAGCTGCGACAGGTCCTCGTGAGTGAGCCGCTTGGACCTCGGCCGGCGCCGGTCGGCCGGGGTTCGGAAACGGTGCAGGATGTGGTCGTCGAAGAAGTGGGCGAAAGGCCCGTGGCCCACGTCGTGGAGCAGGCCGGCCAGCCGCAGCGTCTCGACCACGAGCCCCTCGGAGGGCGCAACGACGCCCGGCTCAGCTGCGGCCAGGGCCGCGAGCAGGCTCGGATAGAGCTGCCGGCCCCACAGGCCGGCCTCGTGCATCACCCCCAGGCTGTGGGTGAAGCGGCTGTGCTCGGCCGTGGGGAACACCCAGCGGGCGCTCTGGTCGAGGCTGATCCGGCGCAGGCGCTGCAGCCAGGCGGAGTCGAGCAGATCCCCCTCGGCGATCTCCTCGGCTGCAAGCCCCAGCCCGCGCGCCCGCTCGGGCGTGAGCCGCTTGGTCAGCTCGATGTAGCCGTAGATCGGGTCGCTGATCAGGTTGACGCCCCACAGCAGCGGGTGCGAGCTACGGGCCGGCGCGACTCCTTCGGGCTGCATGCTCACAGCGTAGCCTGCCGGGCAACGGCTCAGGGGCGCGACTCGGGTCCCCCGCCGTAGAGCAAACCCGCGGCGCGGTGGATGGCAGCCACCTCCTGGCGCAGCTCGGGCGGCGCCAGGACCTCGGCCTGCGCTCCCCAGCCGAGTATCCAGCGCCGGATCTCGATCGTGCCGGGAACGCGGGCCCGCCACACGACCGAGCCGTCCGCTTGCCGCTCCACTCTCTCCGTGGGGTGCCAGGTCGTCTCGGTCACGAGACCGGCCGCCCCGGCATCGAAGCGCACGACGACTTCGACCTCCTCCTGGTCGGCGATGACGCCCCAGGCCCGACCCAGCTCGGCCTGCACCGCCGCCGGGTCCGGGGCCTCGAAGGTCTCGAGCGTGAGCGACAGCTCGATGATCCGCTGCAGGCGGAAGGTCCGCAGAGCCCGGCGCGACTCGTCGAAGCCGATCAGGTACAGGGCCCTGGTCGAGGCCGACGCTTCCAGCAGGTAGGGCCGGACTCGCGCCCGGCGGGGCAACCGGCCGGGGGCGTGAGCGGAAGTGTCGTAGACGAGCTCCACGACGCGCCGCTCCGCCCAGGCGCGGGCCAGCTGCCGCAGGTGGCGGCTGAGGCGCTCGTCGAGCGGACGAGCGGCCAGGACGTCGATCGTCCGCTCCAGGTGGCGGGCCACCTCCTGGGGCAGGATCTCGGCCAGCTTCTGGAAGGCGGCTCCGGTGTCCGGGTCGTAGCGGTCGGCGAACTGGGCCGTCAGGCGAGCCGCCAGGAAGAAGGCCACGGCCTCGTCGAGCGTCAGGCGCAGCGGCGGCAGGAAGGCACCCTCGACGATCCCCCACCGGCCGTCCACGCTCCAGAGAGGGATGCCGATCTCGCCCTCCAGGGCCCCCAGGTCGCGGTAGACGGTCCGGCGAGACATGCCGGTGAAGCTGGCGATGGCATCGGGCGTCGCTCCCTCGGGGTGAGCCCGCAGGTAGTGCAGGACCTTGTAGAAGCGGGCCAGGCGGTCGTGTTTGGCGGAGGCCCGGTCGCCCCGGTCGGGCTGGGAGTGGAGGGCCTCCCGATCGTCCATCAGCGGGGCGGGTCGATGCTGACGACGCGGTCTCGCTCTGTCGCGGTCAGCGTGGCGTTGATGGTGGCCTGCACGCCGTGCGGCAGGATGGCCTCGCCGAGCCCGTTGACGGTCGCTTCCACGCGCCCCACCTGCGCGTCGCCGAAGACCCAGAAGTCCAGCTTGCCGCGCCAGGTGGCCAGGCTCGCTCCTCCGGTCAGCCACACGGACTGCGGGAAGGCCGCCTGGAAGGTGTCGCCGTCGGCAGCCAGGCGGCAGTGGCGCGCACGGGCCCCTTCCACGTATTCCAGTCCGCGGTCCTCGGCCGTGGCCCGATTGCCCTCGGTCAGAGCCTGCCTCAGAACGGTCGTGTCGATGAGCTGCTCGTCCAGCGACTCGGCGCTGACGACCTGCCAGACGTGGCCTGGCTCCAGCTGCCAGGCCTCGTCGCCGATCCGGATCGCGCCATGCTGGACGAGCTTGTCGCGGCTGTACGTCCAGGAGGTCCAGGACACGTCGGCCCCCGATCGGACTCCTTCGAGGTCGATGGTGCCGATCGAGCTGCCGTCGACGTTGCCCTCGATGCGCAGCCGCAGCCGGGCAGCGGGGCCCTCGACAAGGACCTGTCCGCACGATGGGGGCGAGAGCGCGGGGTCGGTCGGGCCGAAGCGAGAGTACTCGGCCGGCTTGTCGCGCAGCGCGGCGTCGTTGGCCAGGCTGACCGCGGCGAAGACCGAGCCGACAGCCAGGCTGGCCACCAGGGCGAAGGAGATGGCGATGGTCAGCCTTCGGCGCCCGAAGCCGGCCTCGACCACCAGTTCACGGCCGATGCCCAGCCCGGCGAAGAGCGCCGTCGCCAGCAGCGCCAGGGCCCAAGGGTAGATGCTCTCCAGCGAGGGCAGCAGCGGCGTCGTGCGACGCGCCAGCACGTCGCCCGTCACGCCGGAGACGCACGGGACCAGCACCAATCCCGCCAGCAAGCCCAGCCCGAAGACGCCCGCCGAGATGCGATCCCCGGTCACCAGGGGCGGCCACACGAAACCGGCCACGCTCACCAGGAGCGGCAGCAACGCCGAGGCTCCCACCAGCACGTCCCATGGCCCGCCCGGCCGGTAGGCGAGCAGGATGACGAACCCGCCGAAAGCCCACAGGACCGTCAGGGCCGCGGCCAGAAGGCGCAGCTCGAAGAGACGCACTCTCACGACCGCAGTCTAGCGGCGGAAGGGGCCGACGGGCGTGGGCCGGCCGCTGGCGGCGGGGCGGCGAAGGCCGCGCGGCCGCGGCCAGGCGGCCGCGGTCAGGCGCGCTCCTCAGGGGACGGGGCAAAGCAAACGCCCGAAGGAACCTTCTCGCTGCGTGGGCTTTGATGTCATCGCGGCCGCTAGCAAGCTCTCGGCCCCTTCGGGCGTGTCAGACACACTAGACAGAGCGGGGCCGGGCTTCAACCTGGTTATCCACCATGCCGGGGCCTGCAACGCGGAGGTTATCCACCGCCTGTCCACCGGTGCCGGCGCAGCTCATACCGTGGGCCGTGGAGGGCAAGGCGCCCCGGTGCAGGCGATTTCGGGGCCTAGATGACCGACTGGCGCGTCTCCAGGCGCAGCGCGGGCTCGGACTGAACCTGGTTGGCCCAGACCGTCTCCGCGACCGGCGCGACGAAGGCGCCAGCCAGGGCGCGCAGGGTGGCCGGAGGCACGGGGAAGGCCGAATCGTCGGTGCCGGCCGAAGCCCACACCACCGGGTACCGGCCCACGCCCTGGTCCATGACCACCCGGACCTCGTGACCGAACCCGAAAGGCGGGGTGGAGTTCGCGCTGAACCCGGTCAGCCCGGCGACCTCGGACGGCGTGGCGGGGCGCAGGAAGGCCTCCCCGGCCGCGGCCGCCAGCCTGGAGGTGTTCGCTCGGTCGAGAGCCGAAACCAGGCACACGATCGGCGCCAGCCGCCCGCCGGCCCGCGGAGCCACGAACACGAGGGCCTTCACGATCTCCCCCAGCCCAACGCCGATCAGCGCAGCGGCTTCTTCGTCAGTGCGCGCCGATTCGTCGAAGATGGTGATGTCGAGCCTCACGCCCTTGCGGGCCGCGGCGTCGACAACACGCCTGATGGCCGGCTGCGAGAAGTCGATCATGATTAAGAAACCTACACCTGCGTCCCCAGGTTGACTCTGGGCTATCCGTACTTCCTGCCAGCTGGACGTATGGGGTGGAGTATCCGTTTCGCGGGATTCACTGACATAACTCACATCGGGCCGCCGAGGTTCCCCTCGGATTAAGGTTTCTCTACCCGTTGTACGCCGTCGAGGCGGTCTCGGATCACAGCCTGGCCCTTCAGGCTCACAGCGTGGCCTTCAAACCGGGCTGCTGGCGAAAGCGACGGCCCGGGTGTACAGTCCAATTCCAACCGCATAGCGACAGGGGAGCGCCAGCGTGGCGCTGAGAGTGCGGGACAGCCCGCAGACCCTTGGAACCTGATCCGGATCATGCCGGCGAAGGGAGTCAAGCACGCAGCACCTCTGTCGAGAGCGATGGAGGTGCTTTTCGTGGCTGACGGCAGCCTTCGCGCCCTGGTCGTCGCCGACGGCGACGTGCCGCCGCGCCGTGACCTGGACGCCGGCTGGCCCGGCTGGGACCGCGACCTGGGCCTGGTGGTTGCGGCCGACGGCGGCTGGGACAAAGCCGCGGCGCTGGGCCTGCGGCCGTCGTTGCTGGTCGGCGACGCCGACTCGCTTGCCGAGGCCCGCTTCGCCGAGGCAGCGGCCCAGGGCGTCGAGGTAGAGCGCTCACCGGTCGCCAAGGACGAATCCGACGCGGAGCTGGCGCTCCGGGCCGCGCTCCAGCGGGGGGCCGGCCGGGTGACGATCCTGGGGGCCCTTGGCGGGGAGCGCTTCGACCACGCTCTGGCCAACGTCTGCCTGCTGGCCCTGCCAGACCCGGAAGCAACCCAGGTCGAGCTTCTGGATTCCAGGACAAGAGTCCGCTTGCTGCGCGGCCCGGCCCAGGGTGACAAGCCCGCCCCAATGGAACTGCCGGGCGCGGTGGGCGATCTGGTGTCGCTGCTGCCGATAGGCGGGCCTGCCGAAGGGGTCACGACCGAAGGGCTGCTCTACCCCCTGGCCGACGAGATCCTGCCAGCCGGGCCCGCCCGCGGCCTGTCCAACGTTCGAACCTCGCCCGTGGCGAATGTCTCGCTCCGCCACGGGACCCTGGTGGTCGCAGAGACGAGACAAGGAGGAGACAAGCAATGAGCGTCCGCACTGCGACATTGGCCGCCCAGGCGGCGGCCCAGGAGCCGACACGCTGGCGAACCGTCGACATCGTCGTCGTGTCCGCCATCGCCGTGGCCTTCGGCGTCGTCTTCTGGTTCTGGAACACATTCGTCTGGGTCTGGCTCGACTGGATGGGCAAGCCCTGGGAGTACGCCGTCGCCGGCATGTGGGTCATGCCCGCGGTGGTGGCCCCGCTGATCGTGCGCAAGCCCGGCGCGGCGCTCTACGCCGAGATGGTCGCGGCCGTGCTGTCGGTCATCCTGGTCAGCCCGTGGGGCCTCGACACGCTCCTCTCGGGCTTCGTCCAGGGAGCGGGCGCCGAGCTGGTCTTCGGCTTCCTGGTCTATCGCTCCTTCGGCCCGGTCACGGCCATCCTGGCGGGCGCCGGGGCGGGTGCAGGCATGGCCCTGCACGACATCCCGGTCTGGTATCCAACCCTCTCCACCGAGCTGCAGACCGGCATCGGCGCCTTCGAGATCGGCTCCTCGGCGGTCATTGCCGGCGCCGGCGGCTGGTTGCTGGTCCGGGCCCTGCGCCGGACGGGAGCCCTCCAGGCCTTTCCCTCCGGCCAGTGACGGAGGACGGGGCACCGTCGCTCGAGGCACGGGGCTTCAGCTGGACGTACGCGGGCGCGAGACGCCCGGCGCTGAACAGGCTGAGCTTCCGCCTGGAGCCCGGCCGGCTGCTGCTGGTGCTCGGGCCGTCCGGTTCGGGCAAGAGCACGCTGGCTCGGGCGATCGCGGGACTGGTGCCCCACCTGCTGCCGGGCGAGTGGCGGGGCAGCCTCCGCGTCGGCTCTCTCGAGGTGGCCGAGACGCCGGCCCGCCTGCTGGGCGAACGGGTCGGCCTGGTCTTCCAGGACCCCGACTCCCAGATCGTCATGAGCCGGGTCGACGACGAGGTCGCCTTTGGGCTGGAGAACCGCGGCTGGGCCCGGCCCGAGATGGCGGCCCGCGTGCCGGCGGCCCTGGCCCAGGCCGGCCTGGCCGGATTCGAGAGCCGCGCCACGGCCACGCTCTCGGGGGGTGAGAAGCAGCGCCTGGCGGTCGCCGGCGTTCTGGCCCCGGCCCCCAGCCTGCTCGTCCTGGACGAGCCCACCGCCAACCTGGATCCGCCGGGCATGCACTCCGTCTTCGACGTCCTGGGGACCCTGGCTGCCGAACGGCGGCGAACCATCGTCCTGATCGAGCACCGCCTGGAAGCCGCCCTGCCCCTGGCCGACGATGTCCTGCTGCTCGACGACCGGGGGCGGCAGCTGGCTTTCGGACGGGCGGACTCCGTGGACCGCCTGGCCGTGGCCCGGCTCCGGGAGAGCGGCGCGTGGGTGCCGCAGGCCTGGCGAAGCGGTCCGGTGCGGCGGCGAGCGGCCCGCGGCGACAGGCACACTGCTGGAGCGGCGGCGCCCTCGCTCCTGGAGGCGGACTCGACCACGGTCCGCTACCCGGCCGACGAGAGCGGCACGCACCCGGCCCTCGACGGCGTCTCCGTGACTCTGCGCGCGGGCGAGCGGGTGGCCCTGGTGGGCCCGAACGGCGCCGGCAAGTCGAGCTTGCTGCTGGCGATGGCGGGACTGCTCCGGCCCAACGGCGGACAGGTCCGACTGCGAGCGCTGCCGCGGGACGGCGAGAGGCCCGAGCCGATGCGCGATCCGTCCCGGCTGGGAGCCCGGCAGCTTGCGGAGCGGATCGGCCTGGCGTTCCAGGATCCGGAGCTCGGCTTCGTGGCCCCAACCGTGAGCCGCGAGGTGGCGGCCGGCTCGGTCGCCGCGGGCGTGCCTGCCTCGCCCGGCGACACGGCGACCGTCCTGAGCCGCTTCGGCCTGGCCGAGCATGCCGGCGACGATCCCTTTCGCCTGAGCCAGGGCGAGCAGCGCCGCCTGAGCCTTGCCGCGATGGCGATGCGACCGCCGGGCGTGCTGCTCCTGGACGAGCCCACCTTCGGTCTCGACCGGCGCGGGACGGAGGCCGTGCTGGAGCTGCTGGACGAGATGCGTGCCGCCGGCCAGGCCCAGGTCCTGGCCACTCACGACCCGAGGCTGCTGCCGGCCTGCGAGAGGGTCGTGGCCCTGGATTGCGGCCGCGTCGTCTTCGACGGCAGGCCGGACGAGTTCCTCGCCGCACCCCCGTTCAGGCCGGCCCAGCCGTGGCGTGACGGAGCCGCGCCATGAGCCTGCTGCCCGCCCCGCTGACGGCGGTTCGGCCCGCCTTCCTGACCCGGGTCACGCCCGTGTCCCGGCTGACGGCCGGCACTATCTGGCTGGCGGCCTGCCTGGTCACCCTGGACCCGATCGTCCCCCTGCGCCTGACCGCGGTCGCGATCCTGGCCCTCGTGCTGTTGTCCGGGTTGCCGCTGCGACGCATCCCGGCCCGGTTGTGGCCCGTCGGCCTGGCCGTGCTCAGCATCACCGCCTTCTCGATACTGCTGGCCGGGGCCAACTCGGACCCTCAAGCGACCGAGGTGGCCAGGCTCGGACCCTTGCGCATCACCGCCGAGGCGGTTTGGGCGGGTCTGGCCGTGGGCCTGCGCCTGGTCGTCATCGCCCTGACCACGCTGCTCGTCTTCGGGCCGTCCGATCCGACCCGACTGGCGGATTCGCTGGCCCAGCAGTGGCGAGTGCCGGACCGCTTCGCCTACGGCAGCCTCGCCTCTCTCAGGATGGCCCCGCTGATGGCCGTCGACTGGACCACGATCGGGGCTGCTCGCCGGCTGCGCGGCATCGCGCCCCGCGGCCCTGTGGCGCGCCTGCGCGACTTCGCCGGGCGGTTGCTGGTGATCCTCGTGTCCGCCATCCGCCGGGCGGAGCGCGTCGCCCTGGCCATGGACGCCCGGGGCTTTGACTGCGGCCTGAAGCGGAGCCACTTCCGCGAGGTGCGGGTGGGCTGGCGGGACTGGCTGGCCATCGCGGTCGCGGCAGCCGTCGCGGTGGCGGCCCTGGCGGTCGGCCGCTAGACGGGCCCTCCGCGGCCCCGGGCAAGAGGAGAGGCTTCGCCCGTGGGGGGAGACGAGCGAAGCCTCGCGCGGCATGATACAGCGCTGGCGGGGCTACGGAACAAGTCTCCCGCCGCCCGCCACGCTCACCCGTGCGACACTGGTGCGGCCTGACAACAGCAAGTTGTCCACTACGGGGCAGCGGAAGGAGCCAGCCCATGCCGGACACGCGACACACCGCCCACGACTGGCGACCGGCCCGCTTCATGGTCATCGTCGCCCATCCCGACGATGCGGACTTCGGGCCGGCAGGCGCTGCTGCGGCCTGGATCGACGCCGGGGCCGAGGGCAAGCTGGTGTGCTGCACGTCGGGCGACGCGGGCGGAGAGGATCCCCAAGCCGATCCCGCCCAGCTGGCCGTGTTGCGTGAGAAGGAGCAGCGGAAAGCGGCCCGCATCGTCGGCTACTCGGACGTGGTCTTCCTCCACCGGCCGGACGGGGCCCTGGCAGCGGACCTGGCCCTGCGGGAGGCGCTGGTCCGCGAGATCCGGTCCTTCAGGCCCGACGCGGTCTTCTGCGGCGACCCCGAAGTCGTGATCCACGGCGGAGGCGGCGTCAACCACACCGATCATCGGGCGGCGGCCATTGCCGCCGTCGACGCCGTCTATCCGGCAGCGCGCAACCCGATGGCCTTCCCGAGCCTCCACCGGGCCGGCCTGCCGGCCCACAAGGTCCGCCGCCTGTATCTCATGTGGTCCAACCAGCCGGGCGTCTGGATCGACGTCAGCGCCACCGCCGAACGCAAGATCGAAGCCCTGCGGGCCCACTCCAGCCAGCTGCACGACCCCGAGGCCGTCTTCGCCCGGGCGCGCGGCCGACTGGCCGAGAACGGGGCCCTGATCGGCGTTGCCGCCGCCGAGGCCTACCGCCTGGTCGTCCTGGACCCCGATCCGCCGCAGGAGGAATGCGCCGAGGTCGAGGAGGCCCTCGGCACCGACCGGCGCCCGAGCTGAGCCGGGCCGGCCAGGCCGGCCGCGCCGCTCGCCCGAAGGCCTCGGCCCCGCTCAGCCGCCCGCATGGCCGACCAGCAGCGGTCGCACCCGGGGCCAGTCGTTCCAGAGGTCGCCCATGGCCGCTGCTCGCCGCCCGACCAGGTGCATGAGCTCCTCCATGGTCGCCCCCGGCGCCTTCTCGACCAGGACCTCGACCGCATCCACTCCGATGTCCTGATAGATCAGGGCGGCATCTTCCACGGCGGGCCAGTAGCGAACCCTCACCGTCGGCAGCCCGGCGCTGCCGGCGGCCAGGGTAAGGTCGCGCGGCCCCGGTGCTCGGTCGTCCGCGAAGCCGCGCTGGCCGTCGTAGCGGAATCCGAGGGAGGCCAGGCCGCGAGCCAGCTCGCGAGCCTGCTCCGCCGTGAACTGGCCCCAGAAGGGATGCTCGCTCGGGAAGATGAAGTAGCCCTGGTCCATGGCCGCTTCGACGACGGCGTCCACGAAGTCCGAGAGGCAGGCCTGCCAGCGGCTCTGCTGCTCCCTGTCGGCTCCTCCCAGCTTCCCCACCAGGCCGGCCATGACGCGACCGTCGCCCTGAAGCAGGCGGACGATGGCCGGTGGATCGGCCGCTCGGTAGTTGACCGGCGTCTCCGGCTCCGGCGGCCGCTCCTGCTTCGCAGGCTCGGCCGGACCGCCGGCCACAACGCCGACCCCCGGGACGGAGCGGACGATCGAGACCGGCTTGAGAGCCGGCGGGCCTGCTGCCCCTTGCTTCGCCCCGGACGAGGCGAAGGCGGCATGGGCGGTGGCCTGAGCCGCGGCCAGCTCGGTCAGCGCAACCCGGGCAGCATCGGCCGACGCGGCCGGCGAGGACTGGCTGCCCACAGCCGCGAGTGACTCTTGAGCGGCCCGACACGCCTCGGCCGCGACATCGGCCATGACCCGAGATGCCTCCGCTTGCGCCGTCAGGTTGTCCAGCTCGTCGGCCAGGGCTTCGACGGCCTCGCGCTCGCGATGAAGGTGGAGCATGGCCGCCCGCGAGGTGGCGTTGATCTTGTTGATCGCAGCCAGCCAGGACGTCGCGGCCTCCTCCACCTGCTCGCGGCTCTTGGCAGCGAAGACGGCCCGGCGGAAGGCACGGTGGGCCTCCTCCTTGACCTTGCGAACGGCGCCCGGGTTGGCATCCTGGGCCGACTTGAGAGCCGCCAGCTGGCTGTTGTAGGTCCGGCCGAAGCTTGCCGCCTTGGCCTCGGCGGCCTCCGCCTCGCGCCGGGCCAGCTCGGCGAACTTACACCGGACCTCGACGAGCTGACGGCGGCTCGAGGCCAGGTCGAACTCCTCCTTGCCAGCACCAGAACCCCGCTCGCTCAACGACCGGGACCTCCCCAACCCAAGGCGCAGCGCACTGCCGACGGCCACTCGCCCGCCGCACGCGACGAGCGCATGTTACCCGCCCGCGGTCGCCTCTTGGCCTTGCCCGTTGCCGGCGTCGCCATGGCATCCCTCTCCCGGGACTCGTCTGCCACTCGCGAGGTGGACCGCTCGCCTCAGGAAGAGCGCCGCCCTCTGTTGGTGCGTCGCTCGGGTGTGAGCAGGCCGACCAGGAACCCGTTGTCGCCGTGCTTGCGGACCGCGATCTCGACGTTGGCCTCTGCGGCCGCGCGAAGCAGCCGCTGGCGGATCGTGATCGGCTTCTCGCTCTCGTCGAGCTTGATCGCGAATACCTGGTCCGGGCCGGTGAGCCGGGCGATCAGCCTCTGGAACTGGGCCTGCTGCCGTTCGCGCGCCAGCTGCGCTGGGCTCTTCTCTCGCGCCCGAGTCGCGGGCCTGTCCATCAGCGCCGGGTCGGCCTTACGAACCGTGACCATGTTGGCTTCTCCCAGTTCTGCGACCGGGACAGTCCGTCCCGCTGTGCCACGCACCGTGCCACAGCAGCGACTATACGCTCTCGGGCACGTGTGATCTAAGGGTGACCTTTGGGCGCCGAGAGGTGTGAGCTGCGGCCGGGCAGAAGCCTCTCGAGCGGTCGAGGCCAGAGCTGCCGCTCTTGCGCCGGGTGCGCCCTCACGCGCCCGCGCGCGACACACATCCCCAAGCCAGGCTAGACTTCGGCAGCGTCCTGCGAGGGCGCCGGTTCCGTCTGGAGGTCCGGTGCCGCGGCTGCTGGACGCTCCCGACCGCAACCGGCCGGTCACAGACGCGTTCGGCAATACGCGGGTCAGCAGGTGGTGATCATGAAAGTCGGCGTCGCCAAGGAGATGGCCGCCAACGAGCGGCGAGTTGCCCTGGTGCCGAAGGGAGTTCGGAGGCTCCAGGAAGCGGGGCTGACCGTGCTCGTCGAGAAAGGCGCCGGAGTGGCGGCGTCATTCCCCGACCAGGCCTACGCCGACGAGGGGGCGAAGATGGTCACCACGGCGGCGCTCTACTCGGGCAGCGACGTGATCCTACGCATCAACAAGCCCTCGGCCGAGGAGTTCAAGCTCCTCCGTCAGGGCCAGGTCCTGATCGGGATGTTCTTCCCTCTCCTGGACCCGCAGGGCATGACCACTCTGGCCCGCCGCGGCCTGACGACGGTCAGCCTGGACGCTATCCCGCGCACCCTGACGCGCTCGCAGGACATGGACGCACTCACTTCCCAGCTCAACGTCGCCGGCTACAAGGCCGTGCTCATCGCCGCCAACGCGTTCGGACGCTTCTTCCCGCTCCTGACGACTGCCGCCGGGACGGCCAGGCCGGCCAACGTCCTGGTGCTGGGCGTGGGCGTGGCCGGGCTGCAGGCCATAGCCACGGCCCGGCGCCTGGGAGCGGTGGTCAAGGCCTACGACGTCCGCCAGGACACCAAGGAGCAGGCCGAGTCGCTCGGGGCGCAGTTCGTGGTCCTGCAGAGCGCCGTCGACGCCAGCGGCGAGGGTGGCTACGCCCGGCCGCTAACCCCGGAAGAGCAGGCCGCTCAGCTGGCCGAGATGAACGACGTCATCGCCGCCCAGGACATAGTCATCACCACGGCCCAGGTGCCCGGAAGGCGGCCGCCCGTCCTGGTGACCAGGGTTGCCGTCGAGCGCATGCGGGCCGGCTCGGTCATCGTGGACCTGGCAGCCGGCGAACTTGGCGGCAACTGCGAGCTGTCCAGGCCGGGCAAGGTCGTGACCAGCGCCAACCGCGTCGAGATCCACGCCCCGGCCAACGTGCCGGCATCGATGCCGACGGCCGCCAGCAATTTCTACTCCCGCAACATCTCCAACCTGCTGCTCGGCCTGGTCAAGGACGGCCAGCTCAACCTCGATTTCGAGGACGAGGTGACCGCAGCCACGGTCATCACCCACGCCGGTAGAGTCGTCCAGCAGGCCACGCTGAGCCTTCTCAAGCACGCTCCCAAGGGAGGCCTCCGGGCATGAACGCCGGCCAGCTCATCAACGATCTGACGATCTTCGCCCTGGCGATCCTGCTCGGGTTCGAGGTCATCAGCCGCGTCCCCGCCACGCTCCACACCCCCCTGATGTCCGGCGCCAATGCCATCCACGGCATCGTCCTCGTGGGCGCCATAGGTCTCGGCGCCACCGCGGACAACCCGCTGACGATGCTCCTGGCCCTGGTGGCCATCGTCTTCGCCAGCGCCAACGTCATGGGAGGCTACTGGGTCACGGATCGCATGCTGCAGATGTTCAAGCGACGCCCGGCCGCCAAGGCAGACGAAGCACCCACGCAGGACGCGGCATGAACGCCACCGACCTCGAGTATCTGGTGCGGCTGGCCTTCCTGGCCGGGGCGGCCCTCTTCGCCGTCGGCCTGCATCTCATGAACTCACCGGCCACGGCCCGTAACGGCAACCGCCTGTCCGCGGCCGGCATGATCACGGCCGTCTCGGCCGAGCTGGTCTGGGTAGCCAACGGCAGCCCGGGGCTCGCCAACTGGGCGATCGTCCTGGGCGGCCTGGCGGTCGGCGGCCTGGCCGGCCTGCGCCTGGCCCGCACCGTGGCCATGACCTCCATGCCGCAGCTGGTCTCGCTGTTCAACGCCGTGGGCGGCGGGGCCGCGGCGCTGCTGGCGGTGGACGACTTCATCCGCCATGCCGGCGAGCGCACCCCGGATGGCGCCCTGGCCACGCTCGACGGCTGGCTGGCGGCGTTCATCGTCGCCGACGTCCTGATCGGATCGGTGACCTTCACCGGCTCGCTCGTTGCCTCGGCCAAGCTGATGGGGCGCCTGCGCGGCCAGCCCATCGTCATCACCGGCGGCCGTCTCATCTCGGCTGGCGCGCTGATCATCTCCATCAGCTGTTCGATCGTGCTGATCCTCGCCGGTGCGGGCGCCCTCAACTACGACACCTGGGTCCTGGACCTGCTGCTGCTGGTCACCCTGGCCAGCGCCCTGGTCTTCGGCGTGACGATGGTCCTGCCGATCGGTGGCGCGGACATGCCGGTCGTGATCTCGCTCCTCAACGCCTTCACCGGCACGGCCGTGGCCATGGCCGGTTTCGTCGTCGGCAACTCAGTCATGATCGTGGCCGGGGCCCTTGTCGGCGCCTCGGGCGCCATCCTTACCAAGCTCATGGCCGACGCCATGAACCGCTCCATCGGCAACATCCTCGTCGGCGGCTTCGGCCTGGCCGAGGGATCCCAGACGGTGGTGGACGAGGAAGGCGGCGTCGTCCGCGAGATCTCCGTCGACGACGTGGCCGTCCAGCTCGCCTATGCCAGCAAGGTCATCATCGTCCCCGGCTACGGCCTGGCCGTGGCCCAAGCCCAGCACGCCGTTCGCGAGCTGGCCGACCTGCTGGAGTCGCGGGGCGCCGAGGTCTCCTACGCCATCCACCCCGTCGCCGGCCGCATGCCGGGCCACATGAACGTCCTGCTGGCCGAGGCTGACGTGCCGTATCCGCAGCTGCGCGAGATGGACGAGATCAACCCCGAGTTTGACCGCACGGACGTGGCCCTCGTCATCGGCGCTAACGACGTCACGAACCCCTCGGCCAGAACGGATCCTTCGAGCCCCATCTACGGCATGCCGATCCTGGACGTGGACCGGGCCCGATCGATCGTCGTCATGAAGCGCTCCATGGGCCGCGGCTACGCCGGCGTTGACAACCCGCTGTACACGAACCCCAAGACCGGGATGTACTTCACCGACGCGCGCCAGGGCCTGGCCAGCCTGGTTTCGGCCGTCAAGGCCCAGTAGCCACGGGCGAATCGGACGCCGCCGCCTACGCAATCCGCCGCAGCAGACCCCCTACCTGTTGGCCTAAACGCTCGCGGTACCGCGCGGTGGGTCCCAGTACCGCATGGGTAGTAAGGGCGATTGAGACACCCCATCCATCGCGGCTACCTTGGAGATGCTGTGCGCGGCCTACGCGGCACTCTGAGGAGTAAGACATGCGGTATGCACGCCAGATCATGTGGGCGGCGATGGCCTGGTTGCCCCTCGCGGCCCTGATCCATCAGACCTTCGGCAAGCGGTGGTGGCTGTAGCCATCAGCACCAACTAGGAAACCCGGACTGATCAAGTCCGGGTTTCTTTGTGTCTTCGGCCCGGCCATCGCCGGCCCGGGGCCGTCAATCGCGCTCGGTCAGGCCCAGTCGGATCGCTGCGGCAGCGGCCTCCACCCGGCCCGAGACTCCGAGCTTGGTCAGAATGTTGCTGACGTGGACGGCGACCGTCTTGCGAGTGATGTAGAGCTGCCTTCCGATCTCGGGGTTGCTGCGTCCCTCGGCGATCAGGGCCAGGACCTCCAGCTCGCGCTTGCTCAGGCCGAAGTCGCGCTGCGCCTGCTCGACCGGCGAGGCCTCGGGCCCAGGCGAGAAGGCCCCTTCCAGCCGGAGCGGGGCCGCCGGCACGAGGTCCGCCCGCAATCCTGGGATAGCCAGCCTCTCGCCTGGTTTGCCCGGCGCCGCCTCGCCGGGCAGCGGCAGGTGGCGGGCGGCCGGGCGGGTGAGCGCTCCACCGGTCTCGAGGCGGCTCTCCAGCGCCGATTCGATGTTCCTGGGCAGAGGCAGCATGGCCCGCCGGGCCAGTTCGGCCACGGCTCGCAGGAGCGGCCACGCACCCAGCTCGAAGGCGCCCTCCGCGGCCGCGGTCAGGGGCTCGCGGGCCACGACCCGTGTCGACCGACCCCGGGCCTTGTCGAGCAGCCCCTCCGCCTCGCGCCAGCGGGCACGCGCAGCCTCATACGGGTCACCCAGCTCCGCCCAGTCGGCGGCCAGCTGGGCCCACACCGCCGGATCCTCACGACCCTCGATACGGACCCGGAAGGCGCGGGCGGTGCGGACCGACAGGTCTCCCTGGCGCCGGGATCCGGCCCGCGGCGAAACACCGCACGATCGTACGGCAGCCTCGGCCTGCAGAACGATCGGCAGGCTGCGCTCCCGCACGGCGGCCAGCGTCGCCAGATCGCGCCGGCGGTGCGCGTCGCGGGCGATCTCGGCATCGACCTCGAGGCAGGTCGCCGCCATTCGCGCCATGAGCAGCCAATCCTCGGTCGAGCTGGCGCTCTGCCAGCCGAGCTCGGCGGCCCGCCGGGCATCGCCCAGGTCTTCCTGCCACAGGGCGTAGGCCGCCGCGGCCTGATGGGTCGGCACTGAGTACTGCGGGTCCTGGGCCGTCTCGAGGGCCAGGAGTACCTGCCCCAGCAGCCGGCCCGCGGTGTCCCCGGCATTCATCGCGACTTCGACGGTGACCAGGCCCAGGAGCGGCGAGAGGAACCAGATACCTACCGGGTTCCAGCTCAGCGCATCCAGGCACAGCCGGCGGCACTCCTGCCAGCGACCCAGAAAGAAGAGCGAGTCGGCGGCGTTGGCCCGCAGGAAGTTGCCGTAGACGGTGGCCTGGCCCTGGCGCTCGGCTTCGGCGATGCCGTCGTAGGCGATGGCGATGGCCTCCTCGCGCCGGCCCAGCAGGTCCAGGACGGTCGTCAGGTTGGCGTAGATCCGGAAGAGGTCATCGAGCCGGCCCAGGGCGGCGACCTGGTCGCGCGTCTTGAGCAGCAGATCCACGGCAGGCTCGGGGTCCTCGCCCCAGGCCTCGGCCACGGCGAGAGTGCAGGTCGCGTGCAGCAGCTCCGGCAGCGCCTCGTCGCCGACGGCGCGCGCCGTCTCAGCCGCTTCCATGGCGTAGCGCTTGGACTCGGAGAAGACCCCTTCGAGCATGCGGAACTGGGCCAGGGAAGCCAGGACGTGGGCTCGCCCGACCGTAGGCTCGTGCGGCACCAGCTCGACAGCCCTCTTGAAGGCATAGAGGGCGCCTTCGCCGTCCCCCGTGGCACGCCGGTACAGGGCCAGCTGCTCCATGACCAGCCCCAGGGCTCGCCGCTCATGGGGGTCGTTCAGCTGGGCTGCGGCCGCCTCGGCATAGGCGGAGGCTCGGGCAGGATCGCCGGCCGCGAACGCGGCCTCGGCTGCGCCGCCGTAGAGGTCCGACAGGCGGGGGCCGCCCTCCTCGTGGGGGACTATGCCGTGGAGCGCCAGCGCGGTCTCGTAGTGGGCCAGGGCATCTGCGCCGGCATCGAGGGCCTCGGCGGCCCGGGCCGCCTCCAGCGCCGCCTCCTCCGCCTCGGGCAGCTTGTACGCCGCCAGGTAGTGCTTCAGGGCCGCCGACGGGTTCACCCACGCCCCGGGCGCCGGAGATGCCCCATCGGCCGCGGGCGCCACTCCGGGGACCGCATCGGCGGTCTCTCCGCGGCGGGCGACGGCCAGGGCCGCATGATAGCGCTGGCGGGTAGCCGGCAACAGATCCGCGGCCACGGCTTCGGCCAGCAGCTCGTGGCGGTAGCCGATACGACGTTCGCTGCGGTCGGTCCGGCCCGGCCCGGCGGCGGTTTCCGTCAGGAAGCCGTACTCCACGCCCTCGGCCAGACCGGCAGCCATGTCGGCCTCCAGGCTCTCGCCCCGGACAGACACCGAGCGCGGCGGACGCCCGGGCGAGGTCCGCTCGAACTCGGCCGCGGCATCCATCAGGAACGGCCAGCTGACGGGCCCGCCAGTGAGCGACAGCAGCCGCAGCACCCGCCGGCACTCCGGCGAGCGCAAGGCGCCCCGAGCGGTCACCAGCCGCTCGAACGATCCGGCGAGCGAGATGCCGGACAGCTCGCGCCGTGCGGCAAGCAGCTCCTCGGCGATCAGAGGATTGCCGAGCGACCGCTCGGCGACGAGCAGCAGGGTCGTGGACGAGGCTCGCGTGCCCTCGACGGCTTCGATCAGCTGGCCCAGCTCCGCCCGATCGAACGGCGGCAGGTCCATGTTCGTCACGCCTGCCGTCGAACTGAGAGTGGTCAGCATCGAGCGCAGGGGGTGCGCACGCAGCAGACGGTCCGGCTGGTAGGTGAGAGACAGCATGACTCGTTGGCCGCGCGACACCCGGGCCAGGAAGGTGACGAGGCCGCGCGTGGCCGCGTCGGCGTGATGCATATCCTCCAGCAGCAGCGCTACCGGGTGGCGCTCTCCGAGCCGCTCCAGCAGCCCCAGCACCGCCTCGAACGTGCGCGCCTCGCGCCACTCGGTGGCCACCGCGCGGGGCCTCTCCGGCAGCAGACCCATGGCCGCCAGCCGGGGCTGCGCGCCGGGCACCAACCGAGCGATCGAATCGCCGGCCTGCCCCACCAGCGCGGCCAGGGTCGAGTCCGACGCAGTCTCGAGCGCGCTCTCCAGGGCACCGGCGATCGGCGCGTACGGCACTCCCGAGGAAGCCGGCGTGGCAACGCCGTGAAGAAGGGCGAAAGGCTCCGCCAGCGAGGCGATGCGGCGGCTGGTCTCGGCCAGGAGGCGCGTCAGGCCGGCTCCTGCGGTGCCGGACAGGATGAGGGTGTTCGGCTTGCCGTCGGCGGCATCCTGCAGACCGATGGCCACGCGCTCCAACTGGCGCTCCCGGCCAATGAAGCGCTCGCTCCACATTCTTCGATGCGGTTGACGTCCGTCGAAGCCGCGTCCGCTGCTTCGCTCCAAGGTATTCGCCATCGTCGTCCGAAGTTCGTGTCCGGTGCGGGGGCGCGCACACCCGACGTATTCCGCCAGCACGCATAGCGTAACTGCTCCACCGTCGGCTACGGGCATCCAGGCGTTCCGCCCTCCAGCCGCGGGGCGGGCCTGCTAGGCTCGCAGCGTGAGCCCTCGACATCCCGGCAACACGCTCAACGAGCTCTCCGGCGAGGAGTGGCTGTACTTCACCAAGTCGGTCTGGGGCACGGCCTACCCATCCGAGCTGGGTCACGACAGGCGGCGCAGCCACGGCGCCAACAAGCCTCCGCGCCTCATGGCGCGCCTGATCGAGTTCTTCACGACGAGCGGCGAGCTGGTCCTGGACCCGTTCGCCGGCGTGGGCGGGACCTTGCTCGGGGCGGCCATCGCCCGCGGCCCGAGGCGCGCTCTCGGCATCGAGATCGAGGAGCGCTGGGTGGCGATCTACGACTCCCTGCTGGCGGATCTCTCGGCCGAGCGAGGCGGGCAGGGGCCGCTCCTGGCCGACCTGGGCCAGGCCGATCCGAGGGGCGTGCGTACCTTCGATCCATCGGGCCTGGAGATGCGCCTGGGCGACGCCCTGGCCGTACTGCCGGAGCTGGAGGACGCGAGCGTCGACTTCGTTGCCACCGACCCGCCCTACAACATCCAGCTGCCCATCACGATGTCCGGCGGGAAGCTGGCCGAGAGCCATGCCAACCGACGGAGCGACTACTCGATGGTGACCGACCATCCGGCCGATCTGGCCAACTGCGCCGACTACGACACCTTCCTCGACCGAATGGAGACCGCCTTCGGCCAGCTGGCGCGGGTGCTGAAGCCGAGTCGATATGCGGCAGTCATAGTGCGAGACGCCTACCAGGACGGACGCTACATCTTCACCGGGGCCGATCTGGGGGAGCGTGCGCGGCGGGCAGGCTTCACGGCCAAGGGCGACGTCATCTGGCATCAAGCGGGAACGCGGCTGAGGCCGTACGGTTACCCCCGCTCATACGTCCCCAACATCGTCCATCAGCACGTGCTGATCCTGCGCCGAGAGCCCGCGACCAGGTCCGTCGCCCGCGCTCGAACTCGGTCGCATAAGGCCGGCTGACGAGAGGCCGGGCGGCGGCTATCCGCCGTAGAAGCCGGCCCGCTCCAGGCCGTCACGGACCATGGCCATGACCAGCGGCCCGACCGTCGGGGCCGGAGCGATGGTCGGCTGTCCGGTGGCCGCAGGGGCATCCTCCGCCGGCACGGCAGATGCTGCCGCGACGTCGGCCTCGGGCCGCTCCTCGGGCGCCTCGGACGCGACCGGCTCGCCGGCATCGGCGGCGGCCGCGGGTTCGGCTTCGGCGGG
>DAOUEA010000074.1:0-5951 GCA_034430475.1 Chloroflexota bacterium | reverse complement strand
CTGCGGGAGGCATTCGGCGCCCCCCGCGCTAGACTTGAGCCGGTGGCTGCGCCCTGCTGCGGGCGCGCGAACCGCGGCGGTGCAGCCAGGTCCAGGTGCGACGGCACCAGGAGGCGTTCGGTATGGCCGCGACGTCAGAGCCCCGGCTCAAGATCACATACGCCACGCTGCGCAACGACAACGAGCAGCTCCACGCTTCCTACGACGCGGGTCTGGAGATCGCGCGCGGGGAGCTCGGCAAGATCCACGGCCTGTTCATCGGCGGCAAGTGGCGCCCGGCAAAGGAGACGTTCGAGAAGCATTCGCCGATCGACGGCACCCTGGTGGGTCGCTTCGCCAGAGGGACGCGAGACGACGTCCGCGACGCCGTCGCCGCGGCCCGCGCCGCGGCGCCCGGCTGGGCGGCCACTCCGTGGTTGGAGCGAGTGGCCGTCATGCGCCGCATGGCGGACCTCATCAGTGAGCGGCAGATGGAGCTGGCCGCGCTGATGGCAATCGAAGTTGGCAAGAACCGCCTCGAGGCCCTCGGCGACACGGAAGAGACGGCCGATCTCATCCGCTACTACTGCGACCAGTTCGTGGCCAACGAAGGCTTCGACCGGCCCATGGGCAACCTGGGCGACACCACCGTCCACACCCGCTCGGTGCTGAAGCCGCACGGCGTGTGGGCGGTCATCAGCCCCTTCAACTTCCCCCTGGCCCTCTCGGGCGGACCCTCGGGCGGGGCGCTCGTGGCGGGCAACTCTGTTGTCTACAAGCCCTCCAGCGACTCGCCGCTGTGCGGGGTCAAGCTGGCCGAGATCGCCGAGCAGGCGGGCCTGCCGCCGGGCGTCTTCAACATGGTCAGCGGTCCGGGCGAGACGGTCGGCGTTGAGCTGGAGGAGAACGAGGACATCGACGGCCTGCTCTTCACCGGCTCGTTCGAGGTCGGCTTCGACCACATCTTCAAGACCTTCAGCAAGCGCTACCCCAAGCCGGTCGTGGTCGAGATGGGCGGCAAGAACCCGGCCATCGTCAGCGACGAAGCCGATCTGGAGGAGGCGGCCGAAGGCGTGATGCGCTCGGCCTTCGGCTACGGCGGCCAGAAGTGCTCGGCCTGCAGCCGGGTCTTCGTCCAGGAGGCCGCGTACGAGCCGTTCCTCGAGGCCCTCGTCGCCAAGGTGAAGGCCATCACGATTGGCGACCCCACCGACCGCAGGATCTGGCTGGGACCGCTCGTCAACGCCAGGGCGGCGGCCAAGTACGATGCCGCCATCGCCGAGGCGAAGCGAGACGGCAAGGTTCTCCTGGGAGGCGAGCACGTGGCCGGCCACGGCACCGACCTGTACGTCGTGCCGACGATCGTCACCGACCTGCCAGCCGACCACCGCATCTGGCACGAGGAGCTGTTCGTGCCGCTGGTCGCGGTGGCTTCGTACAAGACGCTGGACGAGGCGATCGCCCGAGCCAACGACACGGTCTACGGCCTGACGGCCGGTTTCTTCAGCGAGGATCAGGACGAGGTGGATGCCTTCGAGCGGGCCATCCGCGCCGGCGTGATCTACATCAACCGCCGCGCCGGTGCGACCACCGGCGCCTGGCCGGGCATCCAGCCCTTTGGCGGCTGGAAGGGCTCGGGCACCACCGGCAAAGCCTCGGGCGGCCTGTACTACGTCCAGCAGTTCATGCGCGAGCAATCGCAGACGGTCGTGGACTAGCGATGGTCGAAGCCCAGGCGGTCGAAGAGCTGGTCATCCGTCGAGCCGAGCGATCGGACGCGGCGGCCCTGGCCGAGCTGGCCGGGGAGCTTGGCTACCCGACCGAACCGTCCGACATGGAGCGGCGGCTGGCTGCCTTGCCGCGGGGCGATGACGTCTGGGTCGCGGTCATCGACGGCCGGGTCGCCGGCTGGGCGCACTGCACCGTCCGGCGCTCGCTCTTGATCGAGCCCCATATCGAGGTCATGGGCCTGGTCGTGGCTGAGCCCTGGCACGGTCGAGGAGTCGGCCGGCATCTGATGGCCGCCGCGGAGCAGTCGGCCCGGGCGGCCGGCGTCGGCTCCGTCCGCCTCCGTTCGGGCATCCACCGCGAAGGCGCCCACGCCTTCTACCTGGGCCTCGGCTACCGCGAGCAGAAGCGCCAGGCGGTCTTCGTCCGGGACATGAAGGCCTAGGCGGGAACGAATCGCCTATCGCGGCGCGCCATAGTGGGTGTGGTTTCCGCATCAATCGAAGCTGACGGGGTGGGCCGGCACATGACAGCCGTCGCGGGATCTGTGGTGATCGCCGCTCGCGCCGGCGATCAGTCCGCGTTTGCCGCGCTCGTCCGCCTCGAGACTCCCCGTGCCTACCGGCTGGCGCTGTCCATCATCGGCTCGCCTGCCGAAGCCGAGGAGGCCGTCCAGGACGCATTCCTTCGGGCGTGGCGAGACATCGGCAGCCTCCGAGATGCGGATTCCTGGCCGGCCTGGTTTCGTCGCCTGACCGTGCGGGCGGCCATAGACAGGGCCCGCCGTCGAAACCGGATCCGTGAGATCGACCTGGAGGCCGCTTCTCAGGCGGAGGCGCCCCACTCGGGCCTGGGCCCGGACGAGAGCCTGGCGATTCGTCAGGCATTCGATTGCCTGCCGGCCGAGGACCGGGCGATCCTGGCCCTCCGCTACTACGTAGACCTGGAAGTCCCAGACGTCGCGGCGACGCTGGGCATTCCTGTCGGAACCGCCAAATCACGCCTCCACCGCGCCCTGGAGCGGCTTCGGTCGCAGATGAGGCTCGAGCCATGAACCCGGAAGACCGTCTGTCCAGCATGTTCCACCGGCGCCTCGACAACGCACGGCCATCGGCCGGGCTGGAGGAGCGGATCGTCGATCGGATCGCTGCCGTGGATAGACCGCGCGGTCGGCCCCACGTGGCTCTGGCGGCGGTCCTGGGCCTGGGGGTCGTGCTGGTTCTCGTGCCGCTCGTCGTCGGCGGTCTGGCATGGCTCAGCGAGTCGAACTCGCCCAGCCCCAGCGGCTCCGCTACTCCCTCGGTTTCACCGTCGGCGTCGCCGACGCCCGCGCCGTCAGCCTGGCCCTCGAGCTCCGTCTGGGTGACGGCCGACGGCCTCGCTCACTACTCGGGCTATGGCCTGGCCTTCGACTACCCGGCGAGCTGGCAGAGCCACGAGCTCGATCAGGGCACCCCGATGTTCAAGGAGATCGCCAGCTTCGGGAGCGGCGAGGTGGAAGTAGTGGTGAGCCTGCTCAGCGTCGCCGCGGGCCCGCACCAGAGTGGCGCGGCCATCGACCCCGACGATCCGGCCGGCATCCAGAACGGGCAGGCCTACACGACCATCGGAGGGCTGCCGGCCATCCAGGAGCCGACCCAGCGGTCGGGTATCAGGTTGGGCTACGGGTATCCGAGCCTGCGCTGGACGCTGTCGGTTCCGGGCAAGGTCGCAGATCGGTTTGCGGTCTATGTCACGATCGGCCTGCCTGCGGCGCCATCCATCGAGGACCAGGTAGAGGCCTTGGTGGCCAGCATTCGCTACGAACCGCCTGTGTCCGCCCCGGATGCGAGCGACGGACCCGGGATCGCGGCCGGCGCCCTGAATCAGCTCAGAGCGGAGAGCGATGCCTACTCATGCTTCCCGAACGAGTCGGGCACGAGCAGCACCAGCGTCGTGACTCGTCTGCCGGCCCTGCCCGACCTTCGGAAGGCCCTGCCCGTCGCGTGCTCGGCGCAGATCGAACCCTGGGTGACCGGCATCTGGAAGATGACGCTGACCGAGTCCTGGACTGCCGCCGAGGATCGGGCGTCGGGGACGTATGTCACCGTCGTGTGGATCGATGCGGACGGCGCAGTGTGGCTGCCCCCGCCGCTCGAAGAAGTCCCCTCGGACGTACCCTACTGGCCCTGACCTGGTTCCGGGCCGGCGGTCGCCTTCGGCTATACTTGGGGCAGTATCCAGGCTGCATAATCGGCATCCCGCCGGGCGCGCCGCGCCGCCGCGAATCGGTGCCGCCAGGCCGCAGCCGGTCGAGGTGCACCCGTGTCTTCGCTCGCTCAGGCCAAAGTCCCGCACATCGCTACCGAGCTGCCCGGGCCCAGGGCCCGCGCCCATCTCGATTTCGACAGGCAATGGACGTCGCCGAGCGTGCCCCGCGCCTACCCGCTGGTACCGGTTCGGGCCGAAGGCTGCGTGATCGAGGATATCGACGGCAACCTGCTGCTGGACTTCAACTCCGGCATCGCGGTCACCTCCACCGGCCACTGCCACCCCGACGTGGTCAAGGCCGTCCAGGAGCAGGCCGGCAAGCTCATCCACTACAGCGCCGACTTCTACATCCCTGTCTACGCCCAGGCATGCGCCGAGCTGGCCCGCATCGCCCCCATCAAGGAGAAGTGCCGGGTCTTCCTGGGCAACTCCGGCACGGAGGCGATCGAGGGCGCCGTGAAGCTGGCCCGCTTCGCCACCGGGCGCCAGAATCTGGTCGCTTTCCTGGGCGCCTTCCACGGCCGAACGTACGGCTCGGTCTCGCTGACGGCATCGAAGGCCAAGTACCACGCCGGCTTCGGGCCGATGCTGCCCGGCGTCTACCACGCTCCCTTCGGCAAGGTGGCCGACCTGGCCTGGTTCGAGGAGGTGCTGTTCAAGCACCTGGTGCCGGCTAACGAGGTGGCGGCCGTGGTCGTCGAGGCCATCCAGGGCGAGGGCGGCTACGTCGTCCCGGAGGACGGCTTCTTGCAGGGCCTGCGCCGCATCTGCGACCAGCACGGCATCCTGCTCATCGCCGACGAGGTCCAGTGCGGCGCCGGTCGCACCGGCAAGATGTGGGCTATCCAGAACTGGGGCGTGGAGCCGGACATCGTCGCCGTGGCCAAGGGGATCGCCTCGGGCATGCCGCTGGGCGCCTTCGTCGCCCGCGAGTCGTTGATGACGAAGTGGGGCCCGGGCGCGCACGGGACCACCTACGGCGGCAACCCGCTGGCCTGCGCCGCGGCTCTCGAGACGATCAAGCTCCTGGAGGGCGGGCTGATGGCCAACGCCGCGGCCCGGGGCGAGCAGCTGCTGCCGGGGTTGAAGGCGATCGCCGCCCAGAACAAGGGATTCATCAAGGACGTGCGCGGGATCGGGCTGATGATCGGCGTCGAGTTCGACACCCACGACCGCGCCGCGGCCGTGGAGCTGGCCTGCTTCCGGCGCGGGCTGCTGCCGCTGGAGGCCGGGGAGTCGGTCATCCGGATCGCGCCGCCCCTGGTCTTGACCGAGGAACAGGCGGCCACGGGCCTCCGGATCTTCGGCGAGGCCGTGGCCGAGGTGGCGGCGGGCTAGGCGAGGCGGGCCCCGAGCGCCGCCCTGAGCGTAGCGAACCGGCCCCGCGGCGCGTCTCATAGCGTTCGAAGACGGCTCCGGGTTGGGCGTCTTCCGGCGAATACGGGACGAAAGCGACGCGTTCGCCGGCCGGCGCTCGGAGAGCTAGCCGAGCGTGACAACCTGGGGACCTCGCACCGGCTCAGGCCGGGGAGGCAGAGATGTTTCGCCTGAACGTGGGCTTTCCATCCTCCGGCGGCGGAGCCGGGCACATCATGTCTCTCGTTCTCGGCGCGGCGCTTGCGGCTGGCGCGTGTACCAGCGTTTCGTCCGCCGACGCGGCCCCGACCGGATCGTCCGCCGCGACCCCGAGCGCGCAGACCGCTATCCCCACAGGGCAGCCGACGGCCTCGGCCACAGAATCGCCGGCCGAGTCTCCCGCCGAGTCGCCCTCTCCCACGCCCTCGCCGGCGTCCACGCCTCAGCCGACGCCCAAGAAGACGCCCGCTCCCCAGCCCGGCCATTTCGCCGCGGTGGCGCTCCCGAGTGGCGGCGGCTACGACGCGGCGGCGCTTCTGCCCAACGGCAAGGTCCTGTTGGTGGGCGCAGGCAAGCCGCAACTCTACGACCCGGCCACCAACAGCTTCTCGCCCGCCGGCCCGATGGTCCAGGAGCGG
>DAOUEA010000073.1:0-1712 GCA_034430475.1 Chloroflexota bacterium | reverse complement strand
GCTGGCCTTCGGCTTCGCCTACTCGTACCTGGTCTGGCGAGCCGACCCGGAGCGCTAGGCGCCGACGAAGAAGCCATCCCGGCCTCGCGCCGAACGGCGCGAAAGGTCCGCCTGCCGATCCTTCGATCGGGTCATCGCGCGCCTTCGGGCGGCGGATGTATCATCGGCTTGCATGCAGGCTGCATACGGAATATGCGTTCCCGGCAGGCCCGCGGGGAGACGAAGATGGTCGATCAGAAAGGCTCACGCGGCTCCGAGGGGGAGTTCGTGAACCTGCGCGACCCCGCCCGCGCCCTGGGCCCCGACGGCAGGCCGGCCGTCAGCCGGCGCGCGCCGATCTGGGCGGACGTGCCGGACGAGCGCTGGAACGACTGGCGCTGGCAGCTGAGCAATCGCCTCAACACCGCCGATGAGATCGGCCGGGTCCTGAACCTGACCGACGACGAGAGGGCCGGCCTGTCCTCGCCCGACAAGTTCCGGGTGGACATCACGCCCTACTTCCTGTCACTCATCGACCCCGACGACCCGAACGACCCGATCCGCCGTCAGGTCATCCCCACCGCCTGCGAGCACGAGGCCTTCACGGCCATGATGGGCGACTCGCTGGCCGAGGACCGCCACTCGCCCGTGCCGGGCCTCGTGCACCGCTACCCGGATCGTGTCCTGATGCTGGTCACGACCCAGTGCGCCAGCTACTGCCGCTACTGCACCCGGTCGAGGATCGTGGGCGACCCGGCCCAGAACTTCAACCGCGCCGAGCACGAGGCTCAGCTCGACTACATCCGCCGGACGCCACAGATCCGCGACGTCCTGATCAGCGGCGGCGATGGCCTGACCCTGGCCCCCAGGCTCCTGGAATCGGTGATCCGCGGCATCCGCGAGATCCCGCACGTGGAGATCATCCGCATCGGCTCGCGCGTGCCGGTCTTCATGCCCCAGCGCGTGGACGACGAGCTGTGCGAGATGCTGGCGAAGTACCACCCGTTGTGGATGAACCTCCACTTCAACCACCCCAACGAGATCACGCCCGAAGTCGCCCGCGCCTGCGACAAGCTCGCCCGGGCCGGCATCCCGCTGGGCAACCAGTCGGTCCTGCTGGCCGGCGTCAACGACTGCGTCCACGTCATGCGGGCGCTGGTCCACCGGCTGGCGGAGATTCGGGTTCGGCCGTACTACATCTACCAGTGCGACCTGGTCGAGGGTTCGGGCCATTTCCGGACGCCCGTCGGCAAGGGCATGGAGATCATGGAGGGCCTGCGTGGCCACACCAGCGGCTACGCGGTGCCGACATACGTGATCGACGCCCCTGGCGGCGGCGGCAAGATCCCGGTCATGCCCAACTACCTGCTCAGCTACTCGGACCACAAGGTGATCCTGCGCAACTTCGAGGGCTACATCACGACCTACGAGGAGCCCGTCGAGTACGCGCCTCACGACAAGTCGAAGTGCTGGTACTGCCAGCACCCCCGGCCGGAACCTGGCCAAGGCGGCGTCGAAGGCCTGCTCGACGGCAATCAGATGTGGATCGAGCCCGAAGGCTTCGAGCAGGCTCACCTGCGCGGCCGAACCGAGCCCCACCGGCTGGCCGATCCGTCGAAGTGGGTGCCCTACGGCGTCGGTCCGATCGAGGGAACGGCCCGGCCGCCGCTGCCGGCGCTGCAGCCGCCCGCGGCCAGGAAGGGCCGGCGGCGCAAGAAGGCGCCCGAGCCCGA
>DAOUEA010000072.1:0-16458 GCA_034430475.1 Chloroflexota bacterium | reverse complement strand
GTAGGCAGAGACGATCGTGGAGCCGTCGGCGGTCAGGGCCGCCGCGACGTTGCCGTGGAGGTCGCTTATGACCCACACGCTGCCGCCGCCGATGGAGGCCGTGACGCGCTGGCCCAACCCGTCGATGACGCTCTCGACGACCGTCGAGCCGGTGGTGATCGAGACGATGGCGTTGCCGGTGCCCAGGTAGGCGTAGGTCTCGGTGGGATCGTCACCGACGGTCCGGCTCGAGTGGCGCCCCAGGGCGTCGAAGGCGAAGCTCGTCAGCTGGCCCGAAGGAGCCGTGATCGAGACGAGCCGATCGGCGACGTCGTAGGCGTAGGCGGTGCACGAAACGGTGACGGTGGTGGCCATCGCCACGACCGCCGGGCTCTGGTCAGAGACGTTGCCTGCGCCGTCGAAGGCGGCCACGGCGTAGCTGTGGCGCGCCAGGCCCGCAGACGTGTCGACGAAGGAAGTGGAGAACGTAGTGGCGTAGAGGACGGAGTCCCGATAGACGTAGTAGCCGGCCACGGCGACGTCGTCGCTGGACTCGTCCCAGGTGAGGGAGATGGTGGGGTCGTCGCCGAGAGCGGCGAAGTTGGCGGGCACATCAGGAGCGGTGGTGTCGGCCGGCGGATCGAGCTCCGGCAGGGCGAGCGTGGCCTCCTCCGACTCGGCGCTGGCGTTGCCGGCGCCGTCAATCGCAATCACCGTGTACGTGTAGAGGGGACCGGGCAAGGCGCTGTAGTCGACCACGTGGGTCGCGCTGCCCGCCACCGAGATCATCAGGACGCCGTCCCGCAGGACGTCGTAGCGGGAGACCCCGCTGCCGGTATCGGTGGAGGCGTCCCAGGCGACGTCGATCCCCCCGCTGACCGCTGTGGCCGTCACGTTCGAGGGCGTCGTCGGAGCGGTCGAATCGGGCCCGAACAGCGTCGTTGCCGGGACGTCCGCTGTCGCCGTGGATTCGTTGTCGGCGGCGTCGAAGGCGACGACGCTGTACTCGTACGTCGTGTCGGCCTCGAGACCGGTGTCGGACCAGGAAGCCGACCCGACTGTGGCGACCAGGGAGCCGTCACGGTAGACGCGGTAGCCGGCGACGGCGACGTTGTCGGTCGAAGCCGTCCAGGAGAGGTCTACCTGCATGGCAGACGCGGGCGTGGCCGCCAGGCCGAGCGGCGCCGTCGGGGCGGTGCTATCGGTCGGAGGCGCCAGGGCGGGCGTGGTCGCCGAAGCCGGGTCCGAAGCCGAGCTGGTGTTGCCAGCGGCGTCGGACGCGGTCACCGTGTAGGTGTAGGTGGTGCCGGGCGAGGCCGTGGCGTCGGTGAAGGTTGTGACCGAGCCGGCGACGACGCTGAGCACGGAGCCGTCGCGGCTGATCGTGTAGGACGTGACCGCCACGTCGTCCGTAGAGGCCGTCCAGGTCAGGTCGACGGTGTTCCAGGCCGTCGCGCTGGCCGAGAGATCGGCCGGCGCCGTCGGCGCGGTCGTGTCGGAGGGCGGCGTGCCCGCGGTCGTCGTGTCGGAGGCGGTGCCGCTCTGGCCGGAGACGTTGCCCGCGGCGTCGATTGCCGTGACGTAGTAGCTGTAGCTGGTATCCGGGTCGAGGCCTGTGTCGAGCCAGGCGTTCGAGCCGACGGTCGCCACGAGCGTCCCGTCGCGATAGACGCGGTAGCCGGCGACGCCGAAGGCGTCGCTCGAGGCCGACCAGGTGAGACCGATCTCGCCGGCCGTCGCTGCCGTCGCGGTCAGGCCGGACGGATCCGTCGGCGCCGTGGTGTCGTCAGGGGCCGGAACTGCCGGCGTCGTGGCCGAGGCGGCGTCGGACGCGGCGCTGGTGTGCCCCGCGGCATCCGAGGCGGTGACGGTGTAGGAGTAGGCAGTCGAGGGGGAGGTGGAAGCGTCCACGAAGCTCGTGGACGTGCCCGCCACGCGCATCAGGACCGCGCCGTCGCGGCTGATGGTGTAGCTCGTCACGCCCACGTCGTCGGTGGAAGCCGTCCAGGTCAGGGTCACCGAGTTCCAGGCGTTGGCGGTCGCGGCGACGTCCGCCGGCGCCGAGGGCGCCTCAACGTCCGTCGAGGGAGGCAGAGTCTGCGAGGCCGGCGCCGACCTGGCCGATTCGTTGCCGGCGGCGTCGATCGCGATGACCTCGTAGGTGTAGGTGGCTCCGCCGGCCAGGCCGACGTCCACGTAGACCGCATCGGCCGCGGTGGCGACGGGCGTCCCATCGCGGTAGATCCGGTAGCCCTGCAGGGCAGTCTCGTCCGTGGACCCGGTCCACTCGAGCGAGATGCTCGACGGGGACACGACGCTGGCGACCAGGTCGGCCGGAGCCGTGGGAGCCTCGGAATCCGGCAGCGAGTAGGGAGGAGTCCGGCCGCCGATCGGTCCTGCCTCTTCACTCACGTTGCCCGCGGCATCGACGGCCAGGACAGTGTAGAGGTAGGTCGTGTTCGGCTGGGCGCTCCAGTCGGTGAAGGTCGTGGCGGTGCCGGCGACGGTGGACAGGGGCTCGCCGTCCCGCTCGACGATGTAGCGGACGACTCCGACGTCGTCGGTGGATTCGGTCCAGCTGACGTCGATCTGGTTCCAGGCGAGCTCGGTCACCGTCAGGTCGGCCGGCGTCGTGGGGGGCGTCTGGTCCGCCGAGGGCGGGCCTGAGGGCGCGTCCAGGGTCGTGATCGAGACGGGGTCGGTCGCGGTACTGACATTGCCGTCAATGTCGACCGTCGCGACGGCGTACTCGTACGTCCTGGACGGCATGACCGTCTGGTCGGTGAAGGAAGTGGACGAAGCGGCCACCGTGGTCAGGGGCGCACCGTCCCTCGTGATCACGTAGCGGGCAATGTCGACCAGGGCCGTGGGCGCGTCCCACGACAAGTCGACGCGACCGGCGGCCGGAACCGACGCGACCAGGTCGGCCGGGGGGAAGTCCTCGGAGGGCGGGGCCTTGGCCCAGTCGAAACCGTCGAAGGACCAGGAGCTCTTCGGCGAGCAGGTGTGGTCTCGGATCGTCTTGATCTTGACCTTGTGCTGGCCGTCGCCGGTGATGCTGAATGTCTGCGGATTGTCGGCCTGGCAGCTGGCCGTCAACGTCCCCGCAGACACCCCATCGACATACAGGACTGCCGTGCCGCCACCGAACTGGTGGATCGTCAGCGAGCCGGCGCCCTTGACGGGAATGATGACGTAGGAGTTGTCGTTGCCGGGGTAGACGTCGGTGTCGCCGTCCTGGGCCGCGGTGAAGCCGGTGTAGTCCCAGGTGGGGTTGACCGCCGCCCGGAAGACCAGGGAGCTGTCTTCCGCGTAGTAGCCGGTGGTAGTCGGGCCCATGACGTTGTCCGGGTCGGACGAGGTCCAGTTGATGCCATCGAAACCCCAGTAGCCGCTGAGGGCCGGGCAGTAGTGCCAGCTGAGGCCGCGGATCTGGACGTCGTGCGGGCCGTCGCCGTTGACCGCAAAGCTGACGGGGTTGTCCACGGCGCAGCCGCCCGTCAGCGTGGCGGCGGGCACGCCGTCGATGGTCAGCGAGGCCGTGCCACCGCCGAACTGGTGGATGGTGAGGGTGCCGGATCCGGAGAGCGTGAAGTCCACGCCCCTGGTCGTGTAGTAGGTGTCGATATCGAGGTCACGCGCATTCGCGGCGGCGAGACCCTGGTTCGTGGGCGTGCCGACACGGGTCATAAGCGGGCTGTTCTCGGCGTAGTAGCCGGAGGGCGTGCCGGCAGGGTTGGCCGCGGTGGCCGTGACGGTGTCGGAGGGCACGGTGACGTTGCCGAAGGTGTCCACCGCCTCGACGTAGTAGGAGTGCGTCGAGCCCGATGTAAGCGGCGTGTCCGCGTACTCCGTGCTGGCGGTCGTGGCCAGCAGGGTCCCGTCCCGGTAGACGCGGTAGCCCACCACGGCCGTGTCGTCGCTCGAGGCCGCCCAGGCCAGATCGATGCGGGTCAGCGAGCTGGGCGTGGCCGTCAGGTCGGTCGGTGTGCTGGGCGGAGTCGTGTCCGCGGCAACCACGCTCGTCAGGTAGGACGAGGTCATGTTGCCGTAGACGTCGTAGTCGAAGTTGGTGCGCACGCCGCCGGCGGTGGAGCTGACGATCTGGTCCAGGGCGTTGTACTCGTAGACGGTGGTGACGCCACCGTCCAGGGTCTTGACCCGGTTCGAGTCCCGGTCGTACCAGTAGTCCTTCTCCCAGACCTGCTGCCCGTCCGAACCGCTCAGGACGGCGGTCCTGACCCGGCCCAGGTCGTCGTAGGTGTAGCGCTCGATACCCTGGCCCGCGTCGCCAGCCACGCCCGGTATGGACTGCGTCTCGGAGGTGACGTTGCCGGCGCGGTCGAAGGTCCTGGCGAAGGCGACCTTGGACCCGACGGTGGCACCGATCGGCCGCCCGATACCGTCATAGCTGAAGGTGGTCAGCAGGCCGCCGGGCCTGGTCTCGGTCGCCTGCTGGCCGTCCAGGCGCCAGGTGTAGGAGATGGTGCCGGGATAGCCGTCGCCGGCGCTGATGAGCAGCCGGCCCAGGTCGTCGTAGCTGAAGTTGCTGGTGCCGGTGGCGTCGGTCCGGGAGGCGACCGTGCCATCGACGTTGTAGGTGGCGGACGTCGCCGCGACGTCGCCGGAGACCTGGGTCTGGTTGCCGGCGATGTCGTACTCGTAGCCCACCGTTCCGACGCTGCCCCCGATCCGAGAGGCATCGACGGTCTGGGACAGCGTCTGGCCGGCCTGGTCGTAGGCGATTGTCGCGGAGATGCGGAGACTCGCCTCGTCGCTGGAGGCGCCGGCGTAGGTGCGGGTGGCCACGGCGCGGCCGACGGCGTCGTAGTCGGCATCGGTGTGGCGCAGAGCGTTGGCGCAGCCACCGGACGTGTAGGAGCAGGATCGAACGACCTGGCTCAGGTCGTCGTAGACGAAACCCGTCGAGGCGACCGCGACCAGGCCGCTGCCGTCGGGGTTCCAGGACGCGGGCGTCTGGCTGGTCAGCCGGCCATTGGCGTCGTAGACGTAGTGCCAGGCGCGCGGATCCGTGCCCGAAGCCGGATTGCAGCCGGCACTGACCTGCTCCGGCGAGCAGGTGCCCGTCAGCTCGCCGAGGAGATCGTAGGCGAAGGTGGACCTGACGTTGGCCGACGGGTCGGGATCGCCCGGCTTGTAGTTGGCGGTGGAGGCGACCACGTCGCCCAGGCGGTTGTACTCCACGCGGCTCTTGACGCCTGCCGGGCTCGTCTCGAGGACCTGGCGGCCGAGGTTGTCATAAGCATAGGCAGACGTCAGGTTCGCATCGACCGCGTCGGAGGGCAGCAGGGGCTTGACGTTGGCCACGGTCGAGGTGACCCGGCCCATGACGTCGTAGGTGGACTGATCGACCGGGGCGGGATCGCCGGCGCTGCCGGGAACGGCGACGGTCTCGACGGTGCGACTCATTGAGTCGTAGACCGTCAGTGCCGGCACGTCGGTCAGGATGGAGGCAGTCGTATCCCAGACCGTGACGTCGTCCACGTAGAGGACGCGGCCCGTCTGGAGAAGCTCGAACCAGCCGCTGGTCGTGGCCGTCGGCGTCCATGTGACTTCGACCCACTGCCAGTTGCCGGTCATGGTCGCGGACACGGTGACGGAGTTAGCGGCCCCGCTCGTGTCCTGACCGAGAACGGCCTTCATGGTCGAGTAGTCCTCGCCCTTGACCCGGGCCCTCGCCTTGTAGACGTGGCCTTCGAGATAGGTGCCCTGCGGCCTGCAGATCAGGCCTGAGTCCGCCAGGGGCGCGGTGACGCGCAGCATTCGCGCGCCGGTGGGCGCGGTGACGCCGGCGCTGCCGCTGGGAACGACGACGTTGCGAGCGCCGTTCGCGGCGTCGGCGCAGACCGAGGTCGCCGCGTCGCCCTCGAAACCGTCGCCCGCGTAGCCCAGCGTGCCGTCGCTGCCGGTGTTGGACAGTGCTTCCACGGGCCGTCCGCCGGCGTCGTAGACGGTCCTCGCCCAGACCACGTCGGCGTCGGTCTCGCCCGGCGCTCCGACGCTCGAGACGCGCAGGACGCGCCCGCCCGGCGTGTAGTCGGTCCGAGACCAGCTGCCGTCGGGGCCAATCGTCTTGATGGCGCGGTTGCGCGCGTCGTAGACGGTCCGCGTGATTCGCGTGACCGGGCCGGTGTAGCCTGCGACCTGAGCCTCCGGCTCGGCGACGGCAATCGGCCGCCCCACGACGTCGTACAGGGCGAGCGACTCGACGTTCTTGTCGGCGCCGGTCTGGCCCGCAGCGGGGTTGACCACCGTCCGGACGACGTGGCCGGCAAGGTCGTAGTAGAAGTCGGTGGCGACGCCACCGGCGTCGTACTCGGTCAGCACCCGTCCGTTCAGGTCGAACAGGTTGAGGGTGTTGCAGCGGATCCCGGTCTCTCCAGGGCAGAGCGGGGCCGGGGCACCGGCGGGCGCGATCGGGTTGCGGGTGGCCGCGGCGTGGCCAAGCGCGTCGTAGTAGACCGTGGCGGTCCGGCCGGCGTCGCCGGCGGTGGCATGCTCGGTCGTGGTGACGACGTCGCCGAAGAGGTTGTAGGTGAACTCCGTCGAGGCGTTGGACACGCCCGCGTCCTCGGTCGTGGACTGGACACGGCCGTACTCGTCGTAGGCGACCGTGGCCTTGACGTCCTCGTCGGAACCGGCCGCGGGCTGGCCGGAGACGTAGTTGGCCCACTTGACGATGGGCCGGCCGGCAGCGTCGTAGACGGTTCGATCCTTGGTCCCGTCGGGATAGGTCGTCTGGAACGGGCCGAAGAAGCCATAGCTGACGGGCGTGGCCTCGGCCGAGCCGGCCGGAGGCGTGATCGTCCCGGGACGGCCGAGAGCATCGAAGTCGCTGAAGGTCTGGACGTTGCCGTTGCCGTCCCGACCGGCTACGACGTCGCGCTGGTTGGCCGAGTAGACCTTGTACCCGGCAACGCCGTCGGCGTCCCACTCATACCGGACCTTGCCCCAGACGTCGTAGCGGATCTCGGTCGTGACGTCCCGGTCCGGATGGGCCGGGTCGTAGACACCGGTCTGGTAGTTCTCGGTGATCGAGGTAGGCAGGATGTTGGGCACGGCGCCGAGATCGGGCGGCAGCTGAGTCCCGTTCACCGCCACGAGAGCCCGGAGCCTGTAGACGGCGGCCGTGCTCTGGCCCGAGACCATGAGCCGGCATGTCTGGCCGGCCATGCGCGGGTCCGCAACCGTCATCGGTATGTGGGCGCTCTTGCTGAGCGGAATGGTGCCGTAGTCGGTGCCATCGGCGCAGCGCACGAACGCGGTGTAGGCCTGGACCGCCCCAGAGTTGTACTGGGTGTAGATGTCCGCAGTGACGATGGGAGTCTGGACCACGAAGGGCGCGGTCAGCGGCGTCTCCGCCGAGTAGTTGCCCATGGGCACGTCGACCAGATCGGGGCCCGCGTATGCCTTGGACTGGGCGCCGAACATGACGGTGCCGCTGTTGATCCGGCCGTGCCACTGGGCATGAGTGGTGACCTGGCAGTAGTTGTCTACGAAGAGCAGGTCGTTGAAGAACACGTAGACATCGAGGCCCTCAACGCCGGTCCAGGTGTGAGTCGGCGCGACGGTCGACCCGTCACAGAGGATCCCGATGGACGTGTCGCCCCAGTCGTGGGCGTCGATGTTGGCCCGCAGCACGATCGTGGAGGTGCGCGAGTAGAACCTGTCGCTGGCGATGGCAGGGTAGGGAGTCAGGTCCTGCGGGATGAGAGGCAGCTCCTCGCTGGCGAAGCTGAGCTTGCTGACCCTGCCGGCGATGTCCGAGGTGGCCTCCAGCAGGCCGTTGGAGCGGTAGCTCGAGGTGCTGAACTGCGTCAGCAAGTTGATCGAGTCGAAGTAGGCGGTCCCGGTGCCGTCCACAGACAGGCCCAGGCGGACCAGTCCGGTGCCGTCGCTGGGGATCGTCACCTGCTTGGCCGCAGTGACCCAGCTCGTGGCGCCGTTCGTGCCACTGAGCAGATCGGACCAGCCGCCACCCGCCAGCTCGTAGCTGAGGACGTAGCGGGCCGTTCCATCGCTGCCGGCCCTGGTGGAGAGCTGGAACAGGAAGGTCTGGCCCGGCAGGAGCTGGGCCGTCTGGGAAGCCTGAGCGTCGTCGGTCAGGGCCAGCGAGGCGAAGCCGCTGTTGTAGACACTTCGATCGATCGCGGCGGCGCCGCCGACCGTCCAGCCCTTGGTGCCGTTCTCGAAGTCGACGTTGGCCAGGTAGTAGTTGTCGGACTTCTGGATGAGGCGACCTGCCGCGTCGTAGGCGCTCCCGTTCACCTGCTTGACCGGGTCTCCGGCACGGTTGGCCACGGTCGTGATGGCGCGGACGGGCTCCTGGAGATCGTTGTAGACGATCTCGTCGCGGTACAGATTCGGGTTGCCGGCGGCGACCGAGGCAGCGTACTGATCGGAAGTCTGGCTCCAGCTGACCGCGCGGGCGGCCAGGGGATCCAGGTAGTTGTCCAGCGCGGCCGCAGCGTCTGTGCCGCGGCGGACGGTGATCGCTCCGCCGTTGCCCGGCAGCCGGTAGCGGGTCTCGCTGGTGACGTTGTTGATGCCGTCGACGGCGTACGAGGCCAGCAGGTCTGACGGGGCCGACGCAACCGGGACGAGCACGTACTGGTACATGAGGACGCTGTTGGGGGTGAGGTCCTCATAGGCCGCGTAACCGAAGTCGACGGCATCGGCGTCCTGCCACTTGATGCGTCGAAGGGCGGATGTCGAAGGCCCGGCATCCGACGAGAGAATGCGGAGCAGCGGCTGACCGGTGACCGCCGGCGTGACCGTCAGCTCGTCGTAGTCGATGTCGGTGTAGAACTCGCTCTTCTCCGAGGAGGCGCCGTCGTAGCGGGGATCGACGACCCTCGTCAGCCGATGCTGGCCGTCATAGCCGTAGGCGTAGCAACCGGACTCGCTGCCGGAGGCCGCGCAGTACTGGGTAGCAACTTCCGGCCGCCCCCAGGCCGTGGCGGTGAAAGTGATCTCCTTGGTGTAGATGTCGACCGACGCGAATCCTTCGACGTAGAGGGTATACACACCCGCCGGCAGGACGTCGGAGGTCCATGTGAACTCGACTTTGTGGCCGCTGGTCCGGCCTTCGATCTGGTCGACAGGACCACCCCAGTCCGCCCAGATGGCCTTTGTGGCGGGCAGGTCGGTCCGCTTGACTCTGACGTGCAGGTTGACGTAGCTACCCAGCGGGGGCACGCCGGAGGCCCACAAGTCCACGGTGAGCCGCTCGGTGACGGCTCCCCTGGGCACCGCGATGGCGGCGACGGGCGTTTCGCCGATCCCCCGTCGCACGACCTCGTCGATGGCCACGATCGTCGTGCCGAGGGGCACGAGCGGCGGCCTGGCTGTGATGTCGGGCGCCGGGGGTTGGGCCACGGCAGAGCTGCCGGCCACGGAGATTGACCAGCTGTCCACCTTGGTGGTGGCATAGGAGCACTTCGTCTCCTGGACGGTCAGGGCGTAGACGGTGCCCGGATTCTCGTCGGTGATGGTCTCGACCCAACGCGCCGCCGTGCCCTTGGACTCGAACTGGCCGACGACCAGACCGCCGATACCGCCCCGCCGAACCCGGATCTCCTGGGCCCGGCTGGTGCAGTAGCCGGTCGACTGGATCGAGACGTCGACGTCGATCGTCGCCGTGCCGGCCGTGTCGGGCGTGGTGATAGTGGTCACCAGACGCTCGGTGAGCCCGGTCCCCAGCGTCGTGGGGCCGGTGCTGCTGGCGGTGACGGGCGCGAACGATGCCCCCGTCCGGGTGGGAGTGGTCGGGTTGTCTACCCTGGCCGCGCTGCCCAGGACGGTCAGGTGCCAGCTTCTGACCCAGATCTCCGTAGTGGAGCTGCCGCCCGTCTCCTGGACGGTGAGGGTGTAGGTTGTGCCGGGTGCGCTGTCGCTGACGACCCGGTACCAGCGGCTCTGTTCGCCGCTGGTGCTGCTGGCACTGGAAGTGAACTCCTGCGTCGCCACGACGGGACCGTTCTCGTCGCCACGATGGAGGCGGACGACCGCCTTGAGCGAAGTGCCGAGGTTCTGCGAGAGGTACAGATCGGCGGTGACCTGGGCCGTGGTGAGGCTGACCGGAGTGGTAATCGTCCCGACCACGACCTCGGGGGTCTGCCCCACCGAGACCCGGGTCAGGTTCGTCTCGCCGGCGTCATACGGGCCGGCCGGGTCCGTCACGCCGGTCACCGCAGGCGGAATTACCCGGGCCAGGTTGCCCTGGGAATCGAGGCCGAACTCCGCATAGCGAGTGCTGGCCGCGTCGAAGTTGCCGACGACCTCGTAGAAGCGGACGTTGTCCTCTCCGTATTCGACGAGGATCTGTCGCAGCAGCGGGCTCGCGCTCTGGTTTGAGGGGTCGTAGTCGGACGGGGCGACGACGCGATCCAGCTTGTAGGGGTCACCGCCGGCCTGGGCCGCGGCCACGTCATAGGTCCAGTACAGGGTTGTGGTGTTGCCCGACGGATCGATGAGGGCGGTCAGCTTGCCGTCCAGGTTGAAGCGGTGGGTCACGCCGCCCGGAAGCGTCACCACGAAGTCGTCGTAGCCGGCCTTGGCGGCGGCGCCCGGGTTGGCCTGTGAAGAGACGTACAGGTTGTCGAAGAGGGCGAAGTCGCCGTCGATCGCCGACAGGGTGTAGCCCGTAAGGACGACAGGATCGGGGGTCGGGCTGCCGCTCGGGGCGTCGTAGGTCCCGGTCGTGTCGTGGTCGTTGAAGAACCCCAGGACCTGGCGAGCGTCTTCCAGCAGGTTGCGCCGGACGGTGGTCCAGACGCTGGGCGCGTAGCTGGCGATCTGCAGGACCTGGCCAGGCGCGGTGGGCGGATTGGGACCGGCGTAGTAGGTCAGCTGGCCGGTATCGCCGGTTCGCGTGTCGCGAACATCGAAGGTGATGGCGACACCGTCGCCGTCCGCCTTGCGCCACGACCAGGCCACGAAGGGGAAGGCCGTCAGGCGAACCGACATCCCGCTCAAGGAGGGCGAGGATTCGATGGCCGCCGGGGAAATCTCGATCGAGGCGCTCCCGGCAGAGCGATCGCTGGTGTTGAGACTTGCCAGGCCGGCGTTGGCGGTGAACGCGGGCAGAGCGTCGTTCATCAAGCTCGGCGCCAAACCGTCGAAGGTCAGGTCGTCGAAGTAGCTCCGGCCGCTCGCGCCGCTGCCGAAGACGCCGAGCTGGACCACCCTGTAGTCGTCGTACGAAGATCCGCCGAAGTACTCGCTGTGGCTGCGGACGTCGTCGGCAAGCGAACGGCTGACGTGCTGCCAGGCGGCTCCATCGCCACCGATGGCGAGCACCAGACCCGGCTTGGTGACGCGTATGCTCGGGCCGACGGTGTAGATGAGCCAGTTGCCGGTTCCGGTAGTGGTGTCGATGACGAGGAAGCCGACGCCCACGCCCGATCCGCCGCCACGCGCGTAGAAGGAAACCCTGGGGTACTGACCCAGCGGCACGGAGACGGGCAGACTCGCCCCGCCGACGTTGGCCGCGGGGAATGCGTATGAGCGAATCCCGGTCGCGGACGCGTCCGAAGTCAGCTCCGGAAGGGCGCCGGCCGGCGCCGATCCCAGGGCGCTGACCTCCGCCCAACCCGGGTGGGCGGAGCTGCCGCCGGGGGCCTCATCGTCGAAGGTGACGGTGAGCGAGGTGATGGACCTGGTGCCGCCCAGGTCGATGACTGTCGAAGCAGTAGCCGCCAGGCTGGGGACCGGGTAGGTGGTGCCGTCGGACAGCGACAGAGTGGCGGCAGGGTTGCCGTCCACCGAGCTGGCGCCAGTCCCGCGGGCCTCCAGGTAGACCTTCTTGACGCTCTGAGCCGTCGACCAGGTCAGGGTCAGGCTCGCGCCGTCGGTCAGCGCGGCGGTGGTGGACCAGGAGGTGTCCAGGTTGCCGTCGGCGGCCTTGTCGGCCGCGAAGTCCTCGCCGTCGGGATCGCCGGACGAGGTAGCTTCGGCATCGGGCAGGGCATAGGAATCGTCGATCAGCGTCCAGCCGGTGATCAGGTTGTCGTCGAGGACCGTCTGCCTGGGCCGGTCGATCCGGACGCCGGCGCCGCTCATGAGCTGGCCGTCCGGGCCCATGCTGACCGGGTACTCAGTGCCGCTGGCGTCGCGATAGATGAACAGGGCGCCGTTGCCACCCGGGGCCAGGCGCTCGTCCCAGTTGGTGCCCCAGCCGCAGGCCCGCAGGACCAGCTCGTCGCACAGCTGGGCATCGGCGCTCTTGTAGTAGTAGGCCAAGGCGACGTCGCCGCCGAGATCGGAGAAGCCGATGGTGCCGCCGCCGGCATACGCGGCCTCCCCCGTCACCGCGTCAATGGCGATAGAGGTGCCATCGGGCAGGGACACGGACTTGGCGTTGCCCGAGCTGCTGCGGAAGACCGTGACCGTGAAGTCGTCGCGGTGGATGACCGAGCTGCCCGTCCAGCGCACGTTCGTCGGCGAGAGGACGTCCTTGTTGCGGGAGAAGTACTTGGAGGGTGTGGCCCAGTCGGAGGCCCAGACCAGCCGGCCGTTGACCCAGTGGGCCAGGTCCAGGCGGAGGTCGTAGAGGCCCGGGGCCGGTGGCGCCGTGACCTCCAGGATCATCGTGGCACTGGTCTGGCCATCGGCGATCGTAGCCGGCAGATCCTGCGCCACCGCGTATGAGTAGTCAGGCTGCTTGGCCCAGGCGGAGAAGGAAGCGTTCGCCCAGCGGTAGCCGAGCTTGTAGCAGTCGGTCGGATTCTCGGAGCAGCTGGTGAAATCGAAGCCCGAGCTGGAGTTGGTGACCTTGACCGGCAGCCGGGTGACCATTCCGGCCGGCATCTTGTTGGGAACGAAGTCGGCGCCGACCTCGGCGTCGAAGGCCATGTCAACGTGAAGCGTCCGGTACTTGATCGTCAACTCCGGGACGAAGGCCGTCCGCCGGACGCCGTCGACGTGCAGCAGCGAGCAGCCGGCCGTGGCCTCGGTGCATTCCTCGCCGTTCTCGTCAAGGAGTTGGAGGGTGAACCCGTACTCCTTCTGCCAGTCGATGGGGTTGCGCGTGTAGCGAGCCTGGACGATGTCCGTGACATCGACTGCCACCCAGCCATCCGTGGCGCCCGTGTCGACGGTGACGTCGGCGTGGATGTCCTCGTCGATCGAGGGCTTGCTGCCCCAGGTGGTGTAGTTCGTCCAGTTCTCAGTCGAGCCGGTGATCCGAAGCCGCTGAGAGGCGCTGCTTCCCTGAACGTGAAGCTTGAGCGTGGCCGATTCGATCTGGGAGCCGTCGGCGTTGGGCGGGTCGGTTCCGAGACCGGGCAGGTCCTCATGCGGGAAGAAGATCTGAGACCGCGTCTGGCCCATGGTGGAGTCGTAGCCGACGTACTCGGCTGGGCCGTAGCCGCTGGCTGTGCCGCCGGCGCTCTGGAGGTAGGTCTCCTTGTAGCCGACGGCGGACTTGCCCTGGGTGCAGTGGCTGTCCGGGTTGAACTGCAGGCAGACGTTGACGCCCAGGTTCAGCGGATAGGACGCGGTGAGGGTCCAACCGATGGCGATGGTGTAGGTGATGGTGTAGGTGCTGGTCCCCCAGCCATCCGGCCCCTGCACGATCGTCACCGTCATGGCGTCCGGAGGGGCAAGGTTGCCCTGGCCGTCGGTAAGCCTCGGCGCATAGACCGTGCTGTACGGGATGGTGGCTCCAGGCCTGTACATCAATACCGACTGGCCATCGTTCGCCAGGACCACCCGGGAGCCCCTGTCCACGGTCACGCGTCTGGAGTACGTCTGGGGAGCGGAGCTGCTCAGGATGAGCCGCTGGGTATAGACCCCATCGGACGTGCCGATCTTGCATACCTCGGTGCCCAGGTACAGGCTGCACAGCCTCTCGCCTTCCAGCGTGAAGGCGCCCACGTCGTCGTCCTCGACGACGACAGTGGCGCCCTGATGGGCCAGCCGCTCGTACCGGGCGGCGGGGTCAACGCAGACGTCGATGTCCGTGGCGCTCTCGAGGATCTGGCAGATCTGCCTGTGGGTGTCCTCGTCCCAGGTCGTGTTGATGGCCTGATCGATGCCGCCCATATCGATGTAGGTGAGCCGGTTGGGCGCGTCCAGGGTGCAGGTGCTGGTTTCACCGAACTGGAGGCAGACCGATCGATCGAGGGCGATTGGGTAGACACGGCTGGCGTCGTTGAGCCAGTCCGGATCGATCGTGTAGCTGACGAGCGTCTCGCCCGGCTGGAGCCCGGGGGCGCTGCTGTCCAGAGTGACGCTGACGGCGTCGGCGGGCGCCACCGCTCCGGTGCCGTCGACAACCGTCGGGGCAGAGATGACGCCTACCGCCTGGAAGACCGTGTAGATGAGGACGGTTCTGTGCTGGGACCACAGCTCGGGGTGCGTGCCGTCCAGGTGCAGGGCGAAGGAGTAGGTGTTGGGAGCCGAGCTGTTCTCGAGGATCGCCCCGATGCGGAAGCCGTCGGCGGTGGGATCGACGGTGACCTTCGAGGCGCCCGTGCCGGCATAGCCGATGGCATGGCCGGGGACGCTCTGGTTGGCGCCCAGGCCGGGGACGCGAACCGTCGCCGTCGTGGGCCCGACGAGCTTGGCGATGGGATCGGAGGGGGAGGAGAGGTTGAAGTAGATGTCGGCGTCGTTGGCAGTTTCGGTGTGGTCGAAGCCGGGCTCGCTGGAGGTGGAAGCCAGGCTCAGATCAATGGGCAGCCAATCGTCGCCGTCCTTGTAGTTGATGCGCGTCGCCGAGTAATCGATGACCGAGCTGCCGTCGGGGTACTGGACCACCCTCGAGTAGGCCTTGCGCAGGTCCGGTTTCTCGGTGGGCGTCGCCGGGGGTGTGGCGGCAGCCCCTGTGGTGCGTAGCTGGGCCCCGGCCAGCGGGTCCGAGATGGCGCTGTCGCCGGCCTGGGCAACCGGGCTGATCGGGTTGGCGTCGACGACGGCGCCTTCATAGACGCCCGGTGCGGTCAGAAGGGGCGCGGACGAGTTCGGTGGAATCCTGGTCGCGGCCTCGGCGGCCGCGGCATCGGCGAACGACGTGACGACAAGGACCAGAACCGCGGCGACGCCTGCCAGCCGCTTCAGGGCGCGGGAGTTGCCCGTCCGGCGAAGGGTGCGCATCAGGAACCCCTTTCAGCCTGGGGAGCCGACGCCCCCCTCCTCTGGCCCGCCCGTTGCGGCGCGGGCCATCCTCCGAGTCCGCCATCGGCGGGGCCACCTCAGACAGCCCGCCGAACACGCCGCATTCTATAGAACCGATACGGGCTCGGAGCGGCGCGCACGCACCTCGTCCGCAGGCAGATGTGGGCGGTGCGCGGGAAGCTGGAGCGGCGTCCCCCGCCGCTAGTCGGTGTTTTCGGTCAGGCGGTCGTAGAAATTGACGTAGTCGTCCGGAGCTTCGCTGTCGCGAACCTGGATCGCCAGGCGGGGGTGCATGTTCAGCTGGCCGGTCAGCATGTACGGGATCGAGTAGCCCCAGTCCAGCTCCTTGCGCAGCGGCAGGAACAGCTCCTCCACGCATTGCAGCACCGGCCGGACGTGGAACTTGGGGTTCTTGAGGAAGCCCAGCAGCAGCTCGGTGGGGCAGTTTCCCGCTCCCCGCCCCAGGCCGTGGATCGTGGAGTCCAGCCAGGTGGCGCCGTTGAGCATGGCCTCGATCGTGTTGGCGTAGGCCAGCTGCTGGTTGTTGTGGGCGTGGATGCCCACCTCCTTGCCGGCCGCCTTGGCCAACCCGAAGTACCTGGTCGTCAGATCGCGGATCTGCTCCGAGTAGAACGAGCCGTAGCTGTCCACGACGTAGATCACCTTGACCGGGCTGGCCGCGACCACCTCCAGGGCGTCCATCATCTCGCGCTCCTGGACGGTGGAAACGGCCATCAGGTTGAAGGTGGTCTCGTAGCCCTTGTCGTGGGCATCCTTGATCATGTCCAGGGCGGTGGGCACCTGGTGGATGTAGCAGGCCACCCGGATGATCGAGATGACGCTCTGGTCGCGCGGCGGGATGTCGGTGTGGTAGTCGCAGCGCTCGGCGTCGGCCATGACGGACAGCTTGATGCCGTCCGGCCGATCGGCCACGACGCGCCGCAGGTCATCCTCGGTGCACCACTTCCAGGCGCCGGCGGTCGACTCGGGGAAGACTTTGCGGTCGGCCTTGTAGCCCAGCTCCAGGACGTCGATCCCGGCCTCGACTGCCGTCTCGTAGACGCGCTTCACGAAGTCCAGGTCGAAGTGGTGGTCGTTCACCAGGCCGCCGTCGCGGATGGTGCAGTCGAGGACCTTCAGCTCGGGCCGATAGGTCACCCAGGAATCGATATCCGGGGCGCCCGTCTCGTGCGCCGCGCCGGGGTGCTGCGCGGTGGGGTGCTGCGCGCCGGCCCTCTGCGCGCCAGCGTCGCCGCCACTCTTCGCCGTCAAGTTGCCGCTCCTCCCTGGTCCTCCAGTTGTGCGGCGCACAGTAGCACGAGAAGGGGCCTCCGCGCG
>DAOUEA010000071.1:0-95077 GCA_034430475.1 Chloroflexota bacterium | reverse complement strand
GAGGTACCCCGGGCCGGCCTGGAGGTACACGACCCGCGGCCTGTCAGGGGTGCCGGCCACGAAGCCTGCGTCGCCGGGCTGAAGGGCGTCGGACAGAGCGCCGGTCACCGCATTCGGGCCCATGCGGCCGGCCGGCCCATGGCCGTCCATCGGCCGCCACCCCCCGCCGGCGCCACCCCCCAGGATCGCTCCGGAGGCAACGGCACCCGCCAGGATCGCGCCGCCCGCAAGGATGGCGAGGGGACGCGGGACTCTCACCGAACCGGACATCTGACGCTCCTTCTCGGCCACAGTTGGGCTGCTCCGCTGAGCATCACCCAGGGGTGGGCCGGTCCGCAGCCAGCGGCATGGAGCGATCCGAGGATCGCAACGCCGGAGCCGCGACGAAGGCCGCCGCTTCCGGGCGCGTGCGAGAATCGGGCCATGAAGGCCCAGCTGACCTCATTCGGGCAGATCGAGGTGGAGGGCGAGCGATACGCCCATGACCTGGTCATCGCCGGCGGCCGGGTCTCCAAGCGGCACAAGGGGCCGTCCAAGGGCGAGAAAGGGCGCTTCGGGCATACGCCCCTGACCGCGGCCGAGGAGATCCCCTGGGGCGGCAAGCGGCTGATCGTCGGGACCGGAGCCAACGGCCGGCTGCCAATCGCCGAAGACGTCTACGCCGAGGCGGAGCGGCGCGGGATAGAGATCGTGGCTCTGCCCACGCCCGAGGCCTGCGAGCTGCTGGCGGAGCTGGACCGCAAGGACGTCTTTGCCGTCCTCCACGTCACCTGCTGAAGAGGGCCGGCGTCGAACGCCGCCCGCAGATGCCCCCTACGCGACCGGGGCGACGATGACCCACTTGTCGTACCACTCCTCGTTGGCGATCTGGCCGTCGATGGGGTCCCGGTTGGGCGAGTTGGTCATCTTGTAGGGGGTGAAGCGGATGGTCTTGGGGCCGTCCTTCCAGGTCGCGAGCGAGACGTAGTAGTTGCGGTAGCCGTCTGCCTGGAGCGGGTCCGTCAGATACACGCCCAGGATCTTGAGGTTGGTCCGGCCGCTTCGCGGATCGTCGCCGACGACCTTGTAGCCCGTGATGATCTGGGCGTGGTTGCCGGCCCAGCTGAGTATCCCGACAGGCTTGCGGTAGATGGCCAGCGTCAGGACGGTCGCCCTGGCGGCGTCCTCGAACGAGGTGAACGTCATGTCGCGATAGACGTCCGCCTCCATGTCGCCCCAGCCGTAGTAGTTGAGGGAATTGCGCCAGCCGTGGGCGTCGGACCCGGGATCGCGGAGGTCCATCGTGCCCGTTTCGCGCTGGTAGGCGAGCAGCTCCTCCATCTTGGCGTAGGAGACATCGGGCGCCCAGCCGTTGAGCTGCGGCCGCGGGTTGGGCTGGCCCTCCAGGGCCTCGAAGTCGCGCCACAGGGCCACCATGTTGAGCATCATCAGCGCCGACGCGGCGACACAGGCGCTCATGTCGGGATTCTGCCAGCGCACGGCCCCGGCGTTGTAGACGTTGTAGATCCAGGTGCCCGGCGTCGGGACCGGGGTTGGCTCGGGAGTGGCGGTCGGGGTAGGGCTCGGCGTCGGGGTGGGGGTCGGCGTCGGGGTGGGGGTGGCGGTCGGGGTGGGCGTGGCGGTCGGGGTCGGCGCCAGCGTGGCGACCGGCGTCGGCTGGACGGCCAGATCCGCCTCAGCCGAGAACACGCCGGTGCACGCGGCAACGACGGCCAGGAGCGCCAGCAGAGCGGCGACGGCCCTGAGGCCGGTCCCGCGTGGACGTGCCATGCGCCGATTATGCGCTCTCATGCCGAAAAGCTGTCCTGGGCGCCTCCCGGTCGCGCCGCCCCGAGGCCGCTCTGGGCTCCAGCCGGGGGCCTGCGGCTAGCTGCCCGGCGGCGGGCCCAGCCGCGTCAGGTTCCACTCGATCTGGTGGTAGTTGCGGTCCGTCTTGAACGTGTAGCAGCTGCCGCTGATCGTGGTCGCCTTGGCCTCGATGACCCAGTCCGAGGCGAAGCAGGTGTTGCCGCCCCCGTCCGAGTTCGAGCTGCTGGCGCCCTCGTCGATGCTGAAGAAGGGCAGCGGGTACGGGTTGGGCCCGTCCCCGATGAAGCCGAAGCAGGTGATCGATTCCTGCACGCCCTGGTCCGGGAAGTGGTTGCCCTGGCCCCAGTAGCGGTAGTGGCTGTCGTCGATCCTGGTCAGGTGCAGGAACTGCTGGTCGCCCAGGCCGAACGGGTCGGCAGCGGGGAGCGAGCCGGAGGTGGTCTGCTGGCACTTCTCCTGACCGATGTAGCCGGTGGCGTCCCAGGTCCAGTCGATCGTGCCCTCGGGGATGAAGCGGATGCACTCGCCCGGATAGCAGCCGTTGTACCGGTCCGACTCGTCCACGACCCACATGCCGCGTCGGGAGGCCGCCCTGGGAGCGCTGGCCCTGGTCGGCCTGCGGGATAGGGCCGGCCATCGACCGTCCGAGCTGTCGGGCGGAGAGCAGCAGCGGGTCGCCATCGCCCGGGCGTTGGTCAACAGGCCCCAGCTGGTCCTGGCCGACGAACCGACCGGGAACCTCGATTCGGTCCACGCGGCCGAGATCCTGGACCTGCTGCGACTGCTGAACGGCGAGACCGGCCGGACCTGCGTCCTGGTGACCCACGACGCCGGTGTGAGCGCGGCCTGCGATCGAATCGTCCGGATGCGAGATGGCCGCATCCAGGAGGCAACGCCGCCCGTCTGAGCGCCGCCTCCCGCCGGGAGGAGCGGCGCCGCCACGCGCCACTCCTCCTGACCGCCTTCACATTCGCTTCATACCCCGGCTCCAGGCTGGCACCCAGATCCGGCACAGCGCTCCGGCCGGATGACACGGTCGCAAGGGCGCATTGGAGAAGAGATGAGATACGGTTCTGGTTGGTTCCTGAGGATGCTGGTCGCGGTCGTCGCCATCGGCGTGCTGATGAGCCTTGCCTTCGGGGCGGGCCTCGCCGCCGACGGTGGCTCGGTCAACTCTGCCTGGGACGGCCATCACTATCAGCCCTGCCTTCGGATGTTCGGCTGCCTGTTCGGCCTGTTCCTGTTGATCGTCGTCATCGGCATGATCGGCTGCGCCTTCCGCGGCCCGAGGCCGCGCTACTACCCCGGCCCCGGCGGGCACGGCCGCCACGGGCGGGGGTGGCGCGACTGGTACGCAGAGGACTGGCGCTGCGAGGCCGAGTCGGAGCTGGAAGACTGGCACCGCCGGGCGCACGGCCAGGGCGGCTCGAGTGAGCCCGCAGCCCCCGCGCCCGAGACGCCCAAGGGGGGCAAGTCGAAGTGATCCAGCGCGCCTTCGCCGTCTTCTTCGCCCTCCACGGGGCGGTCCACGCCGTCGGCTTCACGGTGGCCTGGCAGATCGGCGGGCCGCGCGGCGTCGAGTACTCGACCGCCCTGCTCAACGGGGCGGTCGAGATCGGCGATGCCGGGGCCAGGCTGTTCGGCCTCATCTGGCTGGCCGCCGCGGCGGCGCTGGTGGCCGGGGCGGCCCTGCTGTGGCGAGGCCACCCGCGGAGCCGGGAGCTGGCCGTCGGCCTGACGCTTGGATCGCTGTGCCTGTGCATCCTGGGCCTGCCGGGATCCGAGTTCGGCCTGGCCATCGACCTGGGGCTGCTGGCGCTGCTGGCCTCGGTGCCGGACAGACTGGGGGCCCGGGGGGCCTCGGCCTAGAGTCGCACTCAGGGCGGGGCGGTGTTCACGCCGCCCCGCCCTGCCCTAGCATGGAAGCACCGTGAAGACGATTCTCATCGTTGACGACGAAGCCCGGATCGTGGACCTGGCCCGCGACTATCTCGAGCACGCGGGCTTCGCAGTCCTGACCGCGGCCGACGGCCCTTCGGCCCTCAAGCTGGCCCGCACCCGCAAGCCGGACCTGCTGGTCCTGGACCTGGGCCTGCCCGGCATGGACGGCCTGGACGTGGCCCGGGCCATCCGCCGCGACTCGCAGCTGCCGATCATCATGCTGACCGCCCGAGACGACGAGCTGGACCGCGTCCTGGGCCTCGAGATCGGGGCCGACGACTACGTGACCAAGCCCTTCAGCCCCCGCGAGCTGGTGGCCCGCGTGCGAGCCATCCTGCGCCGGGTCGACCGCGCGGCCGAGCCGGGCGACAGGATCGAGGCTGCCGGCGTGGCCATCGACGTTGTCCGAATGCGCGTCGAGGTCGAGGGCCGGGTGGTCGAGCTGACCGCCACCGAGTTCCAGCTTCTGACCGCCCTGGCCGGCCAGCCCGGCCGGGTCTTCACCCGAGCGCAACTGCTCGACGCCGTCCACGGCGTCGCCTTCGAGTCGTACGAGCGGGCAATCGACGCTCACATCAAGAACCTGCGGCGCAAGCTGGAGCCGGACCCGAGCCGGCCACGCTACATCCTGACCGTCTACGGCGTGGGCTACCGCTTCGCCGAGGAGCCGGCGTGAGCCGCCGCAGCCGCCACGAGGGAGGGGGACGCGAGACCCGCTGGGAGCGGCGCTACCATCGCCACGGGCCCGGCCGGATGCACCGCCGCCCCCATGCCCGTCCCAGGTGGTGGCCCGCCACCGAGCCGTGGCCGCCGCAGGGCCCGCCGACCGGACGCCTTCGCCGTATGGTCATGATCAGGGTCGCCGTCGCCGTCGTGGCGTTCATCGTGCTGGCGGTGCTGGTGCCGCTGACCATTCTCTGGCTGGCCCTGCAGATGGCCGACATCGAATCCCCGGGCAAGGTCCTCACCGGCCTCGTCATCGCCTTCGTTCTGCTGGTCATGGTCGCAATGGCCTTCGGCGGCGCGCGGCGGATCGCCCTGCCGCTGGGGAACCTCATCGAGGCGGCGGGCCGGGTCGAGAACGGCGACTACTCCGTCAGAGTCGATGAACGCCACCGCGGGCCGTACGAGCTGCGGGCCCTGACGCGTGCCTTCAACGAGATGGCGGCCCGCCTGGAGACGGACGAGCAGCAGCGCCGGACGCTTCTGGCCGACGTGGGCCACGAGCTGCGGACGCCGCTGGCGGTGCTGCAGGGCCAGCTCGAGGCCATGGTGGACGGCGTTCACCCAGCCGACGAAACTCACCTGGCGGCGGCCCTGGAGGAGATACGGGTCATGGAGCAGCTGGTGGACGACCTGCGCACCCTGACCCTCGCCGAAGCCGGCACGCTGGCGCTGCACCGGGAGCCGACGGACATGGCGGTCCTGGTCCAGGACGCCGTCGCCGGCTTCGGAGGGCTGGCCCGCTCCGCGGACGTGAAGCTGCAGGTCGAGATGGCCGACGACCTCCCGTCGCTGGATCTCGACCCCATTCGGATCCGCCAGGTGCTGGGCAACCTGGTCTCCAACGCCCTGCGCTACGCGCCCCGGCACTCGACTGTTCGCATCATCGCCCACGGGGGCGCCCCGGCACGCCGGGTCGCCGTCTCGGTCGTCGACTCCGGCCCGGGCATCCCGCCGGAGCTGCTGCCGCATCTGTTCGAGCGCTTCGCCAAGTCGGCCGAATCGCGCGGCTCGGGCCTGGGGCTGGCCATCGCCCGCCGGCTGGTGGAGGCCCACGGCGGTTCCATCCGCGCCGAGCAGCCCACCGGAGGCGGCACGGCCATCGTCTTCGAGCTTCCGGTGACGCCCGCCTGAGGCAGTCGGAGGGGAGCGCGGGGGCTGGACGACGCACCGGGCCGCGGGTACCTTTCGGGCCTGGTTGCGTTCACTGGGCGGCAAGCGGGGATCGTCTCGACCAGGCTCGCCGGGACCGATGGCGTATCGCTCGAGACGGCCAAGTGGACGGCCGGCCTGGAACGGCTGAGGTTAGCTGCTTCTGCTTCGCCGGCGAGCTCGATCGACCTGCGAGAGGAAGTCGAGGCGGCGGATGCCGGCCCAGTTGGCCGAGTCGGGGTCCCAGGCCTCATCGGATCCCTCGAACGCGCCTCCGAGCGCAGTCCTGGTGATGGCATCGATCTCCGGGTGGCGGTGGAAGGCCTCCGGCACCAGGCGGCTGGATTCGGCCCTACGTTCGGCCGCCCCAGCTGACGCGCCGCTCGATGAGCTGCGGGCTCACCTGCTGGACGAGCTCAATGCCTTCGCCGTGGCGTTCGACCTGGACCTACTGATCGTCGAGAACGCGCTGGCGCTAGACCAGGCGGTGATCTTCCTGGCGGAGGCTGAAGCCGGGCCTCCGGCCGACCATCAGCTGGCCCGGCTATGCCACGCCGCGGACGTGCTGCTGCAGCCGAGCTGGGAGGAAGGATTCGGCCTGCCCATCCTGGAAGCGGCGATCAGGGACCCGCCCATCGTCTGCTCCGACCTGCCGAGCCTCCACGAGCCGGCCGGCGACGCGGCACAGTGCGTCCAGCCCGACGGCGGGCCCGAGGCCTTGGCCCAGGCGGTACTGGCGGCCATCGCCCGCGGGCCGTCGGCCGAGCTGGCCGCGCGGGTCCGCGAGTTCTACTCGTGGCCGACGGTCTACGCCCGCCACATCGCCCCGTTGCTGGAGCGGGCCGCCGGCTAGCTCGACTGGGGCGGCCAGCCCGGGGGAGGCTGCGGCGGCCGGCCGGCTTCGGTCTGGCCGGTGCCCTCGCCGCCACCCTCGACCCAGGCTGGGCCGGCATTCGCGGGGGGCGGGTAGGCGCCGGGGGGCGGGTAGGCGCCGGGGGGCGGGTAGGCGCCGGGCCAGGCAGGCGGATAGGCACCGAGCCAGGCGCGCGCCGGCGGGGGCGGGTAGGGCGGCGACGGGAAGAGACTGGGATCGTGGCGGGCACGCTGGCTCTCGTAGAGGGCAGCCAGCATGAAGACGCCGAAGGCCTGCCCCACGCCGCTGACGGCGGCGGAGATGCCCTGGGACAGCACCAGGCTGATGGAGTCCGAGCCCGCCAGCGGGACGGTTGCCATCCCGGAGACAAGCCCGAAGGCCATGGAAATCAGCATGGCCATGAGGGCCCAGCCGATCATGCGCAGGACGGCACCCTCGGACAGCCGCCAGCTCTCCTGCAAGCCCGAGATTGGGCCGGAGCCGTCGAAGATGGCCAGGGCGGCGAAAGCGACACGCACCAGGGCGTAGATGCCGAGGACGCCCGCAGGGAGCATGGCCAGGATGCCGAGCGCGGGAGCGGCCACGATGAGAACGGCCAGCACCAAGATGGCGACGAAGGCGACAAAGGCGACGAGCAGCTGCGAGGCGAAGACGAGGACGCCGCGGCTCAGGACGACGCCGGGCGTGAGCTTCCAGCCCCGCAGGCCGGCGATGGCGACCCCGGTGAAGGCCCAGCTGGCGACCGCGGAAACGGCGGCCAGCACAAGCGAAACGAGCAGCAACTGGGCGATCCTCTGACCGGCGTCGGCGGCCCAGACGATCTGGTTCGTTCGCTCGTCGACGGAGTACAGCCCTTCCCTCACAACGTCGGCGACGAGCAGCATGAACAGGCAGTTCGCGACGACGAGTCCCAGCACGACCCAGCCCCACAGCCTCCAGGATCGGGTCAGGTAGTCCCAGGCGTGCTGAACGCCATCGGTGACGCTGATTGCCGCGGGGTGAACTCTGAACGCGTACACGACCCTCCTCCGTGCTCGTCGCACTGCCCCGCCATCAGTGTAGCGAGAGCAGGCGACGACTTTCACTCCTATGACCGGGCCGGGGCGAAGTAGGTTCGCTGTCACGACGGGCCCTCGGGGCGGGAGAGGCCGGGAGCTCCGCCGCCCACCGCAGCTAGTACAGGCCGGCCGGATCGAGCTTCTCGCGCCAGAGCTGCAGGAGCGCGTCCAGGTCGGCCTGCAGGTCCGCCTCGGTAGCTTCGGGCGCAACGTCCAGGGCGTCCAGGACCTCGAACGAGAAGGCCTCGGCGCCGAACCGCTCGAAGTCGGCCCGCAGCCGCCCGTCCAGGGCGCCCGGCGTGTTCGTCGCCCGCGCGAACTCGACCCTGTTGCGGGCGCTGTCGAGATTCGGCGAGCAGCCGAGGAGGGCTTTGCCGCTGCCCGCGCAACGGATGGCGTAGACGCCGGCCGGCCGTCGCGCCCGCAGGTACTCAGCTGTCAGTTCCTTCCGTCTGGCCCTGTCCATTCGCCTCCGATTCTTGTTGGCACCGGCCACTCGTTGGGGGAGAATCGTAGCCCACCCACCTCACCGGGCGCAGACGACCGGAGGACAGCATGGCCGAGATCATCAAGACCGAGAAGCTTACCAAGTACTACGGCTCGCACCGGGGCATCATCGAGGTCGACCTCGATGTGCACCAGGGCGAGGTCTTCGGCTTCCTCGGTCCCAACGGCGCAGGCAAGACGACGACCATCCGAGTCCTGCTGGACCTCATCCGTCCGACTTCCGGCAAGGCCTACGTCTTCGGCATCGAATCGTCGGTCGACCCGGTGGCGATCCACCGCCGCATCGGCTACCTGCCGGGCGAGTTCGCCCTGTACGACCGCCTGACTGGCGGCCAGACGCTGGAGTACTTCGGCAACCTCCGCGGCGGCGTGGACAAGGCCTACCGGGCCCAGCTCGTCGAGCGCTTCGACCTCGACCCGAGCCGGCGCTATCGCGAGTACTCCAAGGGCAACAAGCAGAAGGTCGGCCTGGTGGCGGCTCTCCAGCACCGGCCGGAGCTGCTGATGCTCGACGAGCCGACTGCCGGTCTCGACCCGTTGGTCCAGCAGACCTTCTTCAGCCTGCTGCGGGATCACGTCAAGGACGGGGCCACGGTCTTCCTGTCCAGCCACATCCTGTCCGAGGTGGAGCGGAGTTGCGACCGCGTGGCCATCATCCGCGAGGGCCGCCTGGTGCGCGTGGATCGGGTCGACGCCCTGCGCGACCTGGCCCACCACCAGGTGGAGCTGCGGTTCGAGGGCGCGCCGCCCGCGGCCGAGTTCAAGAAGCTGAAGGGCGTCAGCGACGTCACCGTCGAAGACCACATCCTGCGGATGCGGGTCCTGGGCTCCATCACGCCCGTGGTCCAGGCCGCGGCCAAGCTGGGCGTCATCGATTTCCTGAGCCGTGAGCCCAGCCTGGAGGAGACGTTCCTGGCGCAGTACGGCCGCGAGTCGGCCGAGGTGAAGTGATGACCGTCAAGGCGGGCGCGCCGCCCGCGGCGGCGGCCCTTCCCCCGATCCCGCTTCATCGCCGCCTGTACGGCTTTGGCAGCATCTACGGCAAGACGATCCGCGACTCCCGGCTGGCCTTCATCATCGCCGCCGGCGTACTGGGCGGGATGATGCTGGCGGCCGCCTCGGCCGTGTCGAGCTTCTTCCCCACACCGTCGTCGCGCCTGGAGGTGGACACGCTGATCGCGACCATCCCCTCGTCGATGTCCGGCCTGTTCGGCAACCCGATCGAGGTGGGCACCCTGGGCGGGATGATGAACTGGAAGTACGGGCCCTTCTTTGCCCTCGGCACCGGCATGTGGTCGATCCTGGCCCTGTCGGGCACCCTCGCCGGCGAGGCCACCCGGGGCAGCCTGGACATAGTTGCCTCGGCGCCGCTGGGCAAACGCCGCGTGGCGCTGGAGAAGCTGACCGCGCATCTCACCATGCTCTGGCTGACGATGGCGATCATGGCCATGCTCGCCTGGGGCGGTGCCGCCGTGTGGGGCGACGCCTCGCTGGGCGACGCCATCGCGCCCCTGTCGGCGATCGGCTTCGCGCTGTGGGTGGGCTTCATCGCCCTTTTCTTCGGCGGCCTGGCTTTCGCCCTGGCGCCGCTGCTGGGCAAGTCGGGTTCGGCAGGCGTCGCCGGCGCGGCGATGGTCGTGGCCTGGATCTCCAACGGCTACGAAGCCCTGGCTCCCATCGCCTTCTTCAGCCCGTGGAAGTGGACGGCTGATCATGCCGCCCTGGTAGGCCAGTACGACTGGCCGGCCCTGGCCCTGGTCGGCCTGTGCGCCGTGGTCCTCCTCGGCGTGGGCATCGAGATCTTCGCGCGGCGGGACCTCGGCGTCACGGCCGGGCTCTCGGTCCCCGGTCTGCCGGCGGCGACGCTCGGCGTACGCGGTCCATCCGATCGCTCCTTCGGCGACCAGCTGCCGCGGGCGCTGGCCTGGGGCATCGGCCTGGGGCTGTTCGGCGCCATGCTGGCGTCGCTAGTCGGCGCGCTGGCCGGCCAGATCGCCGAGGCACCAGACTACAAGAAGCTCTTCGAGATGCTGTTCCCCGACTACGACGTCACCACCGCCGGCGGTTTCCTGCAGCTGTACATCAACATGCTGTTCATCATCGCCGGGTACGCCGGCGCAACCCTTGTGGCCAAGTGGGCTTCCGACGAGACCGAAGGGCGGCTCGAGATGCTGCTCGGCACGCCGCTGGCCCGCAGCCGCTGGGTCCTCGGCGGCGGCATCGGCGCCTTCGTGGCGGTGGCCGTCATGACCGTGGGCTTCGCCGCCGGGATCGGGCTCGGTGCGGCGTCCGCCGGCATCGACACCGGCGGGGCGATAACCGGCGTGACCATGCTGGGCCTGTACGCCGCGGCGGTTGTGGGCGTGGGCATGGCCATAGGCGGTTTGTGGCGGACGTCGCTGGCCGCGGAGATCGCGGCGGTTCTCGTCACCGCGACGTTCCTGGTCGACCTCCTTGCGCCGGCGCTCAAGCTGCCCGATTGGGTCCACCAGCTGGCGCTGACCACGCACATGGGCCGGCCGATGATCGGCGAGTGGAACGCCGTCGGCATGGTGGCCTGTATCGCGCTGGCGATCGGCGGAGTCATCGTCGGCGCCTGGGGTATTCGCCGTCGCGACATCAATGCCTGAAACGAGCCCGCCCGCGACGGAGGTGAAGTGATGGCCGCTCGCGCCGGAGCAGTCCCGCCGCCCGGGACTGGAGGCATCTCGCTGCGGAGCCGTCTCATCGGCCTGGGCAGCGTGTACGGCAAGACGCTCAGGGATTCGCGGCGAGCCCTGCTGTTCGCCGCGCTGCTCCTGGCGGGGCTGATCTTCTATCTCGGCACGGCCCTTCCGAGCGTCATCTACAGCACCCAGGCCGCCCGCGACGAGATCGTGAGGATGGCGGCCGACCTGGCCGCCACGGCGCAGGGCACCTCCGGCAAGGCGGTCAACGTCGGGACCATCGGCGGGTACATATCCTGGAAGTACGGCCCCGTCTTCTTCGTCATCGCCTCGCTGTGGTCCGTTCTCGCACTCTCGGGCACGCTCGCAACGGAGGCCCGAGACGGCAGCCTGGAGTTCGTCGCGGCCTCTCCGCTTACCAAGCGTCGCATGGCGCTGGAGAAGCTCGCCGCCCACGTGACCGGCATGATCGCGGTCCTGGCCCTCATGGCCGCGGCCGCCTGGCTGGCCACGGCAGCCTTCGGCAGGATACCCGCCGACGCCATCCCTCCCCAGGCAGCCCTGGCCTACGTCGTCTGCCTGGGCCTCTCGGCCCTGGCCTTCGGGGCGCTGGCGTTCGCCCTGGCCCAGCTCTTCGGCCGCTCGGCGGGGGCGGGCATCGCCGGCGCGGCGCTGCTTGGCGGCTGGGCTCTGAACGGCTATGGAGCGCTGTGGCTGCCGTTCGCGGCCCTGGGCGACCTGACACCGTGGGCCTGGACAGCGGACCACATCCCGCTGGCCGGCCAGTACAACTGGTTCTGGGTGGCGCCCGTCGTCGCGGTCGTCGTCGTCTTTCTGACGCTCGGGATCGAGGTGTTCGCCCGGCGTGACGTGGGCGCGACCACCGCGATCTGGATGCCGCGCCTGCCGTCCATCTCTCTCGGCCTGCGGGGGCCGGCCTCGCGCGCCTTCGGCGAGCGGCTGCCCTTCGCCCTGGCCTGGGGCTTCGGCATCGGCGTCTTCGGTCTGGCCCTGGCTTCGATCAGCGCCCTCCTGGCCGACCAGTTCGCGGAGTCGCGCGACGTCCAGGACGCCCTGGCCGGCATCTTCCCGGACACCGACATCGGCAGCGCCGCGAGCTTCCTGCAGCTGCTGATCCAGCTGATGTACGTCGTGGCCGGCCTGGCTGCGGCGACCATGATCGCCGGCTGGGCCTCGGACGAACGGTCCGGCCGGCTGGAGATGCTGCTTACCGGGCCGCTGGGCCGCGCCCGGTGGGCTCTCCTGAGCGGCCTGGGCACCTTCGCAGCGATCGCGGTCATGGCCGTCATGGCCTGCGCGGGCGTCGGCATCGGCGCCCTGCTGGGCGGCATGGAGCCGTGGACGCCGGCCGCAGGCACGCTGAGCCTCGGTCTCGTGGCAGCCGCCGCTGCCGGGGTCGGCTTCGCGGTGGGAGGCTTCCGGTCATCCGTGGCCGCCGAGGTGGTCGCCCTGGTCGTCGTCGTCGAGTTCCTGATCGACCTGATCGCGCCGGCTCTCAGGCTGCCGGACTGGATCCACCAGCTCGCCATTGCGGCGCACCTGGGCCAGCCGGTAACCGGCAGCTGGGGCTGGGCCGGCGTGGCGGCCTGTCTGGCAATCGCGGCCGGTGGGCTGCTGTTGGGCGCCTGGGCCATCCGCCGCCGAGACGTGGACTAGGCGCCCGTTCAGCGCGGACGCGCCGCCGATAGGGAGGGCGCCCTCCCTTTCAGCCTGGGTACTGTCCGATCGTGAGATCGACGGTCGCCGTCGTGCCGTCCTGGTGCCGCAGGCCGACGTTGACGACCGTGCCGGGCTCAAGCGCCACCACGACCTCGGCCAGGGCCGACGCGTCGGGCGTCGGCTGGCCGGCCACCGACGTGATCGTGTCGCCGGCGACGATGCCTGCCTCCTGGGCCGGCCCGCCGGCCTCGACAGACGTCACCGCGACGCCATGTCCATAGTCGGTCAGGCGGATGCCGAGATAGCCGCGACTCGAGTTGGTGACTCGCCCGCTGGCGATCAGCTGGTCGGCAATGAACCGGGCGCGATTGCTGGAGATGGCGAAGCCGATGCCCGGGGCGCTGCCGCCGACCTGCTGGTCCACCGCGCCCAGCGTCGGGATGCCGACGACCTGGCCGTCAAGGCTCACCAGCGCGCCGCCGCTGTTGCCGGGGTTGATCGCGGCGCTGGTCTGGATGACGTCGGGGAGAGCGTTCCCGTTCGGCTCGGTCAGGGACCTGCTCAGGGCGCTGACGATGCCCTCGGTGACGCTCGACTGCAGTCCCAGGGGATTGCCCATCGCCAGCACGAAGTCGCCCACGGAGAGGGCGCCCGAATCGCCGAAGACGGCGGGCGTCAGGTCGGCGGCCGAGATCCTGATGACGGCGATGTCGTCGGGAGTGTATGAGCCGACGAGCGTTCCGGCGTAGACCTTGCCGTTCGACAGCGCCACCTTGAACGTCGTGTCTGTGCCGGCCACGTGGGCGTTGGTCACTATGTCGCCGGCGGAATCGTAGATGACACCGGAGCCGAGCCCGTTGCTCGTCTCGATCTGGACGACCGAGGGGGTGACCAGCTTGACGACGGCGACCATCTGGGCCTGGAGGGCCTCCGCCCCGGACGCGACCTGCGCCGGCGCGGTCGCAGCCGGAGTGGCAGCGACACCGGTGAGGACGGTGCCCGCGCTGGCCGGCGCGGCGGCGCTTCCGGTCGGCTGCGCGCCGGGCGAAGTCGCGGCGGAGCCGCATGAGGCCACGACGAGCAGGGTGGCCAGGAGCAGAGCGCCTGGTGCGGCCCGAAGGCGCGTGAGTTCACGAAGTCTGGCAATCACAGCGGTGAACCTCCAATAGATGCCCTCTGGGGGGCCTGTTGAGGTTCATCCTCGACTCGAAACCTGAAGCCAACCTGAGGATCGGCTGATTCCCGCGGACCCGCCCGGCAGGTGCCACCGGCCCCCGCGAGCCCGACGCTCCGCTCTCAGCCGGGCGGCGATTCAGGCTCCTCGTCGTCTGCCCCTCCGAAACAGAACGACTCGAAGACGTACAGCTGCGTCCCGGGGTCGCGCCAGGCATCGGCGCCCAGCCCGGCCTTATGGCACACCGCCTCCAGCATCTCCGCCTCGCCCCAGCCTTGTTCGGTGGCCACCTGAGGCAGCAAGAGGCCGCGGTTCAGGCCGCGCTCGATGACGATCCCGTGGCGGCCGGCCACGAACTCGCCAGGGTCGGCGATGGGCCGCGGCGGCTCCAGGACGGAGACCTCGATCTCGATGTCCCGAAGCTCGGCCGCGCCAACCGGTCGGAAGCGGGGGTCGTCCCGGCTGGCGGCCACGGCCGAGTCCCTGACGTTGGCCCACAGCGGCCGCTCGTAAGCCATCATGCCGATGCAGCCGCGCAGCTGCCCATGCTCGTGGAGGGTAACGAAGGCAGCGCCCGGGGCGAGCAGGCCCGGGGTCAGGCTGGCCGGCTCCGGCTCCGGGCGCGCCTCGCCGCGGGCCGTGGCCTCCACGGTGGCCCGGGCCAGGTCCAGCAGCAGCGTGCGCTCGGGCTTCGCAAGAGGGTGCATGGGGGCAGGCTGAACCGTCGCGGCCGCCGGCGCCAGAGTCGAACGGAAGGTTCTGAACGCGTCGCCAGCGGATGTTTCACGCGCGTCGCCAGTGGATCCTGGCAGCATCCGATTGCCGGGGTATGCGCTGGTGGTGAATGCCGGGTATGGTATGCTACATACGATTGCCGGGCCTCTCTGGGCGGCCCGGTAGGTCCTTCCAGATGCAGCGTGACCGCAGGGGGCAGCCAAGTGGCAGAAGCGTCGGTGGTCGTCCTTGACCAGCCGATTGGGACTATCTCTCCGCGCCTGTACGGGCATTTCGCCGAGCACCTGGGCCGCTGTTGCTACGGTGGGCTGTGGGCCGATGGCGGCGAAGACGGCCGGTCCAAGGCGGGCTTCCGCGCGGACGCGGTCGAGGCTCTGCGTGAACTCGGCGCCCCCCTGATCCGCTGGCCCGGCGGCTGCTACGCCGATCACTATCACTGGCGAAACGGGGTGGGCGCGCCCGACCGTCGGCCGCGGACGCTCGGCACGTCGTGCGGCACCCGGGTGGCAGATAGCCACGCCATTGGGACTCACGAGTTCCTGGGCCTGTGCGAGGACCTCGGCGCCGAGCCCTATCTCGCCCTCAACGTCGGCTCCGGCTCGGTGCAGGAGGCCTGCGACTGGGTCGAGTACGTCAACGGAACGGCGCCCACCGATCTGGCGCAGGAGCGAATCGCCAACGGCAGGCGCGAGCCGTGGGGCGTTCGGCTGTGGGGAGTCGGCAACGAGACCTGGGACTGCGGCGGCCGCTACGACCCGGCCTCGTACGCCCACGAGTACCTGCGCTACGCGACGATGATTCGCCACGTGGATCCGGCGGTGGAGCTGGTCGCGGTCGGCATGGAAGACGCCGGCCTGGCGGGCCCCGGCGTTGACCCGCAGTGGAACGCCAAGCTCCTGGCGGCGATGGGCGAGGGAGTGCCCCTGCTCGACCACCTCTCGGTCCACCGCTACTGGGTTCAGGGCGGCCCGGAAACCGGGTTCTCCGAGGCCGACTACTACACCCTCCTTGACGAGGCGTCCGAGACCGAGGGTATGGTCGAGCGCGCCGGCCGGCTCCTGGCCGAGGTTTCGCCGCAACGGAAGATCGGTGTCGCCCTGGACGAATGGGGCGTCTGGCACCCGGAGGCTCGCGATTGGGGCCCCGGCGACGTGGCCCGTCGCACGCCTCTCACCTTTGAGCAGGCCTCCACCATGCGCGACGCCCTGGCCGCGGCGATCGCCCTCGAGGGCTTCCACCGCCAGTGCCGCGTCCTCACAATGGCCAATCTGGCGCAGGTGGCCAACGTGCTCCATACCGTGCTGCTGATCGACGGGGCTGCCTGCGTGCGCACCCCCACCTACCATGCTTTCGCCCTCCACCGGCCGCACATGGGCGCCGAGGCACTCCAGGTCGAGGTTTCGAGCGGCCCTGCCGGGCCGTCGGGTCGCCCGGCAATCAGCGCCACGGCTTCCAGCCGCGGCGAATCGCTGGCCGTCACGGTCCTGAACCGCGATTTCGGGCGCCAGCTCCCCGTTACCGTGAGAGCTGCAGGCAAGGTCGTGTCCGGCGGGGTTCTCGCGGCCGACACACCCGACGCCTCGAACACACCTGTCCAACCGGATCGGGTCTCGACGCGGCCGCTGGCGGCAGCCGAGAACGGTCCCGGATCGTTCACGGTCACCTTGCCGCCCTGCTCGATCGCTACGATCGAGCTGGCCGGCACAACATCAGAAGGTCGCTGATGGCAATCCCACCCCGAAAGAGCGTATCGGGCGCTCGACGCGAAAGGACCCGGCGGGAATCGCAACCGGCCGAACCACGGACCGGCGATCACGTGGCGCTGCTGGCCGCAAGGCAAGGCCGCCCACCCACGATGCAGGACATTGCCCGCGCCGCGGGCGTCTCGCAGAGCACGGTCTCGCGCGTCCTGACCGGGGCGCCCAACGCCATTCCCATCAACCCTGCCACGCGGGAGCGGATCCTCGAGGTCGCGCACCAGATGCGCTATCGGCCCAACCCCCTGGCTCGCGGCCTGCGCGGCGCGCGAACGATGCTCCTGGGCGTGATCGTTCGCGAGATCACCGACCCGTTCTTCTCCGGCGCCATCGACGCCATCTCCACCGAAGCCAGCCGCCGCGGCTACAACGTGGTGCTCGGCCATGCCCACGGTCGAACGGAAGAAGCCATCGCCCTGCGCGCCGTGCTGGAGACGCGGCACTGCGACGCCATCCTGCTCGTCGGTGATACCAGCGAGCAGCCCCGCATCATGCAGGAACTGCGCGATTCCAACTTCCCCGTCGTGGGCCTGTGGCAGGGCACCCGGCCCATGCCCGGCACCTCCGTCGTCGGTGTGGACAACCGGGCCGGCATCGAGGGCCTGATGACCCATCTGCTCGGGCTGGGACACCGGCGCATCGCCTTCGTGGGCGGCGCCTTTTCGGAGGGCCAGCTGATCGGCGACATCGGCGAGCGGCGAGCAGCGTTCCTGGAGCGGGCGGGGGCCGAAGGGCTGGCCATACCCGAGTCGTACGTGCGGGACGCTCACAACACCCTGCCCGGCGGCGCCCAGGCCCTCAGGGAGCTGATGGAGCTCCCGGAACGGCCCACGGCGATCATGGCCTCCACCGACGTGCTGGCCATCGGCGCGCTCCATGCGGCCTGCGGAGCCGATATCGACGTCCCCGGCGAGATCTCCATCGTCGGCTTCGACGACCTGCCGATGGCCGAGTACACGACCCCGGCCCTGACGACCGTGCACATGCCGATCGCTCAAATGGCGGCCGCGGCCGTCAAGGCGGCCGTCGAAGAGCAAAGCGGTCCCGACGCGGTCACGCTCCGCATCCTCAAGCCTGACCTCGTGATCCGCGATTCGTCCGGACCGGTAGCCGTGGCTGCCCACGACGGGCCGTAGGCACCCATCCAGCAACTGAACCAAGACCCCCGGAGGAGACCCTAGATGTCGAAGGACCGAGACGCCTTTGTCTCAGAGAAGCTGGCGAGCATGACCCTGGCCGAGAAGTGCGGCCAGGTGCTCACGTTTACCTGGCGTGGGGCGTATCTGACGCCTTCGGGGGTCGAGCAGATCACCCGGCTCCACGCCGGCGGCGTTTGCCTGGAGCCGTATGCGCTTGAGACCTGCAAGAACCTCTACTGGGGGCGCTCGCAGGTCGACCCCGACTTCAAGAAGCCGAAGGACTACTTCGACATCGCGCACACCTACTTCGACGATCGCAGCTTCGGCGTGAGCGTCACCCCGGAGGAGCTCACTGTCGCCCTCAACCGGCTGCAGGAGATCGCCCTGTCCCGGCCGTCGGGCATCCCCCTGCACGTCACCATCGACATGGAGGGCGACTTCAAGAACGACTTCACCTCCGGCCACGTCGTCCAGTTCCCTCCGCCCATGGGCATGACCGCCATCGGCGACGTCGACCTGGCCTACAAGGTGGCGAACACGCTCGGCCAGCAGATGGCCGCCATGGGGGTGACGCAGTTCTACCACCCGGTCTGCGACGTCAACATCAACCCCCTCAACCCCGAGATCGGGGTGCGCTCCTTCGGCGACGACCCGCAGGTATGCGCCAGGTTCGTGGCGGCGACGGTGCGCGGCTACCAGGACGCCGGGATCACGGCCACCGTGAAGCACTTCGCCGGCCGCGGCGACTCGGCGACCGACGCCCACGACGTGCTGGATGTCTGCCGGGGCGACGAGAAGCGAATGCGCGAGGTCGAGCTGGTCACCTTCCAGGCCGGCATCGACGCCGGCGCCCGGGCCCTGATGACGGCCCACACCATCTTCCCCGCCTTCGACAAGGAGTATCCGGCCACTCTCTCGCGCAAGATCCTGGCCGACCTGCTGCGCGGCGAGATGGGGTTCGACGGCGTCATCGTCTCGGACGCCATCGGCATGGCCGCCATTCTCAAGAAGTGGCCGCTCCCCCAGGCCTGCGCCATGGCGATCAAGGCGGGCGTGGACACGATCCTTCTCAAGGCGGACGACGAGTCACGCGCCCAGTGCTTCTTCGGAATCAAGAGCGCCGTCGAGCGCGGCGAGCTGTCCGAAGAGAGGCTCACCGACGCCTGCCGCCGGCTGCTTTGCATGAAGTACGACCAGGGCCTGTTCGAGAAGGCCGGCAAGATGGATCCGGCCAGGACTCGGGCTCACGTCTGGAGCACGGAGGTCCAGGGCTTCTCCAGGGAGGTAGCGCAGAAGGCCCTCCTGGTCGTCCGCGACGGCAAGAAGCTGCTGCCGCTGAGCAAGGACAAGAAGATCCTGGTCATCGAGCAGTGCATCCCCTACTCCTTCCTGGGGAAGGACCTGTACAGTCATCCGCACATGTTCTGTGAGCAGATGGCCAAGCACTCCATCAACCTCATCCTGGACGACACCGCCTTCCATGCGGCCGACGAAGACGTGGAGGAGGCGCTGCGGCTGGCCAAAGAGGCCGACCTGGTCGTCATGACCAACTACTACGCTCGCATCGAGAAGCGAGGCAACAATCAGCACCTGGTCAAGGCTCTGAAGGACGCCGGCCATACCGTCGTCGTCGTCACCAACTTCCCCTATCTCCGGGGTACGACCAGCGAAGCCGACGCCGTGGTCTGCAACTTCTCGGGCTCGCCCGATTCGATCCGGATTGCCGCGGATCTGCTCTTCGGGGCGGTCAAGCCGTATCCTACGACGAAGATGCCGATCGACCTTAGCGCCGAGAAGGACCTCCCGGCCCGGGCGCCGGCTGCCCCGAAGAAGCCGGCCAGGAAGCCGGCCGGCAGGCAGCCCAACCCGTGGGGAGGCAAGTGCTAGGCTGACGCGCCTTCCGCCGGCCGGGCGCGGTCCGCGTCCGGCCCGGATCCCCGGAAACGCGTCGCTTCCATCCTTCCATCCGCCGACTGCCCGGGACGAACCATGAGCGACCGATGAGCAAGACCAGGACTCCCGAACCCGCCGCCTTCGACGTCCGCGAGATCTACACCATCTCCGGGCCCAGGATCGCCGCCATCTACGAGCAGAACAGGATGACGGTCCACTTCCAGGGCATGTCCAAGACTCTCCAGTTCCCGCAGACGGTGGCCCTCCAGGGAGCGCCCACCTGCTCGATCGGCATCTCGCCGTACGGCCTCTACAACCGCCTGAACGACGCGGGCCGGCTGATCATGCTGAACCAGAATGCTGTCCAGCTCGGCTCCGCTCCCTTCATCCGCCTCGGCGGCAAGTGCACGCTGCTGACTCAGAAACAGCCGGGAGAGTCGGAGCTGCCCGACGACATCCCCATGACCAGGAACTACTACCACGCCCCGGCCGGCGTCCGGAACGTCTCTCTCAGTGTGGCCACGCCCTCCCTGGAGATGGCCTTCAAGCTCGGCAAGGTCAAGGTCACCCGCAGGCTCATCTCGCCGCTGCTCTCCGGCAACGAGCAGGCCCTGATGCCCCTGGGCGTCGAGGAGTTCGAGGTCGAGAACGCCTCCGACGAGGCCCGGGAGATCACGCTCGTCGTTCCACGGCCATCTCTGGTCAACCTCCAGGAGAAGGAGCTCAAGCCCACCGACCAGGACAGCGTCTACGTCAGCACCGCGGCCGTCCACGGCCACGAGCACCAGGAGCTCCGTTCGGCGGGCATGCGGGGCGTGGTCATGGGCAGCACGGAGACGCAGAACCGCATGGCACTGGCCGTCCCCGAGATGCCGGGCGTCAGCGTGGACGTGCAGCCGTACTTCTGCTTGAACCGCTACAAGGAGGACCTCCTCCTGGCCGCCGACGGCAGCTTCTACGAGAAGCGCCAGCCGGTCCTCCGGAGCGACTATGGGGCCGCCGTCGGCCTGACATTCAGCCTGGGGCCGAAGGCGTCGCGGAAGATCCCGGTGGCCGTGGTCCTCGACTTCCCGGTGCAGTCCTACATCGACGGCACGACGTTCGACCGCAAGTACGTCAAGAGCTTCGAGGATGCCGGCGCTCGGCCTGCAGAGATGGCCAGGCTCGCCCTGGAGAGCTACACGCTCTGGCAGGACCGGACCGCGGCAATCCAGCGGCGGGTCTTTGAAGGGATCCACTCCAGCCCTTCATACCGGACCGACCGCGCCGGCGCCCTGCGCCTGACCCGGCTCATCCTCAACGAGCTGCACTTCCCGCTCTCCAACGCCATCGTCTGGATCGAGGACGAGCAGGGCCGCGAGCGCGCCCGTTTCCTGGAGTGCTTCGACTACGCCTACATCGATCCCTCGGACGTGGACTGGTACTCGATGGTGCTGCTGATGCTCGCCCCGCGCGTGGAGAAGGACCTCTGCCAGGGCTTCATCGATTCGATCCGGGCCGAGGATCCCAGCCCGCACTGGTACCACTACCACGCCTCCTTCGTCGAGGCCAGGCAGCACTTCGAAGAGCACCCGGAGGAGTACGAAGACGAGTCGATGACCCAGATCCGGGCCGCCTACAAGACGCTGGGCAGCGTGGCCCACGATCTTGGGGCCATGCCCAAGGGTCATCCCCTGCGCAACGTCAACGACTACGCCTGGTACAACAGCAACTACTGGGTGGACCTGTTTCCCAAGCTGGCGATGCGCGTCCTGCGCAACGTCAAGTTCACGGGCGATGTCGACTTCCTGCGGCAGAACTGGGAGACCCTCAAGTTCGGCCTGGAGACCCTGCTCAAGCTCGACTTCGACGAGGACGGCCTACCCGAGGGCTACCCCGACGAAGTCAAGAACACCTTCGACAACCTGGTCCTGTTCGGCGCCGACGCGTACGACGCCACGCAGTTCCTGGGCGGCTGCCAGGCCATGCTCAAGATGGCCCAGATGCTCGGGGACGCCGAGGGCGAGGCGCGGATCAGGGCGGTTTTCGACAAGGGCTGGGCCAGTCTAGAGAGGCTGTGGCGGGACACGAAGAACGCGAAGGGCGAGCGGCTCCAGTACTACGTCACCTGCTTCGATCCCGAGACCGAGGTCGCCAACACCGACGTCTGGACCAACCAGCTCGATGCTCTCTGGTACCTGATCTCCATCGGCGAGGAGCCCTTCATCTCGGACGATCACGCCAGGAAGATCCTCAAGACCATCTACCGCAACAACCACTCCTTCATGGGCTGGGCCATGTGCAAGACCGAGGACGGACAGCCGGTGGAGTCGGACCAGGGGAAGGACGTCTACACCACGTCCAACTACGTCCTTGCCCAGCTGCTCGACTACTACGGCATGACCAGGGAGAGCAAGAAGGTCTACAAGCACATGGACCGAGTCGTCTTCGACTACTCCAACTCCATGATCACCCCGGACAACCTCCGGGCGGAGCTGGAGCAGGAAGCCGGAGAGCCCGCCCCCGGACCTCACTACATCGTCGCCGCCTATCCTCGCCCCGGCGCGGTGTGGACGCACCTGGTCCTGAACCACGTCAAGGACCTGCAGGCGAAGCGGGGGACCAAGACCCTGGAGCCGTCCGACCTGATGCCGTTCTTCTCCGAGCTGCTCAAGGGCTCGGACAAGCGACGGCCAGGCGGCGCCGCGACACCCATTGGACCGCATGGATATGACCGGGAAGTCGACTGAGATGCCAATCACCTACGACATCACGTTCGTCGGCCACATGTGCTACGACGAGATCACGCCCTTCGGGGGAGAGCCTCACGTCGCTCCGGGAAGCGCCGTCCTGTGCGGCGCCATGGTCGCCGCGAGAGTGGGAAAACGCGTCGCGGCCGTGGTCAAGATGTCCCCCCAGGACGAGCACATCCTCGAGCCGATGCGCGAGGTGGGCGTCGACACGTATCTCGTTCCGAGCGCCGAGACGACCTACTCCCGGGTTGTGCACGAGTCGGAGAACGTCGACGAGCGGCGGCTGATCCTGGTCAAGTCCGCGGGCCTGATCTCAGCCTCGGACGTGCCGCCCCTCCAGACCCGATGCGCTCACCTGGCAGGCATCTCGGACACGGAGTTCGACATGCCGCTCATGCAGGGCCTCAAAGCCAGGGGCTACAGCCTCTCGGTCGACCTGCAGAGCTTCGTCCGGCACGTGACGCCCAGCCGCGAGATCGAGTTCAGCGACGTCGCCGACAAGCGTGAGATCGTCTCGATGATGGACAAGGTGAAGCTGGACGTCGTCGAAGCCCGCATCCTCACCGGAACCGACGACCTGGAGAAGGCGGCCGTCATCGTCGAAAGCTGGGGTTGCCCGGAGGTCGTGATCACTCACTCTCCCGGCGTGCTGGCGCGCGTGAACGGCCAGACCCTCTACGAGAAGTTCTCGAACAAGAGCTCGGCGGGCCGGACCGGCCGCGGCGACACCACCTTCGCCGCGTACCTCTCCCACCGTCTGGACCACGACCCGGCGGCATCGCTGAGGTTCGCGGCCGCCTTGGTTTCGATCAAGATGGAGACGCCCGGGCCGTTCAAGGGGACCCTGGAAGACGTCGCCCTGCGGCTGCAGGAAGCCCACTCCTGACCGCGCGAAGCGCAGGCTGACCGACCGCGCGAAGCGCGGCCCTGACCGCGCAAGGGCAGTCTTCCGTGAGCGGTCCGGCGACGCGGGCTACTCGACCGTGGTTTCGGTGAAGTAGCGGGTCCGCCGCTCGATGACGACAGCCTCGCCCACGATCTCCAACTCCGCGCTGCAGGGCAGGTCGTTCGAGGAGTTGCCGGCCATGACGATGATACGGCCGGGTTCCAGGCGCAGGCGGCCGTCGATGCCTGTAAACGCAAGCTGCTCCGCGCCGACCCGGAAGGAGACCTGGCGCCTCTCGCCCGGCTCGAGCGTGACGCGCCTGAAACCGCATAGCTGCAGGATCGGCCGCGTCACGCTGGCCTCCACGTCGCGAACGTACAGCCCGACGACCTCGTCCCCGGCGCGCTGGCCGACGTTGTGGACCTCGACGCGGGCGGTGAACTCGCCGTCGGTGGCCAGCTGGCTGCGATCCAGCTTCAGGTTCGCGATCTCGAACTGCGTGTACGACATCCCGAAGCCGAAGGGCCAGAGGGGCAGGTTGGAGCCGTCGACGTACGAGCCGTGCCACTGCGATCGGCCGCCGGACGGCTTGTGGGCGTAGTAGATGGGAATCTGGCCGGAATGCCGCGGGACGGTGATCGGCAGCTTGCCGCCCGGATTGGCGTCGCCGAACAGAACGTCGGCCAGCGCCCCCGGCCCTTCTTCGCCGGGGACCCAGGCATGGACCACGGCAGCGACGCTCGCCGCCTCGGCCTCGATTGCCAGCGGCCGCCCCGATACCAGGACCAGCACCACCGGCGTGCCCGTGGCGGCCACGGCGGCCACGAGCTCGCTCTGTCGGCCGGGCAGGCCGACGTCCATCCGGTCACGAGCCTCGCCACAGGTGCAATCCCTGGTCAGGCCGGATCGCTCGCCCACCACGACCAGCGCCACGTCGGCCCCGCGAGCGGCGTTGGCGGCGGCCCGGATCCCGTCGGCGCTGCGATCGAGGATGCCGCAGCCGGGAGCGAAGCGGATCTCCGTCCCGGCACCGACGCGGTCTCTGACCGCGTCCAGGATCGTGCGGTGGCCGGCCGACTCGTCCATCGCGGCCAGCCACTCCGGCACCTCGATGCCCAGCTCGCCCTCGACGAGGGCCTCAATGTGGGCCTGGTGGGCGTAGTCGCCAAGCAGGTTCCGGGAGCTGTCGGCGTTGGGCCCGACCACGGCCACGCTCCGGATGCTCGGATCGAGCGGCAGCGTGCCGTCGTTGGCCAGCAGGACGATGGACCGCCGGGCCAGCTCTCGGGCCAGGTTGCGGTCGGCCTCATACGGCAGAGCGGCCGCTTCGGGGTCCACGTACGGCTGCTCGAACAGGCCCAGCTCGAACTTGGCGTGGAGAACTCGGGCCACGGCAGTATCGACCGCTGCTTGCGAGACGCGGCCGGCGGCGATGGCACGTGCCAGTGGGGCTGCGTAGAAACGGGCCGACGGCAGCTCCAGGTCCAGCCCGGCCTCAAGGGCCATGGCGGCGGCCTCCGTCTCGTCGGCAGTTACGGCATGGGCGCCGATCAGCTCGTCCACGCCGACGTAGTCGGAGACCACGGTGCCGTCGAAGCCCCACCTCTCGCGCAACACCTCGGTCAAGAGGTAGTGAGACGCGACGCAGGGCACGCCGTCGATGTCGTCGTAGGCGTGCATCACGGAACGCAGACCCGCGCCGCGGACGCCCGCCTCGAACGGGAACAGGAAGACATCCTGGAGCTCGCGCGGGCCGATGTGCGAGGGGGCGTGGTTGAGCCCGCCTTCCGGCACGCCGTGGGCCACGAAATGCTTGCCCGTTGCCAGAACCCGTTCGCCCGGCCCGCCGTCACCCTGCATGCCGCGCACGTAGGCGGCACCGAGCTCGGCTACCAGATACGGGTCCTCGCCGTAGGTCTCCTCGACGCGCCCCCAGCGAGGGTCTCGGGAGACGTCGAAGAGGGGCGCCAGGGATTGGTGGGCGCCGATGGCCCGCAGCTCCTGGCGCAGACGGTCGGCCATGACCCGGACGAGCTCCGGGTCCCAGGTGGCGGCCAGCCCGATCGACTGCGGGAAGCAGACCGATTCGCGCGCCAGCACGCCGTGCAGGCTCTCCTCGTGGACGATGGCCGGGATGCCCAGGCGTGTCCGCTCGACCAGGAAGCGCTGGATCCTGTTGGCCAGGGCTGCCGCCCCGCGTCGATCGAGGTTCGTGGCGCCCGAGATCCTCGTCATGTGGCCGATGCCCTGACCGATCTTCTCCGCTGCCAGCGCCTCGTCGAAGACCTCACGCACCAGGATCTCGTGCGCCCACCTGGAACCAAGCTGAGCCAGCTTCTCCTCTGGCGTCATGCGCGCCAGCAGGTCCGCTACCCGTTCCTCTATGGAGAGCCCAGCATCTCGGTAGGGCTCCGACATGTCAGCCCTTGACCGCTCCGCCGGTTAGGCCGCCGACCAGCTGGCGCTCGGCGAAGAAGTAGAAGACCACCGCCGGGATCGCCGCGGTCACCGTGTACGCCAGGACCAGCGCCTTGTCGGACGTGTACTGGCCCTGGAAGTTCATGACCCCGAGCGGCAGCGTCCACGTGTTCGCGTTGTCCAGGATGATCAGAGGGAGCATGAACGCGTTCCAGCTGCCGACGAAGGCCAGAACGCTGACCGTGGCGAGCGCCGGGCGCGACAGGGGCAGCAGAACCCGCCACAAGAAGCCGAAGTTCGAACAGCCGTCGATCTTGGCCGCGTCCTCGAGCTCGACCGGAATGCTCTTGAAGAACGGGCGAAGAATGATGATGCTCAGGGGAAGGCCGAACGCGGCTTCCGGGAGGGCCACTCCGAGAAGGCTTCCGTTCAGGTCCAGTTGCCGCAGGAGAATGAAGAGCGGCAGGATGGCAACGGCCGCCGGGAAGAGCAGACCCATGACGAAGAACGTGTAGATGGCCTCGCGTCCGCGGAAGACCATCCTCGCGAAAGTGAATGCCGCCAGCGAGGCCGCGATGACCGTGAACGAGACCGCGACGGCGGCCACCATGAGGCTGTTGAGGAGTTGCTGCCAGAAGTCCGGCGAGCTGGGTCCGAACAACACGTCTGTGTAGTTCGACACGGTCCAGGGGGCCGGAATCAACGAGACGGGGTCGCCCACGAGCTGCTGGTTGGTCTTGGCGCCACCGAGGACCCCGTAGACCAGCGGCAGCAGTATGGCCGCGGCAACCGCCAGCAAGATGATGTAGCGGAGGATGTAGGGGATGTCTATCCCGGTCGGCCAGCTAACGCGGGGGCGCCCGATCCTGACCCGGCGGCCCACCGCCGGCCCGACCGGCGTCTCGACCGTCCTGTCTTCGGCTGTCGTATCCATTGTCGCTCCCATCTCGCTAGGCATTGAAAGCCGTGACGGCGCCCTCGACGTCCCGCCTCAGCACGAAGCGCAGGTAGGCAAGGGAGAGGACGAGCCCGAAGAGGAACAGGATTACGGCCATAGCGCTTCCGTAGCCCACGTGGTGATCGATGTAGCCCGCGTAGAACAACGAGACAGCCATCGTGTCGGTAGCGTCGAGCGGGCCGCCCCTGGTCATGACCCAGACCATGTCGAAGAGCTGCACCGCGCCGATCATCGACAGGAATACGGAGACGCGCAGGGTAGGGCCGAGAAGCGGCAGAGTGACATGGCGGAACGCTTGCCAGCGCCCTGCGCCATCGATGAAGGCCGCCTCCTCGATCTCCCGCGGGATGCCCTGCAGGCCGGCCAGCAGGATGATCATGTGGAAGCCGAAGTACTTCCACGAGATGACGACGAACAGCGTCACCATCACGAATGTCGTATCGCCCAGCCAGTCCTGGACGAACCCGCCCAGGCCGAAGTTCTTCATCAAAGCCGTGAAGTAATCATCGGAACCGCTGGGCTGGAGCATGAGCAAGAAGATGATGCCCGTGATCGCCTCCGAGAGGACGTACGGGAGGAAGAAGAGCAGCCGGAAGACGGCCCGGCCCGGGAAGCGCCGGTTCAGGAGAGTGGCCAGCATCAAGGAGAACGGGATCTGGATCGTCAGCGAGAGCGCGATTATCAGGAAGTTGTTCTGGATGGAGTGTATGAACAGGTCGCTGGCGAATGCCGTCTCGTAGTTCTTGGTGCCGACGAAGTCGGTGAGCGGCTGCAGCCCGTCCCACTTGTACAGGCTATAGCGGGCCGCCGATATGACCGGGTACACCACAAACGTCAAGAAGAGAGCCAGCGCCGGCAGCAGGAACACGCCGATTGTCAGCCACTTCGCGCGCTGGCTCTCTCCGCTCCGCGCCGAGACTCTCACTGCGCTCAAGCTCATATGCCGTCCTCACGTACCCGGGAGTTGAGCGGGCCGGCTTGCCGCCGGCCCGCTCACCATAACTAACTACTCAGGTTGGCCAAACCACGATCGGCTGCTACAGGGAAGCCGCCGTGGTGATCTCCTGGCAGACCTTCTCGGGGGTCGAGGCGCCGAGGAACAGGGCGACAGTCGCCTTGTTGATCGCGGTGCCCATGGCCGAGTCGGTGGCCTGGTCCAGGTAGAGCTGGATGTGCTTGGCGTTGTTCACGCCGGCGAGAACCATCTGCAGGGTAGCCGGCAGGACCGAGCCGTCAGTGCCCTTGACCGGGGAGAGGCCCATGCTGTTGCCGGTCTCGTCCGGATCCATGATCTTCTGGGCGTTCGGCACGCTCGAGAAGAACTTCAGGAAATCGATGGCCTCGGCCGGAGCGTCCTTGCCAACCGCGATGCCGTTGCCGCCGCCGACGCCGTCGGTCGGATCGCCCTTCCCGCCTTCAACGCCGGGGAACGCGAACCAACCGAGATCGTCGCCGAGGCCCTTGCCGTCAGCGCTGTTGTTGGCCTCAACGCCAGGAGCCCACTGGCCCATCAGTTCCATGGCCGCCTTGCCGTTGCCGACCGCAGCCGCTTCGTTGTCGTAGGTAGCGCTCTTGTAGCCGTCCTGATACGGGCTCAAGGCGTTGAGCTTGACGACCTCGTCACCGGCGGCCTTGCAGGCGTCGGTGTTCCAGTCGCCGGTCTGGATCATCTGCTGGAGGGCTTCGTAGCCCGCCTGGCGGAGGATCAGGTACGTCCAGAGGTGCATCGACGGCCACATGTCCTTGCCGGCGATGGCGAGAGGAGCGATGCCGCTGTCCTTGAGCATCTGGACGTCAGTCAGGAACTCGGACCAGGTCGTGGGCGGGGCGCTGATACCGGCCTTCGTGAACGCGGCCTTGTTGTACCAGAAGCCGATCATGCCCATGTCCCACGGCACGCCGTAGACCTTGCCGTTGTAGCTGTAGATGCTCAGGGCACCGCCGAGGGTGTCCGACCAATCGGCAATGGACGACGTGATGTCCTGGAGATAGCCGGCCTCGGCCTGCTGGGCCATCGTGCCGCCACCCCAGGACTGGAACAGGTCGGGCGCCTCGCCCGACTGCAGGCTGGTGTTCAGCTTGGTCTTGAAGGCCTCGTTCTCGAGGACGGTGATGTTGATAGTCACCCAGGGATGCTCGGCCGTGTAGGCGTCCGCGATGCCCTGGAAGATGGTCTTGCCGGGCTCGCCGGTAGTGATGTGCCACCAGTTGATGGTCACAGGCGCGGGGGTCGCGCTGGCTTCCGGGGTCGGCTCCCCGCTTGCCGGCGCGCTTGTGGGCGTCGCCTCGGTGGACGAGCACGCCGCGACCAGCGCGACGACCGCAACCACACCGAGTAGCCGCTTCGGGACCAGGTTCACTATCGATCCTCCTTACAGTTCCAATACGACGGTTCTCCAGGCGGTCTCTCCACGGGCGTACCCTTCTGTACCGCCTCGTTCACCGACACTCCGAGTGTCAGTTCGCCTATCGACGCCTCCTCCGCTGCCCTGGCTTCCGCATTGCCGGCTCAACTTGCCGGTCCTCCTTGATGCCGGACGCAACCACACCAGCCTCAGCCGGCGGGCATTGGCGCCGGGCGCATACCTATGTAGCATACGCATGCTGCCGCAGTCAAGGGCTTGCTGTCGAAGGATATGCGGCATACGATTGCAACTCGCAAGTGAAGCCGAGCCCGGGAGACCCCGCGAGTAAGGACCCCGGAGCCCGCACCGGGACGCCGGCAGCCCAGCCGGCGCAGAACGCATAAGCGATGGAGGTCAGGGTCATGGCCCAGCAGGCAGTCGAGGCGCACAGCGAGGCGTACAAGCCGAATCGCGCCCACAAGTTCACCTTCGGCCTCTGGACCGTCGGCAACCCCGGCGGCGACCCCTTTGGCGAGGACACGCGCCCACGTCTCGACCCCAATGACAGCGTGCGCAAGCTGGCGGAGCTGGGAGCCTACGGCGTCTCGCTCCACGACGACGATCTCGTCCCGTTCGGATCCCCTTCTCCCGAGCGGGACGAGATCGTGAAGAGGTTCAAGAAGACGCTCGACGAGACGGGCATGGTCGTCGCGATGGCGACCACCAACCTCTTCAAGAACCCCGTGTTCAAAGACGGGGCCTTCACCTCCAACGACCGCGCCGTGCGTCGCTTCGCCCTGGCCAAGACAATGCGGGCCATCGACCTGGGCGCCGAGCTGGGGGCCAAGACCTACGTCTTCTGGGGCGGCCGGGAAGGCGTCGAGTCGATGGCGGCCAAGAAGCCGTCCGACGCCCTGGACCGCTACCGCGAGGCCATGGACTTCCTGTGCGAGTACGTCATCGACCAGGGCTACGGGCTTCGCTTCGCCATGGAGCCCAAGCCGAACGAGCCGCGGGGCGACATCTTCCTGCCCACAGTCGGTCACGCCCTGGCCTTCATCAGCACCCTGGCGCATCCGGAGATGGTCGGACTCAACCCGGAGACTGCCCACGAGACCATGTCCGGCCTGAGCTTCTACCACGCCGTCTCTCAGACCCTGTGGCACGGCAAGCTGTTCCACATCGACCTCAACGGCCAGAAGATCGGGCGCTACGACCAGGATCTCCGGTTCGGCTCCGAGGACCTCAAGGACGCCTTCTTCCTGGTCAAGCTGCTCGAGGAGTCGGGCTACGAAGGGCCGCGCCACTTCGACGCCCATGCCTATCGCGGAGAGAACCCCGAAGGCGTCTGGGACTTTGCCGCGGGGTGCATGCGGACCTACCTGCTCCTCAAGGAGAAGGCCAAGCGCTTCGCCGCCGATCCGGAGATCAAGGCCGCCATGGAGGCCGCCTCGGTCGCCGAGCTGGGCAAGCCGACAGTGGGCGCCTACTCCGCCGCGGCGGCCAAGGAGCTCCACGACAACCCGGGCGATCCCGCCGCGCTCGCCAATCGCGGCTACTACAACGAGCGCCTTGACCAGCTGGTTGTGGAGCTCATCCTGGGCGCCCGCTAGGCAGGCCGCCCGCGATTGAGCGGGGGGAGGAGACAATGAAGAGGCTGGCGGCCGGTGTCGATTGCTCGACGCAGTCAACCAAGGTCGTGGTGGTTGATGTCGAGACCGGCCGCGAGGTAGCTCGCGGTCAGGCCCCCCACACCGTGGAGGGCAGCGACGGCGCCCGCGAGACTCACCCCCAGGTCTGGTGGGAGGCCCTGCGGACCGCCCTGGGCCAGACCGAGCTGGCGAATGAGATTGATGCCGTCTCCGTGGCCGGGCAGCAGCATGGCCTGGTCTGCCTCGACGAGGCAGGCCAGCCGCTGCGCCCGGCGACGCTCTGGAACGACACCCGCTCCGGACCGGACGCTGCCCGCCTGGTCGAGGCGCTCGGCGCCGCCGCCTGGGCGGAACGCGTGGGCGTCGTCCCGGTGGCCTCCTTCACCGCCTCCAAGTGGGCCTGGCTGCGCCGCGTGGAGCCCAAGACGGCGTCCCGGACGGCCGCTATCCGCCTGCCCCACGACTACCTGACGGAGCGACTCACCGGCGTGGGCGTCACCGATCGCGGCGACGCCTCCGGGACGGCCTGGTGGTCAACTGCGGATGGCGCCTACTCGGCCGAGGTCCTGGCCCTACCGGAGCTGGGCCTGGACCCGGCCCTTCTGCCGAAGGTACTCGGCCCCGCCGAGGCGGCCGGCACCGTCACAGCGGCGGCCGCCGAGGCCACGGGCTTGCGGGCCGGTACCGTGGTTGGGCCCGGCACCGGCGACAACATGGGCGCGGCCCTGGGGCTGGGCCTCCGGTCGGGAGTACCGGTCGTCAGCCTGGGCACGTCGGGCACGGCCTACATGGTGTCCAAGACTCGGATCGCGGATCCGAGCGGCGACGTGGCGGGCTTCGCCGATGCGTCCGGCCTCTTCCTGCCGCTGGCCTGCACCCTCAACTGCACCCTGGCCGTGGACAGGGTCGCGGCCATGCTCAAGCTCGAGCGTGACGACGTCACGGCGAGCGGCGAGGTAGTGGCCCTGCCCTACTTCGACGGCGAGCGGACGCCCAACCTGCCCGAGGCGGCAGCCGCCTTCTTCGGCCTGCGCCACGACACGGATCCGGGGGCCATCCTGATGGCCACCTACGAAGGCGTGGCGGTCAGCCTGCTCGAGGCCATCGACACGATCGACCGCTGCTCGTCCGGCGTGAACGCCGATGCGCCGCTGGTCCTGATCGGTGGCGGGGCGCGTGGCAAGACCTGGCAGGACGTGGTGCGACGCCTCTCCGGCCGCCCGGTCTCGATCCCCGAGGCTACCGAGCTTGTGGCCATGGGTGGCGCGGTCCAGGCCGCGTCCGTACTGCTGGGCGAGGCGCCCGGCGATGTCGCCGCCCGCTGGAAGACCGACCGAGGCACGCTGCTGCCGGCGATTGAGCGTGACACAGAGACCATCGAGCGCCACCGCCACACGCGCCGCCTGGCCCTCGAGGCGATCTCCGGTTCGCAGAGTCGGAGCTGATCTCCGGCTGCGCAGACCGGACCGGCTGCCTGGCACGAACATGGCCCCGCTCCGTGCCGGAGCGGCCCAACACCGCAGGCCGATCACGCGCTGAGGCAGCCCGGCCGGGGCAGTTCGGCTCTTGCCTTCGAGCCCGATCGAATCCAGCATGGCCCTGAACAGCTGTGCAATCGACCAACCGCCCGCCCGTACGCCCCGACCGCAAGGCCCCGCCTCCTGCCGCACACCCGGCGATCCTGTGGCAGCCCGAGGCCGCCGACGCCGTGCGCTGCCTGGCCTGTGCCCACCGCTGCCTGGTCCGCCCCGGCCGAGCCGGCATCTGCCATGTCCGCCTCAACGTGGACGGCAAGTTGCTGACGGCCGTCTTCGGCCGGGCCGTCTCAGCCGGCGCGGACCCGATCGAGAAGAAGCCGCTCTTCCACTTCCATCCCGGCAGCATCGCCTTCTCGATCGCCACCAGGGGCTGCAACTTCCACTGCCTGCACTGCCAGAACTGGTCGATCTCGCAGGCCGAAAGCGAGGACCTTGGGATCCCCGACTTCCCGCTGCCGCCGGCCTCCGTCGTTTCGGCGGCCCTGGCCGCCGGTTCGCGCAGCATCGCCTACACCTACACCGAGCCCACGGTCTTCATCGAGTACGTCGTGGAGACGGCGCGCCTGGCCGCGGAGGCGGGGCTGGCCAACGTCCTGGTCACTAACGGCTACCAGACCCCGGAGGCCCTGGACGCCCTGGCGCCGCTCGTCCAGGCCGCCAACGTCGACCTCAAGGCCTTCGACGACAGCTTCTACCGGCACGTTGTGGGCGCCCGCCTGGCGCCGGTCCTGGAGACCCTGGCCGGCATGAAAGCGCGCGGGATCTGGCTCGAGGTCACGACGCTCCTGATCCCAGGCCTCAACGACGACCCCGCCGGCCTGGACGAGTTGACCCGATGGCTCGTCTCCAACCTCGGCCCGGAGACGCCCTGGCACGTCAGCCGCTTCTTCCCGGCCTACAAGCTGTCGGACCTGGAGCCGACCCCGGTGGAGACCATCCGCCGGGCAGTGGAGGCGGGGCGGGCGGCCGGCCTGCGCCACGTCTACTCGGGCAACCTCCACGACGGCGACGAAGACACCCACTGCGCGAGCTGTGGCGAGACGCTGATCCGGCGGCGAGGCTACGTCGCCGTCCGGGCGGCCCTCGAGGATGGCCTCTGTGCGATGTGCGGTCACTCTCTGGCGGGCGTCGGGCTGGACGAGTGGGGCCGCCGGGACGGAACGCCATGAGCCCCGGCGCCGCTCCCCGCCGCCCGGCCGTAGCCGGCAGCTTCTACCCCGCCCAGCCCGACCGGCTGAAGGGCCTCGTCGACTCGCTCCTCGCGGAAGCGGGGTCTGTCGCGCGACCCGAAGGCCTGGAGGCCGGCCTCGTCTGCGGGCTGCTCGTCCCTCATGCCGGCCTGGTCTTCTCGGGCGCGATCGCCGCCCTGGCCTGGCGCCTCGCGGGCGAGATCGCCCCAACCACGATCGTCATTGCCGGCACTGACCATGGAGCCTGGGCTGACGGCGTCGGAGTCTGGACCGGTGGCCCGTGGCTGACGCCGTTGGGCGAGGTCGCCATCGACCGTGATCTGACGGCGGAGATAGCCGGGCTCGGCAAGCCCTTCGCAGCCGACGACGACTGTCACGGCAGCGAGCATTCGATCGAGATCCAGCTGCCTCTGCTGGCCCGGACCTGCCCCCAGGCGCAAATCGTGCCGCTGGCGGTCAGCCCTCGCCTCAGGGCCCACACCGAAGCAGGCGCCGCCGTTGGCCGGCTGCTGGCGGCCAGGCGCGCGGCGGGAGAGCGGATCCTCATCGTGGCCAGCTCCGACTTCGCCCACTACCCGCCCGCAGCCGTGTGCGAGGAAGCCGACGACCGCCTCCTGGCCCCACTTCTGCGCCTCGACGCGGACACCCTGGGCGATCTGGAAGCCGCCCTGACTCTGGCCGGGCTGCCCGGACTGGTGTGCGGCATGTGCGGCATCGACGCAACCCGGTTCACGCTGACCGCCTTGGGTGAGATGGGGGCGAAGCGGGGGATCCTGCTCGGCAAAGCGACCTCCGCCGACGCGGGCGGCGACCCCGGGCGGACGGTGGGCTACGCCGCGGTGGCCTTCGCCTGAGCCCGCTGGACTGATCGGCCGGCCCTGTTGCGGCCCGCGGAAGAGCCCGCCGGCGGCAAACCGGATCCGTTGCCCGACGCTAGCGTGAGAGCTCGAAGTGGACCGCGCCCGCGCGTGCGGGGGCGCGCGGCGGCGCAGCCGGAACCGTCACCAGGAATCCGGCCGGCGCTCACAAGTCCTTCACAACCCCGCCGGAGGATGGGCGCACACAAGCGAGCAGGCGCCGGCCCCAATGGGCCCGGCGGAGCAGCCGCATAAGCAAGGAGCAACCCGTGTCGACCATCGAGACCGCCGCCCGGCCGGTCGCCATCCAGATCAGCAACCGCGCCCGACTCGAGATCGTCGGGGCAGTGCTGCTGGCCCTCTTCCTCAGCGCTCTCGACCAGACGATCGTCGGGCCCGTGCTGCCGCGCATCGTCACCTCCCTGGACGGCGTGGACCTGTACGTCTGGGCCGTGTCCTCCTACCTGGTCACGAGCACCGCCGCGATCCCCGTCTACGGCAAGCTGTCCGACTACTACGGCCGGCGGCCGATGCTGTTGCTCGGGATCAGCCTCTTTCTGGTCGGCTCGGTGCTGTCCGGCCTGAGCCAGACGATGTGGCAGCTGGTCGCGTTCCGCGGCCTCCAGGGTCTGGGCGCGGGAGCTCTGTTCCCCATCGCGCTGGCCATCGTGGGCGATCTCTTCACCCCGGCCGAGCGCGGCAAGTACCAGGGCCTGTTCGGGGCGGTCTTCGGCGTCGCTTTCCTGATCGGCCCGTTCCTGGGCGGCTTCCTGACGGACAACCTGTCCTGGCACTGGATCTTCTTCGTGAACGTGCCGATCGGGTTCGTCTCGCTCTTCCTGATCGTTCGGCTGCTGCCCAACGTGCGTAAGGAGAACGTCCGCTTCAACCTCGACATCCTGGGCGTGGTGACCCTGAGCGTCGCCGTCGTCGCGTCTCTGGTCGCATTGACCCTGGCCCAGAACGGCGATTGGACCGACACGCCAGTCGTGGCCTGGTTCGCCCTCGGCCTCGCCGGCCTGGTGGCGTTCCTGATCGCCGAGACTAGGGCCGAGGACCCGGTGATCCCTCTCGATCTCCTCCGCAACCGAACCTTCGCCGTCTCCGCCGGAGCGGCCTTCCTGGCCATGTTCGGCTTCGCCACGATCATCATCTTCCTGCCACTCTGGTTCCAGGTCGTGCAGCAGGCCAGCACCACTGAGTCAGGCTACCTGCTCTTCCCCTTCCTGGCCGGTCTGATCGCCAGTTCGATCGCATCGGGCCAGATCGCCAGCCGGACCGGCCGCTACAAGTGGCTTATGGTCATGTCGATGGCCTCGCTGGCCGTGGGCCTGGCTCTGTTCACGAACCTGCGGCCGAATACGCCCGCTCCACAGTTGTGGCTGTGGATGGCCATCGCCGGCGTTGGGATCGGACCGACCATGCCGCTGCTGCCGCTGATCGTCCAGAACGACGTGTCGTTCGCCCGCCTCGGCGCGGCCACCAGCGACCTGATCCTCATCCGCCAGATCGGCTCGTCCATCGGCCTGACGATCGCCTTCACGGCCTTCCGCAACAACCTGTCATGGGACCTGCTGCGCAGCTCGATCGCCGACGCCGGTTGGTCCGGCCTGCCGGCCTCGCCGCCGCCCGGTCTCGACATGGGCAACCTGACCAAGATCGGCGGCTCCGCGGGCGACGTCTTCTCGGTGATCCCGCCGCAGTTCCGCGAGGTCGCGGCCCGAGGGTTCAACGAAGCCTTCTCGATCGCCATCGCCGACTCGATGCTGCTCGGCATCGTCGCCGCCGTCCTGGGCTGCGTGACTCTGCTGGCCCTCGAGGAGAAGCCTCTGCGGGCCCACTTCCACGCCGAGCAGGCGGACCATCTGGACCACCACCTGTCGCCGCAGATGCCGGGCCCGGCAGCCGCAACCGACTAGCAGCCGCTCATCCCGAAGGCCGGCCTCGACAGAGACCGGCCTTCGCCGCTGCGAGCGGCCCCCGGGCACGTCATCATTCGCCCTGCAAGAGGCCAGCGCAGAGGAGGCGAGATCGGGTGTCAATCAGCGAGCGAGCGGGCAAGCCCGCGGAGAAGTCGATGCTGGTGGATGTCGATCGGCTCGTCGCCGCCTACTACGACGTCCGGCCCGATCCGAGCCAGGCTTCGCAACTGGTCTCCTTCGGCACCTCCGGCCACCGTGGCTCGTCGCTCGACGGGTCCTTCAACGAGACCCACATCCTGGCCACGACAGAGGCGATCTGCCGCTACCGCGCCGGCAGGGGCATCGACGGGCCCCTCTTCATCGGCAAGGACAGCCACGCCCTGTCGACGCCGGCCACCCGGACGGCGATCGAGGTCCTGGCGGCCAACGGCGTGACGGTGATGACCGATCAGGCGGACGGGCTCACGCCCACGCCCGCCATCTCGCACGCCATCCTCACCTACAACCGCGGCCGGACCGGCGGCCTGGCGGACGGCATCGTCGTCACGCCCTCGCACAACCCGCCCGAGGACGGCGGCTTCAAGTACAACCCGCCCAATGGCGGCCCGGCCGACACGGATGTCACCACGGCCATCCAGGACCAGGCCAACGAGCTGCTTCGGTCGAGCCTCGATTCCATCCCGCGTCTCAGCTACGAGCGGGCCCGGGCCGAGGTTCGGTCGCACGACTACACCGGCGCCTATGTCGACGACCTGGCCGGAGTGGTGGACATGGAAGCCATCGGCGCCTCCGGCTTGAAGCTCGGCGTGGATCCGCTGGGCGGCGCAAGCGTCGGCTACTGGGGCGCCATCCGCGACCGCTACGGCCTGGACTTGACCGTCACCAACGAGACCGTCGACCCGACCTTCGGCTTCATGACCGTCGACTGGGACGGGCGCATCAGGATGGATCCCTCCTCGCCCTACGCCATGGCCAGCCTGGTCTCGCTGAGCGACCGGTTCGATGTCGCCTTCGCCAACGACACCGACGCCGATCGCCACGGCATCGTCTCTGGCAAGGCTGGCTTGATGAATCCCAACCACTTCCTCTCGGCGGCGGTGGCCTACCTGTACCGCAACCGGGACTGGCGTCCGGAAGTGGCGGTGGGCAAGACGCTCGTCTCGACGGCCATGATCGACCGCGTCACGGCCGAGCTGGGAAGGCGGCTCCTGGAGGTCCCCGTCGGCTTCAAGTGGTTCGTTCCCGGTCTCGTCGAGGGCTCGCTCGGCTTCGGCGGCGAGGAGAGCGCGGGGGCCTCGTTCCTGCGGCGGGACGGCACCGTCTGGACGACGGACAAGGACGGCCTGATAGCCTGCCTGCTGGCGGCCGAGCTGACGGCCCGGCTGGGGCAAACACCTGCCGGGGCCTACGCTGAGCTGACGGCCCGTTTCGGGGCGCCCGCCTACCGCCGTATCGACGCCCCGGCCACGCGCGAGCAGAAGGCGGTGCTGGCCGGGCTCTCCCCGGAGCAGATACCCGCCACCGAGATTGCCGGCGAGCCGATCACGGCTGTCCTGACCCGGGCCCCCGGCAACGGCGCGCCCATCGGCGGCGTCAAGGTCCTGACCGAGAGCGGCTGGTTCGCCGCCCGTCCGTCGGGCACGGAGGACGTCTACAAGGTCTACGCAGAGAGCTTTCGGGGCGTCGAGCACCTGGAATGCATCATCGACGAGGCCAAATCGGTCGTTTCGGGCGCTTTGGGGGCTTCCCTTTCTCGCCAGTCGCGGTAGGATTGATGGTCCGGGGGGTGTTGCGCCTCGACACCGCGAGCCAAAAGGAGGATGCAACCTCCCTGGCAGCCGCCATGCGGACCGAGGTGCGGCGGGGCAACGCCGGCACCGGACCGGAGGATTACCGGTGTCGACTCCAAAAGTACCGCCGGCGTGGCCGTAAGGCCGCACTTGACGCGCTGACGGGCTCATCTAACGTGGACTCGCACACGGCTACATAGCGCAGGGCATCTCAGGTGGATCAGGTCACTCAACGTTCCAAGAGCCTCAGCCAGGCGGTTGCCTCGCTCAATCGCGAGTTCATGGCCGCGCTGGTCACGGAAGAGGCCGCCGGCATCGGCCGCCAGGTCGCGCAGATCGTGCGCGGCGACGGCTGGCTCGAAGCGAAGTCGTCCGCCGTTCTGGTGGACGCCATCGCCGGCTGGCTGGGCCGCGAGTCGGTCTCGGCCGTCGGCTTCTTCGCCAACGGGACCGGACCTGTCGAGATCGTGGCCAAGGTGGGCAGCTACTTCATCAGCGGCCACGGCATCCAGGTGGAAGACGACCTGACTGTCAATTGCTGCGAGCGCCATCGGGCCCGCTTCAGCCAGTCGCGCATCGAGGATTGGGACATGTCCGCGAACTCGACGCGCTTCACCTGGGGCAACCCTGATGCCCAGGAGGCGGCAAACCGGCTGGCGGTCCTGCTGACCGAACAGGTTGACCCGGAGATCGCTCTGGTCGTGCTGGGCGGCTAGCCCCGCCCGACCCGCCAGATAGGAGAAGCCGGCGCCAGAGGCGCCGGCTTCGTGTTTGTTAGGGCGAGGAATCGGCGCGCCTCAGCAGGCAGCCGGTCCAAGCAGCTTTCCCGTGGCATCCAGACCGTAGTCGTAGGGGTAGACCGCCCCCTCGCAAGCGCTCTTGCCGTAGCGAGGGGAGTCGTCCGCAGTCTTGGGCCAGGTGAACGGCGTCTGCCCGGTGAAGGGCACGTCGCCGAAGAGCACGTCTGCCAGCCCGGAGCCGGCTTCCGTGCCGGGCAGCCAGGCCGCGATCAGCGCGTCGGCCTGGCCGGCGATGCCGTCCAGCACGACCGGCCGACCCGAGTAGACGATCACGATCAGCTTGTCCACCAGCGGCCTCATCCTGGCGATGAGGGCCACGTCCTCGGCCGGGAGGGCCAGGGTGGCGGAGTCGCCCACGCCTTCGGCATAGGGCCTCTCGCTGACAACCACGATGCCCACGTCGGCCTTGCCCGAGCCGGAGAACATGGCGTCGGCGCTGTAGGTCAGGCTCGACCCGAGCTGCGCCTCGAGCGCCTCCTTCAGGGTCGTGCCCTCGGTCAGGTTGCCGGCCTGTCCCTGCCAGGTGAGGGTCCAGCCGCCGGAGGCGAGCCCAATGTCGTCTGCGGCCGGGCCGGCCAGCAGCACGGTCTTGCCCGATTTGGCGACGGGCAGGACGCCGCTGCCGGTCTTGAGCAGGACCGCCGACTCGGCGACGGCCTGGCGGGCAACGGCCCGGTTGGCCGCCGAGCCCACGTTGGCCCATTCGCCGGAGGGGGGCAGCGGGTTCTCGAAGAGGCCCATCTCGAACTTGACGGTCAGGATGCGACTGACGGCGTCGTCGACCCGGGCCTGCGAGATCTCGCCGCTCGCGACCAGGCTCTTCATGGCATTGGCGAACTCGCGCCAGTTGCCGGGGAGCATGGCCATGTCGATGCCGGCGTTGATGCCCTGCTTGACGGCCTCCCGGTAGTCCGCGTTGAGCTGGCCGATGCCGCCCCAGTCGGAGACGACGAAGCCGGTGAAGCCCAGCTCGCCCTTGAGCTTGTCGGTCAGCCAGTACGGGTCGCCGTGCACCTTGCCGCCGCTCTGGGTGCTGGTGTACGACGCCATGATCACCCGCGCGCCGGAATCGACGGCCTCGCGATAGGGCGGCAGGAACAGGTCGGCGATGGTGTCGTTGTCGAATTGGGTCACGCCCTGGTCGAGCATGTACTGCGAACTCCCGGCGCTGGCCGTGGAGCTGCCCCAGGCCGTCCCGCCGTCACCGAGGTAGTGCTTGGGGTCGGCCACGACGGTTTGCTGGTCGGTCAGGCTGTCGCCCTGGAGGCCCTGCAGGCAGGCGGTGCCCAGCTGGCTCACCAGGTCGGTGCTCTCGCCGTAGCTCTCGTAGGTGCGGCCCCAGCGGACGTCCAGCACGACCGCCACGACCGGCCCGAAGTCCCAGCGGGCGCCCGTAGCCGCCGTCTCGACGGCCGTCACCTGGCAGGCCTTCTCGACGAGAGCCGGATCGCGGGTGGCGCCCATGCCGATGTTGTGGGGGAACACGGTGGTGCCGCCCACGTGGGCGTCGCCGTGGACGGCGTCGACGCCGTACAGCATGGGAATGGCCAGGCGCGTCTTGAGAGCCGCTTGCTGGTAGACCTCGATCATCGCGTACCAGTTCTGGGCCGTGTTGGCGCCGGAGGGGTTGCCGTCACCGCCGGAGAGCATGGCCCCGAACCAGCCCGTGATGACGTCGCCGGGGTCGCGCGGCTGCCAGCCCCTGCTCGGGTCCTGGTTGATGACGGCCGACATCTGGCCGATCTTCTCGTCCAGCGTCATCTCTGCCAGGAGCGCCGCGACGCGGTCCTTGATGGGCAGCGACGTGTCGAGCCAGGCCTCGGCGGCCAAGCTGGCCGCGCCCGTGGCGGAGGGCTGGGCCGTGCCCGGCTCGGTAGCGCTGGGCGAGGAGCTGCCGCAGGCGGCGACGACGAAGGCCGTGGCCAGGATCGCCAGGTGGCGCAGCGTGCGGCCACGCCGGGAGGTCGGCGCGGGACCGCGCCGACGCGTCGTTGAGTAGCTCATTCGCTTCTCCCTGCTGCGGTTTGTTGAAGCGATTGTCGCCTGAATGGAACCGCGGCGCAGGCACAGGCTCCGCCGGGGCCTCTAGATCCTGACGACCGGCGCCGGAGAGTTGTTCGACGCCCGGCCTGGCTCAGATCCCGAGCACCTTCTCCGCGGGAGCATATTCGAGGCCGTGGGCCTCCGCGACCGCCCGGCACGTAACGCGGCCGCAGCAGACGTTCAGGCCGTCGCGCAGATGCCGGTCCTCCGTCATCGCTCTGCGCCAGCCCTTGTCGGCCAGCGCCAGCGTGAAAGGCAGCGTGGCGTTGTTGAGACCGAACGTGGAAGTCCGCGGCACCGCACCCGGCATATTGGTGACGCAGTAGTGGACCACCCCGTCGTCGACGTAGGTCGGGTTGGAGTGGGTCGTGGGCCGCGACGTCTCGAAGCAGCCGCCTTGGTCGATGGATACGTCCACGACCACCGAGCCGCGCTTCATCTCCTTGACCATGGCCCGCGTCACCAGGCGCGGAGCGGTTCCGCCGGGGTGCAGAACGGCCCCGATCACGAGGTCGGCGGCCAGCACGCTCTCCTCGACGGCGTCAGTGGTGGCGTAGCGCGTGTTCAGGGCCGGGGCGAAGATCAGGTCCAGCTCCTTGAGCCGCGGCAGCGACGTGTCGAGGACGGTCACGTCCGCCTCGAGGCCGAGGGCCATGCGCAGGGCGTTCATGCCCACCACGCCGCCACCGAGCACGACCACCCTGGCCGGCGGCACGCCCGGCACGCCACCCAGCAGCACTCCCCGCCCGCCGGCCTCCTTCTCGAGGGCGTGGGCTCCGGCCTGGATGGACATCCGGCCGGCAACCTCGCTCATGGGCGCCAGCAGAGGCAGCCCGCCGCGCTCGTCGGTCACCGTCTCGTAGGCGACGGCCACGCAACCGGCCTTGAGCAGGGCCCTGGTCTGAGGCAGGTCCGGCGCCAGGTGCAGGTAGGTGAAGAGAACCTGCCCATCGCGCAGCATCGCGATCTCAGGCGGCTGAGGCTCCTTGACTTTGACCACCATCTCGGCCCGGCCGAAGATCTCGGCGGCTTCCTCGACGATCTCGGCGCCCGCAGCCTGGTAGCGATCGTCGTCGAGATCGATGGCGGAGCCGGCGCCCGACTCGACCACCACCTGATGGCCGTGGGCCACCAGCTCCCGTATGGCACTTGGCGTCAACCCGACGCGGAACTCGTTGTCCTTGACCTCACGAGGTACGCCGACGAGCATCTCGACCTCCCCGGGGCAATCGGCCGCTACTGGGGGACCCTGTCGGCGCGACGTCTGCCCGCCCGGGCCCGTTGCCCGCATTCTCGCACCGCAAAGAAGACGCGCAGAAGCGGCACGACTGGCCCAGAGCCGCACCGTTCTGCGCGTGAAGGATCTGTTCTCTGGCCGGCCCGGGTCGCCGGGCCGAGTCGGGTCACGGGCGGCTAGCGCCGCATCGAGGCAGTGACCTTGCGGATGTGGGAGCGGTTGACCAGGATCGCGTCGTGGGGCACGTCCACGAGCGTCATGGCACCGCAGTGAACCATGGGTGTGAACACCGGCAGGAAGAGCTCGCTGCCGCGCTCGGTCAGAGCCATCGCATCCTGCGAGGGCAGGAGGTACAGCACCCCGGTCACGCGGAAGGGAGTGGCCTCGAGGGTCACGTCGTAGGCCACCCGGAACCGCTGCCAGGCGTCCTTGTCAGCGTCGCTGACCAGCGGGTCGCCGTCGGCGGCCGGCATGACGATGGAGATGTCGTACGGATCGACGCTCTTGGACCCCGAGATGGCCGCCATGTTGGTGCCGTCATTGGGCCCGCGGAAGATCGTGTTGATGTTGATGGGAGCGCGCTTTTCGAGCAGCGCGGCAAGCATGCCGCTCTGCGCCAGCATGGCGTCGATGCGGCCATCCTCGGTGAGAGCCACGAAATGGCCGGGGCGCTTCTTGGTGGGGACGTTTCCTTGAACCGGCATTGCCGGATTCAGTGCTCCAACGGCCATCTTCTGTCTCCTTCGAGCCCGCCGGGATGCGTCTCACGAATACGGCCTGAGACGGTGGGCGGAGTGGGCCTTCTTCTGGGCCTTCCGGGCCCCGCCTTGGGGTTCGGCTTCTAATAGGTACACTGACGTATTGGAGCCCGGAATCCCATCCGCAATAGGTCCTGTCCGGGGTAGCCCTCTCTGGTCCCTGAGGACTACGTACAGCGCCGCCCGGCCCTCCCCGGCGTGACGGTGTGGGGGCGTTGGGGGCGGATAGGGCTGGTTGCGGCGCCGACGGGGCCGCGGCCGGGCCTAGTCGCGTTCGGCCAGCTCGTAGGGCAGGTAGTCGGGCTCCCACATAGCGTCGTCCACGGCCTGGTAAACCTCGTCGTCGTGGAAGAGCCGGCCAACTCCGCAGTCACGGCTCTGGCAGACGACCTTGGCCGCGATCTCGCGTGAGACGCGCCGCAGATCCGAGACGGCCGGGTACAGCGCACCGGCCGCCAGACGCTCGGTCGATACCATCCCGGCCAGGGTTCGCGCCGCCAGAAGGAACATCTCGTCGGTGATCTCGCGAGCTTCGGCCACGATCGCGCCCAGGCCCATGCCGGGGAAGATGAAGACGTTGTTCGCCTGGCCGACGAGGTACTCCCGGCCGTCGTGCCGCAGGGGCGGGAACGGGCTCCCGGTCGCTACCAGGGCCCGACCGCCGGTCCAGGCCAGGATGTCCGCCGGCACGGCCTCGGACTTGGCCGTGGGGTTGGAAAGGGGAAAGATGACCGGCCTCTCGACGTGCTCGGCCATGGTGCGGACCGCTTTCTCGGTGAAGGCACCCGGGGCCCCGCTGGTCCCGATGAGCACCGTCGGCTTCACGGCCCCGATGACCGACTCCAGGTCCAGGCGCCGGGACGGCGCGATACTGCCCAGGCCGTAGGAGGACGCCTCGGCCGGCGTCAGGGCGAACTCGAGCTTGTCCGCGTCGAGCCTGGCCCGACTCTCGAACACCAGGCCCTTGCTGTCGACCATGACGATGGCCCGCTTGGCATCCTCGGGGCTTACCCCTTCGGCCAGCAGCTGAGCCCGAACCAGCCGGGCGATGCCGATCCCGGCCGCCCCAGACCCTACGAAGACGAAACGCTGCTCGCGCATCGGACAGCCGAGCACCCGATTGGCGGCCAGGACCCCTGCCAGCACCACCGCCCCCGTCCCCTGGATGTCGTCGTTGAAGCTGGTCACGCGCCGACGGTAGCGGTCCAGGATGCGTATGGCGTTGTGCTGCTTGAAGTCCTCCCACTGCAGGACGGCCCGCGGGAAGACAGCCAGAATGGCGTCGATGAAGGCCTCCAGGAACTCATCGTAGTCCGTGCCGCGAAGGCGGCGCTGACGGAAGCCGACGTACAGAGGATCGGCCAGCAGCTCCTCGTTGTCCGTGCCCACGTCCAGCGATATCGGCAGCGTGCAGGCGGGGTAGATTCCTGCGCCGGCCGTGTACAGCGCCAGCTTGCCGATCGGGATGCCCATGCCCCCGGCCCCCTGGTCGCCCAGGCCCAGGATCCGCTCGTTGTCGGTGGCCACGACGAGCCGCACGTCCTCCTTGCCGACCCCCGTCGAGGAGGCCTCCGGCCGGGCGTTGCGGAGCAGGGTGGGGATCCGGTCCTTGTCGGCCGGTGTGATCCACAGCCCACGCGGCCGCCGCATGATGTGGCTGAATGTCTGGCAGGCACGCCCCACGGTGGGCGTGTAGACGATCGGCATCAGCTCCTCGAGGTTCTCCAGGAGAACCCGGTAGAAGAGCGTCTCGTTGCGGTCCTGCAGCGACGACAGCCCGATGTACCGCTCCAGGTCGTCGTGCTTGTGGCGCAGGTGCTCAAGCTCGAGGAGAACCTGCTGCTCGATCGCCTCGACCCGCGGCGGCAGCAGGCCGCGCAGGCCGAAGGCGTCGCGCTCACGGTCGTCGAAGCCGGTGTCCTTGTTGAGGAGCGACCTCTCCAACAGGCCGGCCCCGAAGTGAGGAATGTGCTGCGGGCCGGTGGGGCGCAGCGGCCGGAGCGGGCGGCTGACGTGCTTCATGAGGCTCAGCATCGGCCGCCGCGTGAGCGGGCGCAACGTTCGTTCGGCCCGAAACGTAAAGGACTCGCGGGTCGCCCCGGCACCCCCGCTTGCGGACCCCGGCCGCCGGATCGCTGCCTAGCCGCAGGGGCTCGGCTCGCTGGGAACCAGGGCTCTCGCCTGCAGGGAACGGACGGCCCCCTCGGTATCCTCGAAGCCGGTCAGCTGGTTGGCCCGCTTGAGAGCGGGCAGGAGCAGATCCGGGTCCGCTCCGGCGGCCACTCCACAGCGCAGCCCGCCGCCGAAGTCCGAGCCGAAGCTGGCGAACGGCGTGGCCAGCGGCCAGTCCATCCGGCCGGGTGTGATCCCCGACTCACCCTCGACGGGCGGCGTCACCAGGACCGCCAGCCGTTCGGGCTGGTACGGCTGGGACGGGCCAAGGTACTCGGCCAGCCACTCCCTCATGTTGCTCACCTGCTGCCAGAAGGCGGCGAAGGCCGGCGCGGTGCCCGGCTCGGGGATGCAGCGGCAACGGAGCAGCTTCTCGGGATCTCCGGCCAGCTCGTAGCTCCGGCCGTTGATGACCATCAGGATGTGGCCCGCGACGGAGCCCGGCACCATGTCGGCGGTGAAGTCGCCCGTTTCGTCGAGCAGGCCCAGCCGGGCGGCCTCGGCCACGATGGTGGCGATTCCCTCCTCCGAGATGGGCGACGCGGACGGCCCGATCCAGAGAGGGCCGGGATAGATGGCCGGAACGGCGACCAGACCGTCGATGAACGAGCCGTCGGCCACGGTCGCCACGGGCAGCCAGCCGAAGGTGTACTGGCGCTCCAGCGCCTGGGTACGCCAGGCCCGCAGGTAGAAGGAGCCGGGCATCGAGTCGCTCGGCGACGGCGAGGGCGACGGCTGCGGCGTGGGGCTGGCCTGGCCTGCGGTGCAGCCGGCAACGAGGAGCGCGACCGCCAGGGCGCCGGCCAGGCGCGTGCCCGGCAGGTGAGCGGCCAATGAAGCCATCTGTCGTACCTCTGCTCGAACGATCGCTTGTCGAGCCTCAGACGCAGTCAGGGCCGGAGCGGTTCCGAAGGGTCGCGCGGGGCGCCGGTCGGTGGGGCGGGCGGGGTCAGCCTTCGATGACAGCCTTGACCGCCGCGACGACGGTCTCCAGGTTGGTGGGGGTGATGCCGGCGACGTTGATGCGACCCTTGCTCACGACGTAGACCGCGAACTCGTCGCGCAGCCTGGCCACCTGCTCGGCCGAGAGCCCGAGCAGGGCGAACATGCCACGCTGCTGCCCGATCGGCTCCCAGTTGCCCGGGACGCCTGCTTCCTCGAGGGCCCTCACCAGCCTGTTGCGGTTGCCGAGGATGCGATTGCGCATCTCCGCCAGCTCCACCTCCCAGCGAGCCCGCAGATCCGGGTCGGCCAGGATGGTGGCCACGACATCCGCGCCGTGGGCCGGCGGGTTGGAGTAGTTGGAGCGGATGGCGATCTTGACGTGGCTCAGGGCGGAGGCGGCCCGCTCGGCGTCGGCCGCCACGATGGTCAGCGCTCCGACCCTCTCGTTGTACAGCGAGAAGTTTTTCGAGTAGCTCGAGCAGACCAGAAACTCCAGGCCGGGGCGGGCCAGGCCGGTCAGCCAGTCGGCATCCTCGCGGAGCCCGAAGCCGAAGCCCTGGTAGGCGAAGTCGATGACCGGGATGAGCTCGTTCTCGACCGCGACCTCAGCGATGGCGGCCCACGTGTCGGCATCCGGATCGACGCCGCTCGGGTTGTGGCATGAGCCGTGCAGGATGACGGCGTCGCCTCGCGCGGCGGAGCGAAGCGCGCCCAGCATCTTGCCGACGTCGACGCTCCGGCCCGACTCGTCCAGGTACGGGTAGACGCGAGTCTGGAACCCGGCCAGGGTGAACAACTGAGGATGGTTCGGCCAGGTGGGCTCGCTCATCCAGACGTTCTTCGAGGCGCCGGCCTGGACCAGGAAGTCCGCCGCCACGCGCAGGGCGCCGGTGCCGCCCGGCGTCTGGGCGGTCGAGGCCCGGCCGCTGGTCACGATCTCGTGGTCCGGGCCGAAGATCAGGTGGCGCACCGCATTGCGGTAGGCGGGGCGGCCGTCGATCGGCAGGTAACCCTTGGGGCCGGCCCCCTCGAGCAGCCTCCGCTCGGCTTCCAGGACGCACGACAGCACGGGCGTCACGCCGTTGTCGCCGACGTACACGCCGACCGCGAGGTTCACCTTGTTCGGGCGCGAGTCGGCCTTGAAGGCCTCCGTCAGTCCCAGGATCGGGTCCGGGGGGGCGGGCGTTAGGGAGCGGAGCGGCAGAGCCACGGGCAGGCTCCTCAGGTTCGGGCAAGTGACCCCGTAACGATACAGGGAACCGGCCGGCTGCCGCTGGCCGAATGCCTCAGGCGGGCCGGGAATCGCTGCCTCGCGGCGCCAGGCGCCCGGCGCTCAGCCCCGCTTCACTGCCGAGCGAGCGATGCTGCGGAGGACCAGCAAGGCGACGATCCCCGTCAGGCAGCCGACGAGGATGGCGCGGTTGCTGTCGACCGCGGGTTGCCAGCCCAGCTCGCCGTCCTTGATGACGTAGACCCCGACCGGGGTCGCGGACCAGGCCCCGCCGCCGCCCCAGCCGGCGGGCTTCGCCTCCGCTTCGCCGCCCTTGGCCGGTCGGGGGGCCATTGCCCCCGCTTCGCCGCCACCGAAGCCGCCTCGAACCGAGGCCACCGGTATGACCGTCATCCCCTCTCGCTCGATCGGCTGGCCGAAGACACGCTTCACGTTCGCAGCCTCGGTCGCCGAACCCACAAGCTCTCGCAGGGCCATCGCTCGCCGCTCCCTTCGTCGATCGCAGGCCTCCGAACGCCCGCGCAGTCCATCCCCGATGATGGCAGCATGGGGCCCGAAGGTGAAGGGAGGATCGATGACCGGCAGCAGCGCGGGACCGACCCACGCCGGGTGGCGGGCGCGCCCGGCCGAGGTCGCCGGCCTGGCCGTCGCGGCCTCGATCCTGCCGCTGGCTGGCTGGCTGTTCTGGGCATCGGTCCTGCGCCTGGGCCCCAACGACTTCCACGACTACTGGCTGGCCGGCCGGCTGCTGCTGGAGGGGCATTCCCCCTACGACTCTCAGGCGCTGGCCGAGCTGGCCGCGCGCGAGCACCTGAGCTTCATGCTCGGCGGGGGCTACTCCTACCCGCTGCCCTTCGCCCTGGCCATGGTGCCCTTCGCCATCCTGCCCTTCGAATGGGGCGTCGTGGCCTTCAACGCCGTCTCGCTGGCGGCCTTCGGGCTGACGGTGGGCCTGTGGCTAGTGGCAGTTCACGGCGGCCCCCATCTGGCGCGGCGGCGCCTGCTGGCAGCCCTGGCCGCCGGGGCCTATCCGCCCATCTACGGCACGGTGGCCATGGGCCAGGCCAATCTCGTACTCTTCCCGCTGCTGGCGGCCGGGGCTCTTCTGGCGGTGAGCGGAGCCACGACCGCCCGCCGGGGGGCGGGAGGGGCGCTGCTGGGGCTGGCGGCGATCGTCAAGCTGGTACCCGGGGCGCTGGTCGTGCCGCTGGCGGCAGGCCGGCGCTGGGGCGCGGCGGTCGGGCTGGCGGTGGGGGGCGCCGTTGTCTTCACTCTGGCGGTCGCGGCGGCGCCATGGGCAGCGGCCGGGAGCACCAGCCTGGGCTCGCTCCTGGAGCCGGACACGTTCCACACGAATCAGTCGATCAACGGTTTCGTAACCCGGCTCGTCTGGGAAGGCAACCGGACGCTGCCCATCTGGCGGGAGGCTTTCGATCCGCAGCCGGCGATGCTGGTCCTTACGACGATCTTCGCCCTGGCCACTCTGGCGGTCATCTGGTGGCGCCGCGCTTCACTCCGCGGCAGGCGCGGCGCCCTGCTGGGCCTGGGCTTCGCCCTCGTCGCGGCCACCATCGGGGCGCCCAAGACCAGCTTCTGGAACGAGTCGCTGGTGCTGACAGCGGTCGGGCTGCTCCTGGCGGCCGACGCCCCCGACCTGACCCTGCGCCGCTTCGACAGGCTGGATCGTGCCCTGCTGGCGACCTGGTTCGGCGGCGCGGTCGTGTGGGCCGCGGTCTGGGCTCTCGAGCTTCGCGCCGCGGGCCCACTCGCCTGGGCAACCACCCTCCTCTGGTCGTCGTCCCTGTGCTCGCTCCTGGCCCTGTGGGCGCTGCTGGCCCGCAAGCTCGCGACGGCACCGGCGGAGGCCGTAGCGCACCCGGCACCGTCCGGACAGCGGGCCTGACCAGCGGGCTCGGCTCAGGCCGTTGGGGCGTCCGGGGCCGAACCTTGCGTTGTCGCCGCCTCGTCCTCCTCGATCACGTAGCCCAGCCTGGCTCGGAGACGGCCGAGGGCGGCCAGCACCGGTGGGCCGAAGGCCAGGACCGCCACGGCGTCGCCGAAGGCCCGGAACGAATCCCAGACCAGCGAGGTCAGGACGTAGTAGCGGCCGAACTGGGTGAGCGTGTCCAGCGCCGGCAGACCGGGCGTCCAGCCGATGTTCTCGACGCCGCGATAGAAAGCCACCCAGCCCCAGACGTCGGTCAGGGCGCCGTAGGCGAAGCCGGTGACAATCGCCACGCCGACAAGCACGCCTATGTCGAGGCGGCTCGGCAGCCAGCCTCGCCGGGCAGGTCGGAGACGCCGAACGGCCGAACCGGTCAGGCCGGCGGCCGCTCCAGTCCAGCCCACGCCGAAGGTCTCGTACGGTAGCCACGGCCCCACGCCGCCGGTCACCAGGGCCGAGACCAGCAACGAGAAGGAACCGACCAGGAAGCCATAGGAGGCCCCGAACTCGTAGCCGGCCACCAGCACCAGGAAGAAGATCGGGCTGAACCCGCCCACGCCGTTGACCATCGCCAGACGGAGCGCGGCGTCGATCGCGGCCAGCGCTGCCAGCAGGGCCAGGCGGCCCGAATCGAGACGGCGGGCTCCGGCCTCAAGGACGGTGAGCATGACCACGACACTCAGGGTCAGGGCCAGGGCCGGTGTCTCGGCCGGCAGGCCCAGCCCCAGGAACGGCCAGAGGAAGAGGAGCAGGCCGGCGAGCGAGGCCAGAACGAGGCCGAGGCGGCTCATCGGACAGCCCCCCGGTGAGCAGGCGCGGGCCCGCGGGCGACGGCGCGGCCGTTGCCTAGCTCCACCACGCGGTCGGCAAGCGCGGCTATCAACTCCGAATCGTGGGTGGCCAGGACCACGGCCGAGCCGTGGGCCGTCAGCTCGCCGACGGCAGCTGCCAGCGAGCGGCGAGCGGCGGCGTCCATGCCGCGGGTCGGCTCGTCGAGCAGGGCCAGGTCCGGCGAGCCAGCCAGGACGGCGGCCAGGGCGGCCCGTTGCCTCTGCCCGGAGCTGAGGTCGCGCGGGTAGCGATCGGCCAGGTCCGTCAGGCCCATCGCCGCCAGGAGCGGCTCCGGCGCGCCCTCGCTGCCGGTGCGGCGCAGGGTCAGCTCCACCTCCGCCCTCACGCTCGGCAAATGCAGCAGCGCCCCGGGGTTCTGGGGCAGATAGGCGGTGCGGCCGTCCGGCCGGGAGACGGAGCCCGAGAGCGGCGCCAGCAATCCGGCGATCGTGCGCAGCAGGGTCGTCTTGCCCGAGCCGTTGGGGCCGGCCAGGGCCATGACCTCGCCCCGGGAGCCGGACAGGTTGACCCCCGCCAGTACAGGCTCCCCGGCGGGACCGGCGGAGACATCGTGCAGCGCCCAGGCGGGCTCCCCGGGACGCGAGTGACGGCTCGGTCGGCGCGCTGCAGGCCGGGCGACAGGCGCCGGCAACGGGCCGTCCGACGTCGCGGCGCGCCCGGCCTCGATTCGAACCGCCCGATCGGAAGCCGGCCCGACCGTCTCCAATCGATGCTCGGCCACCACAACGGCGTGCCCGGCCGCAGCCAGGGTACGGCAGGAGACCAGGACGGCAGCGGCGCCGTCGGGGTCGAGCTGCGACGTGGGCTCGTCCAGGGCCACGATCTCCGGCCGCAGGACCAGGACCGCTGCCAGCGCCACTCGCTGCCGCTCCCCGCCGGAGAGTGTGGCGAGGCTCCGCCCGCGCAGGTGCTCGATCCCCAGAGAGGCGACCGCTTCGTCGATACGGTCCGCCATCGCCGCCCTGGAGAGGCCCAGGTTCTCCAGGCCGAAGGCGATCTCCCGTTCCACTGTCCCGTAGACCGACTGCGTCTCAACGTCCTGGAACACCAGCCCCGCTCGCTGGGCCAGGCGTGGCACCGGGTCGCGGAACGGGTCGAGCCCCGCCACCCGGGCCCGGCCGGAGATGCGGCCGCCGTGGAACTGCGGCACGAGGCCGTTCAGGAGGCGCAGCAGGGTGGACTTGCCGCCGCCCGAATCGCCGGCCACCAGCGTCAGCCCGGGCCGGATCTCCAGCTCGACCCGGCTCAGGGCGGGCTGGTCCTGGTTCGGATAGCGGTAGGTGACGCGCTCGAAACGAGCGGCGGCAGGAGAGGCGGCGGCCGGAGGGGCGGGCACGGCCGAAGAGGAGGGCACGGCCGAAAGGGCGCTCATCGAACCGGCTCCCGGCCCGATCCGCCGAAGGCGGGCAGGGCCAGCGGCAGGCAGGCCGCCACCAGGACGGCGTTCACCTCGGGCAGGGCCAGCGTCGGGTACGGGTACCAATCCATCTCGAGACCGGCCAATCGGACGGCGACGAAGATCCCGGCAGAGGCCAGGGCCCCGAGCGTGACGGCCACCGACCGGACGTCCCAGGGCGACGAGGCGAAGCTCGATCGGCGGCCGGCGCCGAAGGCCCGGGCCTCCATCGCCTCGGCCAGGCGGACCGAATCCTCGATGGCCGTCAGCACGACCGGCACCAGGACCTCGTTCCAGGACCGAATGCCACGCGGCTTCCAGCCGCGCATCCGCTGGGCGTCGCTCACTTCGGTGAAGGTCCGCCCAAACCCGGAGACCAGGTTCAGGGACGTGGCCACGGCGATGCCGGTGCGCTCGAGCGGAGCCGGGAGCGCGTCCACGACCTCGTGGGCGTGGAGGACCGTCGAGAGCGGAGCCACGGCCAGCAGGGCGGCGACGAGCCCGAGCCCGACGGTGGCGCCGTAGGCAGCCGACTCGACCGTGATCGGGCCGCCGACGAGGGGCAGCCAGTCTGGGAGCCGGGCGATCACTCCCGCCCCGGTGTGGCTGAAGAGGAGGTTGATGAGCGCCGCCAGGGCCGCGGCCAGGACCAGGGCCACGGCCAGCGGTCGCAGACGGCGGCCCGGCGGCCTCCAGGCCAGGACCACGTTCAGGGCCACCAGCGCCACCAGGCCGCGGTAGACCGGGTTGCTGGAGATGAGCGCTACGGTGACGGCCGCCAGAGACCAGGCCAGCCAGGCCCGAGGCGCGAGACGGGCTGAGCCGCGAGAGGCGAGCGCCCCTCTGGCCACGGCCGTCATCTGCCGGCCCGTCCGGCCGAAACGAGCCGCAGGACGGCCAGGCCGGCCAGGCCGCCGCCGGCCGCGAAGGCGACCAGCAGGCCGGGGTCGGGGCCCGAAGGCGGGGCGGGCGGTGCCGGCGAGCCATCGGGGCCGGCCGGGGCGAACGTGTCGGCGGGCGCCGAAACCGCCGGCGTGGCAGACGGGATCGACGTGGCCGAAGCCGTCGCCGCGGCCGTGACCGTGGCCCCTGCCGAAGCCGTCGCCGCGGCCGTGACCGTGGCCTCTGCCGAAGCCGACGCGGTGGCCGGGGCCGTGGCCTCTGCCGAAGCCGACGCGGTGGCCGGGGCCGCCCCGCTCGGAGACGGAGTGGCCGCCGCGCAGGCCCCGCCCGGGAGTGCCGGCGGCGCGGGCGTCCCGGCGACCGGCACGTAGCGGAACCCGACAAGGTCGCCGTCGCCGAGCGACAGGGCGGAGATGCCCACGGACGAGAGCTGCCAGGCCGCTCCTCCGCGGGAGACGAAGACGGCCCAGTAGTCGTCCTTGCCGGGGCATTCGAGGTAGCGGTCCGGCTCGCCGTCCAGGGCGCAGACGGCCACTCCGAACCCGCCGAAGGTCTGGCCGTACCAGGCGATCCCCGACTGGGCCAGCGCCTCCTCGCCGGTGATCGTTTCGCCGTCGAAGGCGACGCAGCCGGTCACGAGAGTGCCGTCGCCGTGCTGGACCACGATCCCGGCCCGATGCGTTCCGGCCGCGGCACAGGATGAGATGAGGGGCGACGGCGGCGCGAGCGCAGCGAGCGCCGCCACTGGCGTCGCCGCGGCCAGGGCCACGATCAGGGTCGCCGCCAGGCGGCACGGGGCGCGCATCGTCATCGCCTCCCCGGGCCGGCCATCAGGGCCCAGCCGCCGCCCACCACGACCAGCAGCCCCAGCGCGGCGGCTGCCAGGTAGGCGAGGGTCGGGTCGCCGGGATCCCCGGAGCCACTCCCCTCGGGAGCGGGCAGAGGCGTCTGCAGGCCGGTCGGGCTCGGCAGGTCGGTCTGAGCCGGCACGGCCGAGGGGCTCGGCTGGGCGGTGGGAGCGGGCTCAGTCGGGCTCGTTTGGGCTGCCGGCTCGTCGGTCGCCGAAGGCTGAAGGGTCGGCTTGGGGGTCGTCCGAACGGTCGGCTTCGGGGCCGCTTTGGGCGTCCGACTGGCGGTCGGAGTCGGGCTGGCGGTCGGCGAAGGCGTCGGGCTCGCCGTCGGCGTGGGCGTCGGGCATGCGATCGCCGGCAGGCTTCGGCCGGCGACGAAGGTGACCGCCGCGCCGTAGGGAATCCCCACCAGCGCGGCCGGGACCTGGCTCGTCGTGAAGGCGCTCTCGCCCATGCTCGGGTAGGCGTAACCGCCGTCGGCGCCCTGGGTGGAGCGCAGATGCGTCAGGACCGAGCTCCCGCCCTGCAGCCAGGCGGCCGATTCGGGGTCCTCACCCGCCGCCACAAGTGCCTGGAGGACCATCGCGTCCGAATCCGGGTCGCTCACAGCCGGTGCCCAGGGCGAGGGATTCTGGTAGGCGAAGCCGCCGTCCGGCATCTGCTGGGTATGGAGATAGGCGAGGGCCGCGGTATCGGCCGAGTGGTCGCCCGCGGCGGCCAGGGCCATCAGGGCGATGGCGGTGGAGTTGCTGTCGCCTTCGCCCGGGGCGGGGGCGGCGGTTCCATAGCTCCAGCTGCCGTCGGAGCCCTGTGACGCCTTCAGGCGATCGATCGCCGCTGCAGGCGTGGAGCCCCCGCCAGCCTCGACCCCCAGGATGGCGAACGACTGGGCGAAGGTCGAGCCGTCGCCGTAGGAGCCGGTGTCGGAGTGATAGAGGGCGTCGAGGCGGGCCGGCAGGTCGCGGCCCTCGAAGTCGGAGGGATCGAGGCCGGCGGCCACGACCGCCAGCACGGCCTTGCCCGTCCTGGCGGCATCGGCCGTGGCAGCGTCGGAGGCCGTGGCCAGGAAGCCGAGCGCCCCGGCGGAGCCGTCGCAGGTCTGGAGAGTGGCGGGGTCGAAGCCCGCGGCCGCCGTCCCGAAGACGAAGTCGGCCGTCTCGCCGATCGATCCGTCGATCGAGCCGTCGGCCGCCTGGGCAGCCCAGAGATAGTGGAGTGCCGAGGTGGCGCGCTCAGTATCGGCCGGCCCGGCAGCATCGACCGGACGAGCGACGGACAGGGGTAGCGCCGCGAGACCAAGCGGCAGGGAGAGGAGTGTCGCCAGTAGCGCGCTGGCGACGAGGCGTCTTCGCATTGTTCCTCCGGCGGCCTGGACCCGCCTGCCGGAGGTGACCTCGCCGCCGGAGGCCGCCCAACCGTTGCGCGCAGGTGGGTGACGTGCGCCGTTCGGTCAGGTCTCCTGGCTTGCGGATCGTCGCCGCTGGCCGCCTTCCCGGGCTCTCGGCCCCGTGGCTCGGTGCCGCCTTCGCGGTCACCTCTGGCCAGCCGCTCCTCGCTCACAGTTGCGCGACAGCGCCGGTTTCGCACCGGCTTCCCTGATACGAGCGGCCCTCTTCAGTTGACCCGCCAAGGTTAGCGCGCCGCGAGAGGCGCTGCCGGCCCGCCACGCCCGCAGAGGACCTAGAGAGACTCCCGCAGGATCGTGGCGATCTCATCGTCGGTGAGGACGATAGGGTTGGTCTGCATGCTGGAGCCGCGGGAGTCGGCCACGATGGCCGGGATGTCGGAATCGGAGATGCCGTAGGCGGAGAGGCCCGGGATGGCGAGGCGGGCTCGCCAGCCGTCCAGCAGCGCGACCAGGGCCGAGCGGGCCTCGACGTCGTCTGTCAGATCGCCGCCCGCCGCCTCGGCCGCCGCGCCGCCGGCCGCCCCCGCCGCGCCCGTCAGCAGCCGCCCCAGCTCGGCGTAGCGGCCCAGCGCCGGGTTCTCCGGTTCGCGCTCCTCCAGGGCCGCCACGTTGACCCGGGTCGCGGCCACCAGCGTGGCCCCGCAGGCCTCGCCGTGCGGAATCTCGAACGTGGCGCCCAGCGGCGAGGCCACCCCGTGTACCGCCCCCAGGCCCGTCTGGGCCAGGCAGATGCCGGAGCACAGCGCCGCCATCGCCATGTTCGACCGTGCGCCGTCGGTGACGGACGTCCCGCCGTAGCCCTCGGCCGCTTCCTCATACCAGGGCAGCAGCGAACCGGCCGCGGCCCGGAGGCCTTCGATCGCCATACCGTCGGAGGTCGGGTTGGCGCGCAGCGACAGATACGACTCCAGGAGCTGGGTCACGGCGTCCATGCCGTCGGCGGCGACCAGGTCGGGCGGGCAGGTCCGGAGCAGGTCGGGGTCCACGATGGCCACCCGGGCAATCAGCTGCTCGTCGCGGAAAGAGCGCTTGAAGCCGCCCGGGCCGCGCACGCTCAAGACCGAGTTGCGCGTCGCCTCGCTGCCGGTGCCGGCGGTGGTGGGCACGGCGATCAGCGGCAGGGCCGGCCCGTTGTAGGGCAGGCCGGCGCCCACGCCCTCCAGGTGCTCCATGACCGAGTTGCCCGGGATCAGCAGGCCGGCGACGGCCTTGGCCGTGTCCAGGACGCTGCCCCCGCCGATGCCGGCCACGACGTCCGGCGGCCCATGCCGGCGGAAACGGGCGACCAGCGAATCGACCAGCTCCGGCGAGGGCTCGCCGCGCACGCTCTGAACCTCGAAGGAGATGCCCGCGTCATGCAGGGCGGTCTTGATCCGGACCCAGTCGTCGCTCTCGGTCAGGCCCGGGCCGCGGACGATGAGCACCGCCCGCCGCCCGAAGCGGCCCACGACCGAGGGCAGCTCTGCGATCTTGCCCCGGCCGAAGACGATCTCCGGCAGCCGGAGGGTCGAGGTGAACTCCGCGCCCGGGGCCATCGGAGCTAGAGCCCGGATTCGGGCTGGGCCGGGAGCAGGCCGTCGTAGCGGACGCCCTGCCGCGGCTCGGCCATCATGTCCTCGGCTGCCGCCCTGAAGGCCGCGTAGTGAGGGGTCTCCTTGTGGGCCTTCGCGCCCGCCTCGTCGCGGTAGGCCTCGTAGATGACGAAGCGGGTCGGATCCTCCACGGACTGCAGCACGTCGAAGCGAAGGTTCCCGGGCTCGCGGACCGAACCCGCGTGGTTGGCGCGCATGAGCTCGATGAACTCCGCCACGCGCTCCGGCTTGACGTAGACGTGGACGAGGGTCACGTACATCGTTTCCTCCTGCCCGGTCCGGAACGGCGGCAGCTCACCAGACCGTCGCGTCCATCATCGGGCATGCGGCCCCGAACGGCCAACCCGGCTACCGCCGGGCGCGCTCGCCTGCCAGCGTCAGCTCGAACCAGATGGCGCGTTCGGGGTCGAGCAGGTTGTCGTCGATGCGCCGGATCGACTCGCGGTAGGCGGGCCAGATCGCGAGCTCGAGGGCCCCGGCCGGGTCGACCCAGCGCAGGGCGTCATGCTCGGGCGAGAGGCGCGGTTCCCAGCCGGCGGCGGCCCGGACGGCGAAGACGGCGCTGCTGACTATCGCGCCCACGGAAGGCTCGTGGAACTGGTTGACCTGATCGAGGTCGAACAGAGCCTCGATCCCCGACGCCTCCAGGCCCGTCTCCTCGCCCAGCTCGCGCAGCGCCCCGGCAACCACCGGCTCGCCTGCCTCGAGCGAGCCCGAAACCGGCTGCCACAGCCCGGGCAGGATCCGGCCTGGCGAGCGGCGCAGCAGCAGGATCTCGATGCCCGACCCAGGGCCGGAGCTGCCTGCGCTGCGGAAGACCCAGACGTCGACCAGGTCCGGGCGGAACGGGCTCACGGCCGAACCGGCATCAGCGCCGCCGCCTACAGACGTTCGAAGCGTTCGACCGGCAGGATGAAGATGACCGCCCCGCCGACCTCGACTTCCAGCGGATAGGGCAGGAAGAACTCGCCGGGCTCCATGATCGGCGGGATGGGGCTGCAGGTCTGGGTCCGGGCATGGCAGTGCTCGCGGATCAGCCCGACGACCTCGTCGATCTTGGCCTCTTCGACCCCTATCAGGATGGTCGCGTTCGACTGCTTGAGGAAGCCGCCGGACGAGTGCAGCCAGGTAGCCCGGAACTCGTGCGCCAGAAGGGCGTCGATGAAGGCCTTGGCGTCCTCGTTGTGGACGACGGCGACGATGAGCTTCACAGCGCGAGTATAGGGTCGGCGCAACAGACCTATCGCGGCGCACGGGACACGACCTACAATCGCCGCGACCGGCGATGCGATCGGGTTGCGCACAAGGAGGAGCCGTGGCGGGCGGGGCGAGGCAGAAACGAACCATCGGCGAAACCTTCGCCATCGCGGCGGCGACGGTCGCCCGGGGCGACGATCTTGACGACGCCCTGGCACAGATGCTCGGCCTGGCGGCCGAGGTGACCGGGGCCAGGACCGGGGCCGTCTACATCCTCGACGCGGACGCGGACCGCCTCGAGCTGGCCGTCAGTCTCGGCCTCAAGGGCGACGTGGAGCAGGAAGTGGCTTCCGTTGCCTCCGTCGGCGAAGGCCAGGGCCCGCTCTCGTCCGCGGTGCGGTCCCGAATGCCGATCCCCGTCGACGAGCCCGGGCAGGTGGCGGTGCTGCAGGGCGCCAAGAGGGCCCAGCTCCTGCCGCTGGTCGTGCGCCGCGAGGGAGCCGAAGTCTGCCTGGGCGCGATGGCCCTCGGTTTCGCGGGCGAGCGGCCGGCCAGGACGAAGCTGGCCGGCGCCGAGCCACTGGCCGATCTGGCGGCGCTGGCCGTGGAGCGATCGTTGTCGCTGTCGCTGGGATCGGAGCGGGCCGAATGGTATGACCGGCTGGCCCACACCGACCCGCTGACCGGGCTGGCCAACCGCCGTGTTCTCGACAGGATGCTGGAGCTGGAGGTGGCCCGGGCCGGCCGCCAGGGCGTGCCGATGTCGGTGGCCCTGTTCGAGGTCGACGGACTGGATGAGATCCAACGGGCCGGAGGCAACGCGGCCGGCGACGCCCTCATGCGCCGCGTAGCCCAGGTCCTGGCCGGCTCGGTCAGGCTGGTCGACTCGATCGCCCGCTACGAGCCGAACCGTTTCGCCCTGCTGGCACCAGGACCGGACGGCGAGATCGTGGTCGAGCGGCTGGTCAAGGCCATCAGCTCCTTGCCGGCGGTAGGGAGCAAGACCGTGTCGGTCTCAGCCGGAGTGGCGGCCTTCCCGCTGGACGGTCGCACCCCCGAAGAGCTGCTCGCGGCGGCGGAGCTGGCCACGGCAGCGGCCCGGCAGGCTGGCGGCGGAAGAGCGGTAGTCAGCGCCGCGGCGAACGAATAGGAAGAGGCCCGAAGGGCCGGCCACGTCCGGCAGGCAGACGCCGGGACCAGGCGCGTCGCAGCCGCGCGCCGACGGCGAGCCAGGGCCGGGAGGCCGTCAGAAGGTGGGCGTGGAAGCCGGGCTGGCCCACATGACGATCGTGCCGGTCAGCACGACCGGGCCCGTGGGCCGGGTGACGTACCTGCTCGCCTCACGGCAGACGTAGATGACGATGCTGGACGAGGGGCTGAGATCGCTCATCGTGGCCTGGCCCTTGCCGCTCTCGTCGACGGTGAACCAGCCGGCCGACCGGGCGGCGCCGCCGTCCACGCTGATCCACACCACGTACACCTCGTCGCCGTGCGTGGCGGTCAGGCCGCTCACGTAGACCTTGAGGTTGTGGCTCGGCAGGAGCGCCGCGGCCCCGGCGCCCTCAGCGCCGACGACCGGCGCCAGCACAGCCGAGCGCGAGCCCGCCTCTCCGATGTAGCCCCAGATGTCGGGGTTGTTCTGGGCCTCGTCCAGGGCCCCCCGCAGGCTGACCACCGTCCCGAGCAGCCCCACGATCAGGATCGCGGCCGCGGCCCGGGTAGCCCAGGATGCGGCCCTCCTGCTGCGCAGCGCGGCCAGCATTCCGGGCCTGGCGGCCTCGTCGCCCCCCGAGCCTACGACCGTCAGCTGCGGAGCGCGATCGGGTCGCGGCACCGATTTCTCGCGGGCGGTCAGATCGTCCTGGACGGCGGCCATGACCGCGGCCTTGAGGCCGACCGCGGGCTCGATCGGAGATACCGACTCGCCCAGGTAGGGAACCACTCCGCCGAACTCGCGGACTTCAGGATGACGCCGAGGGCAGGTGCGCAGGTGCTCCCGCACGGCCGCCATCTCGGTGTGATCGAGGGCCCCCAGAACGTAGCCAGGGGCCATGTCGCGGACGATGCCGCAGGTAAGCGTCTTCATTGGGCCCTCCCTCCGGCACCCCGGCCGTCGTAGCCCTCCAGCTCACGGCGCAGGGCGACGAGGCCAAGCCGCATCCGGCTCTTGACCGTTCCCAGCGGCGCCTGCGTCCTGGCCGCGATCTCCGTCTGCGTCAATCCCTCGAAGTAGGCCATCTCGATGACTTCACGCTGCGCGCCCGGCAGGTGGCCCAGGGCGTGCCTGATCCCCTCCGCGTCCAGGCGGCCGGCCACTTCGGGCCAGACGTCCGGCAGAGTCAGGGCCGCCGGCAGCAGCTCCTGCGTCTCGTCGGCGAGGGCCACTCCGTTGCGGCGGCGCCTCATGGCATCTATGGCGCGGTGGCGGACGATGGCCAGCAGCCAGCCCTTGACGCTCCCCTTCTCCTCGGCGTAGCGCCCGGCGTTCCGCCACAGGCCCAGGAACGAATCCTGGACGACGTCCTCCGCCATGCCCGTCTCGGCCGTAATGCGCAGGGCAAGCGCGTACGCGACCGCATGGTAGCGGTCGTACAGCGTCTCCAGCCCGCCGATCTGTCCGGCGGAGACCTGCTGCATCAACTCAGCCTCCGACACGCCCTCCCGGGCGGAACGGGACATTGGAACCGGCTGAGGCCTGGCCACTCTGTCCCTCACCTGTCCATTCGCAACGAACCGCCGTGCGGTTCACTGACAGGCGCTGCGGCGGCGGCCACGGCCTTGTCTGCGGTGCCCTCTGTCAACCCCGCGGCAGCCGCCAGGCGTGGCTCCAGGGCCCGCGCGATGGCCTCTTCGATGGCCTCGGCCGGCAGACGCCCGTCCACGACGACGAACCGATGGGGCTCGGCAGCCGCCAGGTCGAGGAAGCCCCGGCGCACGCGGCGGTGGAACTCCAGGCTCTCGCGCTCTTCGAAACGCGTCGTCTCGCCCTGCCCTTTTCGCCCCAGGCCCTCCTCCTCGGGCAGGTCGATGAGGATCGTCAGATCGGGCACGACGCCATCCGTCGCGACAGCGGCCAGCTCCCGCAGGGTGGCCAGGGGCAGGCCGGCGCCGTGGCCCTGGTAGGCCAGGGTCGAATCGGTGAAGCGATCGCAGATCACCACGTCGCCCCGCTCCAGGGCCGGCTTGATGACCTCCGCCACCAGCTGGGCCCGGGCGGCATTGAACAGCAAGGCGTCCGCGGCCGGCACCGGCTCGAGCTGGGCGGGGTGGAGCAGGATGCGCCGTATCTCCTCGCCCACGGCGGTCCCGCCCGGCTCGCGGGTCACCACGCAGCTCCGCCCGGCAGCCGTCAGCCGATCCGCCAGGCGCTGGGCCTGGGTCGACTTGCCGGAGCCTTCAGGGCCCTCGAGGGTCAGGAGGAAGCCGCGAGGGCGATCGCCTTCGGGGTGCATTCGACGAGTCTAGCCCAGCCGCGGCCGCCCGGGCAGGCGCCAGCGCGGTGCTCCGCCGCCCGAGGCCTACGGGTAGAGCCTCACCCGGCGGTAGGGCTCGCGGCCGCGGGAGCGCGAGACCAGGTTGGCTCGCTCCGCCATCTGGTGTTGCAGGCGCCGGATGTAGGCGTTCTGCGGCGATAGCTCGACCGGCTCGGCCTGCTGCATGACCAGCCCGATCGCCTCCTCAGCCTCGTGCAGCGCCGCCTCGCGCGGGTCCACCTCCAGCGAGAAGATCGAGGTCAGGCTGGCTTCCATCTGGACGATGGTGTTGCTCTTGAGGACGTAGATCGGCAGGCCCCGGTCTTCCGCCTCGCGCAGTGCCCCAGACTTCTGGCGGTACTCGCTCTTGAGGGTCATGACCACGTCCGCCTCGTCCGGGTCGCGGGCCACGATAACCGGCAGCTGCAACTCCTTGACCGCCTGCTCCAGGCGCTTGCGGCTGATGCCGTGAGGCAGGACGCGCAGCGTGGGCAGGATGGCGCCGTCGTCGCGGACGCGCAGCACCGGGCCGCCTCCCTCGTCCTCGGCTTCTTCGGCGGCTCGCTCGCGCACCTCGTCGGCGATGGCCTCGTCGTCCTCGACCCAGGCCCGGGCCGCGGCAGCTGCGGTCTTGGGCGCGGCTGCCCCGGCCTTCGGCGCGCCGCCCGCGGCCACGGCCTTCGGCGAGCCCTCCGCGGCCGGCGCCGCTTCCTCCTCCACGCCCTCGGCGCGGTACTCGTTCAAGGCCCGGTTCGCCTGGACCGCCCACGAGCGTTGCCGCTCCAGCTCGCGCAGGTCCCGGGCACGGGGCTCCGGGGCCAGAGCGGCGCCCTCGGGGGCGTCCTCGGTCGAGGGTGCCGCGGCCAGCCTCTCGCCGGGCAGGGCAGTCGGGCCGCCGGCGGACGGCCGGCCGCCAGGTTCGGGCCAGCCCTGGCCGGGCCCCTCGCCGCCGCTGGCCCCTGCGCGCGGACGGCGGGCGGCCCCGGACGCGCCGCGAGCGGGCGTTCGCCAGCCTCCCCCGGCGCCGGGACGGTAGCTCGAGCGAGGCCCGCGGTCCACGTCCCGGAAGTCGGCGGGCGGCCGGTACGAGCCCGGTCCGCGCCACCCTGGATCCTGGCGCCAGCCTGAGAACGAGCCCACCAGGCCGGCGAACCGGTCGCTGCCCAGCGCTTCACGCGGCGAGGGCCTGGGGCGCGACTGGGAACGGTGCACGCCCCCCTCGTCGCGCCAGCGCAGCTCGGCGGATATCGGATCGCCGCGCAGCAACGCGTCCACCGTGTCCGCCACGTCGGAGTGGACGACGACCCTTTCGCGGTCGAGGATCTCGACGATGACGTCGAAGGTGGGCGGGGCCTTGCGCTCCAGGACGCTCTTCTGCGAGCGGCGGCGCCGCGCTTCCTCGTCGCCCAGGGTGACGGTCTGGATGCCTCCGATCAGGTCCGTGAGCGTCGGGTTGAGCATCAGGTTGTCGAGGTTGTTGCCGTGAGCGGTGCCGATCAGCTGCACGCCGCGCTCGGCGATGGTCCGGGCGGCCTGGGCTTCCAGCTCGGTGCCGATCTCGTCGATGACGATGACCTCGGGCATGTGGTTCTCCACCGCCTCGATCATCACCTCGTGCTGCAGCGACGGAGTCTTGACCTGCATCCGCCGCGCCCGGCCGATGGCCGGATGGGGGATGTCGCCGTCGCCGGCGATCTCGTTGCTGGTGTCCACGACGACGACGCGCTTGCCCTGGTCGTCGGCCAGGACGCGCGCCGCCTCGCGCAGCATCGTCGTCTTGCCGATGCCGGGGCGGCCCATGATCAGGATCGACTTCCCCGTCTCGACGAAGTCGTTGATGATCTCGATCGTGCCGTAGACCGCCCGGCCGATGCGGCAGGTCAGGCCCACGATCTTGCCCGTCCGATTGCGGATGGCGCTGATGCGGTGCAGCGTCCGCTCGATGCCGGCCCGATTGTCGTCGCCGAAGGCACCGATATGGTCCACGACGTATCGGATGTCCGCCTCGCCCACCTCCCGCTCGAGGAGCTCGATCTCGTTGTTGGCCGAGCGCCCTTCCGGCCGCCGGCCCAGGTCCATGACGACCTCGATCAGCTCGGCCGGGTCGGTGAGCTCGCGAACGGCGGCCACGATGTCGGGCGGCAGAGCGGACAGGAGCAGGCCCAGGTCGTCGATCGACTCACGGCGGCCCTTTGCTCCCTGTTCGGTCAAGCTGCTTTCCTCCTGCATGGGGTTAGCGTACAGCCGGGACCAGGGCCGGTTCCTCGGCGCGCACCAGCGCCTCCTTCATCAGCAGCGTCACCGTCGCCAGATTCTCGAAGCCGGCCTCCTCGAGGCGGCGGTCGATCGGCGATTCGTAGGTTCGAACGGGCGCCAGCACGCCGTTGTTGGGGCAGCTACCGCTCTTCTCGACATGCGATCCAATGAGGCCCAGACCGAAGCTCACGATGGGCGCGACATCCGCCCCCGGCCGGGCCACGACTCGCAGGTAATGGGGCTGGTCCTCGACGGCGACGCCCACCTGCAGCAGGGCGAGCAGCTCGCCGGCCTCGTCGTCCTGGACGTAGGCCTCGACGTCTGCGAAGCGAAGGATCGGCGCCAGGCTGGACCGCGGGACGCGCGCGCTCGAGCCCTGGCGCTCCCAGTCCGAAAGGCGGTAGGCCTCCAGGCGGACGACCGGCTGAGGGGTCACGGCCGCGTACAACCGGGCCAGCGACAGGGCGTCCTGCGGCTGGCAAAGCCGGATCGCGGCCTCGCGAGTGTCCTTCTCGGACCAGGCCTGGGGCAGCGGCGAGCGAGGATTGCGGAACAGCAGGCTCTCCTGGCCGTAGCGGGCGAAGCCGACCTGCATGAACAGCTCGACGTTGCCCCGCACTTCGGCGCAGGCGACGTGGATCCGGAAGGCGCCGCGCCTGGGCGCGTCCCGCAACAGGTGCTGCACCAGGCGGAAACGGATGTCGCCGCTCTCGCCCGAGCCGATGGCGTCCAGCTCCACGATCGTCATCTCGTCGCGTGAGGCGTCGCGCTCGACCCTCAGCAGACCCGACAGACGGCCTTCGTCCTCGTAGACGAACAGCAGGTCGTTGGGCCGGAAGGCGCCCAGCGGCAGGCGGAACAGGCTGAAGACGCCGATCCGCGGACCGCTGACCGGCAGCCCGAGCGACCGGGCGTCCACGTGCTCCTGCTGCGACAGCCGCGACAACTCTCCCAGCGCGGCCAGGTCCGTGATTCGGGCCAGGCGGACGCGGCCCTTCACGAGGTCTCCTCGAGCTGCCATGGCTCAATCCCCTGTGCCTCCGCTCCCTCGCCCGGCTCGGCGTGCTCGGCAGCCATGGTGACCATCAGACGGTGGATGCGGGCCTCGCCGGCCAGCTCGGGGTGGAAGGCCACGGCGACCACGTTGCGCTGCCGGACGGCGACGATGCGCCCGTCCGGGAGGGTGGCCAGCACCTCCACGTCCGGGCCCGTGCGCTCGATGATCGGGGCCCGGATGAAGATGGCATGGACCGGCGTGTCGCCCAGGACGGGCACGGCCACGTCCGTCTCGAACGAATCGAGCTGCCGGCCGAAGGCGTTGCGGCGGACGGTGACGTCCAGCAGCGGGAAAACCGGCTCTTCACCACCGGCGATCTCGGTCGCCAGGACGATCATCCCGGCGCAGGTGCCCAGGATCGGAGCCCCGGACCGGGCCAGCTCCATGACGGGCTCGCGCAGGCCCCAGCGCGCGGAAAGGATCCGTATCGTCGTGCTCTCGCCGCCGGGGACGATCAGGCCGGCGACGCCGTCCAGGTGCTGGGGCAGCCGGATCGCGACCGGCTCGACGCCGATCCCCTCCAGGACCTTCATATGCTCGATGAAGGCGCCGTGCAGCGCCAGGACACCTATCTTCATCACGCGCTCCGGGTTCGCCTCGGCAGCCAATCGCCGTGCGTCCCGCTACGCGGGGCTACCAGCCCCGAACCGCCAGCCGTTCCTCTTCGGGCACCCCGGCCGCAGCGATGCCGCGCATCGGGGCGCCCAGGCCCTTGGAAACCTCGGCGATGATCTTGGGATCCTCGAAGTGGAGAGTGGCCTGGACGATGGCACTGGCCGTCTTGGCCGGGTTCTCGCTCTTGAATACGCCCGAGCCGACGAAGACGCCCTCGGCGCCCAGCTGCATGGCCAGGGCCGCGTCCGCCGGGATGGCGATGCCGCCGGCCACGAAGTTCACGACCGGCAGCTTGCCGTCGTCGTGGACCTTCTTCACCAGGTCGTAGGGAGCCTCCATTTCCTTGGCGGCGACGAACAGCTCGTCCTCGCGCATGGACTGCAGGCGGTGTATCTCGGCCATCAGGGTGCGAATGTGGCGGACCGCCTCGACGATGTCGCCGGTGCCGGCCTCGCCCTTGGTCCGGATCATGGCCGCTCCCTCGTTGATGCGCCGCAGCGCCTCTCCAAGGTCGCGGCAGCCGCACACGAACGGCACCTTGAAGGCGTGTTTGTCGATGTGGTTGGTCTCGTCGGCCGGGGTCAGCACCTCCGACTCGTCGATGTAGTCCACGCCCAGCGCCTCGAGCACCTGGGCCTCGACGAAATGCCCGATCCTGGCCTTGGCCATGACCGGGATGCTGACCGCCTTCATGATCCCCTCGATCATTGCCGGGTCGCTCATGCGGGCCACGCCGCCGGCAGCGCGAATGTCGGACGGTACGCGCTCCAGGGCCATCACCGCGCAGGCGCCTGCGTCCTCGGCGATCTTGGCGTGCTCGGGCGTGACGACGTCCATGATGACGCCGCCTTTGAGCATCTGGGCGAGGCCGACCTTGGTGGCCCAGGTGGAGGTTTGGGCGGTCATTCGATCCTGTCCTTCTACGGCGGGGAGCGGGGCGTTGGCCTCAGCAGCACGCTGACCGCCCTCGCGCTCCGATTATACCCGCGAGATGCGCCGTGCCCGGATGGCGGCAGGGCGCGGATGCGCGCCCGCTAGACTCGACCCATGCCACGCGATTCGATCGCCGCTCTCTCGGCCGAGGTGACGGCCTGCCGCCGCTGCCCCCGTCTCGTGGAGTGGCGCGAGGAAACGGCCGCGAGCCCGCCGGCTCGCTACCGCGGCCAGGAGTACTGGGGCCGGCCGCTGCCCGGCTGGGGCGATCCCGCCGCTCGACTCCTGCTGGTGGGCCTGGCGCCCGCCGCCCACGGCGGCAACCGCACCGGCCGGCTCTTCACCGGCGACCGCTCGGGCGACTTCCTGTTCGCGGCCCTGTACCGGGCGGGACTGGTGAATCAGCCCACCTCCAGCCACCGCGGCGACGGGCTGGCGGCGATGGACGTCTACATCGCCCCGGTGGTCCGCTGCGCGCCGCCGGCCAACAAGCCACTCCCCGGGGAGCGGGACGCCTGCCTGCCCTTCCTGGCCCGGGAGATGGTTCTGCTGACGGAGCTGCGAGTCGTGGTCGCCCTGGGCACGTATGCCTGGGACGGTGCGCTCCGGGCGCTGCGCGCGCTCGGCGCGCGGAGGCGGACGGGGGGCCCGAAGCCGCGGTTCGGCCACGGCGCCGAGGTCCCGGTCGGGCGCCTCACCCTGCTGGGCGCCTATCACCCCAGCCAGCAGAACACCTTCACCGGGCGCCTGACCCCCGAGATGCTGGACGCGGTGATCGCCCGGGCGCGCGAACTGGCGGCCTCCCGCTAGCAGGCGGCCGTGCAGGGCGGCTCGTCGCCCATCGCGGCGTGGAGGGCCGACACTGAGCCGGCCGGGTAGGCCTCCTTGCCGGCCTGCCAGGCCTCCAGGTAGGGCCAGGGGTAGACCATCCCCCGGCGCACCCACCAGATCCCGGCCCGGGTCGGCCAGGAGATGCCGTAGTGGACGTGGGCGGTCGAACGGCGAGCGTCGCCCGTCTGACCGGTGTAGGCGATCGTCTGGCCCGCCGAGACGCGAACGCCGGGGGCGATGCCGGAGGCGATGCCCGACATGTGCGAGCCGTAGTAGCGGACTCCGTCGTCGCCGATGATGGAGATCGAGATGCCGCCCCGGGTCGCGCCGTCGTTGACCTTGGGGTCCCACTTGTCCGTGTAGCTGACCTCGTCAACTACCCCGCTGGTGGTCGCCACGAACTTGCAGCCGGCCACGACGTAGATGTCGGTGGCGGGGTAGTACTTGTGATAGTGCGAGTGTGAGACGCGGCAGCCCTGCACCGGGAAGATGTGGTCGCCGACGATGATGCCGCTCGGGGTGAACCGGTTGTTGGCCGGTGCCGCCGGGGCCGGCGTGGGAGTTGGGGCGGGGGTGGGCGTCGGCTGAGGAGTGGGCGCGAACGTGACCGCGCCGTCGGCCGGCATCGGCGGGTAGGTCGCCGGCGCCGAGGGGGAAGCCTCGGGCGAGAGCGACGGATCGGCCGCGATCGCGGTCGGCGTCGCCGGAGCCGAAGCAGCCGGGACCGTGCAGGCCGCCAATCCGAAAAGGACGACGGCCGCCGGCCACGCTGTTCGAGCGGTCGGCTTGATCACGCGGCCGAGTCTAGCGACACGCGTTCGGCTCGAGCACCCCACTTCAGTCCTGGCGGCTCCCGCCCTGCGATCCTGTCCAGCCAGCGGGCGGTCGGGCGGGTCAGCCGACACGGAACGCCGCACAGGCATCTCCCGGGCCCGCGCAGCGCCGTAAACTGGCGCCATGAGCGAGGCTCGACTGCTGCTCGTCGACGACGACCTCACCCACCTGGCGGCGCTGGCCGAGAGGCTGACCGACGACGGCTTCGAGGTGGCCCGCGCCAGCAGCGGCCGCGAAGCCCTGGACCAGCTGGAAGCCGCCTGGCCGGACCTGGTCATCCTTGACCTGCTGATGCCGGAGATGGACGGCCAGGCGGTGGCGGCCCGCATCAAGAATCGAGCGGACCTGCCGATCCTGGTGCTGTCCGCGATCGCCGAGGCTGACAGCAAGGCGGACCTCATCGCCCGCTTCGCCGAGGACTATGTCACCAAGCCCTACGACTACGCCGAGCTGCTGGCGCGCATAAGGCGGGTGCTGCGGCGCCTGGCCGACCAGATCCCGCTGGCCGAGGTCGATCTGGGCGACCTGGTCCTGATCCCCCGCAAGAGAGAGGCCCTGGCTCGAGGGCAGACGGTTCGGCTGTCGCCCGTCGAGTCGCGCTTCCTGGCCACCCTGGCCGCCAGCATGCCCTCCGCCGTCGGAACCGAGCAGCTCCTGCACAAGGTCTGGTCCGACGCCGACGCCGCGGACCCGGCCTACGTCTGGGTGACCGTGCGCCGGCTGCGCCAGAAGCTGGAGCGCGACCCGGACCACCCCGTCCACCTGCTGACAGACCGGTCGGGCGGCTACCGCCTGGCCGCGGCAAACGCAGGGCAGTGACCCTGGGTAAGGTGCCCGCCGAAGCTCCCACGCACGCCCAGGACGTTCCAGCCCCGGCCGGCCGGGCATTCGTACCTGTGTGCGCGGACGCACCATCTTGCGCGCATTACACGCATCGGAGGGCCTCGTAGTTATGGCAGGTGCAAGGCCGGCCCCGTAACCTTCGGCTTCCTTGCTACCCCACATGCAAGCCGTCTGAGGGTACTGCTCATGCGCATCCACCGGCGCAGGACCGACGCGCCCGCCCGCCGCCCGTCTCGCGGCCAATCGCTCGTCGAGTTCGCCCTGGTCATCCCGATCTTCATCACCCTCGTGGTCGCCGTCTGCGAGTTCGCGTTCCTCTTCACCACGTACCTCTCGGCCTCGTTCACCAGCCGTGACGCGGTCCAGGTCGCGGCGGAGATGGGCGACGCCTACTACTCGGACGTGGTCATCCTGGCCCGAGTCGAGATGGACCTGGCCGGCCCGGCCAACTCCAACAACATCCAGCACGTCGACATCTTCTGGTCGGACAGCGCGGGCAACGTCAAGGGCGGAGCGGTGAACCGTTGGACCCGCACGGGCTCCACCTCCGTCACGCTCCCCGACGCTACGGTCATAACGGTGCCCTACACGCTGACCACCTCCGGCTATCCCCCCTACGACCGTTGCAACATCCTGCTGGCCACGGATTGCGAGTCCGGGCACACGACGCTTGACACGATCGGCATCACGATCAGCTACCAGTACGGCTGGGTCACGCCCCTGCCCGCGCTGATCGGGATGTCCGGTACCGGCATGACGATCACCCAGACCAACGTCATGCGCATGGAGCCGGTCAAATGACAATGCCCATCCGTCGCTCCCGGCGCCGGCGCGGAGCCGGCCAGGCGCTCGTCGAGTTCTGCCTGGTCCTGCCGATCATCCTCACCCTGGTCCTGTCCGTCGCGGAAGTCGGAGTCGCCATCGGCACCAACATGAGCCTCGTGCTGGCCACCCGCGAGGGGGCGCGCGTCGGGGCGGCCCTGGTCAACGGCGGTGGCGCGTACGGCTGCGGCTCGGGCCAGTCGCCCAATGAGGCCGTGGTGGACCCGATGATCGTCGCCTCCGTCCAGCGGGCCCTGACTTCCGAGGGCTCGGGCATCGACATCAGCAAGGTGGACTGGATACACATCTACAAGGCCACCGCGAGCGGCGGCGAGTCCCTGGTGAACGAATGGACTCCAGGGCCCGGCCCCGTTGTGGACGGGCTGACCCTCGTCTTCTCACCGGGCGGCGTGAGCTGGCCCGCCTGTTCCCGAGCGCACACCCTGCCGGCGGACTCGCTGGGCGTCTCGATCAGCTACAGACACCAACTGTTCACGCCCCTGAGCGCATTCACGGGCGCCCTGGGTCTGACAGAAATCGTCATGACAGACCGAACGGTCATGGCCCTCGAGCCAGGCAACTAAGGAGCCGCCACCATGACTATCCATCGGCTGCGCCTACGGCGAGCCACCTCGGACGAGACCTCCGCCAGCTCGGCCCCGACCAGGGAGGAGAAGGCCGGGGCCGAGTTGCTCAAAGAGGCCGGCCAGATCATCGCGATCTTCGCTCTGATGCTGGTTGTCCTCCTGGGCCTGGTCGGCATCGCCATCGACGTCACCTATGCCTGGCGCGAGGAGCTGCGCGTCCAGCGCGCCGCCGACGCGGCCGCCCTGGCGGGCGTGGTCTACTTGCCGGGTAACGTCGCGGGCGGCGTCTCCGCGGCCCAGGCGGAGGGCGGCAAGAACGGCTTCACCACCGTCAGCGCCAGCCAGAACGCCGGCGACTCGCGCCAGATGGACGTCACCGTGAGCGCGAGGGTCCCCACCTTCTTCCTGCGGGCTCTGGGCTGGGACCACTTCGACGTCAGCCGCCATGCGCATGCGGTCTACATCCTGCCGGTGCCGATGGGCAGCCCGGATGCCTACTACGGAGCCCGAGGCGACTATGAAATGGAGGACTCGTCTGACCCCATCACCCTCTCGGGGCCCCACGGCGAGTACATGGCGCCGCGGGGCTTCTGGGCCACCATGCTGACGCAGGGCGCCGCCACGTCGAGCGGGGACGCCTTCCTGCCCAAGCATCTCAAGTACCCCGCGAGCGGCACCAACCCGCAAAGGGACACACAGCGCTACTACGACTACGGAATCTGGATGCCGCCCGGCTCCAGCAACGGCCACGTCCACATCTTCGATCCGGTGTTCGTCGGCACGGACGGCCGGGACGGCACCGGCGACTACTGGCTGTCAGGCACGAACCCGGTCAGCGCCTTCTTCCGGCTCTACGACACCAACAACCAGCCCTACAACCCGGACGCGCACACCCTGCTGGCAAGTTCGGGCCCCCTGTTCACGAACATGCAGTTCCACGATCCGAATGCGAACGGGAACACGGGGGGCGCCGTGTGCACGGTGGGAAGCTCGACCGATCCGCTCGACCCCTGCACCTACCACAACATCTGGTATGACCTGTCGAGCAGCAGCCCTGGCGGCGTAATCGACGGCGGAACCGACGGCAAGTTGTACCGGCTGCGGACCACGACGGATCCCGGCGACGGCAGCCAGGACAGCGCCAATGCCCACAACCAGTTCGCCATCTATGTGTCCTCGAGCGGAGGGACTGCCCAGATCTACGGCATGGGCGCCATGGAAACGTATACCCAGCTCCCCAGGAACCACGTCTCGGAGTTCTACCTGGCCAGGATCGACGCCCAGGCCGGCGCCGGCAAGACCATCGAGATCCGGCTCTGGGACGCGGGCGACACCAACGGCCTGGCGGCCAACCTGCAGGTCCTCCAGCCGACGGCCAGCAGCTGGACCCCCGCCAGCATGAGCTGGACCGCGATCAACGTCGCACACACTGGGTCTCCCTGCCCCAGTGGTTCGGGCACGGCCATCACGACCTACAGCGGCGGCAAGCAATACGACGGCTGCTGGCTGAACATACGGATCGTTCTCCCTGCCTCCTATTCAGCGCCCCAGGACGGCTGGTGGAAGATCCGCTACAACATCGGCTCCGGCGGGACCGACATGTCCACCGACCTGACCACGTGGCAGGTGGACATCCGGGGCAACCCGGTCCACCTCATCCCGTAGCCGCATACCGGAACAACAAGCGAGGCCCCCTGCACGCGGGGGGCCTCGCCGCTTTCGGGCCCCTCGCGGCGCCACGGCCCCGCGTTCGGGCTCTGGTAGGATGCGGGCCATGGAGGGCGTGGTCCTCGTTCTGAATCAGAACTACGAGCCGCTCAACGTGTGCAACCTGCCACGCGCCTTCCGGCTGGTCTTCGGCGAGCGAGCGGAAGTGCTCGAGTACGACCACCAGGTGATCCGGACGCCGCGGGCCCAGTACAATGCGCCCGCCGTCATTCGCCTGCAGCACATGATCCGCCGGCCCCGCCCCAGGGTGAAGCTGACGCGACGCGAGGTCTTCGCCCGGGACTCCTACACCTGCCAGTACTGCGGCCGCCGGACCAACGACCTGACGCTGGACCACGTCGTGCCGCGCCATCGCGGCGGCGCCCACAGCTGGGACAACCTCGTCACCGCCTGCAAGGCCTGCAACCATCGCAAGGGGGGGAAACTCCTGGAGGAAGCTCGGCTCCGCCTGACAAGGCGCCCGTTCGAGCCGCGCTGCGACGTCTACTCGCTCTTCACGCCCTACCTGCGTAACGAGCGCAACGAGAGCTGGCGCACCTACCTCTTCCTCGGCCACTGAACCAGGAGGCAAGACCATGGGGGGCGCGGCGCCCAGGCCTGAGGTTCCCGCGCCCGTCGCGGAGCTGCTGGCGACGCTCCGGGCGGGCGGGCATTCGGCCTATGTCGTGGGCGGCTGCCTGCGCGACGCGCTGCTGGGGCGCGAACCCTCCGACTGGGACCTGACCACGGACGCGTCCCCGGAGCGCATCCAGGCCCTCTTCCCCCGGTCCCTGTACGAAAACCGCTTCGGGACGGTCGTGGTCCGCCATGCCCACGGCCTGTACGAGATCACCGCCTTCCGGCGCGACGTCTCCTACACGGATCACAGACGGCCCGACAGGGTCGAGTTCGGCAGCTCGATCGAGGAGGACCTCGCCCGGCGCGACTTCACCGTCAACGCCATGGCCTGGGGAGGCAAGCCAGACGCGGCAGAGGGCTTCGTCGACCCGCACGGCGGCCGGGACGACCTGGCCTCGCGGCTCCTGCGAGCCGTGGGCGAGGCGGATCTCCGCTTTCACGAGGACGCCCTGCGCATGGTTCGAGCCGTCCGGCTGGCAGCCACGCTGGATTTCGAGATCGAGGCCGGGACCCTGGCGGCGATCGAGCGCAACGCCGGGCTGGCGACTCACCTCTCCGGCGAGCGCATCGCAGCGGAGATGGGAAAGCTGCTGGCGGCCCCGCGGCCGTCGGTGGGGCTGGAGCTGATGGCCCGAACCGGCCTCCTGGAGATGGTGGCCCCCGAGCTGGCTCGCCAGGCCGGCGTGCCTCAGAACAAGGCGGCCGGCGGGGACCTGTGGCAGCACACCCTGCGGACCGTGGATGCCGCCCCCAACCGGCCGATCGTGCGCCTGGCCGCCCTGCTCCACGACATCGGCAAGCCCCAGACCCTGGCCGGGGGCCACTTCCACGAACACGAGAAGGTTGGCGCGGCCATGGCCCGCGACTTCCTGTCGCGCATCCACGCCACGCGCGTCACCCAGGAGCGCGTTGCCCACCTGGTCCGCCACCACATGTTCGACTACAAGCCAGGCTGGACCGACGCCGCGGTGCGGCGCTTCATCCGCCGGGCCGGTCCGGGCGCCATCGACGACCTGCTGGCCCTGCGCGCGGCCGACAACCTGGGCAGCGGCCAGGAGGAAGGTGCCGGCAACCTGGCCGAGCTGGCGTCCCGGGTTTGCAAGGAGCTGGAAGCCAGGGTCCCGCTCGGGCGGCACCAGCTGGCGCTGGACGGCAACGACCTGCGGGCGGAGGTGGGCCTGAAGCCAGGCCCGGCGATCGGGCGAATCCTCGACGAGCTGACCGAAAGAGTCGTCGCCGAGCCGGCCCTGAACGATCGTGCGATCCTGCTCGAGATGGCGCGCGCCATGGCCGGTGGACCGGCGGGTGCAGAATCGATGAATCCGCCGGACGAGGTTGGTTGATGTTCGAGATCTTGCTGCAGGCCGATCAGGCCCTGGCGGGCGGCGATCTCGACCAGGCCGAGCAAGCCTACTGGCAACTCGTCGAGATCGACGGTTCGAACACCATCGCCATGGCCGGCCTGGCGCAGGTGGCCTTCCAGCGCGGCGACAAGCGCCTCGCCCGCGCCTTCGCCGAACGGGCGTTGAAGGTCGATCCGGACAGCGTCTCGGCCCGCAAGATCATGGCCGCGCTCGAGGGACGCGAGACGGGGTCGGCGGCCGACGAGGCCGGCCTGCGAGCCCAGGTGACGAACCTGGAGGCCCTGGGGAAGCGGAGGCGCTCGACTCGCGGCGAGGCGGGGGGTGGCGAGACGGCCAGTGGCGCGCCGGCCAGCGGCGCGGCCGCCAGCGAGGCCGATGCCGGGGAGGCGGCGGCCGCGAACGGCCAGGCGGAGGCTCAGGCCGAGGACGAAGCCTGGGCGGCGGAGGCAGCGCGGATGGAGCAAGAGGCCATCCGGGCAGCCGAGGCGCGAGCCGCGGAAGTGCTCGCCGCCCTGGCCCAGGAGGAAGCGGAGGCACGAGCCGCGGAGGTCGAGGCGGCCGTCGAAGCGGCCGGCGAAGAAGAGCAGCGGCCGGCGCCGGCCAAGCAGACCACCGCCGGCGAACGCCCGGCCGAGGCGGCCAGGCCGGGTCGCGCCGTCGACCCGTTCTCAGAAGCCGAGAGCGCGGCCACGATCGAGGCCATCGACGCCGCCGACGAGGTAGACGAGGAGCCGCCGGCGCCGACCGGGAAGGCGGAGCCGGCGCAGGCCGAGCCGGAGGACAGCGAGCGGCAGCTCGCCGCAGCCGAGCGCGAGTCCGCGGCGCTGGCGGCCGACACCGCGCCGTCGCGCGTCTCCGGGGCCGCCGAGGCCGCCGGGCGGGCGGCCGGGACGGCCGCCCGCCCGGCCACGCGGCCCAGCAAGGGCCGCTTTCCGGCCGCCTCCCCCACCTCGGACGACCTGGACGACGAGCTGCCGGACGCCGTCGACACGGACGAGGAGACATCCGGCCGACCCATCCCCATCGAAGCGGGGGCCTTCGGCCCCGACGGCACGTCGGAGGAGAACGCGGAAGAGGCCGCGATGCGCGAGGCCATGGACATGGTCGCCAAAGACGAGACGGAGAAGCCCGATGAAGCGGATTCGCCCCCGCGGAAGGGACTCTTCCGCAGGTTGAGAGGAGAGTGACTTGCGAATCCTCATCACCGGCGGTGCGGGCTACATAGGCTCGATCACGGCGGAGGCGCTGCTGGACGCCGGACACGACGTGGCCGTCCTGGACGACCTCTCGACGGGGCACCGCACGGCCGTACCCGAGGGCGCACGGCTGCACGTGCACACCTACGGCGACGCGTCCGCCGTAGCCGGCCTCCTGAAGCGCGAGCGCGTCGACGCCGTCCTCCACTGTGCCGCCCGTTCGCTGGTAGGCGAATCGATGGAGAACCCGGCGAAGTACTTCCGAGAGAACGTGGCCGGCGGCATCGCTCTGCTCGACGGGATGCGTGCCGCCGGGGTGGGGCGCATCGTCTTCAGCTCCACCGCCGCCACCTACGGGCTGCCCGAGCGGACGCCTATCGTGGAAACCGACCCCATCCGGCCGATCAGCGCCTACGGCGAAACAAAGCGCTCGGTCGAGGGCGCCATCCACTGGTACGGCCAGGCCTACGGCCTGCGGAGCGTCATCCTGCGCTACTTCAACGCGGCCGGCGCCAGCGCCCTCAACGGCGAGCAGCACTCGCCCGAGACCCATCTGATCCCCAACGTCCTGGCAGCGGCCGAAGAAGGGCGCGAGGTCGTCATCTTCGGCGACGACTACCCGACACCCGACGGAACCTGCGTCCGCGACTACATCCACGTCCTGGACCTGGCCGAGGCCCACCTGCTGGCCCTGACGGCCACCGACCCGGCCGATACCCGGACCGGCCCCGCGAAGGGGGCCTGCCGTCCCCTCATCTGCAACCTGGGGAGTGGCACGGGATTCAGCAACCGCCAGATCGTGGCCGCCGCCGGCAGCGTGGTCGGCCGGCCCATCGCCACCCGGATCGGACCCCGCCGCGAGGGTGACCCGCCGGCCCTCGTGGCCAGCGCCGAGCTGGCCGCCGAGACGCTGGGCTGGCGGCCGCGGCACGGCACCATCGAGGACATCATCGGCTCGGCCTGGGAGTGGCGACGAGCGCATCCGGGCGGCTATCCGCCGGACTCCGAGTAGCGGCCGTGCCCTTCCTCCGCCGCAAGCCGTCCCCCACGGCCCCCGCAGGACCGGACGCATGGCTGCCCCAGCCGTTCCGCGGCTACGGCTCTCGCTCGGTCTCGAATCCCCTGATAGAGCCGCGCTGGAACGGCGCCCGCGCTCTGGCGCGGGCCACTCGCGGCGCATCGGGGAAGATGACCGTCGCCCTGTCCGGCGAGGAGGGCGAAGATCGCACGCCCGAGTTCGCGGCCGTGGCCGAGGCAATCGCCCGGGCCGTCCGGGCCGAGGACGCCATCCTGGACGGCTACCTGACCATCGAGGCCACGCAGGAGGGCGTCGGGGTGGTGCCCCCCAGGCCAAGCGCTCCCACCCAGGCCGAGATGGCGACCCGGTTCCTGGTCGGCCAGCGGCGGCGCCGGCCCGAGCCCGAGCCCAGCCTCGACCCGGACCGGCCGATCGCCTTCGTGGCCGTCGATCTGCTGCGCATCGACGGCTCCGAGCTGATCGACCTGCCTCTCCTGGAGCGCAAACGGCTCCTCGAGGGCGCGCTGGAAGCCGGCGACCTGGTCCGGGTGACGCCGTACGTCCGCGCCCCTCTCGCGTCGCAGGGCCGGACCTGGTTCGCCCAGGGGTTTCGTGAGGTAGCCTACAAGCCAGCCAACGGTCGCTACCGCGCCGACGGCAAGCCCGGAGACTGGGTCGCAGGGCCGCTGCGGTCCAGCTGAGAAGAGCCAGCGGGGAGAGTTCGATGCCCTATAGCGCGCTGACGCCCGCAGTCCGAGAAGAGGTCAAGCGCCTCGGCAGCGCCGACATCATGGTCGGCATCCCGAGCTTCCGCAGCGCGGCCACCATCGGGCACGTCGTCAGGGCCGCCCAGGCCGGCCTGGTCCAGTACTTCCCCGATCTGCGGCCGCTTCTCGTGAACGCCGACGCCGGCTCGTCCGACGACACCCAGCGAGTGGTCGTGGAAACCGAGCCGCCGGGCTACGTCGAAGAGATCCTGCTCGTCCACCCCCGCAACCGTTTGACCCGCATCAGCCTGACCTACCCCGCCGTGGCCGAGGTGATGGGGAAGGGGGCGGCCTTGCGGACCTTGTTCGAGATGGCCGCCGACCTGGAGGTCCAGGCGCTGGTCGTCGTCGACTCGGATCTGCGCTCCATCGTGCCCGAATGGATCGAGCTGCTGGCCGGGCCGATTCTCAAGGGCGGGTACGACTTCGTCTCGCCCCTCTACGCCCGACACAAGTACGACGGCACGATCACCAACACCCTGACCTACCCCGTTACACGGGCGCTCTACGGCCGCCGCATCCGCCAGCCGATCGGGGGCGACTTCGGGGTCGGGGCGGACCTGGTCCGCCACTACCTGGCCCAGGAGAGCTGGACGCCCGAAGTCTCGCGCTTCGGTATCGACATCTGGATGACGACGACCGCGCTGACGGGCGGCTTCGCCGTTTGCCAGAGCCGCCTGGGGGCCAAGATCCACGACCCCAAGGACCCCGGCACGGACCTGGGCCCCATGTTCCGCCAGGTCGTGGGCACGATGATGGCCCTGGCCCGCGACAACGCCGCGCACTGGCTGGAGATCACGGGCAGCCACGACGTGCCGGCCTACGGCTTCGAGCGCTACGCGGACCCGCCGGCGCTGGAGATCGACATCCTGCGCTTGCTCACTCAGTTCCACGCCGGATCTCTCACGGCCGCCGAGACCTGGGGCAAGACGTTCACCCCGGCTCACCTGGCCCGGGTGATCGACCTGGCCGCCGAAGCGGGCCAGATAGCGGAGGCCGCGGCTCACCGGCTCGGCCTGGCCGTCGAGCGACCGACGGTGGACGTGGGGGCGGACGGGCATATCGGAACCGATGACCTGTCCGACTCGGTGGCCGCGTTCCACTTCCCCGACGAGCTATGGGCCCGTCTCTTCTACGATCTGCTCGTGGCGTCTTCCTTCGGCGACGTCCCGGAGGAGCAACTGGTGGCAGCCTTCACTCCAGTCTACTTCGGGCGGGTAGGCAGCCACGTGATCGAGAATCGCCGCCTCTCGGGCGAGCAGGCGGAGGAGCGCGTGGAGCGACAGGCCCGCGAGTTCGAGGCCCAGAAACCGTACCTGGTGGAACGCTGGCGAGAGGGAGGTGGGCAATGACCCAACCCGCGATGCGGTCGCGCATCCTCATCCCCGTCGCCAATCCACTCACCGCCGAGGAGCTGGTCCACATCGGCGCCGCTCTTCTCGACCACGAGCACGGCAGCCTGACCGTGCTCAGCATCGTCGAGGTCCCCGAAGGGGTGCCGCTCAGCGAGGGGGCGACCAAGGCCCGCCAGGCCCGCCGGCTCCTGCAGCGCGTCCTCGATTTCGCGCCCGAGGGAGTGACGGTCCATACCGTGGTGCGAGTGGGCCGCCAGGCGGCCGAGGGCGTCATCGAGGCGGCCACCGAACTCGAAACGGACCTGATCGTATTCGGCTGGGGAGGCAAGCCGGCCACCGCCCGGCCCGACAGGCCGGCCACCGAGTTCAGCCCCACCATCGACCGCGTGGCCCGCGAGGCGCCCTGCGACCTTGCGGTGGTCAAACAGGCGGAGCCGATGCGCCTGAACCGCATCCTGGTCCCCGTTCGCGGCGGTCCCCACGCCGAGCTGGCCATGCGGCTGGCGAGCGTGCTGGCGGAGCGAACTGGCGGCGAGGTCGTCGCCCTGCACGTCGTGCCGCCTGGCCTGACGGCAACCGTCCGTTCCCAGGCCAACCGGGCCCTGGTTCACTTCATCCGCGACCATGCCGTCGGCGGCAAAGTGCGCGACAGGGTCGTAGAGGCGCCGATCATCCGTGACGCCGTCCTGGAAGAGGCCGAGAAGGTGGACGCGGTGGTCATGGGCGCCTCGGCGTCGCCCGGCCTGGGGGCGGGCGAGACGTTCCTCTTCGGAGCCATACCGGAGGCCGTGGCCACCCGCTCCAGCAAGACGGTCATCGTGGTCAAGACCCGGGAGATGATCAGCGAGGCCACGTTCCAGAGCCTCGAGGAGTGGCCGGAGTCCCTCGCCGCGGCAGAGCGGGCGGCCGCCGAGCAGCGAGCCATCCCCCTCCGGGTGGAGCGCTGGTTCGGGGAGTCCAACTTCCATCACCGTGAGTTCCACGACCTCGACCGGCTCGTCCAGCTCAAGGAGAAGGCCGGGCTGACCATCAGCCTGGTCTTCCCGGCCCTCAACGAGGCCGAGACGATCGGGGCGATAGTGCGGCGGGCACGCGAGGAGCTCATGGAGCAGCACCCGCTCGTGGACGAGCTGCTCGTCATGGACTCCAACTCGACCGATGCCACGCGGGAGATCGCGGCGGCCGAGGGGGCCCGAGTGGCCATCCACCAGCACGTCCTGGAGCACCATGGCGCCTACCGCGGCAAGGGCGAGGCGCTGTGGAAGAGCCTGTTCGAGACCAGCGGCGACATCGTCGCCTGGGCGGACAGCGACGTGAAGAACTGGCACCCGCGGATGGTATACGGCACGGTGGGGCCGCTCGTGGCCGAGCAGCGGCTGCAGTACGTGAAGGGCTACTACCGCCGCCCCATCATCGAGGGCGGCGTCCTCAAGGAGGGCGGCGGCGGGCGAGTCACCGAGCTGGTGGCGCGGCCGCTCATCAACCTCTTCTACCCCGAGCTGTCGGGCATGATCCAGCCCCTGTCGGGCGAGTACGCGGGCCGGCGGTCGCTGCTCGAGACGATCCCGTTCTTCACCGGCTACGCCGTGGAGATCGGGCACCTCATCGACATCGTGGCCCGGTGCGGCCTGGAAGGACTGGGCCAGACCGACCTGGAGCGCCGCGTTCATCGGAACCAGACGCTCGAGGGCCTCACGCAGATGAGCTTCGTCATCCACCAGGCCGTGATGCGGAAGCTGGAGCAGCGCCATCGAGCGCGCCTCCTGGCCGAGCTCGGGACGACGATGCAGCTGCCTCGCTACGGCGGAGGCAAGCTGGGCCTGGAGGTCATCGAGCTGGCCGACCGCGAGCGGCCGCCGATGATCAACATCCCTGAGTACGCCGAGAAGCGGCGGCAGGCCCAGGCGGCACGCGAGACGGCCAAGCCGTGAGCCGCAAGACCAACCGGCTCCGGGTGCTCCTGGCGCCCGATTCGTACAAAGGCTCGCTCACCTCGGTGGAAGTGGTGCGGGCCCTGGCCCAGGGCTGGGCGGCAGCCCGCCCGCAGGACGAGCTGATCCTGGCGCCCCTGGCCGACGGGGGCGAGGGGACGCTGGCGGCGATGGCAGAGAGCGGCGGCTGGGAGTGGATGGAGTGCCCGGCCCACGACCCGCTGGGCCGGCCGCTGACGGCGCGCTGGCTGCGCTCGGCGGACGGGACACGGGCGGCGATGGAGCTGGCCGAGGCCTCGGGGCTGTCGCGGCTGCCGGCCGGCGAGCCGCGCTCGCCGCTCGCGGCCACGACCGAGGGGACGGGCGAGATCCTGCGGGCGATCCTGGACGAGGGGGTCCGGCGGGTGGCCCTGGGCGTGGGGGGCAGCGCCACTTCCGACGGCGGCTCGGGTCTGCTGCGAGCCCTGGGAGCCAGCTTCGTTGCCGGGGAGCGCGATTCCCTGCCGGGCCCGGTGCCGAACCTGGCGAGCATCGATCTGAGCGGCCTGGACCAGCGGCTCGGCGAGCTGAGCCTGAGCGTAGCCTGCGACGTCACCAATCCGCTGTTGGGCGAAGCCGGGTCGGTGGCGATCTTCGCGCCGCAGAAGGGCGCCTGGCCCGGCGACGTGGAAGCACTGGAGGCCTGGCTGGCCCATTACGCCGACCTGCTGGAGGCGGCGACCGGAGTCGAAGCCCGTGTCAACCCGGGAGCCGGAGCCGCGGGCGGGACGAGTTTCGGGCTCATGTGCCTGGCGCCCCGGTTGCGCTCGTTCGAGGTCGCGCCCGGAGTCGAGCTGGTGATGCAGGAGACGAGCTTCTACCCTCGCCTGGCGGCGGCCGACCTCGTCGTCACCGGTGAGGGCCGGATCGACTCGCAGACGGCTTTCGGCAAGACCGCTCAGGGAGTGGCTCAGCGAGCCCGGGCGGCAGGCGTGCCGTGCCTGGCCGTGGGGGGCTCGGTGACTGTCGAGGGCGCGGCCGTGCTGGCGGCCGAGGGCGGGGCGGCGATCCCGGCGGTCGATGCCCCGATGACGCTCGAAGAGGCGATGGCCGACGCTGCGCCCCTGCTGAGCCGGGCAGGCGAACGGCTGGCGCGCCTGGTGGGCGTAGCCGTCGGCATCGCCGGAGAGCGACAGCGAAGATGACTCCTTCGCGGCCCGCCGCCGGGGCGTCCGGCTCAGGGAAGCGCTCCACCTCGTCCAGACCCGCCGCCTCGCCGGCCCGCCGCCCCCGACGAAAGACGCCCGAGCAGGTTGCCCGCGCCTGGTCCGCCCAACTCGCCCGCCGTCGACCCGGCCTGGTCGAGTTCGTGCTGGATCGCCTGGCCGAGACCCAGGGCCGCCCAGTCTGGCAGGCCCGCCTCGATCCCGTCAGCGAGCTGGTCCTGACCATCCTCTCGGCCAACAGCGCCGACACCAACGCCGAAGCCGCCTTCGCCGCCCTGCGCGACCGCTACCCGTCGGCCCCCCGTCCACCCGGCGCCTCGACCGAGCCGCGCCACCTCGACGGCTGGGGTGGCCGGGGCCTGCCCGACCTGCCCCCGCCCGACTGGGCCGCGGTGGAGGCGGCGCCGCTGGCCGAGCTGACCGAGGTCATCCGCCCCGGCGGGCTGGCGGCCCAGAAGGCGCCGCGCATCCACGCCGCTCTCAGCGCCCTGGCCGGAAGAGCCGGGGGCTACTCGCTGGAGTTCCTGCGAGCCATGCCGCCCCTGGAGGCGCGCGACTGGCTGGCCTCGATCCCGGGGATCGGCAAGAAGACGGCGTCGGTGGTCCTGCTCTTCAGCTTCGGCATGCCCCTCATGCCCGTCGACCGCCACGTCCATCGCGTCAGCCAGCGCATCGGCCTCATCCCGCCAGGGGCTGACGCGGACGCAGCCCATGACATCTTCCTGGCGATGCTGGCCCCCGAGCAAGCGTATGAGGCCCACGTCTCGCTGATCGGCCACGGCCGCCGGACGTGCCACGCCCGGCGCCCCGATTGCGGCCACTGCCCGATCGCCCCGCGCTGCCGCCACCTCGACCCCAGGGCCGAGTAGCCGCGCCCCAGGCGCCCGGAATGGGCCGCCGCGGGCAGATGTCCGGCCGGCTCGCGCATTCGCACTAGGCCGGGGGCGGTACCACCTCGCCCGCCGTGCGGTGACCATCGCCTGCCCTCCAGCCCATAACCGTGGCGGCCACCTCCCGTTCCAACAAACAGCACGCGCCCGAAGGGCATTGGCACAGCAGATGGCGGAGTCAAGGAAATAGCTGGCGGGGCCTCCCTCGCAACTGGCCGGGACGCACCGGTACCGCGAGCGGTGCTGGAAACCCGGGCCTCGACCTCTCCCAGCAGCTGGCCTTCCCCCGGGGGCAGGGGCTTCGGCCCCAATCGCAGGACTCATCAGCACGCAGATGCGCAAGTCGCAAGGACAAGATCATGGCAATCCGGAACCCCTTCCACCTTCCCGGAGCAGGGCGGCGGCCAGCGGGGGAGGCAGCGCCCGAGTCAGAGAGCAAGCCCAAGCGCCAGCGCGGTGCCGGCCAGTCGGTCGTCGAGTTCGCGGTCATCCTGCCCATCCTGCTGACGCTGGTGGGCGGCTCGCTCGACTTCGCGCGGGTCTTCTACATCGACCTCAAGGTCCAGTCGGCGACCCGCAACGCGGCCGAGTACATCGCCTCGACCCCTGCCTACACCTCCTGCCAGCCATGCGCCAACTGGAAGGCGAGCTACCTGGTCTGCACGGAAGTGACCGGCCACTCCGACTGCGCGGTCGAGAACCCGCCCCGCGTCTCGGTCACCTACCTCAACGTCAGCACAACGGCGCCCGGCGCCAGCGGTCGCAGCCCGATCGCGACCGTCACGGTGCGAGTAGAGCAGGACTTCGAGATGTTCTTCCCGTACCCATGGATGTCGCCGGCGGGCCACTGGACGCTGATACATGAGTCCACGTTCAGCGTGGCTCAGAACCGATGAGGCGGCGCAGGGGGCGTGGTCAGAGCCTGGTCGAGTTCGCTCTGGTCCTCCCCATCTTCTTGACCCTGGTCTTCGGCATCCTGGACCTCGGCCGCGGGGTCTGGGCACTCGACATCGCCAACCATGCCGCGGCCGAGGCAGCCCGGTTCGCGATCGTCCACGGCGGTGACCCCAACACCGCCTGCCCGGTCGGACCGCCTGCCTCTCCGGTTCCACCGGCCAGCGAATCGTGCCCGTACCCCTCGCCCTCGAAGCAGATGATCTTCGACGTGGCCAGGAACGCGGCCATCGGCGCCGGCGGCCCCGTCACCGTGACCGCCTGCTACGGCCACGTCTGCGAGGGCGACGTCGACCAGGCCGGCTACACCAACGCCCGGGGTACTCCGGTGACGGTTCACGTGACGATCGAGGTCACCATCTTCACCGGGGCGTTGCTGGGGGTGAGCAACGTCCACGTCACGGGCTCAGCGACGATGACGGTGAATCACTGATGAACGCACAGCACGCATCCAACTCCGGCCGAGAAGGCCAGCGGGGGCAGGTGCTCCCGGTCTTCATCATCTTCCTCACAGCTATCCTGCTGACGGCGTCGCTGCTGCTTGACGCGTCCATGGCTCTGCTGATGCGGCGTGACTACCAGAACGCCGCGGACGCGGCGGCCCTGGCCGCGGCCAACGTGATCCAGTCCGGATCGCCCAAGGGCTGCAGCGCCGTCAACACCAACCCGCCCGGCCCGCCTCGGGCAGCGGTCGTCAGCGCCGCCAAAGCCAGCGTGGCCAAGAACCTGCCCAACTACGACCTGGACAGTGTCATGGTCAGCTGTCCCGGCGGACCCATGTACAACAACATCTCCGTCCAGGTCTCGCTCCATGGCGACTCCCCGGGCTTCTTCAGCCAGGTGGCCGGGATCGAGTCCTTCGCCGTTGACACCCGTGCGGTGGCCATCAACGGCTTCCCGCCGGGCGCCCGATACTCTGTCATGGAGCTGGATCCCTACAACCCCACCTGGAAGAACGGCGAGCGGGGCTGCCCCTCGATCCTCTTCTCGGGCGGCATCACCGCCATCTACGAAGGCTCTCTGTACACGAACTCGGCCTGCCCGGCCAGCGCCGGCGGCGCAATGGCCGTCAACGGCGGCTCGGCGACCATCCAGTTCAACAACGGCGCGGGAGCCTACATGGTCGGCGGCTACAACCCCGGCACGCTGGAGATCGACCCGCTGCCGTACGTAGGGGCCCGACCTCTGGCCGATCCGCTGGCCGTCCTCGACCCGCCCACGAACGCCTCCTTTGGCCTGCAGGCGGCCTTCTGCCCGCCGACGTATGCCTCTCGCTGCAACTCCCAGTACAAGCTGGGCAGCGGCCACCGGGCCATCCTCTATCCGGGCATCTACCCCGGCGGGATCGATCTTGGCTCCGGTGCGGTCGCGGTCATGACTCCCGGCGTCTACGTCATGAAGGGCGGTGGCCTCAACGTCCAGTCAGGCGCCGCGCTCTATTCGGTCAAGAACGGCTTCGACTGGAACGGCGGAGACCCCGATGCCTGGACCGACGAGAACTGGGACACGCAGGACTGCCCTGCGGACGGCAGCTGCGGGGTCCTGATCTACAACTACGACTGGAAGAACGTCAAGGAGAACATCAACTTCCAGGCGGGTGCTGTCACGAAGCTACGCCCGTACAGGCCAGCTGCCGCGGCGGCCAACACCGTTCATGGCAACGCGACCAATGAAGAGACCTGGCGCAACGTCCTGATCTGGCAGGCCCGCGACCCGGCGCCCACGTCTACCGCGCCCCAGCCTGAGTTGAGCCTCCAGGGCGGCGGCAACGTGTCTCTCACCGGAACGGTCTACGCCCCCGGCGCCCTGACCTCCATGGGCGGCTCCTCGGGCGGCAGCGGCGGCGACAACGTGGACCTGACGATCCAGTTCATCAGCTGGGACCTGTACCTCCACGGCAGCGTCAACTTCCACTTCTACTACCGCCAGGATGACCTGGCTCAGTTCCCGGACTACGGCCTGGTCGAATAGCCCTCAAACCGCAAGCCACCGACGAACGGCCGGGATAGCGTGCACCCGGCCGTTCGTGCTTCTCCGGGAGGCGCGACCGGCTTCAGCGAGCATCTGTCCGTGCCTATACTCGGCTCATGACCGAGCCGCGGCGCAGACGGATCCTGCTCGTCGACGACGACGCGAACCTGCTGGTCGTCCTGTCCGAGCAGCTCTCCGACGACGGGTTCGAGGTGGCCACGGCGCGCGACGGCCAGGAGGCGCTGCGCCGGCTGGAGGGAGGCTGGCCGGACCTGATAGTCATGGATCTGACAATGCCGCGCGTGGACGGGGTCACCCTCGGGCATCAGATCAAGCAGCGGGCGGACCTGCCGATCATCGTCCTCTCGGCCACCGACACTGTCGAAAGCAAGGTTCGAATGCTGGCCGAGGTGGCCGAGGATTACGTCGCCAAGCCCTACCACTACCCGGAGCTGAGGGCCCGCATAGAGCGGCTGCTGCGCCGGCTGGGCGACCGCATCCCGCGCCAGTCGCTCGTGCTGGGGCCGAATCTGACGCTGGACCTCCATCGCCGCAGCGCCACGGTGGCCGGCAAGGAGATACAGCTCACGCCCACCGAAACCAGGCTGCTGACCGCTCTCGCGGCCAGCCTGGGCGAGGTCGTCTCGACCGATACGCTGCTGGCTCGCGGCTGGACGGATACGGAGAGCGCCGACCCGTCCTACGTCTGGGTCTCGATGCGTCGCCTGCGCCAGAAGGTCGAGGTCGACCCCGACAAGCCGGCCCACCTCCTGACGGCACGGGGGATCGGCTACCGTCTGGTGGCGGCCGATGGCGCCTGACCGACCGCCCCGCAGGCCGGGCCTGGATCTCCCCTTTCGAGTCGTCCTGACGGTCGCCTTCATCGGTTCGACCGCGCTCCCGGTGGCTCTCTTCGGGTTGGTCATCATCGCCGCCGGTTGGGAGCGCGACGAGAGCGGCATGGTCGGCCTGCTGGCCCTGGCGGTCGCGATCAGCGTGGTCGCCGGGTCGCTGGTCGCCTACGTCGTCGGCGCCCGCCTGACGGCTCCTCTGCGCCACATCACCGCCGCCGTGGAACGCGTGGCAGCCGGCGACGCCGGCCCGCCGATCCACCTCACCGGCGACGACGAGCTGGCCCGCCTGGCCGAGAGCCACAACCGTATCGCAGCCGACGTACGGCGCCGTAACGCCGAGCTGGCCGCCTTGCTGGAGGCCATCGCCGCCTACGCCCCGAGCCAGGGAGTGGCTTCGCTGACGGCCCAGGCCGCAGGGGACGCGCGAACCATCTTCGAGCTGATCGAGGGCCGGATCTCGCTGGGGCCGGTCCCGGATGAGATCGAAGAGTGGGTGCCCGGCGACCCGCGACCCGTGCGCGCGGTCGTGCGCGCCGGCGCCGAGCCGCTGGGGGTTCTGACAGGCCACCTGCCCGCCACCCGGGACTGGGAGCCGGCCGACCAGGACCTGCTCGAGCTGTTCACCAGCGAGGTGGGCGTGGCCCTGCGCAACGCCGAGCTGTTTGGCCAGATCGAGGCCCAGAACGCCCAGCTGCGGGAGCTCGACGCGGCCAAGGACGAGTTCCTGCGCGGCGTCAGTCACAACCTCCAGACGCCCCTGACCAGCATCATGGCCTACGTCGACCAGGTCCGGGCCGGCATCCCCGATCCCGAGACCGATCGCCGCCTGGCAATCGTGGCCGAGCAGTCGCGCCGCCTGACGCGCCTGGTCCGCCAGTTGCTCACCGTCACCCGGATCGAGGCCGGCGCCCTCCGCTCCGAGCCGGAGGTCATCGCGTTGGCGCCGCGCATCCGGCGGGCCTGGGAGGCGCTCAACGCCACCGACGTGGCCTTCGAGCTGCGCGACGGGGCAGCCGGCTGGCTGGCCGTGGCCGACCCCGACCAGCTGGACCAGGTCCTGTGGGCCCTGCTCGACAACGCGGTCAAGTACGGCGGGCGGGCGGGCGCGGTGGAAGCGACGATTCGGGCCGACGCGAAGACCGGGCGTCTGGAGGCCACGATCGCCGACCACGGCCCCGGGATCCGGGGCGCCGACCGGAGGCGGTTGTTCGGTCGCTTCGTGCGCGGCGGCCGCCAGCCGGGCGCCGAGGGCACCGGGCTGGGCCTCTACCTGTCGCGCCAGCTGCTGCGGGCGATGGACGGCGATCTGCGACTGGAGCCGGCAAAGAAGGGCCTGGGCGCGGCCTTCACGCTGACCCTGCCCGGGGAGCCGCCGGCGACGGCCCCGTAGGGGCGGCCAGCAGGAGGCTAGCGGGGCTGGGTCGGCAGCTGCCGCCTGACCCGGTCCACGCGCTCCAGGTCCAGATCGGCGACCACGACGCCCGGGCCGTCCGGGGCCTGGGCGATCACCACGCCCCAGGGATCGATGGCCATGCTGCGGCCGTGGGCCGGGATGCCGCCGCCGGCGCCGCACTGGGCCGGGGCGATGACAAAGGCCCCGTTCTCGATAGCCCGGGCCCGGAGCAGCACCTCCCAGTGGTCCCGCCCCGTGGCCTCGGTGAAGTTGGCCGGCACCGCCAGGATCGTCGCCCCGCCCCGGGCCAGCTCGCGGTAGTGCTCGGGGAAGCGCAGATCGTAGCAGACGCTCAGCCCCAGGCGAGCCTCCGGGCGGGAGCCTTCGGCCTCCTCGCCCAGCGCCGCCACCACGATCTCGTCGCCGGGCGTCGTGCGCGCCGACTCGCGGTCCGACGGGCCGCCGTCGATCGTGACGTCGAAGAGGTGCCGCTTGCGGTAGCGGGCCCGGAGCGCCCCTGCCGGGTCCAGCAGGACCGACGTGTTGTAGGGCCGCTTGGGATCGTTCGAGCGCTCGGCCACCGAACCGAGCAGGACCCAGCAGCCGATCGAGCGGGCCAACTCGGCGAAGGGCTCTGTCGTTGGCCCGGGCAGCTCGGCAGCGGACTCGCGGAAGCCCGCCGCCGGCCCGCGGTAGGTGAACAGCTCCGGCAACGCGATCAGGTCGGGCCGGCGCTCCCCCGCCCGCTCCACCAGCGCCGCGGCGCGCTCCAGGTTGGCGGCCACGTCCGCGTCGGCTGAAAGCTGGACCAGGGCCACTCGCAGGCTGCTCATGATCGGATCGTAGCGCGCCCCGCACCGCGCCGCCTCGGGGTCGGCCGGCGAATCCCGGTGTTGTGGTTTCCGGGCTCGCGATCGAATGCTACGCTCGCGCCCGAAAGGCGGAGCGAAGATGACCATGCCGACGCGCGAGGAAGCCTGGCGCCTGCTGGCCGAGTGGACCCCCAGCGAGGCCCTGCGCAAGCACGGCCTGGCGGTGGAGGCGGCCGTCGCCTGGTACGGCCAGAACCGGTTCGGGATCTCCGGCCAGGAGCTGGAGACCTGGCGCGTCGCCGGCCTGGTGCACGACTTCGACTACGAGCGCCACCCGGAAACCCACCCCATGCGCGGGGCCGAGGAGCTGCGCAAGCTGGGCTATCCGGACGAGGTGATCGAGGCCGTGCTGGGCCACGGCGACCACACCGGCATTCCGCGCACGAGCCTGCTGGCGAAGACCGTCTACGCTTGCGACGAGATGGCCGGCTTCGTCATCGCCGTGACCCTCGTCCGCCCCAACAGGAGCCTCGACGAAGTCGATGCCCGCGCCGTCCTCAAGAAGATGAAGGACAAGGGGTTCGCCCGCCAGGTGGACCGGGGGCAGCTGACTCGCGGCGCCGAGGAGCTGGGCGTCCCTCTCGAAGAGCACGCCACGAACGTCATCGCCGGCCTCAAGACGATCCGCGAGACGCTGGGGCTCTGAGCGTCAGATCCGGTCGGTCAGGACGGGCACGCCCGGGAAGGCCGCGGCCTGGTCGTCGCTGGCGCGGACCCAATCGAGCACGTCGCGGTTGATGATGAGCGTCCCAACGTCGCGCATGACCAGCGCGCCGCGGCTGTGGAAGGCCAGCGTGGCGTCGGAGAGCGGGACCATCGGGCCGCGCTGGGTCAGGCCCGGCAGCGGCATCTGGCCGGGCGCCGAGTGCAGCAACCCCAGGGCGGTGTAGGGCCCGAACTGGATCTGCAGGCGCTGGCGCACGGTGTGGATGCGCCGCGCCTCGTCGCCCCGGCCGCCGGTCGTCTCGACCGCAAACAGGATCGAGCGATCCACCTCGCCGTCGCCGAGATTGACGACCGTGTCGTCCTCGAAGCTCTCGACGAAGGCCTCCCGCAGGATTACCGAGTCGTTGCGGTTGAGCAGGTCCGTGACCCGCTCCCCCTCGCACTCCACGTACCCGATGAAGCGGCTGCTGAGCGCGTACCCGACGAACGGGATGAGCACCGGCGGCTCCTGGCTGCAGTAGCGCCGAGCCACACGGCCCAGCTGGCAGCCGGAGGGTATCGCCCCGCCTTCGCCGATCCACTCACACATAAGTACCGGTGTCGCGGGAGCGCAACACAAGAAAGTCCAGTGACCCGAGCAAGTCCCGTCGAGGGGGCCGGACTACGGTGGCCCAGCCGGGCCAGCGACTGTGCGTCCCACCCGCCTGGTCGCGCTGGCGGCCGCCACCAGCGGGATGCACATGGTCGGCCAATCGCGGATGCCGTACAGCGGCCCGCCAGTTCCGCTCGTGCCGAGGATGACGCGCAGCCAGGTGATGTTGAGCGAGAGCAGCGGCAAGCTCAACAGCACCAGGGCCAGCAGTCCCAGCCACCAGCGGCGTCGGTTGCAGCGGTAGAAGGCAAAGGGCAGGAGCGAGGGCATCAGCAGCAGCAGCGAGGCCGGCACATCCCAGGCCACGGCCGCGAACAGGCAGGCCACGGCCCACGTCAGCGGGTTCCCGGAAAAGAGGTAGCACGGACCGACGGGCCAGGCGGCCAGCCAGGCGATGCCGACCCAGCCCCAGGCCGACGGCCTGAGCCGCCAGAGCGCGGCGCCCGCAACGAGTACCGGCACCAGGTGCCAGACGATCGGAGGCAGCAGGGCCATGGGCACGAACAGCCAGAGCGCTGTCGGCGGGTACAGAACGTCGCCGTAGGTGAGGACATGGGCCGGCGCGAGCTGGTCGGGCGTGAAGTAGGACCGGCCGTCCAGGAATCGCAGCGCGGCGTCATGGTAGACGCGCCAGTCGCCCCCGATCTCCAGGAGCCAGTTCGGGCCGAGCAGCCCGAAGTGCCGCGTCATGATGCAGAGGAGGAGAAAGCCGACGGCACCGAGGAACAGGCGGACGTCCGACTCCACGCGGCGCCACAGCACCAGGGCCCGTTGCGTGTGCGCCGCTGAGGTCATTACGATCCCTCTCTGCGAGTCTGGTGGTCACCCATTGCGCAGGCCGCCGGTGTCTACGACCTCGAAATCGGCGCCCGTCAGCTCGTGGAAGCGGTGCAGCTCGTCATCGTTCCAGCGGCTGTCCGGGACGCCGGTGATGAACCAGGGCGACCCGTTGTCGGCCAGGATCATGCCGTAGTGCTTGAGAGCTGTCAGCACCACCCGCGCCTGCGGGCCGAAGCCGGAGATGTCCACCGAGGCCTTGAGGCGGACGCGAAGGCCCATCGGCGGCAGGTTGGAGCAGGGCGGCGACGTCAGATGGCGGGCCGGATAGATGTAGCCGCAGGTGTGGGGCGCGGTGAAGCGAATGGCGTGGTAGATGACCCCGGCCTCGACCTCCTCGTAGCGCACCAGGCCGGCCAGGATTGGCAGGCCGGCGGCGTCGGCGCTGGTCCAGCCCTCCGGCCGCAGGGCGTTGGAGCGCAGGTTCCAGATGGCGCCCGAGCCGGCCGTCCAGCTCGAGCCCGATTTCGCCGCCGCGTACAGCTCGTAGAGCATGCAGGCGTCCTTGTCGACCAGGAGCATATGCCTGTCCGAGCCCCGTTCGATGCGCGGGTTGGATGGGATCGGGTAGGGTCCGGGGTCCGATTCGTCGGCGTAGTCGAAAGAGACGCTGTAGCGCGGCGTGGACGAACCGACGATGTTGTAGGGGATACCGTCGCCGGCGGCGCTGAAGTCGGGGTGGAGATAGGCGTCCAGGCCGATGGCAGCGATCATCTGGGACGAGTCGGCGGCCACCGGCAAGCTCGTGACCTGCCGGTTCCAGACGTTGGAGGCGGGGAAGATGTAGCAGGGGCCGGGGGCGGCCGAGGGGATCGCGCTGGCGGCGGGCGTCGGGCCGGTCAGGCTCGGCAGGGCGGTTGGGCTTGCCTCGCCGGTGGGGCTCGGCAGGGCGGTCGGCGAGCCGGACGTCCAGCCGACTTCATCGAAGGAGGCAGTCCCCTCCACCGATGCGGGCACGCTGCCGCCGGCCCCGGGCGAAGGAGACGGAGCGCCGGCGGACGAGACGTAGACGAGAGCGGCGATGGCCGTCAGGCCGGCCAGCGGGATGAGCAGCGGCAGCGGACGGTAGGGCCTCACGGCGCGATCGTAGCCTAGTGAGGACCTCGCCCGCGACAGCGGATCTCAGCGGCGCCGGGCCTTCCGTTCGAGGCTAGACTGATGGCTTGGCGCAGGGAGGCTCGGGATGGGCAGAAAGCGGACCGCGGGTTACGAGGCGGCGGTCGAGGAGGCCGTGAAGACGGCCCTGCGCAAGCTCGACCTGGAGACGAAGGTCCGGCTTCTGACCGGCGCCAATTTCTGGGCCGTCCATGCCGCGCCGCAGGTGGGGCTGCGGTCGATGATCGTCTCCGACGGGCCGGCGGGGGTGAAGGGCGGGTCGTCTAGCCACGACGAGACCACGACCTCTCTGCCCAGCCCCACTGCGCTGGCCGCCACCTGGGACGAAGGGCTGGTAGGCGAGATCGGCGAGCTGCTGGCCGGCGAGGCGCGGCGTAAGGGCGTCGACGTGCTGCTGGGGCCGACCATCAACCTCCATCGCAGCCCGCTGGGCGGGCGTCATTTCGAGCAGTTCTCGGAGGACCCGCTGCTGACCGGCCGGATCGCCGTGGCCTACGTCCGGGGCCTGCAGTCGCTGGGCGTTGGCGGCTGCCCCAAGCACTACGTCTGCAACGACTCCGAGACGGAGCGCCAGTCGATGCGGGTGGACGTGGACGAGCGGTCGCTCCACGAGCTGTACCTGGCTCCCTTCGAGCGCACCGTTCGCGAGGCCGGGGCGTGGACGGTCATGGCCGCCTACAGCGGCGTGGGCAAGCACCGCATGACCGAGAGCCCGCTGCTGGCCGATCCGCTCAAGAAGACCTGGGGCTTCGACGGCCTGGTCGTGTCCGACTGGCACGCCGTCCACTCCACCGTCCCCGCGGCGCGGGCCGCCCTGGACCTGATCATGCCCGGCCCCGAGAGCACATGGGGCGAGGCGCTCCTGGCGGCGGTCCGCTCCGGCGAGGTCACCGAGGCCACGGTGGACGACAAGGTCCGGCGCCTGCTCCGACTGGCTGCCCGCGTGGGCGCCCTCGAGGGAGTGGATCCGGCCGCGCCCGTGGCGGTCCGTTCGCTGCGGACCGAAGTGAGCACCCTGGTCCGCCAGGCCTCCGCCGCCGGCTCCGTGCTTCTGCTCAACAACGGCCTGCTGCCCCTGAACGCAGGCGGCATCAGGAGACTCGCCGTCCTGGGTCCCAATGCCGACCACGAACCGGAACAGGGCGGCGGCAGCGCCAACCTGCGGCCGGACTACGCGCTCACTCCGCTGGAGGGGCTGCGAGCCGCGTTCCCGCCCGGGGTGGAGATCGCCTGGAACCCGGGGGAGAGGGTCCGGCCCGGGATGCGCCGCCTCGTCGGCTCCGAGCTGAGCCTGCCCAACGCCGCCGGGCAGCGCGCCGGTGGGTTGGGACTGCTGGTACGCATTCTGGAGCCCGGCGACGGGGAGCTCTCGGGCGACCTGGGGCCCGAGAGGGCGCGCGAGGTGCGGCCGGACGGCCGTTTGAACTGGTACTCCGATCCACGACTGGCTGGCCCGCTGGTCATGGAGCTGAGCACGCGGGTCATCTCGGAGGTCAGCGGCCCGCACCGGCTCGGTCTCGCGGCGCGCGGCCGGATCGCGATCTGGATCGACGGCCAGCTGGCGTACGAGGGCGGCGAGGCGCCCGCCACCAGTGATGTCGACCAGATGTGGCACAGCCCGCCCTTCGCCGCGGCCGACGTGGACATGGTCGCTGGCCAGCCGGTGGACGTGCGGATCCGATGGCTCAAGTGGTACGACCTGCCCACGGCTTTCTACACCCTGGCCATTGAGAAGCCGGCGCCCTCGCTGGAGGAGACGCTGGCCGAGGACGAGCGGCTGGCCCGCTCCGCGGACGCGGTGGTCCTCATGCTCGGCACGACCCAGCTGGACGAATCCGAGGGCGGCGACCGCACTTCGCTGGCCCTGGCACCGGCCCAGGACGAGCTGGCCCGGCGAGTCCTGGCAGCCAACCCGCAGACCGTGGTCGTGGTCGCGGCCGGGGCACCGGTGCTGATGCCGTGGCGAGACCAGGCCGCGGCCGTGCTGCTGACCTGGTTCCCGGGCCAGGAAGGCGGAAACGCCCTGGCGGACATGCTCCTGGGCGTGACCGAGCCGGGCGGGCGCCTGCCGACCACCTGGCCGGCCCGGACCGAGGACGTGCCCGTGCTTGAGACCCGGCCGCGCGACGGCGTGCTGCGCTACGCCGAGGGTCTGCGCATCGGCTACCGGGCCTGGCTGCGAGCCGGAGTGGAGCCGGCCTTCCCCTTCGGGCACGGTTTGGGCTACACCGAGTGGGAGTACGTCTCGGCCGCGGCCACGACCGTCGAGGGAGACCCGGCCGTCCGGGTGCGGCTGCGGAACGTGGGCTCGCGGCGCGGCCGCGAGGTCGTGCAGCTCTACCTCTCCCGCCCCTCGAGCGCGGTGGAGCGGCCGATCCGCTGGCTGGGCGGCTACGCCACGGTTGAGGCCAAGCCAGGCGCGCAGGTGGAGGTCGTCGTGCCCGTCGATCGCTGGGCGCTGCGTCACTGGGACGTCGCCGCCGGCGACTGGGCCCTGGAACCGGGCCGCTACGAAGTCGGCGTGGGCCGCAGCGTGGCCGACATCCGGCTCACGGCCTCCGTCAAGGTAGCCGCGCCTGCCGCACCACGCTCGCTGCACGCCGCCCGGCCTGCCAGGCCTTCGCGCCGCAAGACCGACTGACGACGTGCTGAACCGGACCGTCCTGTCGGCCTGCGGCCTGCTCGCCCTTTGGGCCTACATCCTCTACGGAGTGGGCAACGCCACGCCCTACCTGCGCGACGAGCTGCGCCTGACGGCCTTCGAGGCCGGCCTGCACGGCTCCGTCCTGGCGGTCGGCGTGTTGGCGGCCGGGCTCACCGCCGACACGCTGGGGAGGCGGATCGGCTCGAGCTTGCTGCTGGACCTGGCCGTCGCGGCCGTGGCATCGGGCCTGGCGATCGTCGCCGTGGCTCCGGCCGCGGCGGTGTCGCTGCCGGGCACGCTGCTGATCGGCCTGGGCGGCGGGACGCTGGGCACGCACGTGAACTACAACCTGACCCTGGACGGCGAGGCCGACACGCGCCGCCTGATGAGCACCGCCAACGGCGGTGCGATGATCACGGCCGCGGCGGCCCCCCTGGCGATCGGCCTCGCCGCTCAGTACCTGCACGCCTGGCGCGTGGCCCTGTTGCTGCCGATCGCCGGGCTGGCGATCGTATCCGCCCTCCGACCCCGGATCGGCCGCCGCCAGGCGGCCGTCCACCCGCCGCGGACTTCGTTGCCGCGCGGCTACTGGGTGGCCTGGCTCTTCCTGGTCATGGCGGTCTCGATCGAGTTCTCCATCGTCTTCTGGGGCTCCACGGTGGTCGCGACTCGGACCGGCGCCCCCAGAAGCGAGGCGACGCTGCTGGCGAGCCTGTTCGTGATCGGGATGTTCGGCGGGCGGATGGCGATCGCCCGAGGAGCGGGAGCGCAGCGTGCGTCGCGGCAGCTCCTGACAATCGCCCTGATGGTGGTCGTGCTGGGCCTGGCCGTGGTCCTGGTTTCGCCGCTGCCGATCCTGTCCGGCGTGGGGCTTCTGCTGTGCGGATTGGGGACAGCGCCGATGTGGCCGGTCGGGCTGGCGGTGGCCATGGGCTGCGCCCCCCAGGCGCGCCTCCAGGCAGCGGCACGGGCGACCCTTGCCGCGGGCTCCGCGGTGCTGCTGGCCCCCTCCGCCCTGGGGCTGGCTTCGGACGCGGTCGGCGTCGTGGCGGCCTGGCCGCTCATCGGCGGGCTGGCGCTGGCCGGGCTGGTGGCCCTGGCTCTCGCGCCTCGGGGCGCGGACCCATGCGAATCCGCGGATGGGGCGGCCTCCTAGGCCCAGGGGAAGTGGAGCCGACACTCGGATTCGAACCGAGGACCTGCTGTTTACGAAACAGCTGCTCTACCGCTGAGCTATGTCGGCCCGCAATTCACGCTCAGTTACAGGTGATAACCGAGCATTCAGGCCGTTTGACCCGATGCCGCTATGGGTGTTCAGGTGATAATTGGCGCCAGCTAGGCACCACCTGGAGGCACCCATGGACCGTACTAGGGTCACGACCGGCGCGAATTCTACAGCAACGGGCGACTACTCCGACGAGGCGGCCCGGTTCTGGCGGTCGCTGCGCGCCGCCAACCTGTCCGAGATGACCGTGAAGACCTACGCGGAGGCCGTCGCCCTGTTCGGCGAGTTCCTCCACGAGCAGGGCATGCCTCAGGACGTGGGCAACATCCGGCGCGAGCACGTCGAGGCGTTCATTGAAGACCAGGCGAAGCGGTGGAAGCCAGCCACGGCCGCCAACCGCTACCGGGGCGTGCAGAGGTTCTTCGCCTACCTGGAGGAGCAAGGCGTCGTCAAGCCGAACCCGATGGCGCACATGCGCCCTCCGAAGGGGGACACGCCGCTGCCCGAGGTCCTGCGGGACGACGACCTGAAGCGGTTGCTGGCAACCTGCCAGGGGCGGGGGCAACGCAGCTTCGAGGACTTGCGAGACCTGGCGCTCTTGCTCACTTTCATCGACACCGGGGCCAGGCGCGCCGAGGTCGCTGGACTGAGGTACACCCCCGACGACCCTGAGACGAACGACGTGGACGTGGCGCGGTACGAGCTGCGGGTCTGGGGCAAGGGCCGACGGCAGCGGCTCGTGGCCATCGGCAGGGCCACGGCGCGCGCGTACGACTCCTACCTGCGCGAGCGGGCCAGGCACGCGCACGCGGATGACCCGGCCTTGTGGCTCGGGCGCAGAGGA
>DAOUEA010000070.1:0-20341 GCA_034430475.1 Chloroflexota bacterium | reverse complement strand
CGGACGCCGTCCAGCCTCCTCGCCAGGGCTTCAGCCTCCTGGCGGCCTGCGTCGTCCAGCGGCACGTCCAGCTGCCCGCCCAGCATCACGCTCGGCTCGGCGGCGTGGCCGTGGCGGGTCAGCAGCAGGTTCAGCATGGCGTGAGTCTAGGCCGCTTCGCCGGGGATCGCGGGTGCGACAATCGATGCGCGTCCGATACCGTGACTCTCTGGCGTCCAGTCGGCCCGAAGGAGCTGGCCCTCATCGAAGCTTCCGGCTGGCGCGCCTTCCCACCTCGCCTGCCCGAACAGCCGATCTTCTACCCGGTCCTGAACGAGGAGTACGCAACCCAGATCGCTCGCGACTGGAACGCGGCATCGCCAGATACGGGCTACCGCGGATACGTCACTCGATTCGAGGTCCAGGCCGGCTACCTGGTCGCCCACGAGGTCCACACCGTCGGAGCTTCCTGGCATCGCGAGTACTGGATCCCTGCCCAGGAGCTCGACGCCTTCAATGCCGCGATCGTGGGGCGAATAGAAGTCGTAGCCGAGTTCCTGGGTTCGCCGCCCGCATCGAACACGAACCCTGGCGTGACCTAGAACAAGCCGACGATGTTGCCGTCGGCGTCGATGTCGATCGACTCGCCGGCGGGGTGCGAGGGCAGGCCCGGCATGGTGCGCATCTCGCCCAGAAGAGGCGTGACAAAACCGGCCCCGGCCGAGAGACGGACCTCGCGGATGGGGACGCGGAAGCCGGTCGGGCGGCCCTTGAGGCTCGGGTCGTGGCTGAGCGAGAGGTGCGTCTTGGCCATGCAGACCGGCAGGTTGCCGTAGCCCAGGTCCTCGTAGAGCTTGAGGGCCCTGGTCGTTGCCGGCAGCTCGTCCACGCCGCGGGCGCCGTAGATGCGGACCGCGACCGCCTCGATCTTCTCCCGCAACGGGATGTCGTCCGGGTAGAGGAGCTGGAAGTCCGGTGCCCCTTCCGCTGCCGCGTCCCAGACGGCGCGGGCCAGGTCCTCGGCCCCGGCGCCGCCCTCGCCGAAGTGGCGGCTGACGACGACGTCGCGCGCCCCGGCGGCCAGAGCCACTTCCCGGATGGCGGCCACCTCTCCATCCGTGTCGCCGGGGTAGTGGTTGACGGCCACGACCACCGGCACGTTGAAGAGGCGCACGTTCTCGATCTGGGCCGCAAGGTTGGCCGAGCCCTTGCGGACGGCCTCCACGTTCTCCTTCTCGAGAGCCGGATCCAGCGGCTTGCCGGCCACGATACGACCGACCCCGCCGTGCATCTTGAGCGCCCGAATGGTGGCCACCATGACCGCCGCGTCGGGGCGCAGGCCGCTCTGGCGGCACTTGATGTCGAAGAACTTCTCGGCGCCCATGTCGGCCCCGAAGCCGGCCTCGGTGCAGGCGATCTCGCACGTCGCCAGGGCCAGCCGATCGGCCAGGACGCTGTTGTTGCCGTGGGCGATGTTGGCGAACGGCCCGCAATGGACGAAGGCCGGCCCGCCCTCCAGGGTCTGCAGCAGGTTCGGCTTGATGGCGTCGCGCAGCAGGACGGTCATCGAGCCGGCGCAGCGCAGGTCCTCGGCCGTGACCTGCTTGCCATCGAAGGTGGTGGCGACGACCATCCGGCCCAGCCGCCGGCGCAGATCCTGAAGACTCGAGGCCAGGGCCAGAACGGCCATGACTTCGCCGGCGACGGTGAGCTGCCACTCGGTCTCGCGCGGATAGCCGTTCTCGCGGCCACCCAGGCCGATGATCACTCGCCGCACGGCCCGGTCGCTTATGTCCACGACGCGCGGCCAGAGCACCCCCAGCGGGTCGATGTTCAGCGGGTTCTTGTGGGTCAGGCTGTTGTCGATGAAGGCCGCCAGCAGGTTGTGGGCCGCGCCCACGGCATGGTTGTCGCCGGTGAGGTGGAGGTTGAAGTCCTCCATCGGCACGACCTGGCTGTAGCCGCCGCCCGCGGCGCCGCCCTTGATGCCGAAGACCGGGCCCAGGCTCGGCTGGCGGATGCAAACGGCCGCCCTGTGCCCGATCCGGTTGAGCCCCTGGACGAGGCCGATGTTGGTCGTCGTCTTGCCCTCGCCGAGGGGAGTGGGCGTGATGGCGGTCACGACGACGTACTTGCCGCGCTTGCCCGCCGCGGCCGCCTCGGCCTCCAGGCGTTCGATCGCCTCGACGCAGACCTTGGCCTTGTACGGGCCGTACTGCTCGACCTCCTCGTCACGCAGCCCCAGCTCGCGGGCCAGATCCATGATCGGCCGCATCTTCGCGGCCCTGGCTATCTCCAGGCTCGACGGCAGGGGCGGCTTGCCGCTCATCGGGACGCTCCCTTCGGGGCCGGAGCGGCGCCGGCCGTAGCGGAGCGCTCCGCCTGGTCCGTAGCCGCCCGCAGCAGGTGGCTCAGCAGCAGGGCGTTGGTGAGTGGCCCGACGCCGCCCGGGACGGGAGTGATGGCACCCACGACGGGCGCGGCCGATTCGAAGTCCACGTCGCCCACCAGCTTCTCACCACCCTGGCCGTCGGGCACGACGTTGATGCCCACGTCCACCACCACGACCCCCGGTGAGAGCATCTCGCCCGTGATCAGGCCCGGCTTGCCCGCGGCCACGATCAGTATCTCCGCTTCGCGGGTGTGGCGGGCCAGGTCGCGGGTCTTCGAATGGAGGACCGTGACGGTGCCGTGCTCGCGAACCAGCAGCAGCGCAGCAGGCTTGCCGACGACGTTCGAGCGGCCCAGGACCACGACCCGCTTGCCGGCGATCTCGATACCCGAACGCTTGAGGATCTCGACCGAAGCCTCCGCCGTGGCCGGGAGGAAACCTTCGTAGCCCAGCGACAGCAGGCCGGCGTTGCGGGGGTGGATGCCGTCGATGTCCTTGGTCGGATCGATCGAATCGATGACGGTCCGGAGCGGGATGCGAGACGGCAGCGGCATCTGGACGATGATGCCGGCCACTGACGGGTCCTCGTTCAGGCGCTCGATCTGGTCGCACAGCGCGTCCGGCGTGACGTCGGCCCCGATCTCCACGAGACGCCCTTCAGCCCCCACCCTGGCGCATGTTCGGAGGATCTGCTGTAGGTAGACCGCGGAGGGGGCGTCCGCCCCGACCAGTACGATGGCCAGCACAGGCGCGTAGCCGTGGCGCTCCTTGAAGGCGGCGAAGTGGGCGCAGAGGCCTTCGCGAAGCGTGGCGGCGATGGGGCTCCCGGCCAGCAAGCGCGGACCGGCCGCTCCGGGCGCCGTGGCCTTCTCGGATGCCGCGGACGGCGCCGGCCTGGGGGCTTCCTTGGAGGCGCTCACTCGTCCTCCGGCTCCCGGACCTGCCCGGACAGAACGATCTCACGGGTCTGGGCCGCCAGGGTCGAGATCTCGTGCAGCTTGTCGTCCAGCTTCTGGTCCATCTCCTCGGCGTAGCGCTCGTCGCCGGTGGAAGGAAGGTTGATGCGGACGTTCTCGGCGGCCCCCCGCGCGCCTGCCTCGGCCAGGAGCGCGGCGACCAGCACGTCGCTGGCGGCGTTGACGTTGCTGCGTCCCGCCAGGGCCTCGACTTCCACCGCCAGATCGTGGCAGGCGACGACGATCTCCCACGGCGCATCGGCGGCCGCCCGGGCCGCAGTCCTGATCGCGGCATGGCGCGACTGGACCTGCTCGTCCGTTTCGCGCGGCATCTTCAGCGCCGCGGCGTAGCCGCCGTAGGCTGCGGCGTCACGGTCGGCCAGGGCCAGCAGCTCGCCCGCCAGCCGTCGCCCCGCGGACCCCGCCCGCTCGAGAGTGGCTTCGTACGCGGCGTACTTGGGCCGGCTCGTGGACAGGGCCGAGACCATCGAGGCCAGCGACGCCCCCAGGGCCGCCGCCACTGCCGAAGCCGCTCCTCCTCCGGGCACGGGTTCGGCCGAGGACAGCTGCTCGATGAACTCACCGAGGCTCAGCCCGGCGAATGAAACGCTCTCTTCCTGCCTCTCCATGCGGCGATTGTAGGCGGCAACCGCCCATCGCCGTGAGCCGAGCCGGCCCTACTGGATCAAGCCCGGCTCGTCGTCCACGGCTTCGACCGTCCAGCGGCGAGTCCAGTGGCTGAAGCTGAGGGCCAGGTTGACGCTCGGCGTCTCCACCTCGAAGACGGTCTTCGGCCCCTCGTGGGCCTTGAAAGCCGCGGTTTCGCGCCGCACGGCGGCGAGCCGATGTACGGGCAGGCGGCGATCGCCCCAGGTGATCTCTCGGGGCTCGCCGTCGACCCAGCCGGTCTTGACGCGGACGTCGACCGGCTCCAAGCGGATGAAGGCCATCTGTGTTGCTCCTCGTCCTGGCCGTCTTTCCACTCGGGGCACTTGAGCGAGAGAACGGACGTTCGAATGCCTGGCGAATCTAGTCGAACGGGCGTTCGATTGTCAAGAGCCTGGGGACCGCTCGCCTGTTCGTGTCCCGATCCTGGGCCGCGACCGTGACAGCTCGCGTGTCACTGTGGAATCCGGGCCTTCGAACGCCATCCGGTGCGCCGATCGACGGGCCGGCGCCCCCGCAGCGGCCGGCTAGCCCTCGTCCTCCCCGTCCTCGTGCTCCGGCACGCCGACCCGGCCCTCGACCGCCGAGCCCGGATCGCGCTCGAACGGCGACGGCAATCCCCGTTGCAGCAGGCTGGCCCGGGTGACGGCCCGCTGGCCGAAGCGCCGCCGAACTGCGTCGGCCGCCTCGACCACGCGCCGCTGCTTCTCGTCGACGACGTCGAACAGGCTGATCTGCTCCGGCGCGCCCAGCCCCGTGGCAGCCACCCCGAGCAGCCTGATCTTCTTGCCTCTGACCTCCGGCCGGGCCAGCTCGAGCGCGGCATGCCAGATCGGCTCCGTCAGATCGGACGGTTCGGCGAGCTGCTTCTGGCGAGTGATCGTCCGGAACTGCGAATCGCGGATCTTGACCGCAACCGTCGAGGCCCGCAGGCCGCCCGCCCGCAGCCGGGCCGAGACGCCTTCCGAGAGGGCCAGCAGCGCCCGTTCCAGCTCGGCCGTGTCCGTGACGTCGACGGCGAAGGTGGTCTCGTGGCTGACCGACTTCGCCGTCTCGCCGCCGCCTACGACAGGGTCCGGGTCGATCCCCAGGGCCCGCTCGTGGAGCGTTGCTCCGTGGTCGCCCAGGGCCCGCGCCAGCGTCTCGACCGGCAGGGCCGCCAGCTCGCCGATCGTCCGAACCCCCAGGGCGTGCAGCCGCTCGGCCGTCTTGGGCCCGATCCCCCACAGCCGCCTGATCTCCAACGGGGCCAGGAAGGCGGCCTCCCGGCCGGGCTCGACAATGACCAGCCCGTCCGGCTTGCGCAGGTCCGAAGCCACCTTGGCCACCAGCTTGCTGGTCGCAACCCCGACCGAGACGGTCAGCCGGGTCGCCTGGCGCACTTCCTCCTTGATGCGCCGCGCGATCTCCGGCGCCGGCCCGAAGAGCGCCTCCGAGCCGCCGACGTCCAGAAAGGCCTCGTCGATCGAAACCTGCTCGACCGCCGGCGTGAAGCGGCGCAGGACGGTAATCACCTCGCGGCTGACGCGCTGGTAACGCGCGCCGTCCACCGGCAGGAAGATGCCGTCGGGGCAGAGCTGCAACGCCGTCCGCAGGGGCATGGCCGAATGCACGCCGAACTTGCGGGCCTCGTAGCTGCAGGTGCTGACCACGCCGCGCGTGTACTCGCGCGAGCGCGGGTCGCCGCCCACGATCACCGGCTTGCCGCGCAGCTCCGGGCGGTCGCGCTGCTCGACCGCGGCGAAGAACGCGTCGAGATCGACATGGATGATGCGCAGCGGTGAAGGGGCGGCTCGAGTCACGGCCGAATGATGGCTCGCCGGAGGCCCGCTGACGAGCCCGTCCGGACGGCACACGGAATTCCCCGGCCGGTACCCTTGCGCCATGCGCTACGCGATCGACATCCCGAACTTCGGGGCCTTCGCCGACCCGCGCCTGACGGTCGAAGTGGCAGTCGAGGCAGAGGCGGCCGGCTGGGACGCCGTCTGGGTCTGGGACCACGTCATGAGCGACCCGGCCGATCCTCATGCCGACCCGTACATCCTGCTGGCGGCAATCGCCCTGGCCACGACCCGCCTCCGCCTGGGGCCGATGGTGACGCCGCTGGCGCGCCGCCGGCCGTGGCACGTGGCCCGAGAGGCGGTCACGCTGGACCATCTCTCCGGCGGGCGGCTGACGCTGGGCGTGGGCGCGGGCAGCAGGGCGCACGAATTCACCTCGTTCGGCGATCCGGCCGACCTGCGCACTCGGGCGGCCATGCTGGACGAAGGACTGGCCGTCATCGAGGGCCTGTGGACCGGGCAGCCCTTCTCGTTCGAAGGCGCGCACTTCCACGTTGCCGGAGCGACGTTCCTGCCGGCGCCGCTCCAACAGCCCCGAATCCCGATCTGGGTCGCGGCCACCTGGCCGGTGCCAGCGCCATTCCGCCGTGCCGCCCGCTGGGACGGCGTCTGGCCCCTGCGCCGCGACCTGGAGGGCAACAGCGTGCCGCTTGCGCCGGACGACGTCCGGGGCGCACGGTCGATGATCGCCGAGGAGCGGGCGGCCGTGGGGCGCGAAGACGAACCGTTCGACATCCTGGTGGCGGGTATCACGGCTGGCGACGATTCGGCGGCCGCCTCGGCCACGACAGGCGAGTTTGCCGACGCCGGCGCCACGTGGTGGACCGAGCGCATCAACCCCGTCCGCGGCTCTCTGGAGCAGATGCGAGAGCGGGTCCGGCAGGGGCCGCCGCGCTCCTAGGGAACCAGCTGGGGCCCGGTTCCGGGTGCGGGGGACGAAACCAGGCTCGCGACGAGCAGCGGCGACAGGCCGATCATGATGATCGCCACCAGCCCCAGCACGATCCAGAAGCGGCGACGCCTCGTCTCGGCCAGGGTTCGCTTCCGTCTTCGCCGGCCCACACCATCTCCCTTGTTTCGTCCCGGGGCTCCGGCGCCCTAGACAATCATGACGCGCCGGCCGTCCGGATGCAGGACGGCAGGGCCCTGATACCGCGATCTCGGCGCGGGACGGCCGTTTGTGTCGTGTAGCATCGAGGCGTGCGGGGCGAGTTCGCCCAGGAACTCCCGCGACACGGCGCTCAAGGCGCTCAGTCGCAACGCCGATCCGTGCCAGGAGGAGTGTTCTCACTCATGTCTCGACCACACCTCACCACTCTCAGTCTGTCGCTCATGCTCGCGGCTGCCACGGCGGTATCCGCCTGCACCAGCAGCGCCGCGTCACCCAACGGTTCTGCGCCCGGCGAGACAGCGTCGGACGCCGCGCCGTCCGCCTCGGAGTCGCCCGCGGCGGTCCCGACCGAGACCGCCACGACCGAGGCCACTGCCACGACCGAGGCCACTGCCACGACAGCCCCGACGGCCGCGCCCGCCGCAACTCCGACGTCCTCCCTGCTGATCATCATCAAGCCCAGCTATGTCCTGAAGGCCCTGAAGGGCTTCACCGCGACCGGAAACCTTCTTCTGGCGCGCGGCGGTCACACGGCCACCCTGCTCCCCAACGGCAAGGTGCTCATCGCCGGGGGCGCCGGCCCCGCCGGCATGCCCCTGGACCTGGCCGAGCTGTACGACCCCGCCACGGGCACCTTCACCTCGACCGGGTCGATGCACTACGCCCGCTATCACCACACGGCCACTCTGCTAGACAACGGCAAGGTGCTCATCGCCGGGGGCGCCGAGCAATCCGCCTCGGCCGAGCTGTACAACCCCGCCACCGGCACGTTCACGGTGACGGGCTCCATGTCCTCCGACCGAGAGGGCCACACGGCGGTCAAGCTTGCGAACGGCAAGGTGCTGCTGGCGGGGGGCGGGGGGAACTTCACGACGCTCAACACCGCCGAGCTCTACGACCCGGCTACCGGTCACTTCACCCTCACGGGCCACCTCGGGATCCCCCGGGTGGATCACGAAGCCGTGCTCTTGACCAACGGCAAGGTGCTGATCGTGGGCGGTCGTCAGAGCACCACCGGTGCCATCGCCTCGGCCGAGTTGTACAACCCCGCCACCGGCACGTTCAGCTTCGCCGCCACCGCGGCGCCCGGCCGCAAGGAGCTTACTGCCACGCTCCTGGCCAACGGGCGAGTGCTGGCCGGCGGCGGATGCGGGGCCGGCACGTCGTACGTAGCGACTGCCCAGGTCTACAACCCCTCGGCGGGTGCGTTCGGGAGCGCGACGACGATGGTCCACGCGCGCTGCAACTACACGGCGACGCGCCTCAACAACGGCAAAGTCCTGATGACAGGTGGCTGGCCGGCCTACCAGAAGACGGCCGAGCTCTACGACCCGGCGACAGGGACTTTCACGGCCACCTATTCGATGGCCGTGGGCCGCACGGACCACACCGCGACCCTGCTCCCCAACGGCAAAGTGCTCATCGTCGGCGGACAGTCCAACGAGGACCAGGGCAAGTTCCCGAGCCCCGTGACCGCCTCGGCGGAGCTGTACACGCCGTAGCGGAGGGGCGGCAACCCGCACCCGCAGTCTGCTAGCCCTTCGGCTCGACGACGATCGTGACCTCGGGGCTCATGCCGCTGTAGACCTTGATCGCGACCTTGTACGTGCCCAGCGTCTTGAGCGGCTCGGGCAGGTCGATCTTGTGGCGGTCGATCTCGATGCCGCGGCGCGACAGGGCGTCGGCGATGTCCTTGGCCGTGATGGAGCCGTAGAGCTTGCCGCCCTCGCCCACCTTCACGCCCATCGTCAGCGTCGTGCTGGCGATGCGGGTGGCCGAGACTTCGGCCTCCTCGCGCTCGCGCTGCCGTTTCTCCTCGCGGCTGGCGATGTCGTGCTGCCAGGCGCGATAGGCGCCGCCTGCCGCCGGGACCGCAAGCTTCCTGGGGATCAGGAAGTTCCGGGCATAGCCTTCGGCGACATCCTTCATCTCGCCGCTCTTGCCGAGCTTCTCGACGTCGGCGATCAGGATGACCTTCACGCGAACGATTCCTCCTTGGTGATGAATGACCGGACCTTGGGCCCGATCTCCGCTTTGGCGATCACCCGGCCGGCCGAGTCCAGCGCCTCGGGCAGGCGGCGGATGATCCTTCGAATAGGTGCCGGCGTCACCCGGCGAACGTCGTCCATGTCCCGCCGAAACGCCTGGGCGTCCAGCTCGAGCTCGGTCAGCTTCTCCTGCAGGACATCCTCCGGGACGCCGTCGAAGAACAGCTCGACCGCCAGGACGACCACCGCCAGATCGTCGATTCCGCCCAGCAGCGGGATGTCGTCCGGGATGAGGTCGCGGCCCAGCAGGACGTAGCCGGCCGCGAGCCCCAGGACGGCCTTGCGCGACGTGGGGACGCGCGGGTCGCGCATCAGAGCCCAGATCAGGCTGGCGTACATGGGCGCCCGGCTGGCAAGGGGCAGGAAAGCCAGCCAGCGGGTGGCGCGCATCAGCGCGCTCTTTCGGCGCCGCTTTCTGACGGGGACAGCCTGTGCGTTGCTGGTCATCGTTCCTTCGAGCCGGCTTCGGGGAATCGCGAGTTTAGCAGGCCCGCCGCCCCCGAGGTCCCTCGCTCACGGCGGCCCGCGCTCAGCCTTCCCAGCCGTTGATCCACAGCCACTCGCGGGCGGACAGGCCGGAATCGTGAATCGCGGCGGCGGTCGCACGGCCGAAGTACCGGACGTGCCAGGTCTCCGGCTTGAAGCAGGTCTTCTCCGGGCTCGAGTCGGTGGGGTAGCTGTTGATGAAGCCGTATTCCCAGGCGTGGGCGGTCAGCCACGAGCCCACCGCGCCACCGAAGTCGATTGCGGTACCGAGCTGATGCTCGGAGTGGCCGGCCTGAGCGGCCGACGACTGGGCCCACTCCAGGCCGTACTTGCGGAGCTGCTCGTTGTAGAGGGCTCCCTGCTCCTCGTAGCTACGATAGGCCGAGTTCACCTTGGGCGACAGGCCGTCGGCGCGGGCAGCCTCTACCAGGGCCCGGAGATCGTCGATGACGAAGGCTCGGACCTCGCCGCTGCCGCTCACGCCCGCTTCGCTGACCGGAACCAGATCCGGGGGAACGTAGGAAGCGTCCAGACGGTACGTGGTATCCACCAGCGTCAGCGCCCAGTCGTCGTAGGAAGTGTGAGTGGCCGGCAGATCGCCGTACTCGCAGACTGCCAGGGGTGGCGGAGTGGGCTTGGGCGTAGGAGTGGGAGTGGGAGTGGGCTGGGGAGTGGGCGTGGCGCCGGCCACGACATCGCCGAGGGCGGAGACCGCCAGGGGGCCCACCGCCACGGCGGCCAGAACCATGGCCACCAGCAGGCCGCCCACGGCCACGACCATCTTCGGGTCGCGGCCTCGCTTGCGACGGTAGTACGGATAGCGGGTCAAGACATGCTCCTGGGGGCAAGCGGTGTTCTCGGCAGGTCGCCAGAATAGCGAATGTTGGGGAGTGGGCTTGCAGCCGGCCCAGCGGCGGTTCATCCTCCACTCTTGCCGGCCAGGCTCCGGGCCTGGACATCTGGCGCGGGGGTAGGGCGCCGTCGTAGAGGCTGGCGGTCCGTGATCGAAACGGGTCAGACCCGACCGCAGGGCAATATCGAGCCCAATCTCGCCAGTGGCATGCTGCGCGATCCACTGGCATTCTTGCTCGGCTTCGCCGGGTTGTCCCTGGTCGTGGCCTGGCTGCTGTGGTTCCTGCAGCCGACGACCCACGATACGTTCAGGGACTGGACCGGCCTGGCCGGCCTGCCGGCCGGCGTGCTCGCGGCCCTGGCCAGCCTCCGCCTCAGGCGGGCCCGCAAGCTCGACCCCGGGACCAGGCGGATGTGGGCGCTGGCGGCCCTGGCGCTTGTCGTCTACGGCATCGGCGCCCTCTTGAACCTCGTCGCCCTGCACTGGACGGCAGGCCCGTATCTCGGACCGGTCGCCTTCGGCCTGGAGATTGCCACCTACGCCATCGCCTGGATTGCCCTGTCAGCCCTCCCAGGATCGGCCCGGTCGAAGACCGACTTCACACTCATCAGCCTCGACTTCGCGATCATCGCCTGGAGCACGATGATGGTGGCCTGGCACCTGTGGCTGTACCCGGCCGCCCGCCAGGTCGGGGCGGACGTCATCACGGCCGCCGGAGTGGCCATCTTCCCCGCTCTCGATATCGTGATCGTCGGCACCGTGGGCTCGGCCGCCTTGCGAGCGCCCCACCGGGGCACGGCCGTCGCCCTGTGGCTCGTCTGTGGCGCGATGGCGGTCACCCTCGTCGGCGACGTCGCTGCGGGCCCCGACATGCTCCGGGCGTCGTACCGGCCCGGCGGCGTGGTGGGCCTTCTCTACTCCGCAGCCTGGTTCGGCATCGGGGCGGCCATCTACGCTCAGTGGCGGATCCCCCAGCGCCGCCGGACTCCCCGCCATCCGCTCGAACGCTGGCGAGCGCTGGCGCTGTTGCCGTACGTGGCCGTGGCGCTGGCTGTCACGGTCCCGGTGGTGAGCGCCTGGGACGACCAGGAGACGCTGCGCCAGCACGTGCCCGCCGCCGGATTGCTGATGGCGCTGGTCATCGCCAGGCTGGGGGTGACGGCCCGCGAGAACGCCCGGCTGGCGGCGGCGGAGCGGGAGCGGCTGGCAACGGTCGTCGAACAGACCACCGATGGCGTGGTCATCACGAACCAGCGAGGGATCGTCACCTACGTCAACCCGGCCTTCACGGTCATCACCGGCTTCGCTGAGGAGGACGTGGCAGGCCGGCCGATGAGCGCCCTCGAAGGCGGCGACCCGGGCATCTGGAGCGCCGAGGAAGTCAGGGCGGTGCTCGCCCGCGGCGAGACCTGGGCCGGCCGAATGGAGGGCCGTCGCCGCGACGGCGAGCCATTCGCCGTCCTCATGACGGTCGCCCCGCTGCGCGACCGTCGGGGCACTATCTCCGGGTCGGTGGGCGTGGCCAGGGACATCCTGCGCGAGCGCGAGCTGGAGATGGAGCTGGCCCAGGCCCAGCGCATGGAGGCGATCGGACGGCTGGCCGGCGGCGTCGCCCACGACTTCAACAACATCCTGACCGTCATCAACGGCTTCAGCGAGCTGGCCCTGACCGAGCTGGACGGAGACCACCCGGTTCGTGAGGACATCGCCGAGATCTCCAGGGCAAGCGACCGTGCCGCCTCGCTGACCCGGGCCCTGCTGGCATTCAGCCGGCGCCAGGTCATGCGGCCCCAGCCCGTGCACCTGAACGAGGTGGTGGCCGGCATGGCGCCGATGCTCGAGGTGCTCATGGGCGAGGCGGTCCAGATCTCGGTCAAGCCGGCCGACAACCTCGGCTGGGCAATGGCCGACAGAGCCCAGCTGGAGCAGGTCATCCTGAACCTGGCCTCCAACGCCCGGGACGCCATGCCGGAGGGCGGCCGCCTGACGATCACCACCCGCAACGTCAATCTGACTGAGAAGTACGCACGGGGGCATTTCGGCGCCAGCCCAGGGCCGCACGTGGCGCTGTCCATCGCCGACACCGGCGTGGGCATGACGCCCGAGGTCAAGGAGCACGCCTTCGAGCCGTTCTTCACCACCAAGGAGCGGGGCAAGGGGACGGGCCTGGGCCTGTCCACGGTCATCGGCGTCGTCCAGCAGAGCGGCGGTTCGATCGAGCTCCAGACCAAGCCGGGCTCCGGAACCGAGCTCACCGTCTACCTGCCACGCGCGGCCAGGCCGGCGCCTCCGCAGCCGAAGAAGGTCGCCGCGCCGGAGCCTCGTCCCTCGGGCGGCAGTGAGACGATCCTGGTGGTGGAAGACGAGGGGCCGGTGCGGGCCTTCGTCGAGCGGACCCTGCGTCAGGCCGGCTACCGCGTCCTGACCGCCGCCAACGGAGCCGAGGCGCTGAGCGTGGCGCGCAAGGAGCGCGGGATCCAGCTGCTCTTCACGGACATGGTCATGCCCGGGATGACCGGCCGTGAGCTGGCCGCGAAGCTGGCCGAGATGCGCCCCGGACTGCCGGCCGTCTTCGCCTCGGGCTACTCGGAGGAGGCGCTCAAGGAAGGCTTCGGCGACCAGGCCGGCATCCCCTACCTGGCCAAGCCCTTCGCCGCCGAGGCGTTGCTGGGCCGCGTTCGTGAAGCACTGGACGCCGGCCCCCGAGGGAGCGGTCCCGCCCGACGGAATGGGTAGGTAGACACCTGGACACCGGGGCCGCCAGCAGACATCCTCTGCGCTGAGCCCGACTGACACGCCCGGAGGGCTCAGGACTTCGACCCGGAGGCTCAAGATGACCGCAACCGCCATCCCCGCCGAGAAGGCAGCGGGTCTCTTCCGCTGGAATGCCGCGCTGGCCCTGCTTCACTTGCTGCAGGGCGCAGCGATCATGGCCATCTCGTTCGCCAAGGACCCCGTGGTCACTTCGCCCGTGGTGGGCACTTATCTGCGCTTCGACGAGAGTACGCGCACCCTGGTGACCGCCCAGCGCGGGATCTGGGACATGCCCATCGGGCCGGCCGTGGCCATCTTCTTCTTCATGAGCGCCCTGGCCCACTTCAGCATGGCCTTCCTGATTCGAAGGCGCTATGAGGGCTGGCTGGCCCGGGGCCTAAATCCCATCCGGTGGGTGGAGTACTCGTTCAGCTCGAGCGTGATGATCGTCGTCATCGCCGCGCTGGCGGGCGTCCAGGAGGTAGGCACCCTGATAGCCATCTTCGGTGTCAACGCCTGCATGATCCTGTTCGGCTGGAGCATGGAGATCGCCAGCGAGGGCCGTGAGCGGCCCCAGTGGCTGCACTACGTCTTCGGCTGCATCGCCGGTGCCGTCCCCTGGATCGTCATCGGCGTGACCCTGTTGATCTCGGCAACCGAGCCCGGCTCAGCCCCCATCCCGGGCTTCGTGATCGCCATCTTCGTGACGCTGTTCCTGTTCTTCAACGTCTTCGCCATCAACATGGTCCTGCAGTACCGCAAGGTCGGCCGCTGGCGCGACTACCTGTACGGCGAGCGGGCCTACATGCTCTTCAGCCTGTTCGCCAAGTCAGCCCTGGCCTGGCAGGTCTTCTTCGGCACGCTGCGGCCCTAGGCGACGTTCGAAGCCGCGCCTCGGTGAGCATGCCCCCGCTCACCTTGACAATCGAACGGGTGTTCGGTAGGCTGGACGTCCGAAAGGGGGCGCCTGTGACCAAGCACGACGCCGAGCGCAAACGCAAGATCCTGGACTTCATCGCCGCGACGCTCCGCGCCCGCGGCTATCCGCCCTCTGTTCGGGAGATAGCGGCCGCCGTGGACCTGGCCTCGACGAGCGCCGTCCATCATCACCTCCAGATGCTCGAGCGCGAGGGCTACCTGGAGCGAGGCGCCGCTCAGTCGCGCGCCATCCGTATGACGCCCATGGCGGCGATGCGCCTCGGCCTCTCCAGCGAGCTGGTGCCGCAGGCCGCGGCCGCCGAGTCCCATCTGCTGCCTATCGTGGGCGAGATCGCCGCCGGCGGTCCGATCGAGGCCTACCAGGACGCCTCGGAGACTCTGGCCGTACCGGACCTGCTGGCCCCCAGTGGAGATGCCTACGTCCTGCGGGTACGTGGCGATTCGATGATCGACGCCCATATCCAGGACGGGGACTACGTCCTGATCCGGCCCCAGCAGACGGCCAGCGACGGCGACATCGTGGTCGCCCAGGTCGAAGAGAACTCGGTCACGCTCAAGCAGTTCTTCAAGGAACAAGGCCGCGTGCGGCTCCAGCCGGCCAACGCCAGCTACTCCCCGATGTTCTACTCGGACGTGCGGGTTCAGGGGAAGCTTATCGGCGTCATTCGGCGCCTGGACTAGCCTCACCGGGCGGGCGGGCGATGCCGTTGTTGGGCCTGCGCTCCCTCAGCCTACGCACCTCAAGTGCGCTCGCCTCAGGTGCTCAGCCCGCCTGGGCCCTCGCTCGATGGCCCGGCGAGACGGAGGGTCAATCGGTCTCGATGCCTTCGTTGCAGCCCGTCGGCAGGGCGTTATCCACAGATGACTGTCCACAGCCCACCCACACCCGGCCCAACTTCGGGGATGGATGACAGCTTCCGATGCGTCTTTGTCGAGGCACGCGAGCCCTTCCCCGGCCACCATTAGCGAGTCGGTAGCAACCACCAGCCAGGACCCGCCAGGCCCATGACAGACCGCCTCCCGCCCCAGAGCCTGGACGCCGAGCAGGCCGTTCTCGGCTCCATCCTGATCGACCGCGACGCCATCATCGAGGTCTCCGCCTTCCTGAGCCCGGACGACTTCTACCGCCAGGCCCACGGCCGCATCTACGCCGCCATGCTGGACCTCTCGCAACGGGGCGAGCCGATAGACATCGTGACCGTGGCCGAGGCGCTGGAGCGTTCCGGTGATCTGGAAGCCGCGGGTGGGGCCGCCTACCTCTCCCAGCTCGGCAACGACACCCCCACCGCCGTCCACGTCGAGCAGTACGGCCGGATCGTGGAGCGCAAGGCAGTGCTGCGCAGGCTCATCCAGTCCGCCGGCAAGATCGCGGCCATCGGCTACGAGGACAGCCAGGACGTCCAGGAGTCGATCGATCGCGCCGAGGCCGAGCTGTTCGCGGTCAGCCAGCGCCGGCCCAAAGCCGGCTTCAGCCAGCTGGTCCACCTCCTCCACCAGGCCTACGACCGGCTCGACTACCTCCACGAGCACCGCGGCGAGATCATGGGCATCCCGTCGGGCTTCCGGCAGCTGGACCTGCTGACCACCGGCTTCCAGAACAGCGACTTCGTCGTCCTGGCCGCCCGCCCCAGCCTGGGCAAGACCAGCCTGGCCCTCAACATCGCCGAGCACGCCTCGGTCCAGGAGGGCAAGACGGTCGGCGTCTTCAGCCTGGAGATGAGCAAGGAGCAGCTGGTCCAGCGCCTGCTTTCGAGCGTGGCCACAATCGACTCGGACCGGCTGCGGAGTGGCTACCTGGAGGACCTGGACTTCGCCCGAATCGCGCCGGCCATGGAGAAGCTGGCCAAGGCGCCGCTCTTCATCGACGACACGCCGGCCATCAGCACCATGGAGCTGCGGACCAAGGCCCGCCGCCTCAAGGCCGAGCACGGCCTGGACCTGCTGATCGTGGACTACCTGCAGCTGATGATGCCCAGCACGCCCACCAAGGACGGCAACCGCGTGGCCGAGGTCTCGGACATCAGCCGCGGCCTGAAGGCCCTGGCTCGCGAGCTGCAGATCCCGGTCATCGCCCTGTCCCAGCTGTCGCGCGAGTCGGAGCGGATGGGCGGGCGCGACCCGCGCCTTTCGGACCTACGCGAGTCCGGCGCCATCGAGCAGGACGCGGACCTGGTCATGCTGCTCTCGAGGCTGCGTCCCAAGAAGGGCAAGACGGAAGAGGAGGAGCAGGCCCCGGATGCCGCGGCCTCCACCAACGGCGAGATCATCAAGCTCCACCTGGCCAAGCACCGCAACGGGCCCACCGGCGAGATCCAGCTCTGGTTCTACAAGCGCCAGACGCGCTTCGTCACCTACGTCGAAGACCGCTACGCCGAGGCCGTGTAGGGCGGCTCTCCGCGCCGCAACCCCTACACTTGCCTCCAGACGCGGGCCGGGCAGCCGCCCGCCCACGAAGGAGGATCGCAATGGGCGTGATCATCGTTCGGGAGATGGTCGGCACGAGCACCCAGTCCTGGAGCGACGCGGCCCGCCAGGCGGTGGCCCTGGCCAGCAAGACCGTCCGTAACATCCGCTACGTGGAGGTCGTGCAGTCCACAGCCCAGGTGGAGGATGGTGAGATCAAGGAATACCGGGTCCAGCTCAAGCTCGGATTCGAGTACGAGGAGTAGCCCGCCCCTCGGGCTAGGATGCCCGGCGGGGGCAGAGCCGGCGGAGGGGGCCGACAGTGGCACGAGGTAGTTGCCTGGTCCAGGGGCGCGCGCTCTGGGCCATCTTCATGGCCGCCTTGCTGGCCCTGACGGCCTCCGGCTGCGGCGCGGCCGCGCCCTCGGCCACGGCCACGGCCTCCCCGACGGCCTCGCCAAGCCCCAGCCCGACGCCCACGCCCATGCCGCTTCCCGGCACGATCGCCCCGGACGCGGGGCCCGACTACTCGAACGTGGAGGCGCCGACGACCGGCATCCTCTACCCCTGGTACGAGAGCTACGTAGCCACCGTCCACCCCATCGCGGTCATGATCGACGACGCGGCGGGCGCCCGGCCCCAATCGGGCCTGTCGCAGGCGGACGTCGTCTACCAGGCCCCGGCGGAAGGCGGCATCCCGCGCTACATGGCCGTCTTCGCGACCCAGCTGCCCGAATGGATCGGCCCCATTCGCAGCTGCCGCATGTACTTCGTGGCCTGGGCGGAGGAGTGGAACGCTCTCTACGTCCACCTCTGGGGCGCGCCCAACGCCATGAACCGGCTGGTCCAGATCAACGGCAAGGACATCTACGACGCCGACGGGCTGAAGTGGGAGAGCCGCTACATGCTGCGCGTGAACTACAAGGTCTCCCCCCACAACCTGTACTCGAGCGGCGCCCAACTGCAGGCTCTGGCCGTTCGGCTGGGCGCAACGGCCCCCTTCACCGAATCGCCCTTCACCTTCGGCGACCTCCCGGCAGACGAGCGCGCGACCGGCGGCACCCTGGTGGTCCCGTACCACGCCAACACCATCACCTACCGCTACGACCCTTCGGCCAACGCCTACTCCCGCTCCGTGACGGGCCAGAACCCCCAGGTCGACTACGGCAACAACCAGCCGATCACCCCCCGCAACGTGGTCGTGCTCTACCAGGAGACAGGCCTGCTGCCGGTGGAGGTGGGGCAGGCCTTCAAGGGCCGCCTGGAAATCGGGTATCTGGGCAGCGGCAAGGCCACGGTCTACAACAACGGCCATGTCGTAGACGCGATCTGGTCCAAGGCGACCGAAAGCTCACCGACGCTGCTGACCTACGCCGGGGGCCCGAACCAAGGCCGGCCTGTGCCGCTGGCACGGGGCCAGACCTTCATCCAGGTAGTCCCGACGGGCACGAAGGTGACCTGGACCCCAATGGCCGATTGACCCGATTGACGGGCCTGCCGTTCCGTACCTATCGTGGCGCGTCAGGGTCCCCCACCCTCGGGGGCCGCTGACGCTCGAGACCACAGGGGACGGCAATGACCCGACGGGCGCTTCCCCACCTGGCCCGGCCCCACCTGGCCCGGCCGCACCTGGTCCGGCCCGAGCTGCCCCACTTCGTCGGCCGCGGCCCCGTAGCCGCTCTCACGGCCCGCCGTCCGCTGGCCGTGGCGGGCGCCGCCCTGCTCGGCCTGGCCGTGCTTGGCGCTGGGCTGACATTCGGCTTCGCGCAGACCTCGCCGCCGGCCCCCTCGAACAGCCCGGTCGTGGCCGGTGTCACGGCCAGCCCCAGCCCCAGCCCCGCGCCGACGCCGGCTGACATCCTGGCCGTCCCCACCGCCGGACCCACCGCCACTCCCTATCCGGCCGATGTGGCGGCTACCACCGACGGCGTGCTGCTGCCCTGGTACGAGGCGGACCTGGCCACCCGCAAGCCGATCGCCGTCATGTTTGACGACCATTGGGCCGCTCGCCCGCAGGCAGGTCTGTCGCAGGCCGACGTGGTCTACCAGGCCCTGGCGGAGGGCGGGATCCCGCGCTACATGGGCATCTTCCAGACGCAGGATCCGCCTCTCATCGGCCCTATCCGCAGCGCCCGCCTCTACTTCGTGGCCTGGGCCGAGGAATGGCAGGCCATGTACGCCCACGTCTGGGGCGCGCCCAACGCCATGGATCGCCTGGCGGCCGACAACCTGACCTACATCTGGAACGCCGACGGCCTGCGCTGGCTGACCATCACCCCCTACATGTGGCGCGTGGACTGGCGGAAGGCTCCCCACAATGCCTATTCGGACGGCATCCAGCTGCGTACCTTGCTCAGGAAGCTCGGGGGCACGGCCGCCTTCACGAAAGCACTCTGGACCTTCGGCGAGCCCACAGAGGAGTGGCTGCGCCCCGAGGGCGGCACGCTCACCATCCCCTACTACTACAACAACATCGAATACCGCTACGACCGCGCGACCAACACCTACCCGCGCTGGGCCACCTACGACGTCATCAGGCACAAGCTGGCGCCCGACATCGACTGGAACAACGGCCGCCAGCTGGCCCCCAGCGTGGTGGTGGTGCTGTACATGAACACCTATGCGCTGGCCGGCCACGCCAATGAGAAGAAGGGCCGTCTCGACATCAGGTACGTCGGCGCGGGCAAGGCGATCGTCTTCCAGAACGGAACCGCCATCGATGCCCGCTGGTCCAAGCGCCGCGAACGATCGCCGACCACCATCAACTACGCCTCCGGCCCGAATGCCGGCCAGCCCGTCCCGTTCAATCGGGGCCAGATCTTCATCCAGGTGGTGACACCCGATATGCCGGTCACCTGGGCGCTCGGCACCACGGTGGCGCCGCAGTACTGAAACTGCCCAACGGGCGATTGACGGACCCGTCGCTCTGTACCTATCGTGGCACGCCAGGAACCCCCGCCCGCAGGGGCAACCGACGCTCGAGACCACCTGGGATGCCAATGACCCGACCGTCGCTCCCCCACCTTGCCAGGCCCCGGTTCGGCGCGCCGCACTTCGCCGTGCCCAGATTCCCCGTTCTGCACCTCCCCGTGCCGCACTTCGCGGTACCCCGGCTCGCCGTGCCTCACCTCGCCCGGACCGGCTTCGGGCGCCCCGCGCTGCCCCATCTGGCCGGCCCGGACGTTGCCGCCGCCCTCAGGGCTCGCAAGCCCCTGGCCGTCGCCGCCGCGGCAATCCTGGCCGTCGCCGTCGTGAACGCCGGGCTGGCGTTCGGCGGCGTTCTGGTGACCGCGGCCCCTTCGGCCACCCCCAGCCCTTCGGCCTGCATCGCCCAGGTTGAGCCGACCGCCACGCTATCCCCCACACCGATTCCTACCCCCAACTTCGACATCCTGACCGCGCCCACTGCAGGCCCCACCGCAACCGCCATCCCGGCGGACGTGACGGCAACCGCAAACGGTGTGCTGCTGCCCTGGTACGACCAGGACCTGGCTACCCGCAGGCCGATCGTCGTCATGCTCGACGATCACTGGGCAGCCCGCCCGCAGGCCGGGTTGTCGCAGGCCGACGTCGTCTACCAGGCCGTCGCCGACGGCGGCGTCCCCCGCTACATGGCCGTCTACCAGACCCAGGATCCGCCACTGGTGGGCCCCATTCGCAGCGCCCGCCCGTTCTTCGTGGCCTGGGCCGAGGAATGGGACAAGCCGATGTTCGTCCACGTAGGAGGCTCGCGGCAGACTCTGGACCGCCTGGCCATCGAAGACAAGCTCTACCTCTGGAACGCGGACGGTCTGCGCTACGAGTCCGTCACGCGGTACATGTGGCGCGTGGACTCGCGAGCGGCGCCCCACAACGTCTATTCGAACAGCACCGAACTACGCCTCCTGGCCAGGAAGCTCGGCGCCACGGCCCC
>DAOUEA010000069.1:0-6124 GCA_034430475.1 Chloroflexota bacterium | reverse complement strand
TCCGATCGGCTGTGGGCGATGCACGTCCTGGCGTTGCAGGAAGCCCTTCCGGGCTGCCGCTTCGAGCGAGCCAGCACGGTCATGCGCGAGCTGCGCCAGGTGAAGGACGAGGACGAGAAGCGGCTGCTGGGCCTGGCTGCCGCCGCGGCCGATCGGGCCCTGGACGCCGTTGCCGCGGGCCCGCTGGTGGGTCGAACCGAAGCCGAGGTGAGCCGCGAGATACGCGGGCACCTGCTCGACGAAGGCCACGACACGGCCGAATTCGCGATCGTCGGCTCGGGCCCCAACGGAGCCTCGCCTCACCACGATGCCGGTGAGCGGGTCATCGCCGCGGGCGAGCCGGTCGTGTTCGACATCGGCGGGACGCTGGCCGGCTACGCCAGCGACATCACGCGCACGATCTGGGTGGCCGGCGAGGCCGGCCTCCCGCCCGAGCCCGAATTCACACGCGTCTACGAGCTGGTTCGCGAGGCGCAGGTTCGCGCGACGGCAGTCGTTCGGCCCGGGGTCACGGCGGAGGCCGTCGACGCCGAGGCGCGCGGAACGATCGCCGCGGCCGGCTACGGCGAGTACTTCACCCACCGCCTGGGGCACGGCATCGGCCTGGAGGTGCACGAGGACCCATACATGGTCGCCGGCAACGCCACGCCGCTGCGCCCCGGCATGGCCTTCAGCGTCGAGCCGGGCGTCTATCTGCCCGGCCGCTGGGGCGTGCGCCTTGAGAACATCGTGATGTGCGCGGCGGAGCCCGAGGGCCGAACGGTGCTGAACCACTCCCCGCTCGACCTGCGGGCGGTACGGGGCTAGGGAGCGGCGGCCTGGTGCCGGGTCGCCTGACCGCCTCTGCCGACGTGGAGGGCCGGGCGAACACGCCGGCCTGATCCACGTGACTGCGTGGGGCCGCCGAGCGAGGCAGCCAGGCGAGTTTCCGGGCCTGATCTACGGAATCGCGTGGGGCCTAGCCGGCTCCGGCGCGATCGGCCCGCGCTTCGGCCACGGCCCGCGCCAGCAGCTCGACGGCGCGCTCGACCTCCCCGTCGCCCAGGTTGCCGTAGCCGAGGACGAGGCCCGCCCCGTCATCGCGGCTTCGGACCAGATAGGCCTGGATGCTCGAGATGCTCAGGCCCAGGCGGGCCGCGTGGGCCACCACGCCCGGCGCAGCGAGCTCCTCGTCGAAGCGGAGCAGGACGTGAAGACCGGCCGCCGCTCCCGAGACGCGGGCTTCGGGCAGACGCGCCGCCAGCGCGGCCACCAGCGCATCGCGGCGAGCCCGGTATCTCTTGCGGGCGGCGCGGAGGTGGCGATCGTAGCCGCCGCCGCCCAGGAACTCGGCGAAGGTCAGCTGATCGAGCAACGGCGGGGCCGCGGGGTGGACCTCCGTCCCGCGAAACGCCTCCGTCCAGGCCGGTGGCGTGACGATCCAGCCGATCCCCAGCGCCGGCGCCAGCGTCTTGCTGAGCGACCCCAGCAGGGCGACGCGGGACGGATCGGTGCCCTGCATCGTCCCGACAGGGCGGCGGTCGTAGCGGAACTCGGCGTCGTAGTCGTCCTCCAGGATCAGCCCATCCACGCGGCGGGCCCACTCCAGCAGCGCCGCACGCCGCTCGGGCGCCAGGACAGAACCGGTCGGGAACTGGTGGGCGGGGCTGACGACGGCAGCCCTGACAGCCGGCCATTCGGCCAGCAGGTCCACGCGCAGCCCGCTCTCGTCCGCGGGGATCGGCACTACCTCCAGCCCCGCCAGCCGGACGGCCTCGCGCACCTTGCCCCAGCCGGGGTCCTCGGTGGCGACGGCCTCGAAGCCCGCGGAGCGCATCGCCCGGCAGGCCCGCGTCACTCCATCGGTCACACCCGAGGTCACCGTCACGTCACCCGTGGTGGCGGCCGCCCCACGGACGCGGCCCAGGTACTCCGCCAGGGCTGCACGCAAGCGCCGATCGCCGGCCGGGTCCGGGTAGCGCATCTCCTGGTAGGGCAGCGTCGCCGCCACGGCTCGCGCTGCCGCCAGCCACGGCCCGAATGGAAGGTGGCGCAGGTCGGGCAGGCCGGGGGCCAGGTCTATGGGGGTCGGCGCGGCCGGCGGCGGGAACGGCAGGGGTCTCTCTGGCGGGCGCGGGGCCACTCCCCCGGCCACTCCCCGGACCCGCGTCCCCGACCCGACTCTCGCCTCCAGGTAGCCCTCGGCCACGAGCTGCTCGTAGGCCTCGGTAACCACCCAGCGCGAGCAGCCCAGCTCGCCGGCCATGTCGCGACTGGGCGGCAGAGCCGCCCCGTCCGGCAGCCGGCCGCTGCGGATCGCCTCTCGCAGGGCTCGCGACAGGCGCGCGTGGAGCGGCCCGCCGCTCGCGTCCCCCAGTTCGAGCAACGTGTCCCAGGCGAGATTGGTCTGGTATCTGCTCATCCGGTTGGATATTACGCCCACACCAATGTTCGAGCACAGTAGCCCAGCCAGATCAATCGGATGGGCACAACCGAAGGAGCGGCCTCCAGCCGGAGGGCGGGCAGAAACCGATCGAGTGTGCGCCTTCCGAGCCTTCAATCGAAAGGAGCTTCCGATGCTCTACCGCACCATCACCGACGGCCGGGTCGACCTGACCGTCAGCGGAATGTGCCTGGGCACGATGTACATGGGCACCCGGACCGACGAGAAGACCTCGTTCGCGATCCTGGACCGCTTCCTGGAAGCGGGCGGCACCTTCCTCGACACGGCCAACAACTACGGCCAATGGAACGGCGACGCCGGCGAGAGCGAGCGCGCATTGGGCAAGTGGATGGCCTCGCGCGGCGTCGTGGACAGGATGGTCGTGGCCACCAAGGTCGGCGCCCGCACCCTGGTCCCGGGCAACCCCGCCCAGGAGCACTGGCAGGGTCTGAGCCGCAAGTGGATCCTCGAAGACGCGGAACTGAGCCGCCGCCAGCTGGGCAAGGACCGCCTGGATCTCTACTACGCCCACATCGACGATCGTTCCACTCCCCAGGAGGAGACCGTCGACGCCCTGGCCAGCCTGGCCGAGGACGGCAAGGTCGGCCTGCTGGGCGCCAGCAACCACGCCGTATGGCGGATCGAGCGAGGGCGGCAGATCGCCCGAGCCGCCGGCCGCCCCGCCTACTCCTGCATCCAGCAGAAGCACAGCTACCTGCTGCCGATCCCCGGCCACGGCCAGCTCAACCTGATCTCGCAGGACATGGAGGACTACGCCCTGACCGAGGGGCTGACCCTGCTGGCCTACTCCCCCCTGCTGACCGGGTTGTACGCCCGGCCCGACATGACGCCCGGCGGTGAGATGGCCCACGCGGCCAACGCCGAGCGGACGGCGGTCCTGCGGCAGGTCGCCGCCGAGCTGGGCGCGACGCCGACCCAGGTCGTCCTGGCCTACCTCGTCGCCTCGAAGCCGGCCATCATCCCGATCACGGGCGCCAGCAGCGTCGAGCAGCTCGAGGAGCAGCTGGGCGGCATGGAACTGACGCTGGACGACGAGACGATGGCTCGGCTCGACGTCGCCGGCCGCGAGGTCGCCGATCCGTCGGTCTGGATCGGGCAACCCCTCACCCGCTAGGACCGGAGACGGGGCCGGCCGGGCCCACACAGTCACGTGGATCAGACCGGGAAGCTCGCCCGGCTGGGGCTGCCGGCTTTCGCCCCGGCCCCGCCGGGCGCACAATCGTCACCAAGGAGGACAGACGTGAAGCGAACACTCGGACGGAGCGGAATCGAGGTACCGGCGGTCGGCATGGGCTGCTGGGCCATCGGCGGCCGCTGGAAGTTCGGCGAGGGCGATGCGGGCTGGGGCGACGTGGACGACGCCGAGTCCACCCGCGCCATCCACGCCGCGATGGAGCACGGCGCCACGTTCTTCGACACTGCCGCCAACTACGGCGCCGGCCACAGCGAGCGAGTCCTGGGCGCCGCCCTGCGGGGCCGCCGCGAGCAGGCCATCGTCGCCACGAAGGTCGGCAACATGGTGAACGAAGCCGACAGGCAGGTCGACTTCTACGGCGAGACCGAGGCCGAAAGCGACGTCGCCCCTCACCTGCGCGAGGACCTGGAGAAGAGCCTGAAGCGCCTTCAGACCGACTACGTCGACGTCTACCTGCTCCACGTCTGGGGGCTCTCGATCGAGCGGGCGCTCGAGGCCCGCGAGGTCTTCGAGGCGCTGGTCGGGGAAGGCAAGATCCGAACCTACGGCTGGAGCACCGATCGCCTGGACGCCATCGAGGCCTTCTCGTTCGGCCCCGGCTGCGGCGTCCTGGAGCAGGAGCTGAACGTCTTCACCGGCAGCGCCGAAATCCTGGCCTACGCCGAGAAGAGCAATCTGGCCAGCATCAACCGCGCCCCCCTGGGCATGGGCGTGCTGACGGGCAAGATGACCCCTCAGACCAGCTTCGCCGAGGGCGACGTCCGTCGGACCGTGGACTGGTTCCCCGGCATCAAGGACGGCCGGGCGACCCAGGAATGGCTGGACAACCTGGCCGCCATCCGCGACATCCTGACTTCGGGCGGGCGGACGCCGGCCCAGGGCGCCCTGGCCTGGCTCTGGGGCCGCAGCCCCAACACCGTGCCGATCCCCGGCTTCCGGACGGTCGCCCAGGTCGAGGAGAACGCCCGGGCCATGGAGTTCGGGCCTCTCGCCCCGGATCAGATGGCCGAGGTGGATCGCATCCTGGGTCGGTAGGCGCCGGCTCGCGCGTCGAGCGAGGCAAACGGGCGAGCTTCCCGCCTGATCCTCGCGACTGCGTGGGGCCTCAGCGGCGCGGGGCCAACTCGCCCTTGCGCCGCACGTCCGCCAGGGCTCGCTCGGCCTGGTCCCGGTGGACCCGTCCGTGACCGGCCTGCAGCCGGAACAGCAGCTCGAACGACTCAGGGCCGCGCTCGGCGTGGATGCCCACGCGGCTCCGATCCTTCTCCGGGGTGCGCTCCCAGAGGGCCACGTTGGCTCGCCGCAGAGCCGCGAACAAATCCAGCATCGTGGCCGGGTCGTCGTGCTGGTGGTCGAAGCGCTCCGTCCAGGCCTCCTGGTCGTAGCCCTGCAGCGGCGGCTCGTCCTCGGCCAGGACCCAGCGATAGCGGGCCGAAGTGACGAGTTCCGAATCGGTGATGTGGCCCAGGCATTCCAGGACCGACCACTCGTTCGCCGCGGGGCGCTTGCGCAGGTCGCCCGCCGCCCGATCGATCAGGTCGCGCCAGGCCGCGACTTCGGTGGCCTGGACATCCAGCGGGTCGTCGTCGCCCAGGGCGTCCAGAACCGGCCTGCGATAGGCGTCGGCCTCCGCCTCGGACATTGTCATCCCGTTCCTCCCGGTGGGCTGCGCCCCCTCGACGGCCACGATGCCTTCATGGTGCCCACCGGCACCGGGCCGTCCCAGAGGGACCTTTTCCGGCCCAATATACGCCGATCGCCGCCACGCCCCGCTGGAGCCCCGGACCGTCTAGTCTTGCCCGCATGGCACGCGTCACAGCCTCGTCTCAGGCCCGGGTCGCCAGGCCCCGACTGCTGGTCGTGGGCGGCGGTGCGGTGGGCTCGTTTCTGGGCACGCTGCTGGCCGAGCAGGGCTACGACCTGACCCTGGTGCGACCTTTCGGCCCCGGCAAGGGCAGAGGCCCGATCACCCTCGTCCGGCCCGACGGCCGGAGGCACTCGCCGGTGGTCGACCGCGTGCTCGGGGCCGAAGACGCCCCGGAGCCGGACTTGATCCTGGCGGGGGTCAAGATGCCGGTCCTGGCCGAAGCCCTGGCGCCCACTCTGCGCTGGCCGAAGGTGCCCACCCTGACCGTCCAGAACGGCATCGGCGCCGAGGAGATAGCGGCCCGGGTGAGGCCCGGCGCGCCGCGGCTGGCCGGCTCGCTGACGGCCCCCATCCAGCTGACGCCGGACGACGAGGTTCACTGGCTGGGCAAGGGCGGGATAGCCCTGGCACCGGTGACCGAGGACGCCCAGCCGTGGGTCGACCGCCTGGTTGCCGACTTCGAGCTGGCCGGTCTGCGCTCGGCGCGGTTGCCGGACGCGATCACGATGAAGTGGTCGAAGCTCCTGGCGAACCTGATGGCCAATGCCACCGGGGCCATCCTGGACATGGACGCCGCGGCCATCTACCGCCACCCCGGGCTCTTCGCCGTGGAGAAGGC
>DAOUEA010000068.1:0-34145 GCA_034430475.1 Chloroflexota bacterium | reverse complement strand
GAGCATCTGGGCCAGCTGGTCGGGTGTGATGTTGGTCCACTGCGCGGCGCGGCTCGAGACGGCCGCGGGCTGGGTCGGCGTCGCCGTGGGCGAGCTTGCCGGCGGCGCGGCTATCGCCCCGAAGACGAGATCGGCGGCCAGGACCACGATCGCGATCGCGACCAGGCCCAGCACGGTCAGGCCGATCCTGGCAGCCAGGCTGTCAGGCCAGACGGACCCGGCAGAGCCCGACGCCCCAGAGCGCGAGACCGCTCGGGGCTCGCGGGGCTGGCCCTGCTCAACCGGCCTGCCGCTTCTGCGGCGGCGCTTCCTGGACGCCATCGTCAGCCTCTTCCTCCGGGGTGCTGGTGGTTCCTGAGGATACCCGCTGGCGCCTTCCTCGGGCGCTCAGCCGCGCAGGCGGAGGGCGAACAGGGCCACCGGCCTGTAGATCACGTGGGCGAACTTGCCGAAGGGGACGAGCAGGATCAGGGCCATGGCCACGGCGACGTGGACCAGGAACATGGGATAGCCCCATGGCGGCGCCTCAGGCAGGTAGAGGGCGAGCTCCAGGGCGAAGCCGGTGACGCCGGCCAGCCACAGCATGGTCAGGAAGGTCCAATCCGAGACCGTGGAATGCTTGCTGGACCGATCGTTGCGCCGCAGGCGACGGAACACGAAGACCGAGGCGCCGTAGATGAGGGCTGCCCCGGCAAACGTGCCCAGCAGCCGCACCGGGTAGTAGATGGGCTGCGCCGTGCCGGTGGGCACCAGGCCCAGCAGATCGAGCGCGTAGTCGAGGATGGTGGCGGCCAGCAGCCCCAGGAAGCCCCACATCACGGTGAAATGGAGGAACCAGCGCTGGAGGAACCAGGGCTGGTGCCGTTCCGTCGCCGAGGTGCCGGGTGCGGTGGAGTTGTCCGCGCAGTCGCGGCGGAAGCGCGCCTGGGCCAGCGATTCGGTGCCGACGGCATAGACCGCCGCGCCTGCCAGGCCCCGGGCCGTGACCGCGCGGCCATTCGGAGCTCTCAGGACGCGCCTGGCCATCTCAACTACCCCGACGATCGCCGCCAGGCCCATCAGGGCCATGACCGCGATGCCCATGTTGTGGACGACGTCCAGCGGGATGAACTCGAAGAGCTCGAGCCGCGAGCCGTCCTGGGGACCGTGGACGGAGTACATGAAGGCGGCCAGCAAGCCCACCAGCGCCGTCACGAAGACCACGGCAAACAGCCGCGACGTCGCCAGGAGCGAAGCCAGCCGGGTGCGGTCGTAGCGGCCAATGGCGTAGCGACGGGCGGCCGCCATGAACTCGCCCGGCTCGGCCTGGCGCGGGCACGTCTCTGAGCACTCGCCGCAGTGGTAGCAGGTCCACAGCTCCTTGGCCGACAGCAGCTCGTCCTTCATGCCGACCTGGGCGTAGCGGATCAGTCGCCGCGGGAACAGGGCGTCCTCCGAGGTCATCGGGCAGACGGCCGTGCAGTTGCCGCAGTTGAAGCAGGCTTCGATGTCGAAGGTGCCGTACTTGCGCAGCGTGGGCAGCAGACTCGAATCGAGAACGACGCTCATGAGCGGGGGTCCTTCGGGGTTAGGGCGTAGCGCGGGTAGGAGCCGTCCAGCGAGTCCTCGTTGACCATTCCGTACTTGCGCATGGCAGTGACGACCCACAGCACGGTGCGGCTGGGCAGGCCGGTGGCCTCGGCCAGCTCCGGAACGGTCCTGGGGCTCTCCGCCAGGGCCTTCCTGATGGCGGCCCGGGCGGCGTTGTTGTCGCGTACCGCCTCGAGCAGCTCCTCCGGGACCGGGCCTCGCTGCTCCTTGAGGGCGAGCATCTTGCTGCGGGCCTCGGGCTTCGGTGCCTCGGCTACAGGGGCCTTGTCGGTGGCGGTCATTTCGCAGCTCCCGCGGTGAGCGGCACGGCTGTGATGGCGTCGATCATGGCCCGGTACTGCTCGATCTCCCAGCCTGCGACGTCGATGGCGGCGGTAGGGCAGGCGGGCACGCATGCCCCGCAGCCCTTGCAGGCGACCGGGTTCACGTAGGCCCGCTTCTCGATCACTCCCTCTTCGACCTCGATGTCCTGAAGGGCGATGGCGCCGGCGTAGTGGCAGGCCTCGACGCAGTCGCCGCAGCCGTCGCACAGCGACGGGTTCACGCGGGCCACGAACGGCTCCATCTCGACGTGGTCCCTGGCCAGCAAATTGGTGACCTTGGCCGCCGTGGCGGACGCAGCGGAGGTCGCTTCGGTGATGTCCATGGGGGCCTGGGCCGCGCCCGCCAGGAGCAGGCCGGGGATGGCGCTCTCCACCGGCCGCAGCTTGGGGTGGACCTCCAGCAGGAAGCCGTCGCTGCCGACCGGGGCCTTGGTCATGTCGATCAGGCCGGCGACGTCGCGCGGCTGGACGCCGACCGAGAGGACGACGAGATCGACCGGGACCTCCATCTCGGCGCCGAAGGTCAGCGTGTCGGTGACCTTGACCCGCAGCGGGAGGTTGCCCTCGCGGGCGGTCTCGGGCGCGACCTCGACGCTCGGTCGAGTCTCGCTGGTGAAGCGCAGGAAGACCACGCCTCGCTTCGAGGCGTCGACGTAGTACTGTTCCTGGTCGCGACCGTAGGTTCGGATGTCCCGGTACAGGTCGTAGACGGCGGTCTTCGGGTAGCGGGTCCGGATCTCGTTGGCGGCCTGCAGCGTGGCCGTGCAGCAGACCCGCGAGCAGTACTCGTGCAGCTTGCCGTCGGGGCCGGGCTCGTCGACGCCGTCTATCTGGCGGGAGCCGACGCAGTGGATGAAGGCGATGGCTCGCGGCACGCGGCCTTCTATCTCGAGGCGTCCGCCGGTTGGGCCCTGCGGATCCAGCAGCCGGTGGACCTGGGGCAGGGTCAGTACCCGGGGCGACTGGCCGTAGCCGTATTCGCCCTGACGCGGCTCGTAGTGGTCGAATCCCGTGGCCACGACGATCGCCCCGGCCTCCACCTCGGTCTCGCGCGGCTTGCCCTGCAGGTCGATGCCCTTGCCGCCGCCGGCCGCCACGCAGTCGCCGCAGCGGGTGCAGGCGGTCCAGTCGATGGCCGGGAGATCGGGCTCGGAGCCGGGGTAGGGCTGGTAGATGGCCCGGCGCTCACCCAGCCCGCCGTCGAACTCGCTGGCGACCTTGACCGGGCAGGCGGCAATCGCGGCAGCGGGATCCGCCAGCTCCTCGCTCACGCCTCGAGGCGTGGTGCGGACCGTGGCCTTGAAGTCGCCGACGTAGCCCTTGACGGCGACTACTTCGGTGTTGGTCAGGACGGTCACGTTCGGCTCGGCCTTGACCCGGTCGATCAGACCGTGGACCAGCGGCCGGGCCTCTTCCTCGGTCGGGAAGACGGTGTGGAGCTGGACCGAGCGGCCGCCCAGGAAGGGCGATCCCTCGACCAGCGTCACGCCCATACCCTGGCGGGCCAGGTCGAGCGCCGCCCGCAAGCCGGCGACTCCGCCGCCGATGACCAGGGCGCGATGGACGGCCGCCACGCGGACCATGTCCAGCGGCTCCAGCAGGCGCGACTTGGCCACCGCCGCCCGGATCAGGGCCGTGGCCTTCTCGGTAGCCGCCCTGGGGCTGTGCGGGTGCGCCCAGCTGGCTTGCTCGCGGATGTTGGCCGGCCAGAACAGATAGGGGTTCATGCCGCCCCGGATCACGGCCCGGCGGAATGTTGCCTCGTGCAGCTTGGGGGTGCAGGCGGCGACGACGACGCGATCGAGACCCAGCTTCTCGATGTCCTCGACGATCGTCTTCTGACCCTCGTCGGAGCACATGAACATGACGTGGCGGGCCACGGCCACGCCCGGCATCTTCTCGGCTTCGGTGGCGACGCTGTCAACGTCCACCACGTCGGAGATGTTGCCGCCGCAGTGGCAGACGTAGACGCCGACCTTCTCCCCGAGGGCCTCGTGCGGCTTGCCTGTCGTCGTCTTCGGCCTGGGCGCGGAGGCGCCTGTCTTGCGGGCCGGTCGGGCCTTGCGCTCAGGCATGCTGCACCTCCGCCGGCCCGGCGATTGCGACCGCTTCTCCGGCGTCGATGTTGCTGACCTCGACATCCAACCCGTCGTCGGGTGGAGCGGGGGAGACGGCCGGCGGACCCAACCGCATGGCCACCTTGGTGGCAGCCGCGCTGGCTTCCACGATCGAATCGACGATGTCCTTGGGCCCGATCGCGGCACCGGCGGCCACCACCCCGGGCAGGCTGGTCAGCGTAGTATCCAGCTTCGCTTGCGGCGAGGCCACGAAGCCGTACTCGTCCAGGTCGACGCCCACGAAGCGGCGCGGATCGTCGCCCGGCTTCAGGCCCACGGACAGCACCACCAGATCGTGGACGGGCTCGGCCACCCGCCCGTCCTCCTCGATCATCTCCACGCGCAAGCGCAGGTCGCCGTTCGGTTCCTCGTCTATGCGGGCTACCTTGGCCTTGACGAAGACGATGCCCATCGAGCGGGCCGTCTGGAAGAACTGCTCGTAGCCCTTGCCGAAGGCCCGAATGTCCATGTAGTAAACGGTGATGTCGGCCAGCGGCAGGGCGCCCGAGAGCAGCATCGCCTGCTTGATGGCGTACATGCAGCAGACGCGCGAGCAGTAGGGCACGCCCAGGCTCTCGTCGCGCGAGCCGGCGCACTGGACGTAGGCCACGTTGTCCGGGATCTTGCCGTCCGACGGGCGCAGGACCCGGCCGTAGGGGCCGTTGGGCGCCAGCAGCCGCTCCATGTCCAGGCCGCCGATGACGTTGGCCGCCTTGCCGCCGCTGTACTCCTTCTTGGCGTCCAGGGCCGTGGTCTGGTAGCCGGTGGCCAGGACGACGGCTCGGGCTCGCAGCTCCACGCCCAGGGGCTGCTGGTCCCAGACGATGGCGTCGGTGGGACAGGCCTTCTCGCACTTGCCGCAGTAGACGCAGGCCTCGATGTCGATCAGGGCTGTCTGCGGAATGGCGGTCCCGAAGGGGACGTATGCCGCTCGGCGGGCGCCCATGTTGCCTTCGAACTCGTGGGGCAGCTCGACGGGGCAGGCGTATTCGCACAGCCGGCAGCCGATGCACAGATCCTCATCGACATAGCGGGCCTTGCGTGTCAGGTGCGCCCTGAAGCCGTCGCCGTCCGGCTCGATTCGGTCGACCTCGGTGTAGGTCCAGGTAGTGATGCTGTCGTGGTGGGCCACCGCCGACATGCGCGGCGTGGTTATGCAGCTCGAGCAGTCCATGGTCGGGAAGACCTTGGACAGGGCGATCATCTTGCCGCCGATGCTGGGCTGGCGGTCGACGACCAGGACGCTGTAGCCGCGATCGGCCAGGTCCAGCGCGGCCTGCAGGCCGGCGATGCCGGCGCCGACGACCAGGATGTCGGTGGTGAGCTTGCGGTCCACGGCTTCCATCAGGCGACCGCCGCCTTCATCTCACCCTCGACCGGCCCCAGCTCGGCGAGGACGGCTTCCATCTCGGCCACTTCCTTGAGGAAGGCCTTGGTGCAGACGCTGCAGATGGCCGTCAGCTTGAGGCGGCGAATGCTGATACCGCGCTCCTTCATGGCCGCGTAGACGTTGTTGATCCGGGCGGCGAGCTGCTCGTACGAGCCTTCGTACGGACTGTCGGTCCCGCACGAGGCGATCAGGATGCCGTCGACCCCCTTCTCGAAGCAGTAGAGGTAGAAGGACTCCGGGAAGACCACCGGATCCGGGGTGGGGATGACGAACGTGTTGGGTGGGTACTCCATGTGGGCCTGCCCGGTGGCGTCGATGCCCGGGTACGAGCACAGGAGGGTCGCGATGATGAGCATTCGGGTCGACTGCTCGCCCGCAGGCTGGACCGCCATGCCGCTTGGACTCCTAGCGTGGGATCAGGGGCGCCCGATCGATCGCGCGCCCCTGCCCCTTATTACTTGAGGCGCCGCACGAAGACCCGGTCGTAGCCGTCCGCCGGCGCGAAGCCGAGCGCCTCGTGTCCGACCTTCTGGGCCCAGGCGTCGATGTCGGTCTTGGTGACTGGATCGCTGGACCAGATCTCCAGGACCTCCCCGACGGGGACTGTGCCGATGCCCTTCTTGGCCTCCAGAAGAGGGCCCGGGCAGGCGCTGCCGCGGGCGTCGACGCACTTGGCCGGCGCGAGGGCGGAGAGTTCAGTATCGGTGAGGGCAGCGGCCATTGGCTTCTCCTAGTAGACGAGGGTGTTGGTGGCCGAGGTCACTTCGGCCACGAATCGTGCCGCGGCCACGACCTCGGCGTTCTCCACGACCTGCGTCTCGGCGTCGATCTGGCGGGCCTTCACGCACGGGCCGCACAGGAGGATCTTGCCGCCCAGGTCCTTGTAGTCGGTCATCAGCTTGGCCAGGGGCGGGAAGCCTTCGGCGTTCACGCCGTCGGCGGCGCCCTTGACGGCAACGGCGACCGATGGGCCCTGCAGGCCTATCACGGCTTCGACATCCGAAGCCAGCGCGGCGACCGCCATCACGAACGGGATGGTCACGTGCTCGGGGTGATCCGGGCCGTGGGTGACCATGATTACGAGTTTCTCTGCCACTGCTTGTCTCCTGCTACGGGACCGTTCGAGTGAGTGCCGATCGAGGTGTCGAGGCCGCTAGCGTCTGGCGGCTTCGGCCGGTTCCGCTGGTTCGGCCGGATCCGCTTCCGACGCGCTCAGCGAAGCGGCCAGGTCGCCCAGGCGGGCCATGCGGCGGATGAGGACCTGACGCATCAGGTCGCAGGCGGCCACGATCTCCGGATCCACCAGCTGGTAGCGGACCTCGCGGCCCGTCCGAACCGACTCCACCAGGCCGGAGCTTCGCAGCGCCGCCAGGTGCTGCGAGAGCGTCGGTTGAGGAATGCCGAAACGCTCGGCCAGGCAACGGACCTCCATCGGCCCGCTCTCTCCGAGCGTGTGGACGATCTCGAGCCGCCTGGGGCTGGCCAGGGTTTTCAGGATCGAGGCCTGCTCTGTGTAGATGTAGTCGTCCGCTTTCACCGGTCAGTGCTCCTGGTGAGGGTCGAGCCTCATCTATTCGTCAATATGAATACATACAGTACATGCATATACGAAGGGCCAAATGTCACATTGTTGCGGTCCGGTCGCGGGCGCGGCACTCGCCGGCCGCGGGGCTGCGCGGGGCGGTGCCGATGGGAGGTGGTGCCGATGGGCGCATACAATCGCGCCATGAGCCGGGGTAGGAGCGAAGCGGCCGGACGGGAGCCCGTGGGACGCGTCTTCCAGCGGGTTCTCGGGGACGGCCTGCCCGTCGCGGCACGGGCCGAGGGATCGACGATCTGGGACGCCGAAGGGCGGGCCTACCTGGACGCCGCGGGCGGGGCGATCGTGGTCAACGTGGGCCACGGCCGGCAATCGGTGGTGGAGGCCATGAAGCGCCAGGCCCGGGCCTTCACGTATGTCCACGGCACCATCTTCACCAGCGAGGCCCTCGAGGCTTACGCCCGGGCCGTGGGCCCGCGCCTGCCGCTGGATGAGCCGGCCATCTACCCCGTCAGTGGCGGCTCGGAGGCGATCGAGAGCTGCCTCAAGATGGTCCGGGCCTACCACCTGGCCCGCCGTGAGCCGGACCGAACGGTCGTCATCGCCCGCTGGGGGAGCTATCACGGCAACTCGCTGGGGGCATTGGACCTGTCCGGGCGCGAGTTCCTGCGCCGCCCCTACGAGCCGTGGCTCGGCCGCTTCCGCCACATCAGCGCCGCGTATCCCTACCGCGCCGGCGAGGCCGCGGCCCGCGCCCTGGGCGATGCGGAGGCGCTGGCCGCGGAGCTGGAATCGGCCATCGCCGAAGCGGGGCAGGGGAGAGTGGCCGCCTTCGTGGCCGAGCCCATCGTCGGCGCGGCGCTCGGCGCGGTGGCCCCGCCCGACGGCTACTGGCCGGCCGTAGCCGAGATCTGCCGCCGCCACGGAGCGCTGCTCGTGGCGGACGAGGTGATGACCGGCTTCGGGCGCACGGGGCGCTGGTTCGGGCTGGACCACTGGGGCGTGCGGGCGGACGTGGCCGCCTGCGCCAAGGGCGTGACCGGGGGCTACTTCCCGTTCGGCCTGGCCGTCGCCAGCGGCGCGGTCTACGACACGATCGTGGAGGGCGGCAGCTTCGTCCACGGGTTCACCTACAGCCACTCCCCGGTGGGGGCCGCGGCGGCGGCGGAGGTGCTACGAATCCTGGAATCGGAGAGGCTCGTGGAAGCCAGCGCCGCCAGGGGAGAGCGGCTGCGGGCGCTGGTGGAGGATCGCCTGGGCGGGCACCCCAACGTCGGCCAGATCCGCGGCCGGGGCCTGCTGGTGGGCGTGGAGCTGGTCGCGGATCGGACTACCCGGGCGCCCTTCCCGCGCTCGGCACGCCTGGTCGAGAAGGTCCAGGCCCGGGCCCGGGAGCGCGGCCTGCTCATCTACTACGGCACGGGCAACGCCGACGGCACCAACGGCGAGACCGTCCTGCTGGGGCCGCCGTTCGTCGTCACGGACGAGGAGCTGACGGCGATCGCGGACCAGCTGGCGGCGGCGATCGGCGAGGCTGTAACGGAGATCGCCTAGGGCCGCGGGCCGTCTGTGCCCGCCGAGAGCCGGTCTGGGGCTGCCCCGGGGCCGACTGCCCGGCCTCGGCGCCTACGCCGTCTGCCGCACCCAAGAATCGCATAACTGGGTGATGTCGCAGGTGCCTCTCGGAGCGTAGGGTTGCGGCATGGACACGAGCGGCGCGGTCGCGCCCGCGGCCCAGTCCGACGCCGGCTCGCAGCCTTCGGGGCGGGCCTTGCCTCCGCCCGGCACGCGACCCCTGCCCTGGCTGCTGGCCTGGGCGCCGGTGGTGACTGCCGGGGTGGTGGCCGCCCTGGACGTCATGGGGCTTGGGCAGCCCGTTGGGTTCCTGGCCGTGATCGCCGCCCTGCTGTTGCTGGGCCTGACCATGTTCGCCGGGATCCGCGAACTCCACGCCGCCGAGGGGCGGACGAACGAAGCCCTGGGCCGGGCCGAGGCTGCCGAGGCGGCAGAGCACGCCCGGGCCGAGGAGCTGACCGAGCAGCTCGAGGAGACTCAGCGGATGCAGCGGCAGATGGTCCAGGCCAGCAAGATGGCCGCCGTCGGCGAGCTGGCCGCGGCTGTCGCCCACGAGGTGAACAACCCCCTGACCGGCGTCCTCGGTTTCTCGGAGCTGTTGCTGGCCAGCCTGCCGGCCAGCGATCCGAAGAGGGCCGACATCGCCGTCATCCACTCCGAGGCGGTGCGAGCCCGGAGCATCGTCCGGGCCCTGCTGGAGTTCGCCCGCCCCCGGCCTCCGCAGCGGATCCCGACCGAGCCCAACGCTGTGGTCCGCTCGGCCGTGGACCTGGTGCGGTTCCGGGCCCAGGAGCGCCGGGTCACGATCGTCGAGCGCTACGGCGACGTGCCGAGCCTGGAAATCGATCCCGACGCCATGAAGCAGGTCCTGCTCAACCTCTTCAGCAACGCCTTCCAGGCCATGCCCAACGGCGGCGAGTTGCGTGTCGCCACAGTCAAGTCAGGTCGCCAGGTCGGCCTGCGAGTGGCCGATAATGGCACCGGCATGGACGCCACCACGCGGAACAGCATCTTCAGGCCCTTCTTCACGACCCGGGCGGGCAGCGAAGGGGGCACCGGCCTGGGCCTCTCGGTCGGCCTGGGCATCGTCGAGGGCCACGGCGGGACGATCGAGGTCGAGAGCGAGGCGGGCGTCGGGTCGACGTTCACCATCTGGCTGCCGATCTCCAAGCGGGCCTTCAAGGGCCCGGTGATCGTGCCGGTGGTAGACGCGTCTCCGGCGCCCGACGGCAGCCGGTCCCGCCACAAAGGCGCGGCGGCATGACCTGGGGGCCGGGAGCGCGCACCCGCTCGGCCCGACCGCGCGTTCTGTGCGTGGACGACGAGCCGGTCATCCTCCAGGTCCTGCGCCGGCTGCTGGAGGGGCAGGGCTTCGAGACGGTCACCACCAACGATCCCGAGGCGGCCGTCGTCGCTTTCGACGACAGACCGTTCGACGTCGTCATCACCGACATCCACATGCCCAAGATGGACGGCATGACCCTGATGCGCACCCTGCGCGAGCGCCTGCCCGACCTGCCGGTGATGGTCGTGACCGGGCACGGCACGGTGGACACGGCGATCCAGGCCCTGCGCGAGGGCGCCAGCGGGATGCTCGTCAAGCCGTTCACCGGTCAGGAGCTGCTGGCCGAGGTGAGCCGGGCGCTGGCGGCGACGCAGATGCGCCAGGAGGCGCTGCAGTATCGCTACCTGAGCCCGGTCCTGGACTCCATCGCCCTGACACTCTCGACGGCCATCGAGGCTCGGAACCTCGAGACGGGCGAGCATTGCCGCCAGCTCGGCATCCTCTCCGAGCGGGTCGCCGCGGTGCTGGATCAGGACGAGTACCAGCGCATGACGGTGCGCATAGGCGGCTACCTCCACGATGTGGGCAAGATAGGGATCGCCGACGCCATCCTGCTCAAGCCGGGCGGCCTGACGGAGGAGGAGATGGCCGAGATGCGCCGCCACAGCGAGATCGGCGCGGCCATCCTGGAGGTCCACGAGGCGATGGCCGACATCGCCCAGATCGTGCGCCACCATCACGAGCGCTGGGATGGCGGCGGCTACCCGCGTGGGCTGAAGGGGACGGCCATTCCGCTGGGGGCCCGCATCATCGCCGTCGCCGATTCATTCAGCGCCATGACCAGCGATCGCATCTACCGCCGGGCGCTGCCCACCGAGCGCGTCTGGAAGGAGCTGCGGCGCAACTCCGGCTCCGAGTTCGACCCTGAGGTGCTCGCCGCCTTCGAGCAGGTCGTCGACGAGGAGGGGAACCTGAAGCCGCTGCCCGGCGAGATCGAGGCCGGCCTGGAGTCGGATCTGCACGTGCCGATCTCCACGCCTGTCTCGCCGGAGGAGTGGCAAGCTCGGCTGACGGTCCAGGACAAGAAGGGGCGTCCGGCTGCGCCCTGGATCAAGACCGGCTGACCCTCTCCGACCCTCGGGTTCCGTCTGAGCGTCCGAGCGACCCCGCTAGCCGCCGAAGTCGTGCCTGCGGGTGATCAGCCACAGGCCGATCAGCACCAGCAGCAGCGGGCCCACGAGCCGGCCGAGGCTCACGTTCGAGTACGTGGCCACGACCTCGCTGCCGCCCCACAGGAGAAGCAGGCCGCCCAGGATCACGGCCCAGGCCCAGCTCTTGCCGGTCCGGGCGCGGATGAAGGCCAGCAGCAGGGCCCCGATCCCCAGGAAGGTCGTACCCCAGCCGTCGCCCTTGAGGACGCCGATGCCGGTCAGCAGATCCGACATGGCCAGGGCCGTGACGATCAAGCCCAGGACGAGGGCGGTCTCGCTGTGGTCGCGCAGCCAGACCAGCAGCAGCACCAGGCCCAGGGCCAGGAACAGCGCGTTGGCGCCGAGCTGAGCTGCCTGGAACAGCGAACCGGCCGCGAGCAGCAGGCCGAAGACGATCAGGAAGAGGCCGAGCATGGAGAAGCCGCGGCGCGGCTGATCGATCTCGAAGCCGAAGCTGTCGATGCGGACGGCGTTGGGCCGGTCGTTCTTGTCGCTCATGGGCCGAGAGTAGCAGCCGCCGCGATGGGCCGCTGGTCACGACGCGGCCCGGGTGGAGGCGGTCAGGCACCCGGCCTAACGGTCGACCCCGGTCTACTCCAGGGCCGCCTCGACGGACAGGGCCACGTTGCCGGCCAGGGCGCGCGAGATGGGGCAGCCATCCTTGGCGGCCTGGGCCAGTTCGGCGAAGCGAACGGCATCGAGGCCCGGCACCCGGCCCCGGACGGTCAGCTTGCTCGAAACGACGGTCCAGCTCCCCTCAAGCTGCTCGAAGGCCACCTCCGCTTCCACGTTCAGGCTCTGCGGCGGTGTGCCGGCCTTCGCCAGCCCGGCCGAGAAGGCCATCGAGAAACAGCTCGCGTGCGCCGCCGCCAGCAACTCCTCGGGGCTGGTTCGGCCGTCGGGTTGCTCGGTGCGCGAGGCCCACGTCACGGGCAGAGCGGAGAAGGCGCCGCTCGAGCCCGCCGTCAGCTCTCCCTTGCCCGTGGCCAGGTCGCCGGTCCAACTCACCGACGCTCGACGAATGGCTGCCATAGATCCTCCCGCGTTGCATCGCTAGACCGGCCGATCTTCTCACGGCCGGGGTCAGGGGGCGGCTGCCCGGGCGGGGGTTGCGGCTCGCGACACCGGGACGCGGCGGGCCACCTCGCGGAACAGTGGCCGGTGGGCGGAAGCGGCCGGCGGCACGAGTGCGCCGGCACCGCCGAACATGACGTAGGCGCGCAAGGCGTCGGAGAAGGCGGGCACGAAGCCGGGGGCCGACAGCGGTTCGAAACCGGCCTCCCACTCCAGGCCCAGGACGCGGACCAGGCGGCCCGAGCGGTCGATGCGGGGCTCGATCCGGCCCACGATGCGATCGCCGAACATCACCGGCAGGACGTAGTAGCCCCAGCGGCGCTTGGCCGCGGGCGTGTAGACCTCCCAGCGGTAGTCGAAGCCGTAGAACGGCACCAGGGCCTGGCGGTCCCACAGGATCGGGTCGAGCGGAGCCAGGAAGCAGCAGCCGGGCGCCGCCGCTGCCCCCACGCTCAAGCCGGGGTCGTTCACAGGCCTGCCGTCCTCGGCCTCCAGCTCGGCGCGCGCCAGCATCTCCAGCTCGCCCGAGACCAGGTAGCGCGGCCCCTTCAGCCCATCGACGCGCACCTCCGTCAGCTCGCCGCGATCCACCAGCTCGGCCCGCAGCTCTGCCCGCAGCGCCGACGATCCCGTTCCGTACCACAGCTCGCCGCTGCCGCTCGTGCCGAGCAGGCCGTGGGCCCGGTAGCGGGACATGAGCCGGTGGCGGATCTGGTCGCGCTCGGGGACGCGAACGGCCAGGATCTCGGCCGGGAAGAGCCGCTCGGTCAGGTCGTAGTAGCGGCGATTGCCTTCGCGCCGGGCCAGGTTCAGCCGCCCCGCGACGGCCAGGGCGTCCATGACCGCCCGGGCGGCCGAGGTCGGGCCCCACCACCAGTCGATGGCGGCCTCTCGCTCGAAGTCGCCCGAGCACTTCGGGCCCTGGGCCTCGATCTCGGCCAGGATCCGCGCCGCCAGGCCGGCCTGCTCGCCTACGAGCTTGCCTGCTCGGCCCCGGGCGCCCTCATCCCAGGCCAGGCGGTAGAAGGGCAGCTGGGCCGTGGGCAGGAGGTTGAGGGCCTTGTTGTAGGCCTCGAACAGGGCGCGCTCGCGGTACAGCAGGTGGTCCGTCAGCTCGCGCCGGTAGCCGTCGATGCGGGCTGCCAGCGCCAGGTCGTGGTTGCGGCCGGCAACTTCCAGGGGATCGAACTGCAGGCTACCCAGCCGCTCGAAGACGGCCATGACGCTTGCCTTCTCGCCGGGCAGCGAGCGCGGCGGGGCGAGCAGGTGCCGGAGGGCCAGGAAGCGCCGCGCGGCGGCAAGGCTCAGGTGTCGAGTCATGGGCCCGATTGTGCGCGATCGGCGCGTCAGTCTCGGTCAGGTTTGGGCGTCGGTGGCGGCGGCTCAGTACCAGCCGGTTGCTTCGATGTGCTCCCAGGCGGCGCAGGCCGAGCCGTAGCGGTCGTTGACGTACCAGATGCCCCACTTGACCTGGGTCAGGGGGCTGGTTCGCCAGTTGGAGCCGAAGGCCGCCATCTTCTCCCCGGGGAGCGCCTGGGGAATGCCGTAGGCGCCCGAGCGCGGGTTCTCGGCCAGGGGGTTCCACTTCGACTCGTAGTAGAAGACGTCGTCCAGGCAGGCGTACTGGGTCGCGCCCAGCCGGTTGCGGGCGTAGGACTTGGCGTTGGCCACGCTGTCCACGTAGGGCTTGGGCTTGGGCTTGGGCTTGGGCTTGGGCGTGGGCGTGGGCAGGGGCATGGTGGCGGGCGGCTGGAAGGAGAGCTGCGGCGGCTTGGGCGCGGGGATGACGAACTCGAACGTGGCGCGGGGCATGGTGTCGCCCATCTCCTCCGCCCCGGCCCACTGGAACAGGATTCGCGGTTCCTCGGATCCGGCTCCCGGCTCCGGCAGCGCGGCGGCAGCCGAGGCCACGACGAGCGCCACGGCCGCTGCGCCGACCAGACCGGTGGGGATCGTGTGTCTCATTGCGTCCTCGCTGCGTGGGGCGTGGACAGCACTCCGGGGTGGTGTGGTGGCCCCCGAAGTGGGCGGCCGCAGGATAGCACGCGACGCGCCAGTCCGTCCCAAAGCCCCTCGCGATTGACGCCACGCCCTCTAATCCCGATAATGTGAGTCGGAATTAGCCCAGCAGGAAACGCCCGCACCCGGCGCCCACAGGAGTGCCATGGCAAGCAGCCCGGAGATCGTCTCCAGCGAGTACCAATACGGCTTCCACGACGAGGTCGACTACCTGGCCGAGACCGCCCGCGGGCTCACCCGCGCGACGGTCGAGGAGATCAGCCGCTTCAAGGACGAGCCGCAGTGGATGCTCGACTTCCGGCTGCGCTCCTATGACCACTTCCTCAAGCGCCCTATGCCCGACTGGGGCGCCGACCTGTCGCAGATCGACTTCGACAAGATCGTCTACTACCGCAGGCCGTCCGAGGGCGAGGAGAAGTCCTGGGACGACGTCCCCGACAAGATCAAGCAGACCTTCGAGCGCCTGGGCATCCCCGAGGCCGAGCGCAAGTTCCTGGCCGGCGTCGGTGCCCAGTACGACAGCGAGGTCGTCTACCACAACGTCCGCGAGGAGCTTTCCAAGCTGGGCGTGGTCTTCATGGGCACGGACCAGGGCCTGCGCGAGTACCCGGAGATCTTCCGCAAGTACTTCGCCACAGTCGTGCCGCCCGAGGACAACAAGTTCGCCGCGCTCAACAGCGCCGTGTGGTCCGGCGGGTCGTTCGTCTACGTGCCCAAGGGCGTCGAGGTGCCGCTGCCGCTGCAGGCCTACTTCCGCATCAACGCTGAGAACACAGGCCAGTTCGAGCGGACGCTGATCGTTGTCGACGAGGGGGCCAGGGTCCACTACATCGAGGGTTGTGTGTCCGAGAAGGAGCTCGTCAGTCTGGGCGATGTGATGGTGCCGGTTACCGAGGTGACCGCGGGCATGCAGGTCATGAACAGCGCCGGGGTCGAGGCCCAGGTCTCGGCGGTCCGGCGTCGCACCTATGCCGGCGACATGCTCAAGGTTGTTCCCGTCTCTGCCGGAAACGCATTCGAAGTGACCCCCGAGCACCCGATCCTGACGCTGCGCCGACAGCGTGCGGCCGTCTGGCAGGGCACCCACTGGGCGATGGACGAGGCGGCATTCCATACGTCGGAACCGGAGTGGATCCCCGCCGGCGAGCTGGCGATCGGTGACCTGCTGAGCTTCCCGGTCGCAACCAAGCAGCGTGATCATGCCGAACTCTCGGACGATCTCCTCAGGTTCCTGGGCTACTACCTGGCCGAGGGCAGCGCTTTCAAGAACGGCGTCAGCAAGGTGCCGACCGTTGGGCTTTCCTTCAGCCTGGACGAACAGGACAGGGTCGAAGACGCCCGCGCACTCATGAGCCGGCTGACCGGTAAGTCGGCCGGGCTACACGAGGTTGCAGACAAGCACGAGGCTCAGGTCTACGTCTATTCGCGCGACCTGATGGACCTGTGTCTGAGGCACTGCGGATCGGGATCTTCCACCAAGCGGCTCAGCCCCGAGTTGATGGAGCTCCCGCCTGCTCGCCAGAAGCTCTTCGTGGACACCTACTTCGCCGGCGACGGCAGCCGGCACGAGCGCGGGGGCGCAGGCAGTCGTGTCCTGGTGCGCGCGCTGACGACTTCCAGGACGCTCGCTTTCCAGCTCCAGGAGGTCTTCGCTCGACTGGGGCGGTTCGCCGGCCTCAACGTCCGGAAGGCCTTCGACGAGGAGATGCCCGACGGACGGTCGATTCGCCACCGTGAGGCGTATCTCATCCACTTCTCCGAAACCCCTGGCAACAAGGACATCTGGTTCGACGCCGGGCGCAACTGCTTCTGGGTGCCGATCCGCCGCATCGAGTCGAGCCCCTATGAGGGCTGGGTATACAACCTGGAGATGGCCTCGGCGCCGAATGCGTACCTCGCCCGCGGCTTCGCGGTCCACAACTGCACGGCCCCCATCTACACCACCGACGCGCTGCACGCTGCGGTCGTGGAAGTCATCGCCCTGCCGGGCAGCAAGGTCCGCTACACCACGATCCAGAACTGGTCGAACGACGTCTACAACCTGGTGACCAAGCGAGCCTACGCCCACGCCCACTCCACAGTCGAGTGGGTTGACGCGAATACCGGCTCCAAGCGGACGATGAAGTACCCCAGCATCTTCCTGCGCGGCGAAGGCGCCACGGCCGAGGTCATCTCGGTTGCGGTGGGCGGACGGGGACAGCACCAGGACACCGGCGCCAAGGCGATCCATCTCGCGCCCAACACCCGCAGCCGGATCATCAGCAAGTCCATCTCCAAGGACGGGGGCCGGACTACCTACCGCGGCCAGATCAAGGTCGTGCCCGGGGCCACGGGGGTTGTGACGAGCGTCCGCTGCGACGCTCTGCTGCTCGACGAGGGCAGCCGCTCGGACACCTACCCCTACATCGACATCCAGGAAGACGATACGACCATGACCCACGAGGCCACGGTCGGCAAGATCAGCCAGGATCAGATCTTCTACCTGATGAGCCGTGGTCTGTCGGAGAATGAGGCAACGAACCTGGTCGTCCAGGGCTTCCTGGAGGTCTTCACCAAGGAGCTGCCGATGGAGTACGCCATCGAGTTCAACCGCCTGGTGAAGATGGAGATGGAGGGCTCGCTCGGATGATGGCCGCCGCTCCTCCTCGACAGGGCCCGGCCGACCTGACGTTGAGCTTCGTCTCCGGAGAGTCGGTCCGATCGATCGCCTCGTCTGCCTCCGACCCCGACTGGCTGCTGGCCGACCGCCTTGCCGCCCTGCGGGCCTTCGAGGCGCTGCCGGTCGAATCGAACTCCCTGTACACAACCTACGTGGACCTGCGTAACGCCCGCCTCGGCGGTGCGGCGCAGTATCTGCCCGGGTCCGGGCCGGCCGGGGCCGGCTGCCAGGCTGAGATACCCAGCGGCGCCGCGGCCTACGCCGAGTACTGCGAGGACGGGGTAGCCGGGATCGCCGTCTCAGACGAGGCCGCAGCGGCCGGAGTGGTCGTGGAGACGCTGGCCCAGCTCGCGCAGCGAGACCCAGAGCTGCTGCGCCGCCTGCTCGACGGCGGCTGGGCCCTGCCCCAGAACGACAAGCTGGCCCAGCTGACGCGGGCCCTGTGGACCCACGGCCTGTACGTCGGCATTCCGGATGGCGTCCGCCTTGAGCGGCCGATCGTCCTGCGCTGGACGATGGGCGCGCCCGATCGGGCCATGCTGTCGCGGACGATCGTCTCCCTCGGCACCGACGCGGAGGTGGCCATTGTCGAAGAGCAGGTCGACGGCCGGGGCGACGGCCAGGCGACCGGCGCCGGGCAGGCCTTCTTCGCCGGCACCACCGAGGTCAAGGTGGGCGATGGCTCGACCTTCTCGTTCGCCGGCCTGCAGGACTTCGGCCTGGGACAGATCGCCTTCCAGCACCGTTCGGCCGCGCTGGGCAAGGCGTCGACCGTGCGCTGGGCGCTGGCCCAGCTGGGTGGCCGGGTCGTTCGAAGTCGCATCGACAACGCCCTGGAGGGTGACGGCTCGTCCGTGGAGCAGGTCGAGATCGTCTTCGGTGCCACGGACCAGCTGTTCGACCTGACCTCCTACACTCATCACACTGGCCGCGATACCACGGGCGACCTGCTGAGCAAGGGCGTCCTGACGGAGCGGGCCCGGGCTTTCATGAAGGGCCTGGCGACGATCGACCGCTCGGCGACCGGCACCGACAGCTACCTGGGCGAGTTCGGGCTGCTGCTGTCGAAGCAGGCTCGCTCGGTGGCCATCCCGAGCCTGGAGATCGACCAGCCGGACTGCCGCCGCGTCGCCCACGCCAGCTCCGTGGGACCGATAGACGAGAGCCAGCTCTTCTACCTGGAGAGCCGGGGCATCGACACGGACGAGGCACGTAAGTTCATCGTCCTGGGCTACCTGGAGCCGGTCGTGGCCCGTGTGCCGCTGGCTTCGGCCCAGGAACGGCTGCGCGACCTGCTGGAGGCTCGCTGGGCGTCGCTGCATGACGTGGCGGCGGGTGGAGAGGCGGCTTGACGATGACCGAGCTGGAAGGCGCGGCCGGCCCTGACGCTTCGCGCACGGTGGACCTGTGCGCGCTCGAGGAAGTCCCGCCTGGCGCGATGCGCTCGTTCGACCCCGACGGCGACGGCCAGCTCGTCCTGGTGGCGAACGTGGACGGCCGGCTTCACGCCACGGCCGGCGTATGCACCCATCACTACGCGGACCTGGGCCAGGGGTTCCTGATGGGCGACACGATCATGTGCGCCCTGCACCAGGCGCGCTTCTCGCTGCTCGATGGCGAGGTCCTGGACCCTCCCGCCGAGGAGCCGCTGGCGGTCTACCCGGTGCGCGTCGAGGCCGGCCGGGTGCTGGTGGAGCTGCCCCAGGGCTAGCGCGGCAGGATCGTCCCCAGGCCCAGCTGCTCGGCCCGGCGCACGATCGCCGCGGCGAAGACCACGTCGACCAGGCCCGTCCCCAGGTGCGTGACCAGGGTTCGACCCGCCTGCCGGTTCGCTGATCCCGCCGAAGCCCCCGCCAGAGCCTCGCCCAAAGTGGCGTCCGGGTCCGGGTAGCCGGCGAAGTAGCCGCCGGCGGCACGGGTGGCCAGGAACTGGGAGCGCTCGTCGACGACGAAGAAGGCCTGCTCGGCCAGCGCGGCCGGGGCCTCCATGTCGTAGTCCACGGTCACGAACAGCGCCCCTGGAGTCAGCCAGCTCTCGTCGAGGGCCTGGTGTGCGGGACCGAACGAGACGGCGGAGACGACAACGTCCGCGGACTCGACGGCGGCCTGGATGGAGGGCTCCACACGCGCGCTGGTGAGCCCTTCGACGGCCGTCGCCCGCTCGGCCAGGGCTTCTGCCCGCGCCGAGTCCAGGTCCACGATCGTCACCTCCGCGCCGGGCAGCAGATGGCCGATCAGCGGCAGATGGCTCAGGCCCTGCGCACCGGCGCCCAGGACGGCGACTCGCGCGGCCCGGTCTTCGATCCGGGGGGCGAAGAGCCCGATCGCCACTCCGCTCACAGCCGCCGTTCGCTGGGCGGTGATGGGCCCCGCGTCCATGACCGCCAGCGGCAACCCCGTGCCCGGGTCGTTGACGATGGTCAGGGCGCTGTAGGCCGGCAGCCCCAGGGCCTGGTTGGCGGGGAAGCCGGCGATCCACTTCATCCCGATCAGGTCGGTCGAGCCATCCTCGGCCGGGCCCCGCAGCAGGGCCGGCATGGCGTGGGCCAGCGAGCCAGGCTGGCGAGGGTGGACGCCGATCTTGGGCGGCATCTCGGCCGTCGCTCCCAGGGCGCGGAGGGCTTGCTCGGCCAGCGCGATCCGGTCCTCCAGGGGCGGCATCGCGGCCCTCACGTTGGTGCCGCTGAGGTAGCGGAGAGGGGGCGTGTCTGTCACAGGACGAGTCTAGCGGTACGATGGGCCGGTCGATCGCCGGCAGGGGAGTGGAGGAGTTCAGTGAGGCAGGTCCAGAAGGGCGTCTTCGCCGCCTTCGCCGTCGGCATCCCTCTGGGGCTGTACCTGCACCTGTGGCTCCACGGGACATTGCTCTTCACGCTCCTGGCCGTGGGCACTCTGGGGACCGGCATCACCATCGTCGTCGGTACCCGCAGCGACAAGACCGACGCGGCGGCCGACGCGGCCTGGGAGGCGGCGGCACCGGACCTGCCCCCCGTCTCGGACCGGCGCGCTCTCGAGATTTCCCAGGCCCACCTGCCCGGGCCCGAGGCAGGGAGTGGCAAGACCCCGGCCGCAAGAGGCGGCGGGGCGTAGGGGAGCCCGGGCAAGGTCGGTCGCCTCCACCGCCTCGGCGCCGCATGTGGAAACGGCGCGGATAGGCTAGGCTGAAAACCGCATCGCGGCCCAAGCGGTGCGTTCGTGGGACAGGTGGGCGCTCGAGGACGAGACAGGTATGGGCTCTTCGGAACGCATCGACGATACGGACGCCCGGATCCTCGAGCTCCTGCAGCATGACGGACGGGAGTCCTACGCCGAGGTCGGCCAGACTGTCGGCATGAGCGGTCCTTCGGCCCACGAGCGGGTCAAGAAGCTCGAAGCGCGGGGCATCATCCGCGGCTACGCCGCCCTCGTCGACCCCACCATGCTCGGCTACGGCGTGCTGGCCTTCATGTTCATCAAGCAGGTTCCGGGCACCATCGCCACCGATCTCACCGGCGACTTCGCCGCGATGGAGGAGATCGAAGAGTGCCACCACATCGCCGGCGAGGCGGACTACCTGATCAAGGTCCGGGCCACGGACACGCGCCACCTGGAGCGCATCCTGCACAAGATCCAGGCCGTGCCGCACGTCTTCACGACCGAAACGCAGGTCGTCTTCTCCAGCGCCTTCGAACGCCGGCCGCTCCGTGTCGGCCGCGGTTCCGACGGACGTGCGCCGGGCTACTACGCCGGCTCGCCGACGACCGCAGGACAGGCGACCAACGGCGAACGGACCGGTTCGAGCAACGGGACGCCGGGCAAGTCCGGCAAGTGAGCGCGCCGCGAGGGGACGCGGACAGACTCCCTGAGAGCCGAACCGGCAACACGGTACCCGAGGCCGGCGTGGCCTCGATGTTCGACTCGATCGCCCCGGTCTACGACCGCATGAACACTCTCATGACGGGCGGCCTGGACGGCGGCTGGCGCCGGGCGGCGGCCCGAGCGGCACGTCTCTCGCCGGGTGACTCGGTCCTGGACATGGCCTGCGGCACCGGCAAGCTGACTATCGAGCTGGCCAGGGTCGTGGGGCCGGCAGGGCGCGTGGTCGGGGTGGATCTCTCGGAGGAGATGCTGGGCCGGGCAAGGCGCGCTTGCGCCGGCCTCGGCCAGGTGGAGCTGAAGCGGGCCAACGCCCTGGCACTGCCCTTCGAGGCGGGCACGTTCGACGCCGCCACGATCGCCTTCGGGTTGCGCAACCTCTCGAGCTTCGAGGACGGGCTCCGCGAGATGGCCCGCGTCGTGCGGCCGGGAGGGCGGGTCGTCTGCCTGGAACTGACGCAGCCGCGGCGGCACTGGACGGCGCAGGCCTACCGGGCCGTGTTCGGGATCGCCGCCCCGACGCTGGGCCGGCTGCAGGGCCACCGGGACGCCTACGCCTACCTGCCGCGCTCGCTGGACGGGTTCCCGGGCGCGAGGGAGCTGGCCGGGACGATGAGCCGGGTGGGACTGGTGGACGTGCGCTTCAAGCGCCTGGGGCCGGGCGTAGTGGCGCTCCACTCCGCCGCGGTGGAGGAGGCCCTGGCGGGCAGCTAGTCCTGTCGGCCCGCCCTGGTCCGGCGGCGGCTGGGGGCCGGCACGGCAGCAGCGGCAGCCCTGGCTTGGGCTTGCCGACGATCGGCCTCGGCCGCGGCCAGCCGGGCCCGCTCGGCCTCCAGGCGGGCGCTCTCGGCGGCCGCCAGGCTGTCGTGGATCCGGCCGTCGAAGTAGGCGTCGTGCAGCTCGAGCAGCTTCTGCACGGTGGCTTCGTCCACGGTGTGGCCGTCCTCGGCCAGGGCTCGCGCCAGCAGCGGAGCTTCGGCCTCGTCCACCGGGCCGCCCCGCACCTCGCCGATCTCGAAGGCCCGCTCGGCCATCAGCAACCAGACGATGAGGCCTCCTGTGACGAGGCCCATGATGCCGAAGAAGAGGTAGAAGGGGAAGTCGACTGCGGTCATCTGGCTGTGGTCCTCGGCTGTCGCTGAACTGGGGCGCTGGTCGGGGCCGGGCCGGGCGGCTGACCCGGCGCATGAGAGCAGTATAGGTATGGCCGCTGTGACGTGGCTCGGCGCTACTCGTCCGATGGCGCCCGGTCCCGGCCGTTACACTGACTGGCCATGATCGACTTCACCCCCAACCCGATCGCCTGGTCTTTCGGCTCGCTCGAGATCCGCTGGTATGGGATCGCCTACATCGCCGCCATCCTGGTCGCGCTGCTGGTGCTGACCCGCGAGGCGCGCCGGAGGGGCGAGCGGACCGACATCATCGTCGACGGGCTGATCGCCATCTCCGCAGCGGCCCTGATAGGTGGCCGGGCCTACCACGTCATCGACCAGTGGGGCAAGTACAGCCAGCATCCGGCCGACATCTTCCTGCCGCCCTACAGCGGCCTGGGTGTCTACGGCGGCATCTTCACCGGCCTGCTCGTTGCCATCTATCTGAGCCGTCGCTGGCGCGTGAGCCTGTGGCGCTGGGGCGACATCATCGTCCTGGCCATGCTGGCCGCCCAGACGGTGGGCCGCTGGGGCAACTTCATGAACCAGGAGTTGTACGGTCCGCCGACCGATCTGCCGTGGGGCATCGCCATCCAGTGCCAGTACCGGGTGTCCGAGTACGCTTGCCCGGCGTTCGGGGGCACAACTCCGGTGGACGCCCACTTCCACCCGCTCTTCCTGTATGAGTCGCTGCTGAGCCTGCTCGGGTTCTTCGTCCTGCTCTGGCTATGGGACCGCTTCACTGCCCGTGGGCGGTACCTGATCGCCGGCGACGTGGGGCTCCTGTACTTCGTCTGGTACGGTCTGGAGCGCAGCCTCCTGGAGACGCTGCGCGGCGGCTGGAACTGGACCTTCAACGGTATCGCCGTGGCCCAGATCGTGGGCCTTGGCGGAGCGGCGACCGCGATCGCCGTCCTCTTCATCAGGCACTGGTGGGTGCGCGGCCATCCGCCGGCCGACGAGTCGAGCGAGCCAGGCGAGCCGGCTGTTTCGGCACCTGGCACGGCCTGACGCCCATCTGCCAGCGCTTGCCCGGCCGGCCTGCGATGGGCGGTCCGTCACCCGTGTCGCTTCGTCGCCCAGCGGCCATCTCCAACCTCCTCCAGGCGCACCCTAGAGCGAGGCGATCACTCGCGGCCAAACCGGCGCTTGTCCGGCGCTTATCCGGCGCTTACGCCGTGCTTGCCGGCGTGCCCGGCGGGAGGGCTGAGCCATTGGAGGGCCATGACGCCCGGATAGGCCGTGCCAACTGCCGCGAGGCTTGGGCCGGACGGCCTTGCCCCCGACCGCCCGGGAACCGATACAATGCCCCGGGGCGAATATCGTCACGGATCGAGACAGAACCGGCGGTCGACTGCGCGCTGCGCACGACGACCGGCCGTGCAGAGCCGGAAGCGAGGAGAGAAGTGGCATCTACCGACGTACGGGTCCAGGGACGGCCGCAGAGCGTGCCCGCCGACCACCCCCTCGCGGTGTGGGTCGACAAGATCGCGGCCCTGACCACGCCCGACGCCGTGCACTGGTGCGACGGCTCCGAAGAGGAGAACGACCGCTTCTGCCAGCAGCTGGTGGCTGGCGGGACCTTCACCCGGCTCAACCCTGAGCTACGACCGAACAGCTTCCTCGCCCGCTCCGATCCGTCCGACGTCGCCCGCGTCGAGGGCCGAACCTTCATCTGCTCGGAGAAGGAGGAGGACGCCGGCCCAACCAACAACTGGAGCGATCCGGCGGAGATGAGGGCCACTCTCGAGCCGTTGTTCAAGGGCTCGATGCGTGGCCGGACCATGTACGTCATCCCCTTCTCGATGGGTCCCGTCGGCTCGCCGATCGGCCGCCTGGGGGCGGAGATCACGGATTCGCTCTACGTCGTGGTCAACATGCGGATCATGACCCGCATGGGCAGGGCGGCTCTGGACGAGATCGTTCGCAGCGGCGACTTCGTGCCGGCGGTCCACTCGGTGGGCGCGCCGCTCCAGCCGGGGCAGAAGGACGTCGCCTGGCCGTGCGATCCGAGCAGGAAGTACATCGTCCACTACCCTGAGGCCCGCGAGATCTGGTCGTACGGCTCGGGCTACGGCGGCAACGCCCTCCTCGGCAAGAAGTGCTTCGCCCTGCGCATCGCCTCGGCCATCGCTCGAGACGAGGGCTGGCTGGCCGAGCACATGCTGGTCATCAAGGTGACCTCGCCATCGGGCGAGGTCAAGCACATGGTGGGCGCCTTCCCTTCGGCCTGCGGCAAGACCAACCTGGCCATGCTGGAGCCGACGATCCCCGGCTGGACGGTGGAGACGATCGGCGACGACATCTGCTGGATGAAGTTCGGACCGGACGGGCGCCTGTACGCGATCAATCCCGAGGCCGGCTTCTTCGGCGTGGCGCCCGGGACGAGCATGGACACCAACGCCAACGCCATCCGGACGCTGCATGCCAATTGCATCTACACCAACTGCGCCCTGACCGACGACGGCGACGTGTGGTGGGAGGGCCTGACCGACGAGCCTCCGGCCCACCTGATCGACTGGAAGGGCAACGACTGGACGCCCGCCTCCGAGACGCCCGCTGCGCACCCCAACGCTCGCTTCACCGCGCCGGCAAGCCAGGACCCGGCGATCGCCCCCAACTGGGAGGATCCGGCCGGCGTTCCGGTCGACGCCATCATGTTCGGCGGCCGTCGGGCGTCGACCGTGCCCCTGGTGCGCGAGGCGTTCGACTGGGAGCACGGCGTCTTCCTAGGCTCGATCATGAGCTCGGAGATGACCGCCGCCGCCTTCGGCACCATCGGCAAGCTGCGCTTCGACCCGATGGCCATGCTGCCGTTCTGCGGCTACAACATGGCCGACTACTGGGCCCACTGGCTGCGCCTTGGCCGCAAGCCCGGGGTGAAGATGCCGCGGGTATATCTCGTCAACTGGTTCCGCAAGAACGGCGACGGCAAGTTCATCTGGCCCGGCTTCGGCGAGAACAGCCGGGTCGTGGAGTGGATCTTCGGCCGCTGCTCCGGCGAGGACGATGCGGTCGAAACGCCGATCGGCTACCTGCCAGCCCCCGGCGCCCTGGAGACCGACGGGCTCGCTATCAGCGAGGCGGACATGGCCGAGCTGTTCAGCGTCGACCCGGCTGCCTGGCTGACCGAGGCAGAGGCGATCGCCGACCACTACTCCAGGTTCGATTCGAAGCTGCCGCCCGAGCTGGCGGCTCACCTGATGCAGCTCAAGGCTGCCGTGACCGCCTAGCTGAAGCGCCGTCACAGCGGGCGAGTTTCGACGGCAGCCGCGACATAAGTCCCGCGCCCGAGTACGATTCGTTGCCGGCGGCCGGATCGACCGCACGCCGAATCATCGGCGTCCTGTTCGAGCAAGCGCACGAAGGGAAGATCCTGATGCCAGTCTGCCGGACCAAGGTAACCGTCATCGGGGCGGGCAACGTGGGCTCGACCGCGGCCCAGCGGATCGCCGAAGCGGGCATCGCCGACGTCTGCCTGATCGATGTCGTGGAGGGGCTGCCGCAGGGCAAGGCGCTCGATCTGGCCGAAGCGGCTCCGCTCCAGCATCACGACCAGCGCATCATCGGCACCAACGACTACGCCGACACGGCAGAGTCGGATGTGGTTGTGGTCACTGCCGGCCTGGCCCGGCAGCCGGGCATGAGCCGCGACGACCTGCTGCTGAAGAACGCCCAGATAGTGCGGAGCGTCGTTACCCAGGCGGTTCGCTACTCTCCTCAGTCGATCATTGTCGTCGTGACCAATCCCCTCGACGCCATGGTCCACGTCGCCATCGAGGCCAGCGCCTTCCCGCGCGAGCGGGTCATCGGCATGGCCGGCGTCCTCGACAGCGCCCGATTCCGGTCCTTCATAGCCCAGGACCTGGGCGTCTCGTCGTCGGACGTCTCGGCCTTCGTGCTGGGCGGCCACGGCGACACCATGGTTCCGCTGCCGCGCTACTCCACCGTCGCGGGCATCCCGCTGCCGGAGCTGATGAAGCCGGAGCGCATCGAGGAGCTGGTCCAGCGCACGCGCAACGGCGGGGCCGAGATCGTGGCCCTGCTCAAGACCGGAAGCGCCTACTACGCGCCGGCCTCTTCGGTGCTGCACATGGTCGACGCGATCCTTCAAGACCGAAGGCGCGTCCTGCCCTGCGCCGTCCTCCTCCAGGGCGAGTACGGCATCGACGGAGTGGTCGCGGGCGTCCCGGTGGTCCTGGGGGCCGGGGGCGTGGAGCGGATCATCGAGGTCGCGCTTACCAAGCAGGAGAAGGAGGCGCTGGTCACGTCCGCCGGCTCGGTTCGCGGCCTGGTGGAGACGCTGTCCAAGGCCGGGTCCGAGGGCTAGCCCACAGTCTCCTCAATGCCCCGCAGGACGGCCCCCGCGGCCGGTAAACTCGCTTCGTGCTGCACGCCATTCGCTTCGACTTCGATCCGGTCGTATCGCCGCTGGGGCTGAACGTGCGCCTCGAGACCCTGGCCCTGGCCGGCGTGATCCTGCTGGCCCTGGTCATCGCCGGGCTGATTGCCGGCCGGAGGCGCGCTCGCGCCGAGGAGCTGGAGACGGAGCCGGGATCGGAGGCCACCCGGCTGCGGCGCGACGACCTGATCCTGATCGCCTTCGGGGCGGTGCCGGGCGCCATCTTCGGCGGGCGGCTGGGCTACGGCCTGATCCACCTCGACTACTACATCTCGGACCCTGCCGCGCTGCTGGATCCCGGCAAGGGCAGCCTGTCGCTGACGGGCGCCCTGCTGCTCGGCACGGTGACCGCTCTGGCTGTGGGACGGCTGCTGGGCGCGCCCCTGCGAGCCTGGCTGAATCTGGCAGCGCTGCCGCTGCTGCTGGGGCTGGGCCTGGGCAAGCTGACGACGGCCCTGGGCGGCAGCGGCCAGGGCGCGTTCTCCGACGCTCCGTGGGCCACGTCCTACGTGGGGCCCGGCGCCTGGGGGAGCCTCAGCCCGGCCGATCCGGCGATCCCTTCGCAGATCCTCGAAGGCGGCCTCGTGCTGCTGGCCCTGGCAGTGGTGCTGCTCGGGCCGCCGTTGCTGCGTTTCCGGCCGGCCTTGCGCCCGCGCCCCAGCCTGCGGCACGCGCCCGCCAGAGAGTGGAGCTGGCTCGTGGGCGAGCGGCGCTTCCTGACGGCTGTGGCCCTGTGGGCGTCGATCAGGCTGGGCGTGGCCTTCACCTGGCGCGATGCTCGCGTGGCCGGGCCCTTCGGCACCGATCAGCTGCTCCTGGTGGCGCTGGACGCAGCCTGCCTGTCGGTGCTTCTGCGGTCCTGGCTGGCCTCACGTCCGGCCTGGCTGGCGTCCTGGATCGCCTCACGCCGGGCCTGGCTGAAGGCGTACCGGGCGGGCCGGGCGGCTGCGAAAGCGGAAGCGGAGTCGCGCCGGGCGGCCGAGGAAGCCGAAGCAGAATCAGCCCGGGCGGCTGCCGCGACGGCGGCGGAGTATCCTCGCCAGGAACGCGGATCGGAGGTCCAGGTTGTTCCCGAACCAGCCCGGGTCGAGCCAGCGGAACCAGCCCGGGTCGAGCCGGCCGAACGACCCAAGCCGCCCAAGCCGCCCAAGCCGCGCCGAACCCACAAACCCCGAGACTCCCGCAAGTCCAAGCGCAAGCGCCCCGGGAGTGACTCCTAGCAGTCCAGGCGGACCGCCAGACCAGGCTCCCGAGCCGTCGCCGCCGGCGCGCGTCAGGGCCATCGGCCAGGCCCTCGACCGGCCGCCGCCCACGCTGGTGCGCCAGATTCGCGGTGGAGTGGTCGAAAGCAGCCACCGGGGCTCCATCGTCCAGGCGGACGTCGACGGCGCGATCGTGAAGATGGCCGGCGATCCGGAGACGCTGGTCAACCTGCGCTCGACCGTCAAGCCGTTCGGGCTGGTGGCCCTGGTCGAGGACGGCGGCGTCGAGACGTTCGACCTCACGCCGGCCGAGATAGCCGCCATGGCCGGCTCACATTCAGGCGAAGACCAGCACGTCCGGACGGTCCAGGCCGTGCTGCGCCGGGCCGGCCTGTCACAGCAGCTCCTGGCCTGCGGGGCGGAGGGGGCTCCCCTCGACGCCCTGACGGCGGCCAGGCTGGCCCGCGACGGCGAAGGGCCGAGCGAGATCCGCCACATGTGCTCGGGTCAGCATGCCTCGTTGCTGCTCCTGTGCCGCATGAACGATTGGCCCTTCGCCGAGTACTGGCGGCCGGACCACCCCGTCCAGCGCCTGTACGCCGAGACGGTAGCTTGCGCCTTCGGCACGAGCCCGGCGCTGCTCATCACCTCCACCGATGGCTGCGGGCTGCCGACGTACGCCTTCCCCCTGCGGGAGGTGGCGCGAGCCTACGCCCTGCTGGCCGACCCCTCGGCCGTCGGCGGCACGGACCCGCGGTCGCGCCTGGCCCCGGCGCTGACGACTATCCGGGACGCGATGCTGGCCAACCCCGAGATGGTGGCCGGCTCTCGGGACAGGCTGGACACGGCCGTCATGAAGGCCGGTCAGGGCCGGGTTCTGGCAAAGGGTGGGTCCGAGGGGCTGCGCTGCTTCGGATTGACGCCGGGGGAGCGGCTGCCGGCGACCGGCCTGGCCCTCAAGATCGAAGACGGCGGCGGGTTCGACCGCTCCGTCGCGGCTGCTTCGGTGGAAGCCCTGCGCCTGGTCGGGGCGCTGGACTCCGACAGCCTGGAAGCCCTGGGCTCCTACCACCGGCCTGTGAGCGTGGACCCGCGCGGCCAGCCCGCGGCCCAGGCCGTGGCCGAATTCGAGCTGCTGCGCCCCGACATGCTCCTCGGCTAGCGGCCCGCGCGGCTGCCATACACTTAGGCCATGTCCGCCATCCGCGTCCGCATCGCGCCCAGCCCCACCGGGCCGCTCCACCTGGGGACGGCCAGGACGGCCCTCTTCAACTACCTGTTCGCGCGGCACACCGGCGGCACCTTCATCCTGCGCCTGGAGGACACCGATCAGGCTCGCTCGAGCGAGGCCTACGAGCGTGACATCGTGGAGGGGCTGCACTGGCTGGGCATGGAGTGGGACGAGGGGCCGGGCGTGGGCGACGAGGCCGAGCGGGGCACTTTCGGCCCGTACCGCCAGATGCAGCGCCTGGCCGGCTACACCGAAGTCGCCGACAGGCTGCTGGCCCAGGACAAGGCTTACTACTGCTACTGCACCCCGGCCGAACTGGAAGCCGAGCGCAAGCGCCAGGAGGCGGCTCACGAGTCGCCTCGCTACAGCGGCCGCTGCGCCAGTCTCTCGGCTGAGGAGCGCATGGCTCTCGAGGCCCAGGGGCGCCAGCCGGTCATCCGCTTCCGCATCCCGGCCGGCCGCAAGGTCGCCTTCGACGACATCGTCCGCGGCCACGTCGAGATCGACACCGACGACCTGGGCGGCGACCTGGTCATCGTCCGCTCCGACGGCACGCCGCTCTACCACTTCAGCGTGGCCGTAGACGACGCGGCCATGGCCATCAGCCACGTCATCCGCGGCGAGGACCACCTGTCCAACACGCCCAAGCACATCCTGCTTTTCGAGGCCATGGGGGCGGCCATCCCGCAGTTCGGCCACCTGCCGCTCATCCTGAACCCGGACCGATCCAAGATGAGCAAGCGCAAGACCCAGACCGCCGTGGCCGACTATCGGGCCCAGGGCTTCATCCCCGAGGCCTTCGTCAACTACCTGGCCTTCCTGGGCTGGTCGACGGGCACCGAGGAGGAGGTCCTGTCGCTGGCCGAGCTGGTCGAGCGCTTCGAGCTGTCGGCCGTCAACCGCGCCGGCGCCGTCTTCAACCGCGAGCGCCTGGAGTGGTTGAACGGCCACTGGATCCGCCGCCTGGAGCCGGCCGATCTCGTCGACCGCCTGCGCCCGTACCTGCAGGCCGAGCTGGATGCCGGGCGGATCGACCGCCTGCCCGGCGACGACGAGATGCGGGCCCTGCTGCCGATCATCCAGGAGCGCCTGCCGACTCTGTCCGCCGTGGGCGAGCTGACCGGCTACCTGTTCGTGAGCGAGCTGGAGGTCGATCCGGCCCTGGTCGCGCCCAAGCGCTGGGACGCGGCCACCACCGCAGCCGCCCTGCGCGACGCCCGCCAGACGATCGCCGAGGTGGGCCGGGTCGCCTGGGAGGCCGACGAGATCGAGCCGCCGCTGCGGCTCCTGGTGGAGGAGCGCGGCTGGAAGGCCGGCGATCTGTTCATGGCCATCCGCGTCGCCGTCACCGGCCGGACAGCCACTCCGCCACTGTTCGACACGATGGTGGCCTTGGGCTACGAGCGGACCCTGGCCCGCCTCGATCGGGCCATCGAGAAGCTCGATGCTGCGGGCGCTTGAGGCGGGCGGCATGGCTCGAACGATCCTGGTAGTCGACGACGAGAAGACGCTGCGCGAGACGCTGGCCGACAGCCTGGAGGCGGAGGGGTTCGGCGTTGTCCAGGCGGCCGATGGCCGAGAGGCTGTCGACGCCTTCCGGCAGCACAAGCCCGACCTTGTCCTGCTTGACCTGATGCTGCCAGAGATCTCCGGCACCGAGGTCTGCCGAGTCATTCGCGCCGAGTCGACCGCGCCAATCCTGATGCTGACAGCCAAGAGCGCCGAGGTGGACAAGATCGTCGGCCTGGAGCTCGGCGCCGACGACTACGTCACCAAGCCCTTCAGCTTCCGCGAGCTGCTGGCCCGTATCCGCGCCCTGCTGCGGCGCTCGGAGGCCCAGGCGCAGGCACCCGAGAGGGAGGAGGTCCAACTCGGCCGGGTGACAGTCGACCTGGCGGGCCGGCGCCTCCTGCGCGGGTCGGAGGTGCTGTCGGTCAAGCCCAAGGCCTTCGATCTGCTGGCCTTCCTGCTGCGCAACGCCGGCCACGTCTTCACCCGAGACCAACTGCTGGAGAAGGTGTGGGGCTACGACTACGCCGGCGAAACCCGGACCGTGGACGTCCACGTCCACTGGCTGCGGGCCCAGATCGAAGACGATCCGGCCAATCCCATCTACCTGGAGACGGTCCGCGGGGTCGGCTACGTGCTGCGACAGCGCCAGGCGGGCTAGAAGCCGACCAGGTGCAGGGCCAGGTAGACGGCCGCCGATATCGCGGCAGTGCAGGGGATCGTCAGGATCCAGGCGGTGACGATGTTGCCGGCCACTCCCCAGCGAACGGCCTTGCCCCGGTCCGACGTGCCCACGCCCATGATCGAGCTGGATATGACATGGGTCGTCGAAACCGGCATGCCGAAGTGGGACGCTGCCAGGATGACCGACGCGGCCGAGGTCTCCGCCGCGAAGCCGTGGACCGGGTCGAGCTTCACCACTCGCTGGCCCATCGTCTTCATGATCCGCCAGCCGCCGGCTGCCGTCCCGAGCGACATCGCCGTGGCAGCCAGCAGGATCACCCACACGGGCGGGGCCTTGTCGCTCCATGCCCCGGCGTTGATCAGGGCCAGGGTCATGATGCCCATCGTCTTCTGGGCGTCGTTGGACCCGTGGCTGAGGGCCATGTACATGGCCGATATCACCTGCAGGCGCCGGAAGCGCTCGTTGATGCGGTCTGGTGTCGTGCCGAGGTCATCCTCAGCCGCCCGGCTTCGCCCCAGCTTGCGGCGGGCGTACGATCCCGCGCGCCGCGGCAGCCCATGGCCGATGAGGTTGAGCAGCACGATCATCAGGCCGAGGCCCAGCAGCAGGCCGAGCGCCGGCGACGTGACCAGGGGCAGGAGGACCTTGGCCGCGAAATTGCCCCACTGGACGGCATCCATGCCAGCCGCGGCTGCGGCACCGCCGATCAGGCCCCCGATGAGGGCGTGGCTGCTGGAGCTGGGGATGGCCAGCAGCCAGGTGATCAGGTCCCAGGCGATCGCGCCGGCAAGGGCCGAAACCAGCACCGTGGCGCCGCTGCCGAGTATCAGATCCTCTCTGACGATCCCGCCGCCGATCGTCTTGGCCACGGCCACGCCGAAGATCAGGGCTCCGGCAAAGTTGGCCGCCGCGGACAGCAGGACCGCGTATTCCGGCTTGAGCGCTCGCGTCGACACGGAGGTGGCGATGGCATTGGCCGTGTCGTGGAAGCCGTTGATGTAGTCGAACAGCACGGCCAGGGCGAAGATGACAACCAGCCCCGGTATGGCGCTTTCGGACAACCTGCTATGCCCTCTGATGCGTCGGATGGCGGCCCCGTTCCTAGAGGCTAGCAGGTCGCGATGCTCGGCGCTTCGGGATGGGAGCGAGGTGGCGGCCCGGGCCTACGGGTTGAGGTCCTCGGTCTCGCCGGTCGCCAGGAAGACCACGTCTTCGGCGACGTTGGTGACGCGGTCGCCGATCCGTTCCAGGTAGTGCGCGGCGAACAGGATCCGCGTGCCCGGATCGACCTTGGCCGGATCGGACCGCATCTCCTTCAGCACGTCGTCGAAGACCTTGTGGTAGAGCCGATCGATTTCGTCGTCGCGGGCGGCAACCGCACGGGCCCGCTCCTCGTCGATGTCGACCAGGGCCGTGACGACGTCCCGGACCTGTCTGGCGGCCAGCGTGGCCATCGGCGTCAGCTCGTCGTAGGTGGCCATGATCGTGACGCCGGCCAGCTTGCGCGCCTGCTTGGCCACCGAACCGGCGTGATCGCCCATTCGCTCGAGCTCGTATGTGACCCGGTCCAGGGCCAGCAGGAACCGCAGGTCGCGTGCCACCGGGGCCTGGGTGGCAATGGTCGTGGACACGAGCGCGCTGACTGCCTGCTGGGCCTCGTTGATCTTGCCGTCCGAAGCGATGACCTTCTGCGCCAGGTCGGCGTCGCGGTTCATCAGCGCGTCGTGGGCCGCCAGGATCTGCTCCTCCACGTAGCCGCCCATGCGAAGGACGCCGTCCTTCACGTCGCGCATCTCGGTGTCGAGGCTTTCGCGCATGTGACCCGAATGATGCTCGGCCGCGGCATCGGTGTCGAATTCCGCGCCCTCGCCGACGGGTCGGGCACCCGCCGGGCCGTTGGTTCCCATGGTCTGCTCCTCGTGGCGCGGCGCGCTCATCCGAACCGCCCCGAGATGTAGTCCTCGGTCAGGCGCTCGCTCGGCCGGGTGAAGATACGGGCCGTCGGGCCTGTCTCGACCAGGTACCCGGCGCGGTCTTCGGCCATCGTGAAGAAGGCCGTCACGTCGCTCACGCGGGCTGCCTGCTGCATGTTGTGGGTCACGATGACGATGGTGTAGTTCTCGCGCAGCTCGCGCATCAGCTCCTCGATACGCAGGGTCGAGACGGGGTCCAGCGCCGAGGCCGGCTCGTCCATGAGGATCACTTCGGGCTCGGTGGCCAGCACCCGGGCGATGCAGAGGCGTTGCTGCTGCCCGCCGGAGAGGGCCAGGCCCGACTTGCGTCGCAGGTCGTCCTTCACCTCGTCCCAGAGGGCGGCGCGCCGCAGGCTCGTCTCCACGATCTCGTCCAGCTCGTGCCGATCGCCCTGGCCGCGGCGGCGCGGTCCGTAGGCCACGTTCTCGTAGATCGACATCGGGAACGGGTTGGGTCGCTGGAAGACCATGCCCACCCGGCGCCGAAGCTCGACGACGCTCACGTCCGGGTCGTTCACGTTCTCGCCGTCGAGGAAGACGCGGCCCGTCGTGGAGGCGCCCGGGATCACGTCATTCATGCGGTTGAAGCAGCGCAGGTACGTGCTCTTTCCACTGCCGGACGGGCCGATCACGGCCAGGATCGAGCGCTCGGGCACTTCCAGCGTCACGTCCCGCACCGCGACCCTGCCGGAGTAGGCGATTGAAACGTGCTCCGTCGAAACCTTGACGTCGGGCGTCGTCACGGCGTCTTCCGCCGTGACTGCGGCCAGCGGTCGGGCGATCTCGACTCCATCGAGCGCCGGCTGATGGAGGGCTGCGATCGTCATCTTGTCTCCGGTCGTCATGAGGCAGTCAATCGTTTGGTGAGCAGGCGGCCGATCCCGCGCGCTCCGAGGTTGAAGAAGAAGACGAGGGCGATCAGGACGGCCGCCGAGCCGTCCACGACCTCCCGAACGTGGGCACCCAGGCCCTCGGAGTTCAGCTTCCAGATGTACACGGATAGGGTCGTGGCCGGACGGAACGGGCTCCACGGCGAGGCCGGATCCGTCAGCGACAGGTTGGCGAAGTCGTAGTGGTACGGCGTCCCGATTCCCGAAGTGAACAGCAGGACCGCAGCCTCGCCGAAGACCCGGCCGGCGGTCAGGATCACTGCCGTGATCAGGCCCGGGATGGCCAGCGGGAGGACGACGTGCCTGATGGTCTGCCACTTCGACGCGCCCAGAGCCAGGCTGGCACTTCGCTCCTCGGCCGGGACGCCGCGCAGGGCTTGCTCGGCCAGCCGAGTCATGAGCGGCAGGTTGAAGAAGGTCAGGGCCAGGGCCCCGCCGAGGGCCGTGAAGCCCCAGCGGAAGGT
>DAOUEA010000067.1:0-26290 GCA_034430475.1 Chloroflexota bacterium | reverse complement strand
CGATTGGCCGGATGCTCAAAGCCGGATGGGATGAACGGCGGATTCTGGACGAATACCCGGAGCTGACCACGGCCGACATCGAGGCTGTCCGCCGATTGGGCAAGAAAGCCGGCTGAGCCAGGGTTCGGGGGGTGCGCTGGCTGATCGACAACAACGTCCTGCGCGGGGTCACGAGGTTCCTGCGCGACCAGGGGCGGTGGCCAGCCGAAGGACCCTGACTTAGCCTCACCCGCCCCGGCCGACGATCATCAGGATCTCAGGGCCGTAGCGCTCCAGCTTGGCCGGGCCCATGCCGCGGACGCGGCGCAGGGCGGGGAGCGTGTGCGGACGAAGCTCGGCGATCTCGGAGAGGACGGCGTCGTGGGCCACGACGTAGGCCGGCACGCCGTCGGCGGCAGCGCGTTCCCGGCGCCAGGCGCGGAGAGCGTCGAAGAGACTGTCGTGCGCGGCGGTGGACGCGGCGCGGGTCATCGGGGCTCCCGAAAGGATGCGCACGGCCGGCGGCTTTCGGCCGGGCTGGAGGGCCGTCAGGAATCGCGACGGGCGCCGCGAGGATGAGGAGAGGGCCAGGAACCTGCGGGCGCGGGTGATGCCCACGTAGAGGAGGCGCCGCTCCTCGGCGATCTCGTCGTCTTCCTTCGCCTGGCGGATCGGCAGCACCCCTTCGTCCAGCGCCGGCAGATAGACCGCGTCCCATTCCAGGCCCTTGGCCCGGTGGAAGGTCAGGAGGTTCACGCCTTCAACGGACGCCTCCTGTTCGGCCGAGGCACGGCGGTCCAGCTCCGCCACGACCGCGCCGAGCGTGAGGGCAGGGTCGGCGACGGCCAGGTCCTCCACGATCCCCACGAGCAGCTCCAGCGAGGCGGCTCGCTCACGGCCCTCGGAGCCGGCGTCGGCCGCGATGTCGTCCAGCCCCAGACGCTCCACGAGCAGGGCCTCGACCGCCTCGGCGAGCGCCTCCCCCGTCTGGGTCATCTCGCTGCGCTTCAGCAGGCGCTGCGCCTCGCGGACCTCGCGCCGTTCGAAGAAGCGCTGGCCACGCACGGTGAACGGGATGCCGGCGCGGGTGAGGGCATCCTCGATCGCCGGCAGCTGGGCGTTCATTCGAACCAGGACCGCCGCCTCCGCTGGAGGCACGCCTTCGGCGGCAACCGATCGAAGCCAGCCGACGATGGCGGACAGTTCGGCCTCGGGGGTTGGGTGCCGGGTGATCGAAGGCGCGGGACCGTCCGGCCGGGTTGCCACCAGCGCGCCGCGGGGGCCGCCGGCGGTCAGCCGGTTCGCCAGCTCCAGGATCTGCGGCGTGGAGCGGTAGTTGTCCGGCAGGGTCACAACCCGGGCGCCTGGATGGCGCTCGGCGAAGCCGAGCAGGAATTCGGGCGACGCGCCGGCGAAGGTGTAGATCGTCTGGTCCGGGTCGCCCACCACCGCCAGGTCTGGAGACTCGCCCCGCCACAGCTCCAGCAGCGTTTCGGCGAGGGGATTGGTGTCCTGGTATTCGTCGACGCTGAACCACCGCTTGCGCCCTCGGACCAACGCGGCCGCCTCGGCGTCCGTCTCCAGGAGACACACCGTCTCGACGAGCATGTCCTCGAAGTCGAGCAGGCCCTCGCGGGTCTTCGCCGTCTCGTAGTTGCGGAACAGCCGGGCGAAGAGGTCCGCCGGGATGGGCGCCCGATCGCCACCCTCCTTGGTCCAGCGTTCGGGCTTGATCCGCCGGAGCTTGGCCCATTCGATCGTGTCCGCCAGGTCCTTGGCCGGCGTGAACGCGTAGCCGCCCGGCAGGCGGCGGGCCAGCGGCACGATGAGGCGGAGCTTGGATTCCAGAATGCGAGGGAGCGGCGCGCCGTCGTGGCAGCTCGGCCAGAAGTGGCGGAGCTGGGCCAGGGCGGCGGCATGGAACGTCCGGGCCATGACTCCGCGATGCCCCAGCGCTGCCATGCGTTCCGCCATCTCGCCGGCGGCCTTGTCCGTGAAGGTGACGAGCAGGATCTGGTCGGCCGGGACCGCGCCGGTTTCGATGGCATACGCCGCTCGACGGCTGATCACGCGCGTCTTGCCGGACCCCGCCCCGGCGACGATGGCCAGCGGCCCGGACGTGATCGTGACCGCCTGGCGCTGCGATGGATTGAGATCCTCGAGGAGGCGATCGGGGTCGGGGGAGTTCATCGGCTCCAGCATAGTCGGCGCGGCTCTCCCGCGGCTCTCCTGCGGCGACGTGGCGCGGCAAGCCGCCCCGACCCCCGCCCCATCCGCTAGCATTCCTACCCGAAGGAGGGAGACCCCATGCTCAGGATTCGGGTGCCGTACATAGGCGAGAAGAGCGTCATCACCGAGGGGCAGGAGATGAAGTGGCCGCAGGTCTGCGGCTGCTGCGGGCAGCCGAACGAGGGCGGCGCCTATCAGCTGAAGCATCGGGCGCGCGAGTCCAGCCTCAGCGACGGCAATGCCGCCGGACTGCTGTTCGCCTGGATGACGTCCGGCATCGACATGAGCTGGCAGGTGCCGTGCTGCCCGGCCTGCCAGGTCCATTCGCGCAAATCGCGCAACCCCCTGCGGCTGAAGTGGACGATCGTCTACGCCGGCATCCTGACGATGTTCCTGGGCGGCTTCGCTCTGTGGAGCATGGGCATCGCCAACGGCGACGACTTCAGCGACGACCCGGCAGGGACGGCGATCGCGATCGCCTTCGTCTGCCTCAACTTCGTGGCCTGGTATGTCGTGTGGCGCCTTGTCGGCGGGTTGATGCGCTGGCGCGGCCGCGGCTCCATGACGCCCGGATGTCCCGATTCGTTGGCTCCGGTGACCGCCAACAGCGACGCCGAGTTCGTCCGCCTCGACTTCACCAACGACGCCTACGCCCAGAGCGTCGCCAAGGCGAACGGCCTGGCGACCGAACCGGCGCGCCTCGCCAAGGTGCCGGTCATGCTCGGCGATCTGCTGATTCGACTGGGGCTATAGGGCGGGCCGACTGCCTGCTCCTACCCCAGCGCCGCCTCGATCTCCGCCCGGACTCCCGCGTCTCGCTCGGTTCCCTCGGCCTGCGCCAGCAACTCGCGTGCCCGATCCGTGCCCAGGCGCCCCAGCGACCAGGCCGCGTAGCCCCGCAGGCGCGCGTCGGCCGCGGCGCCCTCGTCCGCCCCCCGGAGCACCGCGCCCAGCGTCTCGACGGCCACCGGATCCGCGGCGTTGCCCAGCGCCACGACCGCGCCGGCGCGCGTGGCGTCGAAGCCGGCCCGGCGCGGGAAGGTGGGCACGAAGCGTTCGTAGTAGCCGCGGTCGCCGGCAGCCAGCGGGATCAGCTCGGGGCCGTCGTTCATCGCGTCCGTGGGGACGGGGTAGGCGGTTGGCGCCGCGACTCCCGAGTTGAACGGGCAGGCGAACAGGCACTCGCCGCAGCCGAAGAGGCGGTTCTGCAGCTCCGGCCGCAGCTCGGCCGGGATATCGGCGCCCCACAGCCAGTTGGTGATGCAGCGCGCCCGCTCGAGCTTGTAGTCGCCGGCCAGCGCCCCGGTGGGGCAGGCGTCGACGCACAGCCGGCAGCCCTCCGGGCAGGTCTCAGCGTAGACCGGCGCGTCGTCGGCGGGCGTGGCCAGCGGAGCGTCCGTCACCATGCAGGCGAACATGACCATCGACCCCAGCTGCGGCGTGATCACCACCGCGTGCCTGCCGTAGCGGCCCAGGCCGGCTCGCACCACCGCCGGCTTGATCGGGATGCAGGGGGCCTCTACCGCGGCGAACCCGCGCCGGCCCAGGTAGCCGCCCACGACGTCCCAGCAGTGGCGCTCCATCTGCTCGAACACGCGGCTGCCGAAGGCTGGGAATCGGCCGCGCGGCTTGCCCGGCTCGGATGGGACCGGGCGCGGCTCGTAGCGGACGGCGAAGCCGGCCACGACGACCGAACGACCGGCCGGCAACAGCTCCCTCGGCTGGTCTACTCCCCACTCTTCCCTCAGCTCGAACGGCTCGGCCGAGGTGAACCCCAGCAGGTCTATACCGGCGTCCCGGGCGGCCGAACGCAGACCGGCCGCAAGTTCGGCCGATTCGGCGGATTCGGTGGCTTCAGGTGTTCGGGTGGTTTTGGCCGTGCACATTCGATCACCCATTCTGCCCGCGCGACATGACGCGGCGTGTCAGCTATCCGGACGAAGCGGAGGCCCCGCCTGTTCAGGCGCCGCGATCTATCATCTCCGCAGCCCAGGGTTGCTCGGGCGGCACCAGTATCGAGGAACGAGTAGATGGCGCAGACCTATGAACCCGGCGACAAGGTCGTGGTTGTCAGCGGACCGGATGAAGGGCGCGAGGCGACCGTGGTGGAGAACTTCGGCAACGTGTACGGCGACGACCTGACCGACGGCGCGCTGGTTCAGTTCGATGACAAGAAGCCCAGCAACGACCCCGTGGCCGGTCAGCGGGGAATGGGCCGGGAGTTCCGCAGCACGTTCCTGCGCCGCGCCTAGCCTCCGCCGCGCGAGGGGCCCCTGGATAAGCGGCAGTGAAGGACGGGCTGGCATTCTGTGGCCGTGATTCGAGGACCACGGGCCGTTCTTGACGTAAATCCTACTCAAGGTAGGATATCAGGCATGAGCACGGTCAAGGTGTCCGCGACCCTCGATGCCTCCAACGTCGCGGAGGCGAAGAGGCGCGTCGGCGCGCGGAACTTCTCGCGCTACCTGAACGAGTCGCTGGCGATGCGGCTGCAGCGGGCGCGGCTGGAAGAGATGCTCGACGAGATGGCGGAGGAGCTCGGCCCCGTTCCGGACGAGATCACACGGCGGGTCGAGGGGCAGGAGTGGCCTCGGTAGAGGCGCTTCGCAGGCCGCGGAGGCTGGTCCTGGATGCCGGAGGGGTTCTGGCCCTGGCCCACGGAGGCGCCCTCGCCCGGGCGGCGATGGCACGCGCCGTCGCGGAAGGGTACGTAGCAGTGATCCCCACGCCGGTGCTGGCCCAGGTTCATCGCGGCGGCCGGGATCGGGCGCACGTCGATCGGGTCGTGAAGGCGGTGGGCGCGCTGCTGCCCACCTCGGAGGCGGTCGCACGCCGCGCCGGGGAGCTGCAGGCAAGGGCGGGGACTTCGGACGCGATCGATGCCATCGTCGCCGCCGAAGCTCTGATGTCCGCGCCGGCCCTGATCCTGACGTCCGATGCGGACGATCTCGGGCGCCTGGTGGAGGGAGAGCCGGAGGCCTCGCGAGTCCTGGTGATCGGCGTCTAGTGCCGCTCGGCGCGCTGGACCGGGCGCATCTCGGTCATGATTCCGATCAGGGGTGAGCCGGAGGGCTCGCCAGCTGATCCCCGATCTCGACCAGGATCCTGTCGAGCTGGCCGGTCAGAATCAGCACCGCGCCGGTCACCAGGATCAATGCCATGAGCAGGACCAACCCGCAGCCGAGACAGGCGGCGCCGTTCGAGGCGGCGCGGCTTCCGGACTGCACCGGGGGCCGGCTTCCCGGCCGGTCGCCCGATGAGCGACCGCCCGACCGGCGATCGCCCGATGGCTGCGCCGTGAGCGGCCACGATGGTTGAGCCGGGGGCGGCCACTGGCCCGCCGGCGGCTGGTAGCCCTGCGGCGGTCCGCCGGGCTGCGCCCCGAGGCCGGGCTCGCTCGAGCCCTGCGCCGTTCGCTCCGGGGGGCCGCTCGGGCCCGGTGCATTTGTCATGCCAGCCTCATCTTGCGCCGCCGGCGGTCTCCGATATGCTCGCTCCGAACACCAGAGGAGGATCATGGCAGCCACCTCGGACCCCGGCAATCCCAGCAAGCCGCCAGCCGCCGGAGTATCGGACCTGGAGCGGGACGAACTCGTCCAGCTCCTGCGAGACGTGATCCGGATCCGCAGCGTCAATCCGCCTGGCGACGAGATCCAGGCGGCCCGCTTCGTGGAGCAGGTCCTCGCCAAAGAGGGCATCCCATCGACGGTCGTGGAGCCGTTCCCCGGCCGCGGCTCGATCGTGGCCCGCGTCCGCGGCGACGGCAGTGGCGGCGACCCGCTGCTCCTTCTCTCGCACCTGGACGTCGTGCCGGCGGACCCGGAGGGCTGGAGCCACGACCCGTTCGGCGGCGACCTGGCGGACGGCTACGTCTGGGGCCGCGGCGCGCTGGACATGAAGAGCATGGTGGCCATGGAGATCCAGGTCATGCGCCGCCTGGCCCGAACGGCGCGCGCAGCCGGCCTGGACCCCGCCACGGACCCCATCCCGGGCCTGCGCCGCGACGTGATCCTCTGCTCTTCCGCGGGCGAGGAAGCGGGTGGTCGGGAAGGGGCCGGCTGGCTGGTGGACAACCACCCCGAGTGGCTCCAGGCAACCGCGGCCCTCAACGAGGCGGGCGGTATGCCCCTTCCGTTCGGGGGCGTCCGCTTCTACCCCGTCCAGGTCGCGGAGAAGGGCTACGTGGTCTACCGCCTCCACGTCAGGGGTCGCTGGGGCCACGGCTCGGTGCCCAGCGAGGACAACGCCGCCCTGCTCGCGGCCCGGATCGTGGACCGCCTGGCGGACCAGGGGCCGGCCCGCCTGACCGAGGCCATGGCCGGCGCGGTCGACCGAGCCATCCCGCGCCTTACCGCCCGTGCGGCGGGGGCGGTCCAGAGGCTCCTCGCCGACCCATCGAAGCTCCAGGCGGACACGGTCCGCGAGGGCCTCGCCGCCCTGGGGGAGGTGTGCGACCCGGCGCTGGTCCGGACCTTCTCGGCCATGACTCACGACACCGTATCGGTCGGGATCGTCCAGGCCGGGGTCAAGTACAACGTCATCCCCGGCACGGCGATGATCGAGATCGACTGCCGGACGCTGCCGGGGACGGACGAGCCGGCCATGCGGGAGGAGCTGCGCCGGCGCGTCGGCGAGGAGCTGTGGGCTCGTTTGGACGTGGAGTGCACCCTCGTGGGGGCGCCCGCGCAGGCGCCCCTGGACGGGCCCATGTACCCGCTCCTGGAGCAGGTGCTGCGCGACCACGACCCGGAAGCGGTGCCGGTGCCGTTCATGGCGCCGTGGGCCACCGATGCCAAGCACCTGGCCCGCATCGGGGTGCCGGTGTACGGCTTCTCGCCCCTGCGGATCGAGGGTCGCGAGGGCCCGCTGGAGCTGATGCACGGCGTCGACGAGCGGGTTTCGGTGGACGCATTGGCCTGGGGGCTGCCTGTCCTGTTCGACGCCGTGACGCGGTTCTGCGGCTGACCCGGCCTGCGCCACCGGACCGCACCACAACTCTCCACTCCATTTGCGGCGAAGGTCGCGGAATAGGGGTGTTCGCGCGCACGCACGCGAGTACGCTAGCGGCGCGCCGACCCGTCATCGGTCTGGGACGGGATCTGCGGCGCGTGGATGGAGGAGTCTCCGGATGACAGTCAACATCGCAGGCAAGACCGTATCCGTCGCCGATCTCCTGGCTCTCGCCGGCGGCATCGTGGCGATCGTCGGCGCGCCGCTGGCATGGATGACATTCCACGGCGACGATATGACCGGTCTGGACGAGGGTCTGCTCGGCGGCAAGGTTGTCCTGGCGCTGGGCATCCTGCTCGTGGTCGTGGCCGGTATCGCCATCCTCAAGCTGGTGAAGATCCCGCCGCTGGTTCTGGCCTTGATCGAGCTCGGGCTCGGCGTCCTGGTCCTGGCGGTCCTGGTGATCGTCTACTTCACCGACATCCTGAGCGACATGAGCTTCAAGGACCTCTCCGACCTTGGGGCCAGCATCGGCATCGGCGTGATCGTCGTGGTCGTCGGCGGCCTCCTTGCCATCGGCGGCGGCGCGCTCGCCCTGGTCAAGAAGGCCTAGCCTCTCTCTTCGGTCGGTCCGACCTGGCCAGAACCGCCTGGAACCGCTGAGGCCGCCGCACGGCAGCCCTGGACGCGAAAGTGGAACAGACCCCGGCCGCCGGCGCGGCCGGGGTCTGTCCTTGCCCCGGCCGAGCCGCCGAGACCATGTTTCCCGGCCTCGGGCGCGAGCGTTTCGGCTCGGCAGGAGACTTGGCCCCCGCAGGCCCGGGTAAAGCGGCCCTACCGGTAGCCCGGCCTGATCCGCAGAATCGGCTCAAGGCAAGACTGCGCCGCCCGGCAGCGCCAGAAGCGGTGTGGTCCAGTTGCCCTCGGTGCCCGGCGGGTGCGCCCCGCTTTCGGGTGCCGGTCGGCCGCCACCCCAGCCGCCTCGGAAACCACCGTGATCGACCGTCATGCTCATCCGGAGAGGGTCGCACGCCAGAGCGCCCGAGCCATCGGCCGCGCGATATTGCGACGTGGGCCGGACCGCCGAGCGGCTAGCATAAACAGATGACGGTCGCGGCAGTCGCTGGACCCTCTGCCGGAGCGAGAGCGAGTGTTCGCCTCGCCCGGGGTCGCGCGCCGCGCGCCACCGATTCATCGCTCCTTCTTCGCCCCTCGTTCCCGAGCCAGCTCCTCGTCTGCCCATGCTCATCAGCGCCACATGGCGAAGCACAGCGCCCGTGGAGGTGACCGTGACCTCAACCATGACCAGCGAACCCACGCTCTACGACGAAATACTGGAGGCCACGCCGCACGGCGAGAGGCTGAACCTCTGCCTGCAGTGCGGGATGTGCAGCGGCATCTGCCCCTACGGCTTCGCCATGGAGTTCCCGCCGCGGTCGCTCATCGCCGCCCTGCGGGCCGAGGAACTCACGTCCGCCCTCGACAGCGATCTCATCTGGCTGTGCGTGTCCTGCTTCGCCTGCACGTCCGTGTGCCCGGTCCAGATCCCGTTGACCACCAGCCTCCTGACGACCTTCAAGGCAGAGTCGATGCTGAGGGGCAAGGTCCCTTCCGAGCTGCAGGCCGCGCTCGAGAACACCCGCCGCTACGGCAACACCCTGGGTGAGTCGCCGCGCCGGCGTCCCGAGTGGGCCAGCCATCTGAGCCCGCCGGTGCCGCTCATGGCCGAAGCCAAGGAGCCCGTGGACGTGCTGTGGTTCGTTGGCGACTACGCCTCGTATCACCCTCGCTCGCAGGTCGTCAGCAGAGCGATGGCGCGGCTCCTGCGTGCGCTCGACGTCAACTTCGGCATTCTCGGCCCCGAGGAGAACAGCGACGGCGACGCCCAGCTGCTGTCCGGTGAGAAGGGGCTGTACGAGATGCTGGTCCTGAAGAACGGCAAGGCCTTCGCCAAGTACCAGTTCAAGCAGGTCGTGACGACGGACCCCCACGCCTTCAACGTCATCAAGAACGAGTACCCCAGGGCCGGCGTCACGGTTCCAATCCAGCACTACACCCAGTTCCTGGCCGAGCGCCTCGATCAGCTGAAGCCGCTGCTCCACCGCGAGCTGAACGCCAGGGTCGCCTACCACGACCCCTGCGCCCTCGGCCGCGCCAACAGCAACAACATCTACGACGAGCCCCGCCAGCTCCTGCAGGCGATCCCCGGCCTGGAGCTGGTGGAGATGGCCCACAACCGCGCCAACACCATCTGCTGCGGCGGAGGTGGAGGCGGCAACTGGCTGGACGGCTTCGTGTGGGAGCAAGCCCATGCCCGGACCTCGGAGTGGCGGGTCGAGGAAGCGGTGCGGGCCGGGGCCGAGATTCTGGCCGTGGCCTGCCCCTATGAGACGCCGCGCTTCGAAGATGCGGTCAAGAGCACAGGCCACCAGGAAGAGCTGATCGTCAAGGACATCGCCGAACTGCTGAGCGAGGCCATGCGCGACTAGGAGAGGAGCCGATGGACATCCTTGTCCCCATCAAGCTGGTACCGGACCTCGTCGAGGAGCTGGAGATAGCCGCCAACGGGGTGGCGCTGGATCGAAGGTTCATGCGCCTGATCCCCAGCGAGCAGGATGACCACGCCCTGGAGGAGGCGCTGCTGCTCAAGGAGCGCCACGGCGGCTCGGTCACGGTGATCACGCTCGACACCGGCGATACGGACGACACGCTGTACACGGCCATCGCCAAGGGCGCCGACCGCGCCATCAAGGTCACCGGCGAGAGCTTCGACGAGGGCGTCACCAACCACGCCGCCTCCTCGGTGCTGCAGGCGGCGGCGAAGGACCTGACCTTCGACCTGATCCTGACCGGCGCCCAGGCCACGGACGACCTGGACGGCTCGACCGGTCCGCTGCTGGCCGCCCGTCTGGGCCTGCCCTTCGTGGGCTACGTCCTGGCCGTCAGCCAGGAAGACGGCGGGATCGTGGTCCGCAAGGAGTACCCGGGCGGGCTGGTGGCCGAGATGACGGTGGATCTGCCCGCCGTGCTGGGCATCTCGGCCGCGGAGAAGCCGCCGCGCTACGTGGTCACGGCCAAGGTCATGGAGGCCATGAAGACGGCCACGATCGAGGAGGTCGCGGCCGGCGACGCGGACGCCCAGGGCGCCGCGGAACTGGCGCGCATGTACCTGCCGGAATCGGGTGAGCGAGCCGAGATGATCGAGGGCGGCGTGGACCAGGTGGCCGACGCCCTGGTGGCCCTGTTCGGCAAGCGCGGATTGCTGGGGTAGGAGGGCGATTATGAGCAAGGACGTCTGGGTCGTCGTCGAGTCACTCCGGGGCGAGGTCCTGGAGAACACGTACACAATGCTGGCCGCCGGCCGCACCCTGGCCGACGGGCTGGGAGGCAAGCTGACGGCCCTTCTGCTGGGCAGCAAGGCCGAGGGGCTGGCGGGCACGCTGGGCGTCGCGGACGGCGTCACCTACGTCGACCATCCTGCCCTGGCCGACTTCACGCCCGACGCCTACCGGCGGACGATCTCCGCGCTGGTCAAGGAGGCCGCCCCGCGCGCGGTGCTGATGGGCCACTCATCGATGGGCATGGACGTAGCCAGCGGCATCAGCATCGATCTGGGCCTGCCCCTGGTCTCGGCCTGCCAGACGCTCAGCGCCGCGGCCGGCTTCGTGAGCGTCACCTGCGGCGGCAAGGTGCTGGCCGAAGGCAAGCTGCCCGAACCGGCCTGCCTGGTCACGCTGGTGCCGGGCGGACACAAGCCCCAGGACGGACGGAAGGACGCGGCCCCCCCTGTGGCGCGGGTGCAGCCCCCGGTGCCGCTGGACGATCTGAAGACCAAGCTGAAGGGCTACATCGAGCCCGAAGCCGGCGGCATCGACATAACCAAGGAATCGATCCTGGTGTCCGTGGGCCGAGGCATCGGCCAGCAGGACAACCTCAAGCTGGCCGAGGAGCTGGCGGCCGCACTGGGAGGTGCGGTTTCGGCCTCGCGGCCGATCGTCGACCAGGGCTGGCTGCCGACCTCACGCCTGGTCGGCAAGTCGGGCAAGTCGGTCAAGCCCAGGCTCTACCTGGCCCTGGGCATCAGCGGCGCGCCGGAGCATCACGAGGGCATGAGCGATGCCGAATGCATCGTCGCCGTCAACACGGACGAGAAGGCGCCGATCCTCGACTACGCCCAGTACGGGGTCATGGAGGACGCCCTGAAGCTGATGCCGGTGCTGACCGCCAGGGTCAAGCAGGCGAAGGGCGGCTGACCGATGCCGATCGAGCCCCTCCTGGTCCTGGCCGTATTCCTGGCAGCGCTCGGTCTGTTCGGCTTCCGGGTCTACCGCCGACTGGAGCACATGCGCCTGGGCCAACCGGCCGAGTCGATCGGCCAGTGGCGGCAGCGCATCTGGCTGTGGCTCGTGTACGTCTTCGGCCAGCGGCGTTTGTTCCGCTTCGCCAGGCCGGGCGTCGCCCACTTCTTCGTCTTCTGGGGCTTCCTGCTGCTCCTGCCGACGATCGCCCAGGCGATCCTGGAGGGCGTCTGGCCGGGCTTCGTGCTGCCCTTCCTGGGGACGTTCGGGCCGCTGGCGCTGGTCCAGGATCTGATCGCAGTCGCGGTCGCGATCGCCGTCGTCTACGACCTGTACATGCGGCTCATCGTCAAGCCCGAGCGCTACAAGGGCAGCCACAAGACCGAAGGCGTCGTGGTCCTGTTCTTCATCCTGACCATCATGATCAGCCTGCTGGTCATGAACGGGATCAAGCGAGAGCAGGGCGACAGCCCCATCGAGCCGGCCTACTGGCAGCCCGTCTCGGCCTTCGTCGGCAGCTTGCTGGCCGGGCTGAGCACGAGCGCCCAGGACATGGTCGCCAGGGTCGCCTACTGGGTCCACCTGAGCGTGGTGCTGCTCTTCCTGACCATGCTGCCGGGAGGCAAGCACTTCCACGTCGTGACCTCGATGTTCAACGTCTTCCTGCGCGACCTGGAGCCGCCCGGCAAGCTGCCCCCGGCACCGCAGTTCGGCGACCAGACCGGGGTCAAGAACGTCGAGCAGTTCTCCTGGCGGGCGATGCTGAACTGGTACAGCTGCACCGAGTGCGGGCGCTGCCAGGACGTATGCCCGGCCTACGCCAGCGGCCTGGAGCTCTCTCCCAAACTGCTGATCATGGGCCTGCGGGCGCACCTGTACGAGAGAGGCACAGCCCTCAAGGCCGGCCCCGCGAAGGCCTCGGCCGATGCTCCGGCGAGCGCCGCGACGGCGGTTCTCGAGAAGGAGCTGACCGGCGACGTCATCTCCGACGCCGCGCTGTGGGCCTGCACAACGTGCTACGCCTGCGACCAGGAGTGCCCGCTCTTCATCGAGCACGTCGATCCCATCGTCGACATGCGCCGCTACCTGCTGACCCAGCAGCGTGCAGACGCGACGCTGGTGGACGCCCTCATGAATCTGAGGCGCTACGGCAACTCCTTCGGCCAGTCGGAGCGGCGGCGGGCGATGTGGACGGCCGACATGGCGCCTCCGGTCAAAGACATCCGGCGCGAGCCGGCCCACACGCTGTGGTTCGTCGGCGACTACGCCTCCTACAGCCCCACCCTGACCGCGGTCACCCAGGCCACGGCCCGGGTGTTCCAGAAGGCCGGGGTCGATTTCGGCCTCCTGTACGAGGCCGAGCGCAACACCGGCAACGACGTCCGGCGCACCGGCGAGGAGGGCCTGTTCGAGCTGCTGGCGACGAAGAACAAGATGGCTCTCAACGGCTGCGAGTTCCAGGAGATAGTCACGACCGACCCCCACACCTACAACGCCCTCAAGAACGAGTATCGGTCGGACGGCGACTCGGATGGGATGCCGGCTGTCCCCATCCTCCACTACACCGAGCTGCTCGACAGAGCTATCACCTCAGGCCAGTTGCCCATCGGCCGCCAGCTGGGCTACACCGTGACCTACCACGACCCCTGCTACCTGGGCCGCTACAACGGCGTCTACGACGCCCCGCGGCGGGTACTGGAGGCCATCGGCTGTCGAGTGGTCGAGATGCCCCGCAACCGTGACCGAAGCCTGTGCTGCGGCGCCGGCGGGGGGCGGATCTGGATGGACGAGTCGGCCGTCCAGGAGCGGCCGAGCGAGAACCGCATCCGCGAGGCGGCCGAACTGAGCGACGTGGGCTACTTCGTGGTGGCCTGCCCCAAGGATTTGACGATGTACCGAGACGCGGTCAAGACTGCCGGCCAGGAAGACAGGCTCGCGGTCAAAGACCTGATCGAGCTGGTGGAGGAGGCACTGGAGCAAACGTGATGCACTACAGACCTACCCCCCATCGCCCTCGCCCCGACAACGCCGTTGACTGGCAAGGTGGTGACAACCATGGCTGAGAGAATCGGAGTCTACGTCTGCCACTGCGGCACCAACATCGCCGGCGTCGTCGACGTCAAGGAGGTCACTCGATGGGCGGGTGAGCGGCTCCGCGAGCGCGGTGTCGTCGTCGCCCGCGACTACGACTTCATGTGCTCCAGCCTCGGGCAGGACATGGTCGAGAAGGACATCAAGGAGCAGAAGCTGACGCGCGTCCTGGTGGCCGCCTGCTCGCCCCACCTGCACGAGAAGACGTTCCGCACGGCCTGCCAGCGGGCCGGCCTGAACCCCTATCTGTGCGAACTCGTCTCCATCCGCGAGCAGGACGCCTGGGTCCACACCGACAAGGCCGCAGCCACCGAGAAGGCCAAGGCCATCATCTGGGGCGGCCTGGAGCGCCTCATCCATCACGAGCCCCTGGAGCCGTTGCACGTCCCCGTCGACGCCGACACCCTGGTGGTGGGCGGAGGGATCGCCGGCATCCAGGCCGCGCTGGAGATCGCCGACGCCGGCTTCCAGGTCTACATGGTGGAGCGCGAGCCGTCCATCGGCGGGCACATGGCCCAGTTCGACAAGACCTTCCCCACCCTGGACTGCGCCGCCTGCATTCTGACCCCGCGCATGGTCGCGGTCGGTACGCACCCCAAGATCAAGCTTCACACCTGGAGCGAGGTCGAGAAGGTCGAGGGCTACGTCGGCAACTTCGAGGTGACGATCCGCCAGAAGGCGCGCTACGTGAACACCGAGCTGTGCACGGGCTGCGGCATCTGCTGGCAGAAGTGTCCCAAGAAGGTCACGGACGACGTCTACGAGGTCGGCCTGACCACCCGCAAAGCGATCTACACGCCCTTCCCCCAGGCCGTGCCCATCTACCCGGTCCTGGACAAGGACAATTGCACCTACTTCGAGAAGGGAACCTGCAAGGCCTGCGAGAAGCTCTGCCCCACCGGCGCCATCGACTTCGAGCAGCAGGACGAGGTCTTCACCGTCTCGGTCGGCAACATCATCCTGGCGACCGGCTACGACCTGTTCGATGCGAGCGTCATCCCGCAGTACGGCTACGGCCGGCTGGACAACGTCTTCACCAGCCTCGAGTTCGAGCGGATCTGCAACGCTGCCGGGCCTACGAGCGGCAACGTCGTGCTGCGGGACGGCAAGACGGTGCCCAAGTCGGTTGGGATCATCCACTGCGTGGGCAGCCGCGACGCGAACTACAACCGCTACTGCTCAGCCATCTGCTGCATGCAGAGCATCAAGTACGCCCACCTCGTCATGGAGCGGACGGGCGCGGAGGTCCACAACTTCTACATCGACATCCGCACCCCGGGCAAGGACTACGAGGAGTTCTACGAGCGCGTGCAGGAAGAAGGCGGGCACTTCATCCGGGGCAAGGTCGCCGATATCAGCGATGTGCCCCGTCTGCCCGGCGAGGAAGGCAAGCTGGTCATCCAGGTCGAGGACACCCTGGCCGGCAGACAGCGGCGAGTACCGGTCGACATGGTCGTCCTGTCGCCCGGCCTGCAGGCTCGCCACGACTCCGCGGAGGTGGCCAAGCTCTTCGGCATCTCGTGCAGCGCCGCCGGCTGGTACATCGAGAAGCACCCCAAGCTGGACCCCGTGTCCACCATGACCGAAGGCGTGTTCATCGCCGGCTGCGTCCAGGGCCCCAAGGGCATCCCCGAGACGGTCGCCCAGGGCGCCGCGGCGGCCGCTCGAGTGGTCGGTCGCATCCAGCAGGGTGAGATCGCCCTCGAGCCGATACGAGCCTCGGTGAACGAGGAGGCATGCTCCGGCTGCCGGATCTGCAACGGACTGTGCCCGTTCAACGCGATCGTCTTCCACGAGGATCGCGCCGTCAGCGAGGTCGTCTCGGCCCTGTGCCAGGGCTGCGGTACCTGCGTGGCCGCCTGCCCGGCCGGCGCGATCAGCGGCACAGGCTTCAGCAACGAGCAGGTGCTGGCTCAGATCGAGGGCCTGCTCATGCTCAACAAGGAGCCACCCGGCTCAACCGACGATGCCGGCCTGGCGACGACAGGAGCGAAGGCATGACCACCGAGATTGCCACCTTCGAGCCGGTCATCATCGGCTTCACCTGCAACTGGTGCAGCTACCGGGCGGCCGACCTGGCCGGGACGGCGCGGGTCAAGTACCCGCCCAACATCAGGCTCATCCGGCTGATGTGCTCCGGCCGGCTGGATCCGACGTTCGTCCTCAAAGCTTTCGCCGAGGGCGCGGACGCGGTCATGATCAGCGGCTGCCATCCTGGCGAGTGTCACTACATCGAGCAGAACATCAAGGCCCTGCGGCGCTTCGAGCTGCTCAGGCGAACGATCCAGCAGATGGGCATCGAGCCCGAGAGGCTGCAGCTGGTGTGGGCCAGCGCGGCTGAAGGTACCCGCCTGGCCAACGAGATCGCCCGGGTGACCGAAGAGGTCAGGGCCCTGGGGCCGCTCAACTGGCCAGCCGGCCGGAACGGGCACCTGGATGCGGCTGGACTCGAGGCAGCCTGGGAGGCGACCGGCGGTGAGCCCGGCGGCCCACCCGAGACACCCGGGGGCGAGAACCCCGAGCATGCAGCGGAGGCCAAGCGATGAGTCCGACCGCTAAGCCGGCAGCCAAGCCCAAGCTCGCTATCTTCGGCGCAGGTTCCTGCGGCGGCTGCGACGTGGCCATCGCCAACATCTACGAGCACATCGTCGAAGTCGGCGACGCCTTCGAGATCGTTCTGTGGCCGACCATCATGGACGGCAAGTACGCCGACATCGAGGCCCTCGCCGACGGCGACATCACCATCGCCCTCATCAACGGCAGCATGCGGACCGAGGAGACGGTCCACCTAGCGAAGCTCCTGCGCCGCAAGTCGAAGCTCATGGTCGCCTTCGGCTCGTGCGCCAGCGAGGGCTGCATCCCCGGCCTGGCCAACCTGTCCAGCCGGCGTGAGATCTTCGACACGGTCTACGCCACCGACAGCACCGACAATCCGGACGGCGTCCGGCCGACCTGGGAGTACAAGGCCCCCGAGGGCACGCTCCACCTGCCCGAGTTCGAGCCGCAGCTCCGGACGCTCGAGCAGGTGGTGGACGTCGACTACGTCATTCCCGGGTGCCCGCCCGAGTCGGAGCAGATCTGGGCCGTGCTGCAGGCAGTGGTGGCCGCGCTCAACGGCACAGGCCCGCTGCCGCCCAAGGGCTCGGTCCTTGGCGCCGGCACCTCGACCGTCTGCGACGAATGCGACCGCAAGCGCGACGTGAAGCGGATCGACCGTTTCGTCCGCATCACCGACCAGGCCGCCTTCGATCCCGAGATCTGCCTGCTGGAGCAGGGCCTGCCCTGCAACGGCCCGGCGACGCGCAGCGGCTGCGGCGCACTCTGCCCGGCCGTCGGCGCGCCCTGCATCGGCTGCTACGGCGCGGCCGAGGGAGTGGTGGACTACGGCGCTCGCCTGATGTCCGCCTACGCCTCGGTGATCAGCGCCGACAAGACGGACGAGATCGACACCATCCTGGACGGGATCGTGGATCCCGCGGGCCAGTTCTATCGCTTCAGCCTGGCGACGTCGCTGCTGCGCGGCGGCAGGTCTGCCTGGAAGAACGGCGGTGAGGAGTGAGCATGGAACGGATCACCATCGACCCCATCACCCGCCTGGAAGGCCACGGCAAGATCGAGGTCTTCCTGGACAAGCAGGGTGAGGTCGCCAACGCCTACTTCCAGGTCCCCGAGCTGCGTGGCTTCGAGCGCTTCTGTGTCGGCCGGCCCGTCGAGGAGATGCCGACGCTCACCAACCGCATCTGCGGTGTCTGCCCCGAGGCGCACCACATAGCCGCCGCCAAAGCGGCCGACGCCGTCTACAAGGTGGATCCGCCCCGGACGGCGAAGATGCTGCGTGAGCTCCTGTACAGCGCCTTCTACGTCACCGACCACACGACCCACTTCTACGCCCTGGGCGGCCCGGACTTCGTCGTCGGCCCCGACGCCCCGGCGGCCGAACGCAACATCCTGGGCGTCATCGCCAAGGTGGGGATGGACATCGGCGGCAAGGTCATCGAGGCCCGCCGGGGCAACCACCGCGTCATCGAGATCATCGGCGGCCGCAAGATCCACCCCGCGGCTGCGGTGCCCGGCGGCATGACCTCCGCCATCAACGAAGAGCAGCGCGCCGAGATCGAGAAGATCGCACGCCAGTCGGTCGAGTTCGGGCAGTTCAGCCTGGACCTCTTCGACAAGATCGTCCTGGGCAACGACGCCTTCCGCGAGCTGGTCCTGGGGGACACCTACTACCACCGGACCTACTACATCGGCCTGCTCGACGCGGACAAGAAGGTCAACTTCTACGACGGCAAGGTCGGGGTCATGTCGCCAGACGGCGAGCGCATAGGCATCTACGCCCCGGCCGAGTACCGCGACTGGATCGCCGAGCACGTCGAGCCCTGGACCTACCTCAAGTTCCCGTTCCTCAAGAAGGTCGGCTGGAAGGGCTTCACAGACGGCGTGGATTCGGGCGTCTACTGCGCCACCCCGCTGTCGCGCCTGAACGCGGCCGACGGGATGGCCACGCCGCTCGCCCAGGCCGCCTACGAGCGCTTCTACGAGACGCTCGCGCCCAAGCCCGAGTCGGGCGGCAAGCGGATCGTCCATCACCGCCTGGCCACGCACTGGGCTCGCCTGATCGAGCTTCTGTACGCGGCTGAGCGCATGGTCGAGCTGGTAACCGACCCGGAGATAACCTCGCCCGACGTGCGGGCGGTGCCAACCGAGAAGCCCACCGAGGGTGTGGCCATCGTCGAGGCCCCGCGCGGGACGCTGACCCATCACTACTGGACCGACGAGCGGGGCGTGCTGACGAAGGTCAACCTGATAGTCGGGACCACGAACAACTACGCCCCCATCTCGATGTCGATCAAGAAGGCCGCTGAGGCCTTCATCCACAAGGGCCAGGTGAACCAGGGCCTGCTGAACCGGGTCGAGATGGCCTTCCGCCTGTACGACCCGTGCCTCGGCTGCGCCACCCACTCGCTCCCGGGCCAGATGCCTCTGCAGGTCGTCATCCGCGATGCGGACGGCGAGGTGGTGGACGATCTGTCGCAGCACTGCTAGGCGGAGGCGGTAACGACGCCATGGACCGGCCGAGCGACCGGCGCTTCGTCGGCCGGGCCCTCGCCGGCTGCCCGCGGACGGTGGTGGTGGGCCTGGGCAATCCCGTCCTGGGCGACGACGGGGTCGGCTGGTGCGTGGCCGACGCGGTGGAGGAATGGCTGCGGGCTGCAGCCGCGGCCGGCCTGGAGCTGCCGCCGGTAGCCGTGGAGCGGCTGGGCGTCGGCGGGCTGCGCCTGATGGAGTTCCTGACAGGCTTCGACGAGGCGATAGTGGTGGACGCGGCCGACTTCGCCGAGCGCCCTGCCGGCGAGGTTCGAGCCCGGCGGTTCGAAGAGATGGAGCGGCGGGCCGTGGGCCGCCTCGATTCCGTCCACGACGTGTCGCTGGCCGCGGCACTGGAGCTGGGACGACGGGCCGGGGCGGAGTTGCCGGCCACGATCTGGGTGGTGACGGTGGTCGCCCGCATGACCGGGGTCTTCAGCGAGGCGCTGACGCCGCCGGTCGAGGCCGCCGTACCGATCGCCGCGGGCGAAGTAGTCCGGCTTCTCGGCCTCCCCCGAGCGGACGATTGGCCCATCCCGCATGGGCCGGGTGGCGGCTAAGCTGACGGTCTCCGCTCCGCTAGATTCAGGACGCCATCAAGACCTCCCCAGGAGGGCCCCATGGGTCAGCCATTCGTCGTCCAGCTTCCCAACCGTCCGGGCGAGCTCGCCCACCTGGCCAAGAGCCTCTGTGCTCGCGGCGTGAACATCGTCCAGATCCAGGGCAGCGCGGCCGGAGACCTGGCCTGCGCCCTGATCTACACCGACGACGACGCGGCGACCAACGAGGTCCTGCGGAGCATGGGCTACTCGTTCGTGGCCGGCTCGACGCTCATCGTGGAGATCGAAGACTCGCCCTGCGCCCTCGGCGAGCTGACGGCCAAGCTGGCCAACGCCAAGGTCAATGTGACCGGCTGCTGCATCATCGGCCGCCGCGAGGGCAGGGCAGAGTGGTCGCTCTCGGTGGATGACGAGCCGAAGGCGCGCTCCGCTCTGGGCATCCCCCAGGTCGCGAGCCTGGCCAGCCCGCGGCGCGGCGCCTAGGGCACGTGCCGGGGCCGGTCCAGCTTGATCAGCCGGCCCCGTTTCGAGAGGGAGTGAGTCGAGAGCGCCGCGACGCCCACGGCCACCACGGCCCGCTCCGGGGTGGGCAGGGGCCGAACGATCGACAGGAACTCCTCCGCCCGGGCCCGATCGACCCGCCCCAGGACGGCCTTGCCGCGCGCGGTCAGCACCAGCGTCCGCTGCCGCCGGTCCTCGGCGTCTTGATGCCGCTCCACCAGCTGCCGCCTCTCGAGCGAGTCGACCAGCCGGCTCACCGCCGAAGGTGAGCGGCCCAGCGTGTCCGCCATATCGGCCATCGTCATCGTGCCGCTGTCGTACAGAGCGTACAGAGCGGCGAGCTGGGTGAAGCCCAGGTTCAACTCGCCCAGCTGGGCGGCGAAGCCGATGACCAGCTCACGCCAGATGGCCCGTCCCATGGCGATCGAATCCGACAGCTCGCGCGGGTTCCGGGCGTGCGGCCGGGTGGCCTCCGCCGGCCCCGCCAGCAGCTCGCGCGCCGAGCTCTCGATGGCCGACCAGCTCGGGACGCGGAGGCTGGGCAGACGCAGGAACGGACGCGAAGGAGCGCGCAGCAGCCCGGTTCTGGCGCTCTCTGAGCCGTCCTCTGCGGAAGGCTCGCTCTGAGGCGGCTCAGCCGTCTCGGCCGGGGGCAGCTTGGGAGGGAATTGCGGCACGAGAGCAGCATAGCCCGGGTGCGACGATACTTGCAAACTTGCACACGATTTCCAGGGTTCCGGCCAGACTCGGCTAAGCTTGTGGAGCGGCGCACGGGACGGGCGCCGCTAGAGGAAGCAGCAGCCGGCTAGCGGCCTGCTCGTTCTCTCGCGAAGCAGGCAGCTGAAGGAGGCTAGCGAAGCCCATGGACAGAATCGCGTTCGTGTTCCCCGGCCAGGGATCCCAGTCGGTGGGCATGGGCAAGGCGCTCGCGGGAGCCTCGCCGGCAGCGGCCGAGATCATGGCCGAGGCGGATCGGGCCCTGGGCGAACCGATCAGTCGCCTGGCGTTCGAGGGCCCCGCTGAGGAGCTGGACGCGACGGTCAACGCCCAGCCGGCCCTGGTCGCCACTTCGGTCGCCTTCCTCGCCGCGCTGCGCGAGCGCTGGGCGGCAGCCGGCGTGGAGGCCCCTGGTCCCGCCTACTGCGCCGGCCATTCCATGGGCCAGTACTCGGCGCTGGTTGCCGCGGGCTCCATCTCGCTGGGCGACGCCGTCAGGCTCGTTCGCGAGCGAGGCCGCCAGATGCAGGCCTCGGGGCAGGGCCGCAGCGGAGCCATGGCCGCGATCATCGGCCTCGAAGAGGCCCGGCTGCCGGAGCTGCTCGCGGCCGGAGCCCCCCACGGCAGCGTCACCGTGGCCAACCGCAACGCCCCCGGGCAGGTCGTGATTTCGGGTGACCGGCCGGCCGTCGAGGCGGCCGTGGCGGCGGCCAAGGACCTGGGTGCCAAGCGGGGAATCCTGCTGCCGGTTTCGGTCGCGGCCCACTCGTCGCTCATGGAAGACGCGGCGCGGGGCATGACCGCCGTGCTCGAGCCGGTCTCGTTCGCCGATCCCGCCGTTCCCCTGCTGGCCAACGCCGACGCGCGGCCCCTCACCTCGGCCGCCGACGCACGCCACGAGCTCATCGAGCATCTGACCCGCGGCGTCGACTGGGTCACGGCCGTGCAACGCATGACTGCCGGAGGGGTGACCACCTTCGTCGAGGTCGGGCCGGGCAAGGTCCTGACCGGCCTAATCAAGCGCATCGCCCCCGAGGCGACCGCCCTGGCCACGGGCGACGCCTCCGCCTCCGGCGGCATCGCCGTTCCATTCCTCGAACGATGAAACCCTCGATCGCCCTTACTCGTGAACCGGCCGCCTGCGCGGCCTATTCGAGCCCTGGAGGAGCAGAGTCTCGTGCGTAAGCCCGACTACAATCGCCGCGTCGTGATCACCGGCCTGGGCGTCGTCAGCTCGATCGGCAACGACATCCCGGCCACCTGGGCCGGCCTCACCGCCGGCATCTCCGGCATCGGCGAGATCACCCTCTTCGACGCCAGCTCCTACGAGTACAAGGCCGGCGGACAGGTGCGCGACTTCGACGTCACCCAGTACATGAACTTCAAGGACGCCCGGCGCTGCGAGACCACCGTCCACTTCGCAGTCGCGGCCGCCAAGCAGGCCCTGGCCGATTCCGGCCTGGAGATCACGGACGAGAATCGCAACGACGTCGGCGTCATCTTCGGGACCGGCGCCGGCGGGCAGAGCCTGTTCATCGCCAACTACGAGATCTGGAAGTCCAAGGGTCCCCGCTCGGTCAGCCCGTTCTTCATCGCCAACAGCCTGGTCGACTCAGCCTCGGGCACCATCGCCATCGAGACCGGAGCCAGGGGCCACAACTTCTGCCCGGTCTCGGCCTGCTCCACCGGCACCACCGCCGTGGGTGAGGCCGCCGAGGCGATCCGCCGTGGCGACTGCACGGCCATCATTGCCGGCTCTGCCGAATCGCCGCTGATGGAGATCGCCCAGATCGGGTTTGGCAATATGCGAGGCCTCGGCTTGCCCCGCCCCGGCGAGCCCATCTCCACGGCCAGCAGGCCCTTCGACCGCACCCGCAACGGCTTCATCCTGGGCGAGGGTAGTGGTGCCCTGATCCTGGAGGACCTGGAGCTGGCCAGGGCCCGCGGCGCGCGCATCTATGCCGAGGTCGTGGGCTACGGCTCATCCGCGGACGCCTTCGACATGATCGCTCCAGCGGAGGGCGGTGAGGGCTCGGCCCGGGCCATGAAGATAGCCCTGGAGCGACGGGACGTTCCGGCCGACGAGATCGACATGATCAACCCCCACGGCACCTCGACGCAGCTCGGCGACAAGCGCGAGGCCGAGGCCATTTGGACCGTCTTCGGCGCCCACACGCCCAACATCCTGATCTCGGCCACGAAGTCCATGACTGGCCACATGATGGGCGGGACGGGCTCCTTCGAGGCAGTGGCGACCGTCCTGTCGGTGCACCACCAGACCGTGCCCGCGACGATCAACTACCGCGAGCCGGACCCGGAGTGCAACCTCTCCATCGCCACCGAGACGATCGAGAAGCCGATCCGCTGCGCCCTCTCGAACAACATCGGCCTGGGCGGGCACAACGCCGCCGTCATCTTCAAGCGCTACACGGGCGACTGACCGCCGCCTGCCAGACCCGCTCTCGAAGCCCCGCGGGCCGATCCGCGGGGTCCTGGCCCGGCCGACCGAGGCCGAGTCCCAGCCGGTACAATGCGCCCCAGTCGGCTGCTCCGCTGGACGGGCGGCCGCCCCCGCGAAGATTGGTCTTAGGAGGAGGTCGTGCCCAAGAAGGATCTCGCCCGGCGAGTCGTCGTAACGGGCCTGGGGGCCGTGACGCCAATCGGCAACACAGCCGGTGAGTACTGGCAAAATCTGATCGCCGGCGTTTCGGGCGTGGACGTCATCCGCTCCTTCGACCCGGGCGATCTCGACGTCAAGATCGCGGCCGAGGTCAAGGACCTCGATCCCACCCTGGGCATGGACCGCAAGATGGCCCGCCGCATGAGCCGCTTCGTGCAGCTGGCCATGGTCGCCGCGACAGAGGCCGTCGAGGAGTCGCGCCTCGATTTCGCGGCCTTGACACCCGAGCAGCGGGATCGAGTCGCGGTCGTGATCAACACCGGCGGCGGCGGGCTGGAGCAGGTCGTCGAGGGTATGCAGGTCCTCAAGCAGAAGGGCGTCGGCCAGGTTTCACCGTTCGCCATCCCGGCCTTGTCCTGCTCGATGGCCGGCTGCCAGGCGTCGATGAAGTACGGCGCGACGGGCCCCGTGATCACCCAGGTCGCAGCCTGTGCCTCGAGCGTAATCGCCTTCCTGGACGGGGTCCGATTGATTGAGTCGGGTGAGTGCGACGTCGCGATCGTCGGCGGCTCGGAGGGCAGCCTCGTGGCAATGGCCTTCGCCGCCCTGGGCAACATGGGCGCGCTCTCGCGCCGCAACGACGATCCGGCCCATGCCTCGCGGCCGTTCGACCGCGACCGCGACGGCTTCGTCTTCGGTGAAGGAGCCGCGGTGGCCATCCTGGAGTCCGCCGAGCACGCCCTGGCCCGAGGCGCTCGCATCCAGGCTGAGGTCCTGGGCGGAGGCATGACGGCCGACGCCTTCCACATCAGCGCCCCCGAGCCGACGGGGCGGGGCGCGACGGCGGCCATGACCAAGGCCCTGGCGGCCACGGGCATCGCGCCCGACGAAGTTGACTTCATCGTCGCCCACGGCACGGCTACGCCGCTCAACGACGTGACCGAGACGAGGGCCATCAAGGCCGCTTTCGGGGCCCATGCCAGGAAGGTCGCGATCAGCTCGCCCAAATCGATGGTCGGCCACCTCATCGGGGCCGCCGGAGCGGTCAGCGGCCTGGCTGCGATCGGGGCCATCCGCGAGGGCGTGATCCCGCCCACGACCAACCTGGACAACCCGGATCCCGAGTGCGACCTGGACTACGTCCCCAACGTGAAGCGGGAGCGCAAGGTCGACACGGCGATCGTCAACGGCTTCGGGTTCGGCGGCCAGAACGCCGTCGCCGTCTTCCGGCGCTTCCACATCTAGCCGACCCTGCGGGCCGCCACACGGCCGGAAGCACTGCCATACGGTCGGAGGGCGCAACGCGCAGCGGAGCCCGTTCGGCAGCTCATGGACCGGGTCTCGAGCGCCGATTCCGGCAATCTGCCGGGCGCGCCCGGCAGATTGTGTACGATGCCAGCGTCATGCGCCGGCGACTCTTTCCCCATTGGCTGCGCCGCGGTATCCAGGCCGGTGTCCTGGGAACGCTGCTCTCCAGCGGGACTCTGCTCGCCTTCGAGCTGAGCCGGCCCGCGCCCCGAGTCGCGTTGCCGCATGGCGTCGACGGTTCGCTGATCGTCGTCCCGGCGCTGCTCGCCCTGGGCGTGCTGGCAACCGGGGTCCCGGTCGTCCTGGCCGCCACTCGCTCGGAGGCCCTCCTGGGAGCGGTGGCCGGCTACATGGTCGGCGCCGATCTGCTGATGCTGGTCTCGCTCGTCTTCCGCCAGTCGGTGGCAGTCGATTCGCTCGGCGTAAGCTGGCCGCTGGGCGTCCTGGCGGCAGCGCTGGCCTTCCCGGTCGCGCTGGCCGGGATCGCGCTGGGGCCGCTGCTCGAGGTTCACGGCTTCGGGCGGTCGGCAGGGCTGCGCGTCCTGGTCGCGTCCTGCGTCACGGCGACGGTCGTCGCCCTCGCCGCGCCGTTCGTGCTCTGGTAAACGGGAGGAGCGTCATGGGCGCACCAAGGGCAGCCTTCACGATCGCCTCAGGTCCGCTGGGAGAGATGCATCTGGCGGCCACCGACGAAGGGATAGTGGCAGTCTCGCTGGAGACCGAGACGCCTGCCTTCGTCGACCACCTCGCCCGGCGCATCCACGGCACCGTCGTGCCGGCCGAGGATCCGGCCGTCCCGGCCGCCTGGCGCGAGTTGCTCGACCGGGCCGCGGCCGAGATCGGCGAGTACCTGGCCGGGAAGCGCCGAACTTTCGACCTGCCGCTCGATCTCAGCCCGCTGTCCGAATGGGACCGCCGGGTGCTGGCGGGCGCTTCCCAGCTCGCCTACGGCGAGGCCGTAGGCTACGGCGAGCTGGCCCGGCGCATCGGCCGGCCCGGCGCGGCCCAGGCGGTGGGCGGCGCGATGGGCCGCAACCCGGTGATGATCCTGATCCCCTGCCACCGCGTCATCGCCTCGGGCGGGCGGCTGGGCGGCTACGGAGGCAACACCTACGCCGACCGGCAGGCCGGCCTGTCGCTGAAGCGCCGCCTGCTGGCCATCGAGGGCGTCCGGCCGGAGGGCTGAGGGGCTACTTCGCCTTCCGTTTGGGCGCGGTCCACGTGGCTCGCCCGGCGAGCCGGCGCCCTGGTCGCGTACCACCCAGCGCCCCGTCGAGCGTCAGGCCCGTCTCGCGCTCGGACAGTTCCCACAGCTGGGCGAGCTGCTCCGGGCGGCGCATGCGCTTCGCTACCCCGCGCACCACCGGCGCTCCGAAGGTGATCCACCGGGGCGCATAGAGCGTTCCTCCCGTGGCCTTCGGATCCGTGCCGGCGCGGAGCTGGCACAGGGCGCCCTTGCCGGCCGCCTGGCCCATGAAACGCACCGTCGTGTGCCAGAAGCGCTGCAGGAAGCCGCGGTTGGCCCGCAGGCTGGCGGCCTGCAGGTCCGTCTTGGAGAAGCCCGGGTCGGCCGCGAGGGCCCGCAGGCCGCGGTCTCGCAGCCGCCGGTCCAGCTCCAGGGCGAACTGGAGGTTGGCCCGCTTGGACATGCCGTAGGCGTCCCACGGGCCGTAGCAGCCGTGCATGTGGGGGTTGGAGAGGTCGTACTCGCCGGCCGCGAAGCGGGCCGTCGAGGTGGTGCTGACGACACGCGGCGAGGGGGCGGAGAGGAGCGCCGGCAGGAGTCTCATCGTCAGGGCGAAATGGCCGAGATGGTTCGTCCCGAACTGGGTCTCGAAGCCGTCCGCGGTCGTTCCTTCCGGCACGGCCATCAGCCCGGCGTTGTTGAAGAGCAGGTCGATCCGCGGGTGAGCCTTCGTCACGTCGGCGGCGAAGCGGGCGATCGAATC
>DAOUEA010000066.1:0-6719 GCA_034430475.1 Chloroflexota bacterium | reverse complement strand
ATGTGGATCGGTTCCGACCAGCCCTGCTGCCAGACCGTCAGGACGTCGATGCCCAGGGTGCGCTCGCTGCCCTCGACCTGCCACCAGACAACCGTGTCGGAGTCGCACTCCACCGCGTCGACCCCTGGGATCCCCGTCTGTGGCGAGGGACTGGGGCTCAGCGGCTGGCTCTCCTCGAAGGGCGCCCTTGCCACGTAGGCTCTCTGTGAGACGGGGAACCCCGTGTTCTCCTGGCTGGCGATCGGATCGGCGATCCAGACGGCGAGATCAGAGCAGCCGGACACGTCGTAGACGTCGACTCCAATCAGCTTCGTGCCCCCGTCGGCAGTCCAGCGGTACAGGCGCATCTTCCCGACCGTGTCGGCCTCGGGGTAGCGGGTGCCGGCGCTGAAGATCACCGCTCTGTCGACGAGGGCGAGGTCGTAGGGGACGCCGGTCACCGAGATGGTTTGCTGAACCGTTCCGGCCTCGTCCCACAGCTCGATCTGCCACTTGTCATTGGCGAGCCCCTCCATCACGACCAGCGTGTGGCCGTCCCAGCGGATCTTCTCGGGGTACTTCTTGCCTCCCAGATCGGGCATCCGGCCCGACGCGACGAGGGTCACTGCGCGCGCCGAGACGTCCATTCGCTTGACCGCCCAATCGGTAGTAGCGGTCTGGACGTTCGGCCCCTGGTGGACGTACTCGATCCAGAAGAGCTGCCCGCCGGCCAGCTGCGGCCACCAGATGTCGACCTTGTGCTCGGGCTTCTCGGCCGCGACGTAGGCCACCTCGATCGACCCGTCCCGCAGGTCGCCCAGCCACAGGCTGGTCTCGTGCTCGAAGTCGCGCGCGTTGTACGCCACCAGCGGTCCGTCGTTGGTCAGATGCAGCGGTAGGGGCTCGCCCCAGGGTCCGACGTCCTGGCAGGCGTCGGCCCCCATGGGGATGGCACTGGTCTCGACGGCGTACGGCATCGGGTATCCTGCGCCGACGCGATCAGGCAGGCAGGACCACGCCAGCGGCGAACCGGTGGTGACGGCCACCGAGGGCGATGGCTGGCTCGAAGGCGAGGCTTCGGGCGAGGCCGAACTGCCTGGGGTTCCGGATGGCGTCGCCGAGCCGCACGCCGCGACCACCAGGCCGAAGGCGACGAACGCGGCTCTAGCTCCCGGACAGTGCCTTCTCATCCCCACTACTCCCTTCGATGACCAGCGACCCGGCCGAGCGGCATGGGTCGCTGTGCACCCGCTGCGCCCGAAATCAATCAGTCGACCAGGAGCAGCGCCCTCTGCTCGTTGCCCGCGAGGCAGATGATGATGACACCAGACCCATCAGCTGACACGACCGGGACTGACTCCACGCGTCCGGGCACCTGAACCGTCCGCGACACGCCTCCCCTGACTACGGTCACCGGACCCCGTGCCGATTCGGACGACGTGAAGTGGAAGACGAGGGTCGATCCATCCGCGGAGGCGACGACGCCGTTCCCGACGCCCCGTGTGGTGACCGGCGGCTTGCCAGAGAGCGAGTAGGTGGTAACCGAACCGTCGACCGCCGGAACCAGCAGCTCACTCGCGCTGTTCCATGCGGGAGTGAAACCGGTGACCCCGGAAGGAGCGACGAGCCCGCCGGCAACCGTGTCGAGCACCAGGTACCCGTCGAATCCCAACCTTGAGACCACCAGGTAGCGCCCCGATGGGTCGAAGGACATCGGCTCCGAGACAAGCGAGTCCTCCTTCACCGACGCGAGCGAAGCGAGGCCGGGCCAGCTGAGGACTTCGATCCAGCCGGTCTCCTGGGATCCGATGCCATGCGGCCCCTCCGACTCCGTCGAGTGCCACACCGCAAGCTTGGTTCCGTCGGCCGACCAGGCCTCCGGCAGCCCGGTCACGGCCGGGGTGGCGCCCGTCTGGGTCCAGACCACGAAGGTGGTCGCCGCTGGATCCCCCTCCTCGACCGACGGGAGCGCGACGGCCCCGTGGTTGTTCGAGAGCGCAGCCTCGGGGAAGGGCGTCGGGAGCGGCGTCGAATCCGTCGAGTCCACAGCCCCCAGAAGGCTCGCATCTCCGCGGGAGAGCACGAAGCGTGTGGCGTCGACCCACAGAAGGCGGTCTCCAGTCAGCTCGCGCACAGGCTTGCCGGCGCTGTCCAGCAGTCGAAGGTGACGCTCGGCCGACGCGCCGTCACCTGCCCGATCCCAGACCGCCAGCCACTCGCCATCGGGCGACCAGGAGGCACCGACCGCATAGGCGGCAGCCAGCGCCTGCCAGTCGCCGACCCCAGATGGAGAGGCGCTCGGCGTTGACGAAGGTGGTGGTGGCGTGCTGACCGCCGAGGATGGGCTGGCGCCCGAGCCCGGTGGCGGATGAAGGATGAAGGTCGCCCCGACGAGAGCCACCACGACCACTGTGACCGCCGAGATCGCAACGACCGGAGCCGGAACGCGTCTCCATGCTGGCCGGGCTCTCTCTGCCGTCTCCGGCATGCCGTTCCCCTTTCGCGCTTGCGGCCTCGTCATCATCTGCGATAGACGTTTGAGTCTTCGCAGGTGCGCCGCCCGACTCCCGCGCCACAAGAAGAGACCCCGGCCGAAAGGCCGGGGTCTCTCTGCGATTGCGGGTGGCTCCGCTCAGCCGAGACCCTTCGGAGGCTCGACCTTGTTGGCGGGGTCGTTGACGTTGGTGATGTCCAGCATCATGCCGTACGTGCCGGAGTTCCCACCGCTTGAGTAGTTGAAGGAGAAGACGCCGCTGACCGGGTAGTTGCCGTCCTTGGCGATCCAGAGATCGGCCGTGAAATCGGACACGCCAGCCACGCCGTACCCAAGCGCCAGCTGCTCGCTGCCCTTGAAGTGGATGCAATCCACGCCGTTCTTGTTCTCGCTGCCGGTCACGTTCCACTCGGCGACGTCTTTGTCGAACCAACTGCTATAGTCGCCCGCGATATCGACAAGATCGTCGAAGGTCGTGTCTTCGCTCGGCACCCACATGTCGCCAAAGCCGACCCACGCCTGGTCGCCGATCACGATCGTGCTCGCGCCCATCACGTCGACCTGCGCCGACTTGACGGGCTTGTTGACGACGACCCCGGAGATGGTCATGGCCTCGTCCCACGACCCCGAGCCGGCGACGTACTTGTACGAGAACCTATAGCTGTCGAGGCTGTCGAGATTGGCCGCCAGGCCCGACGACAAGCCGTCGCCGTTGCCGTCGCCGTTGCCGTCGCCAGAATCTGCCGACGCCTGGCCGCCCGGTGTGGCCGAGCTCCCGGGCGCTTGAGTGGTCGAGCTGCTGCCGCAAGCCGTCACGGCCAGGGCGATTGCCAGCACGACGAGAAGGGCCAGCAGGCCGCCGGCCTTCTTCTCGAGCATCTGAGTCATCCACGACCTCCCCAGGATTGATGCCGCGATAGCGGCAATCGGGCCCCCCACGGTGAGTGGCTTGCGATCACGGTAGCACGGAATCCTCGCGCCGCAGAGTCGTCTCGCGGGCCGATCAACGACTCCCGCCGTCGGGCAAGCTCGCCACTCTGCGCCGGCAGCGAGAGACCCCGGCCGAATGACCGGGGTCTCTGTGCAGATGCTACCGAAGCGGCCTAGAGCGCGGTCTTGGGCGCCTCGACCTTGTTGGCGGGATCGTTGACGTTGGTGACGTCCATGACGACCTCCCAGACGGCCTTGCCATCCTTGGTGGCGACCATCGACACGTTCACCGGGTAGCCGCCGTCAGTGGCAATCCAGACGTCGGCGGTCCAGGTCGCGCCCTCGAGATTCGGCGCGTTCACGGAGATCGCGGCGAGCGCCTCCGAGCCGGCCTGGTAGTGATCGGCATTGACGCCGTTCTTCTCGCCCGAGCCGACCTTGGCGAAGTCGTCCATCCCGCCGCCGGTGACGAGGTCGTCGTACATCGCGGCCGGGATGAAGGCGTCGGCCATGCCGGATCCGCCCGCCGGCGTCGCGATGAAGCCCATGCCACCCATGCTCATGTACTGGGTGCCGCCCACCATGATGATTCGGACACCGGGCATCGTGATGTCGTAGGCGGGCTCGGGCTTGACGATGACGATGCCGCTGATCGCGACAGCCTCGTCGCCCGAGACGCCGCTCATTGCGGACAGTCCTGCGGTCATCCTCGGATCGAGGATCGTCATCTTGAACCTGTAGCTGTTGATGTTCGCGAAGGCCTCTCCGGCGCCGGAGAGGTCGCCGCCGCCGTTGCCGCCGTTGCCGCCGTTGCCGCCGGGCTCCGTGCTCGCCGACTCCTGGCCGCCGGGGGCAGTCGAGCTGCCCGGCGCCTGAGTGCTCTCGCTGCTTCCGCAGGCCGCCACGGCGATGGCCAGCACGGCCAGCAGGACGAGCAGGCCGCGTCCCTGCTTGGCCAAGACTTGAGTCATCCAGTACCTCCCCAGGATTTGATGCCGCACCAGCGGCAATCGGGCCCCACCACGGTGAGTGGCTTGCCACCAAGGTAGCACGGAATCCTCGGGTGGCCGAGCCTCCTCGCAGGCCGATCACCGTCCGCGACGCCTCCCGGCCGCGCTTGACGCATCCCGACCGAGCCCGCATCCTTCCCGCCATGGGATCGAATATGCGCACCTGCTCCTGTACCTCGCGGCGGCCCCGCCGCAGGAGGTAGCAGGCTGCCTCGCGCTCACGGCGCGAGAGGTCGCAAAGGGGCCGCGGATCCGCAAACGGACCGCGGTTTTCGTTACCTCAGCGGAGCCCGGGTCGCCGCTAGAGCCATCCCGCCCCGCCCGCTCAGAACCGAGGTAACGAATGTCTTCCGCCGCCAAGCCCGCACCATCCGCCGCCGCCGATCCTCTCGGCGGGCTGGCCCAACGCATCCACGATGCCGTGAGCAGTGACACCGGGTGCCGGCTCCCCAAGGCGCGCGCGGGAGCCTGGGTGCGCTCCCTGCTCGACACTCTCTTCCCCCAGGCGGCCGAGCGGGTGTACAGCACCCCGCGCGAGCTGCGGGACGCCTTCGTCGCCTCGACGGCCGAGCTGCGGGCGCTGCTTCGGCCCCTCGAGGACGAGATCGACCCGGCCCAGGTCTCTGACGCCTTCTTCGAGGTGCTGCTGGAGATCCATCGCCAGCTGGTCGTGGATGCCGAGGGGATCGAACGCGGCGATCCGGCAGCCGAGAGCGTGGACGAGGTGATCCTCGCCTACCCCGGCTTCCTGGCCATCGCCGTCCACCGCATCGCCCACCGCTTCTACGAGCTGGAGGTGCCGCTGCTGCCGCGCGTCCTGGCCGAGTGGGCTCACGAGCGAAGCGGCATCGACATCCACCCCGGCGCCACGCTGGGCCACCCGGTGATCATCGACCACGGCACGGGCATCGTGATCGGCCAGACGGCGGTCATCGGCAACAACGTCAAGATCTACCAGGGCGTGACCCTGGGCGCGCTGTCGGTCAACAAGAACCTGGCCTCGACCAAGCGCCACCCCACGATCGAGGACGACGTGGTCATCTACGCCAACGCCACGATCCTGGGCGGCGAGACGGTCATCGGCCGCGGCAGCGTCATCGGCGGCAACGTCTGGCTGACCTCCAGCATCCCGCCCGATTCGACCGTGTACCACCGCAGCGAGGTCCACGTCCGGCAGGGCCGGGCCGAGTTCGAAGGCCCCGACTTCGTGATCTGAGCGGCCGTCCGAACCAGAAGGCCGCTCCCGCGTCCCATACGAACAGAGGAGAACTTCCGTGACCAAGGTCAACAACGTCCTCGAGACGATCGGCAACACGCCCCACGTCAGGCTCAATCGCCTCTTCGATCCCCGAGTCGAGGTCTGGGCCAAGCTCGAGCGCCAGAACCCAGGCGGCAGCATCAAGGACCGCATCGCCCTTTCGATGATCGAAGACGCGGAGGAGCGCGGGGTTCTTCAGCCCGGCGCGACCATCGTCGAGCCGACCTCCGGCAACACCGGCGTGGGCCTGGCCCTCGTGGCCGCCGTCAAGGGCTACAAGCTCATCCTCACTATGCCCGAATCGATGTCCATGGAGCGGCGCCGGCTGATGGCCGCCTACGGCGCGTCTTTCGAGCTGACGCCCCGCGAGCTCGGCATGCAGGGCGCCGTCGACAAGGCCCGCGAGCTGGTTGAGAAGATCCCGGGCGCCTGGATGCCCGGCCAGTTCGAGAACCCGGCCAACATCGCCGTCCACAAGAAGACCACGGCCGAGGAGGTCGCCCGCGACTTCCCCGAAGGCCTGGACTACGTCTTCGCCGGGGTCGGCACCGGCGGCCATGCCACGGCCGTCGGCGAGGTGCTGCGGGCCCGCTGGCCCAAGCTGCAGGTCGTCGCCGTCGAGCCGGCGGCCTCGCCCATCCTGAGCGGCGGCAAGGCCGGCCCGCATCCGATCCAGGGTATCGGCGCCAACTTCATCCCGGAGAACTTCCATCGAGACGCGGTGAGCGCTGTAGCGACGGCGGCTGCGCCGGACGCCTACGCCTACGCCGTGCGTGCCGCCCGCGAGGAAGGCCTGCTGGTCGGGGTTTCGTCGGGGGCGGTGCTCGCCGCTGTGGCTACCAGGCTGCCGGAGATCGCCGACGGGGCGCGCATCCTGGCCTTCACCTACGACACCGGTGAGCGCTACCTGTCCGTCCCGGGGCTCTTCGACGCCGAGTCGGAGGCCTCAGCGGCCGTCTGAGGCCGCCCCTGACGCCGGCCGTGACACGGCCAAAGCATGAGCTTCTACGTCAACGATAAGGAATTCGCTTAGGGCCATCCGCAATCC
>DAOUEA010000065.1:0-37485 GCA_034430475.1 Chloroflexota bacterium | reverse complement strand
AGGATCAGGTCTTGGGGACCTTGATCACCGCCGCCGCGTACTGGGCCACCTGGGCCTGGGACAGACCACTCCCGTTCATGAGCACGTAGGCCGGGATGGAGTGAGGGTTGACGACCACGCCGTGCCCGGTAGCGCCCATCGTTCTCATCGTCCCGGCCAGGCTGTCGAACGAAGCCGCGCCAACGGTCGGGTAGATGTCCCAGCAGGTGGGGAGACCGGAATCGTCGCAGAGCCTGCCCTCGAGCAGGAGTACCTCGACCCCGGCGTTGTTGCGGTAGCGGGTGTACAGGTACTTGTCCGCCTGGTGGTATTCCGACTCCTGAAGCCACCAGCCGCTGGGCAGGACGGCGCAGTAGACATCAAAAGGCAGGTTCTTCGCGGCGTTGACGAAGTACTCCTTGTGGGCCTCCGAACCGGTACAGCCGGCAGCCGGCGAGGTGGGCGACTCCGAAGGCGACTCCGAAGGCGACTCCGAAGGCGACGGCTCTCCCGTGGGCGAGGTCGTTGGCTCGGCATTCGGGGTCGTCGTCTCGCCCGGCGTCGCCGTGATGAGGACGATGATCGGCGTCGGCGCTGTGCTCGCGCAGCCCGCCACGGCCAGGGCCGTGACGAGGATCGTCAGTCTGCGTAGCGCTCCGCGCATCAGGTGATCGTTCATCTTCGCCCTCTTTCAGTGGCCGCTGGGGTTATGGCTTGGGAACCTTGATCACCGCCGCCGCGTATTCGGCCACCTTGGCCTGCGACAGACCGGTGATGTTGACGAACGCGTAGCCCGGGACTGAGTGAGGGTTGACGAGCACGCCGCGCCCGCCACCGCCGATGCCCCTCATCGTCCCGGCCAGGCCGTCAAGCGAGGCAGAGTCGAGGACCGGGAACATGTCCATGCAGGTTGAGAGAACGTCGCAGAGCCTGCCCTCGAGCAGGAGTACCTCGACCCCGGCGTTGTTGCGGTAGCGGACGAACAGGTACTCGTCAGCCCGGTGGTAGTACGCTTCCTGCAGCCACCAGCCGCTGGGCAGGACGGCGCAGTAGACGTCCCAGGGCAGGTCCTTCGCGGCGTTGACGAAGTACTCCTTGTGGGCCTCCGAACCGGTACAGCTGGCAGCCGGCGAGGTCGGCGCAGCCGAAGGTGACTCGGAAGGCGATGCTGATGGAGACTCGGCGGGCGATTCGCTTGGCGACTGCTCTGCCGTGGGCGAGGGCGTCGCCTCTGCGGTCGGGGTCGCCGTTTCGCCTGGCGGCAGGGTGATGTAGACGGTCATCGGCGTGGGCGTCGTGCTCGCGCAGCCGCCCAGCAGCAGGGCCGCTGTCAGTGCCAGCGCGCCCCGCCGCGTCGGTCCAGAGGCTCCAGTACCCACCTTCGTACCCCCAGGCTGCGTATTCGGCCCCGGTTGGAAACGATTGTACGGGTGGGGCACAACGGCCGAGCGGGCCCGGCCGCTCGACGGCGGAATCCGGCCTGATCGCTTAGCATCCACCCGTGCCCGGTGATCCGTCCGCGGGTTGCACGCGAAGAATGGACGGGTCGTCGATCGCCTGGGGAGGGCGACGATTGAACCGAGCCTACCCGCCGATCACGGCGCTGAGCGAGATCGACCTGACTTGAACGAGACACAAGGGTTGTACGGGCCGCGCGCGGCCCGGCTGGAGTCTGCATCGCGCGTTCTGACCCGCCAGGGCACCCTCGCCCGGCCGGGCATCCGTGTGTTCGCCCGCTCCGTGGCGGCCGCCACCGCCTTCGCCTCGACGCTGGCCATCGCCGCCATCGGTGCCCACGCCCCGCTCGACATCGAGCCGGGCCTTCCTGCTCGGATGCTGGCCGGGACCGTGCCGTTCGTGGCGGCGGTGCTGGCGTTCTACGCCGTCCAGCGCCCCTGGCCGGCCTTCCTGGCCATCGTGCTCCTGACGCCGGTTCTCAACGCCGGCCAGGTGTCGTGGGACATCGAATGGTTCCAGGTCATCTTGCAGACCGTCTTCGTCGTCTGGCTGACGGCGGGCTACGTGCTTCGCGACGAGCAGCGGTCGCACGCCGGTTTCGAGCGCCGATCGCATGCGACCGGCGCCACCGGCAACGCGAGCGCCGAGCCCTCAGCCCGGGCCATCGAGTTCGCCAGTCGCCACCTCGGCCCCCTGGCGACGATCGCCCTGCTGATCCTGGCCTCAATCTCGACTCTCGCCTCACCGGGCGTCCCGACGAGCGTCCTCGTCCTGGTCCACGGCATTCTCGAGCCCGTGGCCATGGGGCTTCTGCTGCTCGCCTTCCGGCCCACCAGGTACCAGCTGATGCAGGTCCTGGCAGTGCTGGGTCTCTCCGTGGCCCTGGGCGGGCTCATCAACATGGCCCAGTCCATCCCTGCCTTCGGGTCGCTCTCGGTCCTGCAGTCGAGGCGGCTGCTCTTCTCGCGTCTCACCTACTTCAACGTCGGTCTCTTCGGCGAGATGCTGGCCATGGCGGCTCCGCTGCTGCTGGGCGCCCTCCTCTTCCGCCGCCGGCTTGGCCTGGGCCGCTATGCGGTCGCGGTCCTGGTCGCTGCGCTGGCGGTCGGCGGAGCCAGCCTGTTCCTGACTTTCTCCAAGAGCGCCTACCTGGCCACCGCCGCCGGCGTGCTGGCCTTCTTGCTGCTGCTGGCGCGGACGCGGCAGACGCGGCTCCGAATCGTCGGGGCGACGATCGCCCTGTCGGCGATGGCCATGCCCTGGCCGGCCTTCCTCCTGCAGGCCTCGCCGGACCTGGCCGCCCTGTACCGCACCGCCATGATCCACGTCATGGGCAGCAGCCGCTACGAATCCTGGGATCCCAGCCGCCTGTCGGGGCACGGCTCGCTGGTGGAGCGTGCCTATGCCACCGAGGCGGCCGTGGCGATGGCCGCCGACCACCCCTGGCTGGGCATCGGCCTGGACCAGTTCGGGGAGATGTACCAGGGCCAGTACAAGTCGCCGGACTCGCACTTTGCCGCCGACTCGGCTCACACGTTCTGGCCGGAGATCGCAGCCGAACTGGGGATCCCGGCCCTGGCGCTGGTGGTGCTGATCTTCGCCTCGGCGGTGCTGGCGCTGTGGCGTCTCTACCTCTCGCCCCCGGACCCGACCACGCGCCTGCTGGCCATCACGCTGCTGGCTTCCCTGGTGGCCTGGCTGGCCGTGGCCACAGCCTTCGCCGGCGACATGTACCGGCCGTGGCGGAACATGTCGTCCGATTTCGTGATGATGGCCTTGCTTACGGCCGCAGCGTTCGCCCTGGCCAGGGCCACGCGAGCCCGGTCCGGGGTCATCGCGCCGGCCAGCCCCCCGCAGCGAGACTAGAAGCCCAGCCCGGCCAGGATACGGTGCATGCGCCGCGCCGCCCGGCCCCGGTGGGAGATGCGGTTCTTGGCTTCGGCCGTCCACAGGCCCAGCGTGCGCCCGCCGAGGGGCTCCGCCTCCGGCTCGAAGATCGGGTCGTAGCCGAAGCCGCCCCCGCCGCGGGGCTCCAGGGCGATGCGCCCCTCCAGCGTTCCGCGGGCGAGACGGACCGGCATGCCGCCGCGGGGGCCGGCAGTCTCGGGCAGGGCCAGGGCCAGAACGCAGCGGTAGCGGGCCGTGCGCCGCTCCAGGGGCAGTCCGGCCAGGTCGCGCAGCAGCCTGCGGTTGTTGTCCTCATCGGTCGCGTTCTCGCCCGCGAAGCGGCGTGTCCGCACGCCCGGAGCTCCGCCCAGGGCGTCGACCTCGATCCCCGAGTCGTCGGCCAGCGTCGGCAGGCCGGAGAGTGCGGCAAAGTGGCGGGCCTTGATGGCCGCGTTGGCCTCGAAAGTGGCCCCGTCTTCCACTGCCTCGCCCGGGATGGCCGCGTCGTCCAGGGAGATCATCTGCGTGCGCAGCGGCCCCAGCAGCTCGCGCAGCTCGCGCAACTTGTGAGTCGAGCGCGTCGCAACGAGCAACCGCGAGCGATCGGCCCGGGTTGCCACTAGCGCGGGACCGAGGCGACTGCTTCGGCCTGGGCGGCGAAGAGGCGCTCCAGCCCGCTGGCGGCCAGGTCCAGCAGGGCATCGACGCCGGGGCGGTCGAAGGGCTTGCCTTCGGCCGTGCCTTGCAGCTCGACGTACTTGCCGGCGTCGGTGGCCACCACGTTGAAGTCGACCTCGGCCTTCGAGTCCTCGGAGTAGTCGAGGTCCAGGCAGGCGATTCCGTCGACGATGCCGACGCTCACCGCGGCGACTTTGCCCAGCAGGCAGCGCTCCATGCCGTAATCGGTGAGCGCCACTGCCAGGGCCACCCAGCCGCCGGTGATGGACGCGGTCCGCGTCCCTCCGTCCGCGTTCAGGACGTCGCAGTCGATCGTGACCGTTCGCTCGCCCAGCTTGACCGTGTCCACGACGCCGCGGAGTGACCGTCCGATGAGGCGCTGGATCTCGTGCGTCCGGCCGCCCACCTGGCCCTTGGCGACCTCGCGGACGGTGCGTTCGTTGGTGGCCCGGGGCAGCATGCAGTACTCGGCCGTGACCCAGCCGGTGCCCTTGCCTCGCAGGTGGGGCGGCGTCTTGTCCTCGATGGTGGCCGCACATACCACCTCGGTCCCGCCCAGCTTGATGAGGCATGAGCCCTCCGCCCACTTCTGGACGCCGAGCTGGATGCTGATCGGTCTCAAATCGCCGGGCATTCGGCCGTTGGCTCGGAGGAGCGATTGGGCGCCCATGGTCATGGTCAGGTCTCCTTGGTGCCGGCCGCGGGAGCATCCGGCCCGGCGCTGCCGGCTCGCTCTTCGGCCTTGGCAGCATCCCACAGGGCGTCCAGTTCGGCCAGCCCCAGGTCGCGCAGGTTGACGTCGCGCTCGCGGGCCATGCGCTCCACGCGGCGGAAGCGGGAGCGGAACTTGTCGGAGGCGGCCCGCAGGGCGGATTCCGCGTCCACCCCGTGGCGGCGGGCCAGGTTCGTCACCACCAGCAGCAGGTCGCCGACCTCGTCGCGCCGCTCGGCCGGGGACGCGGCAGCCTCCAGCTCGGCCAGCTCCTCCTGGATCTTGTCTGTGATGCCGACTATGTCCGGCCAGTCGTAGCCGAGGTTCGCGGCCCGCTCCTGCATCTCCTGAGCGGCGGCCAGGGCGGGCATCGAGCGGGCGATGCCGTCGAGCGCGCCGCGCTCTTCGGCCTGGCTAGCGGCCGCCTCGCCGGCGGCTTCGCGCTCGGCCTGCTTGATCTGCTCCCACTGGCGGGTGACGTCGCTCGCGGTGGCGGCCTCGGCGTCGGCAAAGACGTGGGGGTGGCGACGGACGATCTTGCGTCCGATCTCCGCCTGGACGTCGGTCATGTCGAACAGGCCCGCCTCCGCGGCCAGCTGAGCGTGCAGGACTATCTGCAGCAGCAGGTCGCCAAGCTCACCGGCCAGCTCCGGCGTGGCCGGGTCGCTCAATGCTTCGTAGGCCTCGTAGGCCTCCTCGAGGAGGTGCTTCTTGAGTGACAGGTGTGTCTGCTCGCGGTCCCAGGGGCAGCCGTCGGGCTGGCGCAATCGGTCGGCGATCCAGGGCAGCGACCAGGGCGAGGCGGTGGCCTCGTCCAGCCGGGCCGGCGGAATGTAGAGCGCCCTGGCAAACGAGTCGTCCGTCAGATCGGCGACGGTGATCGCGTCGGCCAGCCCGATCCGGCCCACGGTGTGCCCGGGTGGGTAGAGGCGCGCCAGGATACCGGCCGGGCCCGCCTCAGGCATGGCGTGGCGGCCCGCCAGCGGCCGGCGCGTCTCAGGCGAGGCGGCTTCGGCGGACCTGCGGAAGACCGACGGCGGCACCACCAGCAGAGGCCGCGAGGGCTCGACCGGGAAGGCCGCCAGCCGGTCCGGCACTACGACCTGCAATCCGGCGGACGGATCGAGGCCCCACCTGATGCGGGCTTCGGCGATGAGCGCGTCGAGCACGTCGCTCCGCAGCCTCTCCAGCTACCCGATCGAAGCGGGAGTGATGGACGTCAGCGCGCTCTGGTCGATCCAGATGTTGGCCGCGTCCGTCTGCTCGGTCACCCAGGCCGGCCAGACCGACAGCTTGAGTTTGGCTTGCTCCTCCGCATCGGGCGTCCTGGTCTCCTCGGCCACGATCTTGAAGATCCAGAGGCCCTGCGAGGTCTCGACCGTTGGGGTTGTGTCGCCCACGGGGGTATTGAAGACGGCCTGCTCCATCTCCGCCGGCAGCATGTAGCGGGTGACCCAGCCCATTTCGCCGCCCTTGTAGGCATCGGCGGCCTGAGAGTACTTCGAGACCGCGGACTCGAAGCTAAGGGTGCCGAGGGAGAACTCCAGCTGCATCGTGGCCACGCGCGTGGCCGGCGACGGGCGAGCCCCCTGGAAGTAGGCCAGGACGTAGCCCATAGAGGGCTCCCTGAAGGGCTCCAGGAGCCCCGGCTCCAGTTCTTCGTCCGAGACGGCGGAGCGCAGGGCGGGCATGTCGAGGGTCGTTCCGCCCTGGCCGAAGTCGTAGATGATGTCGCCCGAGATCCAGGGCACGTCGCCGCCCGATTCGGCGAAATACGGCTCGTCGTTCCTGGCGGTGTCCTTGGCCAGCGCCGCGAATCCGTCCAGGTTGTCCTGCAGCTCGGCGTACGCGTCGTCGGCTCGCTTCTTGGCATCGTCCCAGGCCGGATCGTCGCTGGCCAGGGTCGCGGCCGCGGTGGTGTCGTGGTTGGGGGCGAAGACCATGATCTTGAGCTTGTACTCGGTCCCCGCGCCGCCGAAGCCCGGCGAGACGGCGATCTCCTTGACGTGACGTGCCGTCGTGGCTCCGGTGATGTACTTGGCCTCGATCGTATCGCGAACCGCGGCTCGCAAAGCTTCAGCACGGGCCGCGGAGCGGTAGGCATCGCCGCTCGCCTTCCGGCCCACGGCGTCGACCCAGCCCGTGTCTTTGTAGGCGGGCATGATCTTGGTGACGGTGACGATGCGGAAGATGCCGTCTTCGCTGTCGTAGACGGCGCTGTACCCTCCCTCGGTCTGCATGGCGAAGACGATGTCGGCCAGGCCCGGGTCGAGGTTCAGCGATTCGCGGGTGACCATGCCCAGGTCGCCGGTGTTGTAGCCCTCGCTGCCGATGGTGCCGTCGGCCGTCGACTCGTTGTAGACCTCCTGCCAGTCCTTGCCCTGCAGGAGCTCCTTGAGGTAGCCCTCGGCCTCGGCCCTGGCATCGGCGATCTGCTGCTGCGTCGGCGAGCTGGCCGGCGGAGTAGGCTTGGCGTCCACGCCGATGACCTTGACGTGGCGCATCTCGTCCAGGGTGGAGTCTTCCTCGATCTGGGCGTCGACGTCCGCGTCGCTGACGCGGACGTCGTTCTTGTCGGCGTACTGCTGGAGCACGAGGTCGCCCTGGAGCTGGCTCAGCGCCTCGTCGTACAGGCTTGTCGCGTCGAGCTGGGCAGTGAGCGACGCTGAGAGCGAGGAGTACTCGTCGGCGGTGATGGAGCCCTGGTTGCGCATGATCACGAAGTTGTCGATCTGGCGCTGATAGCGGGCCGCGTTGACCTCCGCCCGGTTGCGGACGTCGTCCTTGCTGATGGCGACGCCGTTCACCGACGAGACCGGGGCCCAGTGGTCGGTGTAGTAGTAGCCGAGCAGCACTCCGGCCAGAACGGCGACGGAGGCGACCGTTACCGCTCCGAAGGCGATGTTGAGATAGAGCGAGCGCCGGGCGCTTCCCTGGCGGGAGCGGCGGCGTTGCTGCTTGGTCGCGGGAGGCCGAAATGTCATCGGGGCGTCCTGATAACTGGTTGTTGGCGATCGAAAACGTCGCGGGTGACGAGGAGAAATGCTACCGCATTCGCGGGCGGACCCGGTGGACGCATGCGGCTACCCGGCCTCAGGCGGTCCGGGTGAGGCGCTTCACGACGCCCAGGTACGCTTCCGCCTGCTTCTCCCAGGCCAGCTCGCGCACGCGCGCCATCGTCCGCTCCACTCGGGCCGAGCGTTCCGCCGGGTCGTCGACCAGCCTCAGGATGGCCGTGGCCAGCGAATCGGCGTCGCCCGGCTCGTAGAGAGAGGGGGCATCCTGGCCGAAGTACTGCTCCACGGCCGGCAGCCGCGTGGCCACGACCGGCTTGTGCATTGCGCCGTACTCGAAGATCTTGGTGGACAGGCTGATCCGGGAGTAGGAATCCAGCCGCGTGGCGGCGATGCCGATGTCGGCGGCGGCAACGGCACCCGCCACCTCCTCGACCGGGATCCTGCCGGGCAGCTCCAGGCAGTCGGCCACGCCCAGCTCGGCGGCCAGCTCCCGCAGCGGCTGCTCGGCATCCCCTCGGCCGTAGAGAGTGGCGGCGAGGCGCAGCTCGGGCCGCAGACGGCGGAGGGCGGCGATGGCTCTGACCACCACGTCCAGCTCGTAGGTGGGGGTGATAGCGCCAGCGTAGACGAGGCGCAGGACACCGTCAGCCATGAACTCCCGAGGCGGGTGGGCTGCCGGGTCGAAGCGGCGCAGGTCGGGGCTGTTCATGACCACTGTCAGGCGATCCGGTTTCGCTCCCCGCTTGCGGAAGCGCTCCGCCAGCGGGTCGTTGACGGTCAGCATCTCCGTCGCCACGGCCATAGACAGGCGTTCCTGCAGCCGCAGCAGGCGGTAGGTGACGGGGTTGGCGGCCTTCGCGAAGCGGCTGCGGAAGAACTCCGGCATGTCCTCGTGAAAGTCCAGCAGGACGGGGACGCGCACCAGCTTGAGCGGCAGGGCGGCGAAGACGAGGTAGTCGGGCAGCGTGTGGACCTGGACCAGGCCGTAGTGGCGGCGGCGATGGGCGCCCGCGGCGCCGAACATCGATCGCACCAGGAAGACGCCGTACTCCCGCAGGTAGACCGGCAGGCCGGCTCCCTGGTGGCGACGGACCGGCAACCGCCGGACGTTGACGCCGTTGATGACCTCTTTCTGGGGGGCGTCGCCGTTGCGCAGGCCGATCACGTCCACTTCCCAGCCGTCCGCGGCCAGCGTTTCAGCCTCCCGGCGGACGCGCGGGTCTTCCTCGTAGTAGGCGTGGACGATCATCAGGATCGGTCGGCGCTTCTTCACCGTGAGGGTCCTTTCGGGGGCCTGCCCGCGGTCAGGGCCCGGGAAATCATCTCCGCCGTCCCGGCTCCCTCCAGGTTCAGTGTCGCGGCCCGCTCCGCGGCCAGCTGCCCGGCTGTATCGCGAGGCGCCCGGGCTTCCAACTCGCGCCTGGCCGCGGCCCGATCCAGGCCCACCAGCACCGCCGAGCTGCCGGCCCCGCCCACCGTCTCGACCCACTCGGTGGTGTCGCGCAGGACCAGGCAGGGCACGCCGAGCCAAGCCGCCTCGCGCTGGACCCCGCCCGAGTCCGTCATGACCGCGGCCGCGTGGAGCTGCAGCGCGAGCGAGGTTCGATAGCCCTGCGGTTCGACGGAGGTGACCCCCTCCGGAAGGCTCACCCCGGCCTCCTCCATGGCCGCCCGCGTGCCCGGGTGGAGGGGCAGCACGACCGGCCTGTCGGGCAGGGCGGCGTCGCCCAGGATGGCCGTCCAGGCAGCCATCGCCTCCGGGCTGCGGTTCTCGGCCCTGTGGACCGTAGCCACGACGTAGCCGCCGCTGCGCAGCGCCAGCCCCAGCCGCGCCCCGATCTCGTCCAGAACGGCCGGGTTGCGGATCTCGCGTGAGATGCGGGCCGCCAGGTCCAGCATCAGGTCGCCCACCTCCAGGACGCCGTCGGCGATGCCTTCGGCAGCCAGGTTGGCCACGGCCGCCGGAGTGGGGGCGAAAAGCCAGCTGGAGAGGTGGTCGGCCACGACGCGGTTCAGCTCCTCGGGCATGCGGGGGTCGAAGCTGCGCAGGCCCGCCTCGACGTGGGCCACCGGGATGCCGAGCTTGGCCGCCGCCAGCGCCCCGGCCAGGGTGGAGTTCGTGTCGCCGTAGACCAGGACTGCGTCGGGCCGCCTCTGCTCGAGGATCGGCTCGAGGGCGATCAGCATCCGGCCGACCTGCTCGCCGTGGCCGCCGCCGCCGATGCCCAGGGAGTGGTCCGGGCGGGCCAGGTCCAGCTCGCCGAAGAAGCTGCCGGCCATAGCGTCGTCGTAGTGCTGGCCGGTGTCCACGCACACGTCCTCGTGGTCGCGGCGCAGGATCGGCTGCAGCGCGGCTGCCTTGATGAGCTGGGGCCTGGTCCCGACGACGCTGACGATGCGCATCGCCGGCTCGCTACAGTTCCAGCGGCGCCCGGCGCCGCGTCGCGGCCTGCACCCCGATGCCGACGTAGCGGACCTGCGCCGGCAGGTCGATGTCGCGCAGACTGTTGCGTCCGTCGACGAGGACCTCGAGCTGCGGGTATAGCCCGAAATCCAGCGACTGCCACAGCGGATCCCCGGTCTGGGTCGCGATTGCCCGGAAGGGGCCCTTCTCACCCCAGCGATACGGCCGGGCATGATTGTGCTCGATCTCGTCGTCGCTGAGCAGCGGGTCGGCGGCCCAGACCTCGGCGCCGTGGAAGGCCAGGCGCTCGATGAGCGGCAGCGCCCGGGAGTAGGCCAGCTCCTTGACGCCGTCGCGGTAGGTCAGGCCCAGCACCAGCACCGGCGCCCCGCGCAGGCCGCCCAGCTGGGTCTCCAGCGTCTTGACGACGCCGTTGAGCTGGCCGTCGTTGGTCCGGCGCGAGGCGGCCACGACCTCCAGGTCCGTGGCGCTGCTCAGGAGCAGGTGCGGATAGACGGGTATGCAGTGCCCGCCCACGCCGATGCCCGGCTGGTGAATGTGCGAGTACGGCTGGCTGTTGGCGGCCTCGATGACTTCCTGCACGTCCACGCCCACCCGGTCCGCGACGCGGGCGAACTCGTTGGCCAGGGCGATGTTGACGTCGCGGTAGGTCGTATCGGCCAGCTTGCTGAACTCGGCCGCCTCGGAGCTGCTCATGGCCACGATCTCGGCGTCCAGGACGGAGTCGTAGAAGAGGGCCGCCCGGCGCGTCGATTCGGGGCCCACTCCGCCCACCAGCTTGGGATATGCGGACAGGTTGGCGAAGACGGCACCCGAGTAGAGGCGCTCGGGCGAGAAGGCGACGAACAGGTCCCGCTCGCCCTGCAGGCCGTCTGCTTTCTCCAGGCGCGGCAGGAAGCGCCGCCGGGTGTCGCCGATCGGCAGCGTCGTCTCGAAGATGACCGTCAGCCCGGGGTGCGCGCCGGGGCAGATGGAGTCAACCGCGGCGTCCATGTAGCGGTAGTCGGGCTTGTGCGCCTCGTCCAGCATGACCGGGACGATGACCACGACCACGTCCGCCTCCCGCACGGCCGCGGCGGCGTCTGTCGTGGCGCTCAGCCGGCCGGCGGCGTGGACCTCGGCGACTCCCTCGGCCAGGCCCGGCTCTTCCGCCACGTGGGACCGGCCGGTGTTGATCGCCTCGACGACCTCGGAGTTGACGTCCACCGCCGTCACGTTCCAGCCGTGTCGCCCGAACTGGACCGCCAGCGGCAGGCCCATCTTGCCGGCGCCCACGACCACGACCCGTCCGGCCGTTCCCGTCTCGCCCGTCCAGGGCGAGACGGAGCGCGGGGCCGCGTGGCGGCAGGGGTTCTGAGGCGCCGCGATCGATCCCCCGAGAAGGCTGGTGACCCGCGAGGGCCGCGGCACGATGGTCATGAGGCACCCAATCTGGAGGCCAGGTCCGTCAGGTCCACCGGACGTCCCTCGGCCGCGGCGGTGAGCAGGGCGTGGGCCAGGGCCACGGCCCACAGGCCGTCCTCGGCGTCCACGTAGGGCCGGTCGCCGCTGCGCACCACCCGCACGAACTCGTCCAGCTGGGAGCGGAGCGGCTCGACGCTTTCGACCGGGATCTCGGCCACGTCGCCGGTGAAGGTGGTGGCGTAGCCGCCGATGATCTGGGGCTGCTCCACGTTGGACCGGGTGAAGGTGAGCTTCTGCGTCAGGTAGTCGAGCTCGAACATGCCCTCCTCGCCGATGGCGACCAGGCTACGGCGCTTGGCCGGCGTGAGCCAGTCCACGTCGAGGAAGCCGGTGGCGCCTGACGGGAAGTGCATCAGGCCGAAGGTCAGATCCTCGTGAGTGGCATGGATGCGCTGGGACGTCTCGGCGTAGACGCGGGTGGGTCGCTCGCCGGCGATCCAGCACAGCATGTCTACGTCGTGAGTCCCCAGGTCCACGGTCACGCCCACGTCGCGGATTCGGGCCGGGAAGGGCCCCGCGCGGCGGCTGATGATGGCGTAGATGTTCGACAGCCAGCCCTCGCGCAGCAGGCGGCCCATCTCCAGGACGGCCGGGTTGTAGCGCTCCACGTGCCCGACCTGGACCCGAACGCCGCGCTCGCGAGCCGCGGCCACGATCGCCAGGCCGTCCTCCACGGTCGCCGCCAGGGGCTTCTCTACGAGGACCGGCAGGCCGCGCTCGACGGCCGCCAGGGCCTGGGCCGGATGAGACGTCGTGGGCGAGGCGACCACCAGGGCGTCCAGCTCCGCCGTGGCGATCATCTCCAGGGGATCGGCGAAGCCCTGCGCCCCGGTCTGCTCCACGGCCGCCTCCAGGGCCTCGGGCGACACGTCCGACACCCCCGCCAGGATGGTCTCGGGGTGGTTGGAGATGACCCGCAGGTGGTTGCGGCCCATCGTGCCCAGGCCGACGAGCCCGAGTCGCATCACGTCGCCCACCTAGGCTGCCGGGTGGCGGGCCACCGCGGCCCGCAAGGCTGCGATCACCTGGCCCTGCTCGGCCTCGGTCAGGCCCGGGAATACCGGCAGCGACAGGCAGCTGGCGGCCACCGCCTCGGTCACGGGCAGGTCGGCCTCGATGCCCAGCTCCAGGACGTACGGGGAGCGGTGGCAGGGGACGGGGTAGTAGATGCCGCACGCGACCCCGGCCTGCTTCATCTCTTCCACGACCTGGTCGCGGTCGGCGGGCAAGGTGATCGTGTACTGGTGGTAGACGTGAGTTCGGCCTTCCGGACGGACGGGCAGCTTGACCGGCAGGTCGGCCAGCTCCCGGTCGTAGCGCGCGGCGATGGCCTGGCGGCGGGCGGTGCTCCGCTCCAGCTTGTCCATCTGCACCAGGCCGATGGCCGCCTGGATGTCGGTCATGCGGAAGTTGTAGCCCAGGATCTCGTGGGCGTAGCGCTTGCCCGGCGGCATGCCCTGGTTGCGGTACATCCTGATCCAGTCGGCCAGGCGATCGTCGTTGGTGGTGACGAAGCCCCCCTCGCCGGTGGTCATGTTCTTGGTCCCGTAGAGGCTGAAGGTGGCGTAGCCGAAGCTCCCGGCCCGGTGGCCCCGGTACATGGCTCCGTGGGCCTGGCAGGCGTCCTCCACGACCGCCAGCCCGTGGCGGTCGGCAATGGCCTGGATGGCGTCCATGTCCGCCACCACGCCGAAGAGACTGACCGGGACGATGGCCCGCGTGCGCGCGGTGATGGTGGCTTCGATTCGGCCGGCGTCCATCAGGTAGGTATCCGGCTCGATGTCCACGAAGACAGGGCTGGCACCGGTGTACAGGATCGAGGCGACCGTGGCGTTGAAGGTGTGCGAGACGGTGATGATCTCGTCGCCCGGTCCGTAGCCCAGCCCGGCAAAGACGGCCATCAGGGCCGTCGTGCCGCTGGACATGGCGATGGTGTGCTTGACGCCGCAGAAGGCCGCCCAGCGCTCCTCGAGCGCCGCGACCTTCTTGCCCTGGGCGATCATGCCGCTGCGGAGAACCTCCGCCACGGCGTCGATCTCCTCCTGGCCGAGGTCGGGGCGTGCGGGAGGAATCATGAGTCGGCTCCTGTGCTCGAGGCGGGCGCCTCCTCGAGCGCCCCGGTGGTGGAATTGATGGCGAAAGCGCGGCCGCAGCGGTCGCAGTGCAGCCTCTCGCCCTGCTTAAGGTCGGCCGCTGCGCCCCGGCCCGAGGGATCGCTGAGCCGTGTGCCGCAGGAGCATACCCAGCCCATGCGGCGGGCGGGATTGCCGGCCACCAGAGCGTAGTCGGGGACATCGCGGGTCACGACGGCTCCAGCCCCCACTGTCGCGAAGCGCCCGACGGTGGTCCCGGCCACGACGACGGCCCCAGCGCCGATGGAGCAGCCCTCGCGGAGGTCGATCGGGCTGACGGTCCAGTCGTCGCCCCGGGCCAGCTCGCCGGTGGCGGTGATCGCTCTCGGGAAGCGGTCGTTGGTCAGGATCGCCCCGGGGCCGATGAAGACGCTGTTGCCGACGCTGACCCCATGGTAGACGAGCGCTCCATTCTGGACCTTGACCCGGTCGCCAAGGTGGACGTCTTCGTCGATGAAGACGTCGCGGCCGACGATGCACTCCGCGCCCAGGCTGGCTCCCTTGCGCAGCACGGCTCGATTCCAGACGCTGGTCCGGGGCCCGACGGAGACGTCGGCTTCGAGGTCCGCCGTCGGATGCACCCGCGCGGTGGGATCGATCACTTGGGAGGCTCCTGTCACGAGACCGAAAACGGCAGGGCCGGCGGTCGGCCGGGGTGTGGGCTTCGGCGGCGTCTGAGTATACCGGACGCTCCTGGCAGGGGCCGGAGGGCGGTCGCCGGGGCCCCTGCCGGAAGGCCGGGCCGTCCCGCTCAGCCCTTCCTGCCTCGCCGCAGCAGCGAGCCGAAGACGACCAGCACGGCGCCCAGGGCCAGCGCCCCACGCCAGTCGAGGAGTGGCCTGACGCTGCCGTGGATGCTTCTGGCGATCACCACCATGGCGCCGCTGCCGGGCTCGAAATCGACGCGCCCCGCAACGACGGTGCCCGCGCCGCCCTGCTTGATGCTCACCTGACGAGCCGTGACGTTGCGCGCCCCGCTCTGGGTCATCGAAACGTCACCGCCGACCACCAGGCCCGCGGCTCCGAGCTCGATCGAGACTCGCTCGCCGTGGCCGACCCCGATGGCGCTCAGGCGGGTGTTGACGTCGTCGGCGTGGACCCGGCCGAGGCCGCCCAGCCGGACGGTCACGTCCTCGGCCGAAGCTGCCCGGACCAGGCTCTGGTTCAGGGTGACGGAGTCGGCTTCTATCTCGCCGACGCGGCTGCGCTCGACGTGGACGGACTGGCCGACCACCGGGCCCTGAGCCGCAGGTTGAGCGGGAGGCCCTGCCGCCTTGCGAGAGCGGGCAGCCTTGCCCGGGCGAGCCGGCCTGGCTGATGACGTGGGCGCCTTGCCGGCTGCCGGGGTCGGCGCCTTCCTGCCCGCCTGGGCGGACGCCTTCCTGCCTGCCGATGTCGGAGTCTTCGTCGCTGCCGGGCCTGGCTTCCTGGCTGCCGGGGCGGGCGCCTTCTTGCCCGGCGGGGTCGGCGCCGCAGCCGCCGACGGAGCCGGCGAGGAAGTCGTAGACGGGGCACCAGCCGCGGTCCCGGTCGCGGTGCGTCGGGCTGTGGAGGCCGAGCCGGCCTTGCGCGCCGGCCTGTCGATCGAGTCTTCGGTCACCGTGCTCCCTTTCCAGGTGGCGTTCGGCGCCAGCCTACCGCGAACCAGGCGCCACGGCGAGGGGGAGTTGGGCTGTCAGCGATAGTAGCCGAGCACGTCCACGACGGCGTGGGTCGAGCCGCCTACCTTGCTGAACGAGACTGTCAGCGTTCCTCCTGGCCCGAACAGGCTCACGAAACCGTTGGCGCGGTTGTCACCCGGCGGGAAGTTGAGGGTCGAAGTGGACGCCGTGTGGCCCGGGGCTATGGCCAGCCAACCGGAGACCGTCTGACGAGTGCAGGTCAGGTTGCCCACCACCGCCACGGCGGTGTTCTTCACCGAGGCCAGGCCGATCACCTTGAAGGTGGCCCAGCCACCGCTTGTCAGCGGGCCCCTGAAGCCCAGCGAAGACCGGCTGTCGACGACGCGGCCGGGGGTGAGGGGCACGAACGTCGCCCCTGTGGTACCGGGGACGAAGTAGCCGGTCACGTCGAAGATGAAGTGGACCAGCGTGCCCGACGGCCCGGAGTAGGCAACCTGGAGCTTGCCGCCCGACAGCTGGACAGTGACGTTGTTGGCCCGGTTGTCGCGGGGTTTGAAGTTGAGCGTCGACGTGCCGGGGACGCCGCTGATCTTGGGGGCTATGGCTATGTAGCCTGTTCCAGTGGCGCGGGTCACGGTCGCGTTGCCGGTCACGGCCACGGCGTTGGCCGGTACCCCGGCCAGCCCGGCGACGTTGAAGGTGGCGACCTTGCCGGGCGTGAGGGCAGCCGAGATGCCAAGGGCCTTCCGCGTGTCCACGATCCGGTTTGGCGACACCGGGAAGTAGGTGGCGCCGGACGCGTCGCGGGTGAAGTAGCCCGTGACGTCGAAGATCAGCTGCACCTGGTGGGCGCCGACTCGGCCGTCGGAGGAACTGAAGATCGCCGACAGGCTGCCGTCGGCCGCCAGGCCAAGCGTCACGCCGTTGGCCCGGTTGTCGCCGGCGGGGAAGTTGATGGTGGACGAGTTGGTGGCCACCGAAGGACCGAACCGCACGTAACCGGCGGCCGTGGCCCGGCTGACGGTCAGGTTGCCCGTGACCGCGATGGCGTTGGCGGGCACTACGCCCTGGCCGGCGATCTTCAGGGTCTGGCTCCTGCCCGAGATCAGCGGGCCGCTCAGCCCGAGCGCCCGGCGCGTGTCGAGGATCCGGGTCGGGGCGATGGCGTGGTAGGTGCCGCTGGGAGTCGTGTCGATGATGACGCCGAGCGAGGTCATCTGGCCCTCGTCGAAGGGCGGCGGCGTGGGGTCGTAGTAGGTGTTCTCGCCAGAGACGCCTGTCAGCTGGAGCAGGTAGCGGCCGTCCGGCAGGACCGTCGGGCCGACCTTGCCGTCCCAGGTGTAGGACTGAGGCCCCGTCGGCTGGCTCCCCAGCGCGATCGTGCCCACCGGCTGGTCGTTGTCGTCGTAGACCGTCAGGGTCATCGAATCCATGGCCACGGTGTTGGTCCAGCTCAGCGGCAGCGTGTCGCGGATGCCGTCGCCATCGGGCGAGAAGACCTTGCCGCGATCAAGGCCCGTACCCGAGGGCATCATCCCGGGCGTGCCGATGGTGTAGGCCCCGATCCCGGCGGCTATGGCCGTCGTGTTGGGCGGGGTGATGGGCACGACCCATTCAGTGCTGCCGTCGGTGACGGCGACCCACGGCCCGGGGAACTGCGGCTCGATCGACTCGACCTCGTTGTACGGGCCGGTGACCTGGTACCAGGTCAGGCCGCCGTCGCTGACGGGACCGCCGATGATCTTGGCCACGCTGCCCTCGGCCAGCGTTCCGATCGGCGAGGCCGAGGTGGACGGCGAGGAGCGGAGCGTCATCGTCGCCTGGGCCCTGGCGAAACCGCCGATCGCGAAGGCCGGCGAGGCGGTGTGGGCGTTGCCCACGTTCCACGGCCCGACGTTACCAACGCCGTCGGTGGCCCTCACCCGGAACGAGTAGTTGTGCCCGGAGAGCCCCTGGAAGTTGGCCGTGGTCAGCGTCGTGTCGGTCAGCCAGTCGGCGTACGCGCCGCCGTTGTCCGAAACCTGGACGTCGTAGCCGGCGATGCCGTTCCAGTCCTCGCGGCCCCGCCAGCTGACGGCGAAGCCCTCGTTCAGCTGGAGCGACTCCATGTTGACGATGCCGGCCAGGGGCGGCGTCTTGTCGGTCAGGAACTTGGCGGCGACCTGGTTGTCCAGCTCCGGGTGGCCGTAACTGTAGCCCAGGGCCCAGATGCCCATGCCGCGCAGGTTCCAGTAGTTGATCATGTCGTACTTGACGCCCAGCGACTCATGGTCGTCGTAGTACAGCTCGCGCCAGGTCTGGACGGGATTGCCCGAGCCGTCCGTGTCGCCGCAGTCGAGCTTGTAGGCCGTCCAGGCCGAATGCTCGATCGAGTCGTAGTTGCGCCCGTTCTCCGACGCAAGCGAGAACGCCTGGCCGAACAGGACCGAAGTGGGTCTGCAGCCCGAACCGCTGAGGACGTTGGCGTTCGGCGCGTTGGAGACCGTCGACCAGGCAATGCCGTACCAGGGCAGGCCCAGGATGATCTTCGATACCGAGACGCGCGCCTTGTACAGGCCGATGACCTGCGTCAGGTCGTAGACCGGGCGGGGGCTGGTCAGCGGTGAGATCGCGCCGGCATAGCTGGAGCTACCGGTTCGGAAGTCGTAGCCCATGATCCAGACCGCGTCGGCCGCTCCCGGAGACGTGAGGGCGGCATGGTTGTAGTAGCCGATGGAGCCGGTGGCGCAGTACACGAGCTCATAGCCGGGGCCGAGCTTGTCCAGCTCGGCGCGCAGCGTCTGTACGAAGGTAACGTAGTTGTCGCCCTGGCTTGAGACGATCGGCTCGAAGTCCAGGTTGACCCCGTCGGCCCCACGGTCTCGCACCGCCGCCGCGATCTGCTGGGCGGCGTTGAGGCGCGCCTCCGGGCTCGACAGGAGCGCTGCCTGATCGTCGCGGCCGCCGGCCGTCCAGGCGAACTGGGTTACGGCCAGGGCCACCCGGGTGCCGTGCGCGTGGGCCTCGTTGATGACGTTGGTCATCCAGGAGCTGGTCCAGCCCGCCCACTGGGTGGTGGTCTTGCCATCTTTGGACCGGGCGAGGTCGCCGTTGCTCCTCACCGCCACGCCGAAGTAGGCAACCGTGGAGAGGATGTCGTAGTTGAGGTCGTCCGAGTAGGGAGCCTCCCAGTAGGGCAGGAAGCCGTAGACCTCACGGCGCAGGACGTTGACCCTGGCCGCGGATGCCTGTGTCTCGGCGGCCGTCGTCGCCGCGGCGAGAAGCGTCCTCTCGGGCGCGTCGGGCTCGGCCCAGATCGTCCCCTCCGGCGTCTCGGCCATGGACTTGCCTGATGCCCGGCCGGGCGGCAGCGCAACCGCCGGCTGCCCGTTGACCAGGGTCCTGTCGCCCGGGCGCGGCACGTAGGGGGTCGTGACCGCCTCGCCGGGCACGAAGTCGTAGGTCTCGCCCTCATGCTGCAGGACCTGCTCGTACCACATCGGGCTGCCCAGCTCTTCCTCGTCCGCGGCCAGGGCTGGGCGCACCGTGGCCGACGCGGGCCAGGCCGCCAGGGCCAGACCGAGCACCGCCGCCAGGGCGGCAACACGCCGGGTCTTCGAGTGGACGGACATGGGTTTCCTCATCCGATGCGGCAGTCTCCGGGCCTCTCAGCCCAGAGGGGGATAGTAGCGTCGAGACCGGTTAGGTGCGGTCTCGGGGTCAGACCCCGGCCGGGGCCGGCTGGTTCGTCGCTATGCGTCGCCCAGGTAGTAGCCGTAGACGTCCAGGAACAGGTGTGACGTGTACGGGCCGGTGCAGCCGCCGTAGATCACGGCCGCCTTCCCGTCCACCGTCAACGGCGTGGTGGCGCCGTTGGCCCTGGTGTCGTTGGTCGGGTAGTTGAGGTTCGAGAAGCTGAAGTCGGGCGGGATCGTCGGCGCGATCGAGGCGTAGCCGCCGCACGTGGCGCCCGTCCCCGCCAGGTTGGCCACCAGGGCGACCGCGCCGCTGGGGACGCCGTTGTGCCCCCAGACCTGGAAGTTCTGGGGGACCATGACCGGGAACGGCCCGGGCAGCGGGTTGTTGAAGCGAGAGTCGAGGATGCGCGTCGGCATCACCGGGTTGAACTGGTAGCCGCCTGTGGCCGTGTAGTAACCCGAGATGTCCAGGACGATGTCCACGCTGCCGCTGTTGGGCGGAATGCCCGAGAGGACGATCGACAGCGTCCCGTTCGCATTGACCGGGACGATGATGTTGTTGGCTCGAATGTCGCGCCTGGGGAAGTTGATGGTCGAGGAGGTGGGGGCGTCGGTGGGATCCGGGCCCAGGTAGACGTAGGCCAGGGCGCTGGGCCGGACGATGGTGATGTTGCCCACGACGGCCACGATGCCGGTCTCCGGCAAGCCGTTCACGCCCGCGATCTGGACCGTCTGGTGGTGGCCGGAGATGAACCTGGTCACATCTCCCAGCCCCTTGCGGCTGTCCATGAACCGCACCGGCCCGTACTCGTGGTATCCGGCCCCGCCGGTGCCGGGCATGAAGTAGCCGGTGACGTCGATAATGAAGTCGATGCTCTGGCCGCTGCCGCCGGCGAAGTAGACGGCCACGGTTCCCTGGGGCGTCAGGCCGACGGTGATCCCGTTGGCGCGGTTGTCGCCCTTGGGGAAGTTGATCGTGGATGCCGGCATCGGTGCGCTGGAGTCGATCGTCGGCGCGATGTACAGCGAGCCCGACGAGGACTGGCGGGTGACGGTCAGGTTGGCGGTGATGCCGATGGCGCCGGCAGGCACAACCCCGCCGGTGATCTGGTAGTTGACGACCCCGTTGGCGGCCAGCTTGCCGGTGGGCCCTACGTGGTCCACCCGCGAGTCGACGAGGCGGACGGTCGGGTTGATCGGATAGAAGGAGCCGCTGCCGGGAACGAAGACGTAGGGCTGGCCGGAGACGATCTGAGTGGTCGTCAGGCCGGGGGTCTGGACCAGCGAGCTGTAGAAGCCGGCCATGGGCGAGTCGTGGTCGGGGTTGATCCTGGCCGTGGCGCTGGTGTTACGGGTGCTGGTCCAGCTGTAGACGTGGTCGTAGCCGCGCATGGCCCGCCACAGCGACTCGATCGTGGTGGACTCGGTGAAGATGGAGTCCACCAGATCCCCCAGGTAGTCGTGGCCGTCGGCCAGGACGGCGCCGGCCCCGGCGCGCAGGAAACCAGAGGCGTAGCCCTCGACGCGCTGCTTGGCGACCGCGAGCGTCGGCTCGCCTCCGTAGGCGCTGTCGTTGTTGCCGGACGCGTAGCAGAGGTGGTTGAGCAACACCAGGGCCCCGGGCGCCAGCTCCAGCTGGGCCATGTAGCTCTCACCGTAGTACTTCTTGTTGTAGTGCGTGCCGGCGGCGGATGCGTTCAGCCCCATGCCGTTGTCGCCCATGGGCTGCAGGTTGGTGCCGCCCGGATACGGGTTGGGCCAGCCGCTGCCGTGGCCCATGTAGACCAGGAAGTTGGCCCCCTTGGCGGCGGCCTTGACGGCGCCCCAGGTCGCGTTCGGCGAGAACACGGTGGTGATGTCGCTGGTGTAGTGGGAGAAGACCTCGGCGAGGTTCGTAGCCTGGCTGATGTAGCTGGGCGTGGTCCCCTCTGTTGCCCCTACGACGAGCACGACCTTGGCTCCGGGCGCGGCGGCCTGCGCCTTGGGCGCTTCGGCGGCCAAATTGGTCGTTGACGCGAGCAGGCCGATCGCCAGCGCAAGGGTGAGCTTTCGCATTGCGCCTTTCTCCCTGTCAGGCCCGACGAGACGAGTTGAGTGCAGTACCCCGAGGGCACACATAAGCCGGGCCTACTTCGATCTGTCCACTTTGGGCGGCTGCCGTGGTGGCGGCAATCGCGCCTTGGTCCCAGGCCGGAATGGCACCTTTGGCAGGCTCTGGTGCGGTTTGCGCAGGTTGATCCTCGACCCGCTCCGGCGACGGAGAGGCCCATCATAGGCCTCCAGCGGGCCACCGTCACCCGCTTTCGGGCCGGCCGGGCCCCGCGCCCCCGTCAGCCGCGCAGCTGTTCGAGCAGCTGTCTGAGAGTCGGATTCGAGCTGTCGCGGTCGGACAGGATCGGCCGGCCGTCAGGCGTTCCGGGGATGGCCGGCCAGGGCATGCCTACCTCCGGGTCGTCCCAGGCGAAGCCGAGCTCATCGCTGCCGTCGTACTCGTTCGTGACCAGGTACAGCAGCGCCAGGGGCTCCAGGGCCAGGAAGCCGTGGGCCACGCCGCTGGGGATGACTACGTTCTCCATAGCCTCGAGCTCGCGCATCTCGACCAGCGCTCTGGCGCCCGGGTCGGCCAGGACGGGCCTCACGTCCGCCAGGGCCACCAGCGCCCGCCCCTCCAGCACCGTCCAGAAGTCGAGCTGGCGGCGGTGGTAGTGGAGGCCGCGCAGCACGCCGCGCGCGGAGCGGGAGAGATTGGCCTGGACGAACCGGGCATTCGGCAGGCCGGCGTCCTGTTCGGAGATGGTCCCCAGCGCGGAGTCGCGCCAGACCTCGGCGAATGAGCCGCGACCGTCGGCCAGGAGCCTGTGCCGGCCGTAGCGCACGCCGGCCAGTGTGGATTCGTCGTTGGCCATGATCATCGCTCCTTCACTCCTGGGTCTCGGTGCAGGCGGCCAGGTACTCGTCGAGCGCCGCGCGCCAGTCGCGCAACGGCCCGCCGGGGAGTGGCGTGGCCGCCAGCACTCCCCAGCGCGGGGGCGTGGACGGGCGCGGCCAGTCGCTGAGCGCCACGTCTCGGGTGGGAACGTCGAGACCGGCCAGGTGCAGGACCTCGCGAGCCCATTCCGCCCGCGACGCGTACCCGGCGTTGACGACGTGATGAATGCCCGCCAGGGCTCCCGGGCCCCTCCGGGCCGCGGTTTCCAGGAGCCCGACCAGGGCAGCGGCCAGGTCCGGAGCGTAGGTCGGGCAGCCGACCTCGTCGGCCACCAGTTCCAGCGTGCCACCCTCCACCGCCACCGCTCGGGCGGCGGCCAGGATCTTGCGCGGGAAGTCCAACCTGGGCGGGCCGAAGAGCCAGGAGGTCCGGACGAGGGCCAGGGGCGCCGTCCAGGCCACATCCTTCGCCCCGATGCCGTAGGCATTGCGGGCCTCGATCTCGCCGGCCAGCTTGGCTCGTCCGTACGGGTTTGGCGGGCCGGGCGGATCGCCGGGGAGATACGGTCGTCCGTCCGTGCGGCTGCCGTCGAAGACCTCGTTGGTCGAAATCGCCAGGAGCGCGATCCTGCGCCCGGCGCAGGCCCGCGCCATCTCGCCCGTGGCCAGGCCGTTGCGGCGCATGGCCAGCTCAGGGTCGCGGGCGCAGGCGTCGACGTCCGTCCAGGCGGCAGCGTGGACCACGACCTGGGGGAGGGCCGCGGAAACCAGGCGTTCGGCGCTGGCGGGGTCGTCCAGGTCGTGCTCCGGCAGGTCCCAGGCCAGCGCTTCCTCGACGAAGGGAGCCGCCTGGAAGGCGCTCAACAGCGCCTGGCCGAGCCTCCCGCCTGCTCCGGTCACCGCGACACGCATCGCTGGCTTCGGCCGCGCCGTCAATCGGCCTGGCGCGAGCCGGCCAGCCGCGCTTCGTACTGGCGACGGTAGTAGTCGCGCCACTCGCCGGACTTGATAGGCCGCCACCAGGCCTCGTTGGCCACGAACCAGTCGATCGTGGTGGCCAGCCCTTCCTCGAACGGGATTCGATGGCGCCAGCCCAAAGCCGCCAGCTTGTCGCCGTTCATCGCGTAGCGCCGGTCGTGGCCGGGTCGATCGGCCACCGAGCGAACGAGCGACCAGGGCTTGCCCAGGTGGGCCAGCAGGGCCGCCACCACCTCCCGATTCGCCCGCTCGTTGCCGGCCGGAATGTTGTAGATCTCGCTGGCGCCGCCCCGCTCCAGCACGTAGTCGATCGCCCCGGCGTGGTCGGCCACGTGCAGCCAGTCGCGCCGCTGCAGGCCGTCGCCGTAGAGCGGCAGAGGCTGGTTGTCGATGGCGTTGGTCACGAACAGCGGGATCAGCTTCTCGGGGTAGTGGTAGGGGCCGTAGGTGTTGGAGCCCCGGGTGACCAGGGCGTCGAGGTCGTAGGTGACGCAGTAGCTGTGGACGAGCAGTTCGCCGGCAGCCTTGGCGGCCGAATAGGGCGACCGTGGATCGAGACGGTCGCTCTCGCGGGACTCACCCTCGTCGATCGAGCCGTAGACCTCGTCCGTCGAGACCTGCAGCAGGCGGGGCGCGACTTCGCGCTCGCCGGTCCTGGCGCGCTCCTGCTCGTGGCGGCAGGCCTCGAGCAGGACGTGTACGCCCAGAACGTCGGTGCGGAGGAAGTCGGCCGGCTCCAGGATCGAGCGGTCGACGTGCGATTCGGCGGCGAAGTTGACAACAGCGTCCGCTTGGGCGACGAGCGGAGCCACTGCCTCGGGATCGGCGATGTCGCCCCTGACGAAGTCGAATCGGGCTGCCTGCTCCGCGTCGGCCTGGACCGGGGCCAGGTTGGCGAGGTTGCCGGCGTAGGTCAGCTTGTCCAAGACGGTGACGCGGGTCCCGTCGCGGCGCGCCAGCCGGTCGCGCACGAAGCACGAGCCGATGAACCCGGCGCCACCGGTGACCAGCAGCCGCCGGAAGCGCGGGCCGTCGGTCGCCGGCCGGGAATCGCTCACGCGGTGGGCCTCTCTGGGGGGGCCGGCAGCCGGCCGGCCCGAGATTCCTGCTCCGCCAGCTCCGCTGCCCGGACCAGGGAGGCCACGGTCCCGGCGTCGGTCCACAGCCCTTCGTAGCGGGGGGCGTAGAGGTTGCCCGGTAGGTAGTGGTTCAGGAGGTCGGTGATCTCCAGCTCGCCTCGGCCCGACGGCACCAGGCTGTCGACGACGTCAAACGAGTCCGGCCGCAGGAAGTAGGTGCCGATCGGGATAAGGTTGGTCTTCGGCTTGGCCGGCTTCTCCTCGAAGGCTACGACGTTGCCGGCTTCGTCCAGCTCGGCCACGCCGAAGCGCTCGGGATCGGGCACCTCGTAGAGGAGGGTGCCGGCGCCCCAGGAGCCCGTCTCGAAGCGGCCGGCGATCTCGGCCAAGGGCGGCCCCAGGAGGACGTTGTCGCCGAGGACGACGCAGAACGAGTCGTCGCCCACGAAGTCGCGAGCCAGGCCGATGGCATGGGCGATGCCGAGCGCGCCGCGCTGGTAGCGGTAGGTGAGATGGAGGCCGAAATGCTCGCCGTCGGCCAGCAGCGCCAGCACGTCACCCACGCTCTTGCCGCCGACGATGACCATGACCTCCCTTACGCCCATGCCTGCCAGGGTCGCCAGCGGGTAGTAGATCATCGGTCGGTCGAAGACCGGCAGCAGATGCTTGTTGGTGACGATGGTGAGCGGGAAGAGCCGGGTGGCCGTGCCACCCGCCAGCACGAGACCTTTCACGGCAGCTCCAGCGGCTTCTTGCCGCAGAGCGTAGCAGGTTCGATCCGGCCGGCGCCCGCGGCGATCAGTAGGGCGGCGGGGTGCTCAGCCCCTGAGTGGGGCTGGGTGTCGGGCCGGGCTTGGCGGTCGGCGTCGGCCGTGGCGTGGGCGTCTCGCTCGGGGTCGGCGTGGGGCTGGGCGATGGGCTCGGTGACGGCGAGTGGAAGCCGCCCTCGTGGCTCATGACCACCAGCACGAAGTTGGCGTTCTCGAGGTCCGCGGCGGGGCGAAGGAGCGCCGACTGGATCACCTGGTTGGGGTCGTTGGTGACGCTGATGATGGTCCCTATCAGCAGCCCCGGCGGGTACGGCGAGCGCACGTTGCCTTCGGGCAGGACCGTGCCCGACGTGACCACGGCCTCGCCCTTGGTGAGCGTGTCGGTCGAGTCCACGTACGACATCTCCAGCAGCCCGCCGATCTGGCCGCGGATGGTGCCCGTCGCCCCCGACTTGGCCTCCTCGCCGACAACCACGGCCGAAGAGTCGGTGACCAGGACGATCACGGCGTTGTAGGCCTCGACCTTCGAAACCCGGCCCACCAGCGCGCCCCCGGCGTCGATCACCACCTGGCCGCGCAACACGCCGTCCGCGGAGCCGCGGTTGACGATGATCGTCTTGGTTCGGACGTCGGTGATGTCGCGCATCACGACCCGGGCGATGACGGTCTGGAACTGGCTGGTCTGCTGTGCCTCGGAGATCTTCGTCCAATCCTCGTTGAGGCGGCCGATGGCGGGCATGCGGGCCAGCTGATCCCGCAGAACCTCGTTCTCTTCGCGCAGCCTCTCGTTCTCCTGGCGAACGCTGTCGAGCTGCGTCAGGGTGTTCCAGTACGAGCCCAGTGTGTCGAGCCCGTCGTCGATTGCCACCTCGATCGGGTTGAGGATCAGGTTGGCGTTGGTCTGCAGCGTGCCGGCGAGCCTGGTCCTGGAGGCGCCCATCATCGCCACGCTCAGCGACAGCAGCAGCCCGAAGACGATCCACTGCCCTCTGGGGAGGCGGGATCCGGGACGGAGGCTCATCGGCCCAGCGTCGGTGCGGCGCCGCTCAGCGCAGCGGCCTGGAGTAGGTGTCCTGAACCATCACGTCCTGCATGACGTCCAGCTCCTCCAGCACGACGCCCGCGCCACGGACGACGCAGGTCAGCGGGTCGTCAGCGATGTGAACGGGCATCTGGCACGACTCGGCCAGATGACGGTCGATCCCGTTGAGCAGGGCGCCGCCGCCGGCCAGGACCACGCCCTGGTCCATGATGTCCGCGACGAGCTCGGGCGGGGTCTCCTCGATCGTGTCGCGGATGGTGTCGACGATGAGCGACAGCGAGGGATCCAGGGCCTCTCGGATTTGCTCGCCGCCGACCTCGACGCTACGCGGAAGGCCGGTGAGCAGGTCGCGACCGCGAAGGGTCGTGCGCTGAGCATCCCAGTCGCCCGGCGCCGCCGAACCGATGGCGATCTTGATGTCCTCGGCCGTGCGCTCGCCCAGGAAGAGGTTGTACTCACGCCGGGCGTAGGCCACGATGTCGCCGTCCATCTCGTCGCCGCCGACCCTGATGCTGCGGCTGACGACGATGCCGCCCAGGCTGATGACAGCCACCTCGGTCGTGCCGCCGCCGATGTCGATGATCATGCTGCCGGTGGGCTCATTGATCGGCAGGCCGGCCCCGATGGCCGCCGCCATCGGCTCCTCGATCAGGCCGGCCCAGCGGGCTCCGGCGTTCATGGCAGCGTCTCGAACGGCGCGCTTCTCCACCTCGGTCACGCCCGAGGGGATGCCGAGCAGCATCCGCGGCCGCGGCACCATGCCGACCCGGTCGTGAACCTTGCGCACGAAGTGGGAGATCATCTGCTGGGTGACGTCGAAGTCGCTGATGACGCCGTCCCGCAGGGGGCGCACGGCGATGATGCTGGCGGGCGTGCGGCCCACCATGCGCTTGGCCTCGGCCCCCACGGCGAGGACGCGCCGGGACTTGGCTTCCATAGCCACCACGCTCGGTTCGCTGATGACGATGCCGCGATCGCGAACGTGGACCAGCGTGTTGGCCGTACCCAGGTCGATGCCGATATCTCGGGAGAACAACCCGAGCAGGCTGGAGATGCCGAACATTTGCGAGGTGATTCCTCTGCGTTGCGCTGGCCGCCATCACGTGGGGAAGGCGCCAGGCCGAAAAGCGCGTGCAGTATACCCGGCCCTACGTAGAGGCGCGCTTGAGCCCAGGCGGCCGCGCGCGCCTGCTCCAGGTTCAGCCCAGCCCAGGGAATCCAGCCGGGAGAGCTGTTCCGCGCCTCGCGCCTCCTCTGGACATCGCCTGCCGTCGCGCAGCGTGCTAGCCGGGCCGGCGGTCGAAGGCCACGCCCCGGTCGCGCAGAGAAACGAAGCCGTCGCCGGCGATGATCAGATGATCGAGAACCTGGATGTCCAGCAGGCGGCCGGCGGCCAGGGCCTCCGAGGTCAGCCGCAAGTCATCCGGGCTGGGAGTGGGGTCGCCCGAGGGGTGGTTGTGGACCAGGATCAGCCCCGCTGCGTTGAGCCGGACCGCGTCCCGGAACAGCTCGCCGATCCGGACCAGGCTCGACGAGACGTTGCCCTGGTAGACGGTCGCCTGGCGCAGCACGCCGTTTCGAGTGTTGAGCAAGACCACGCGCAGCTCCTCGCGCTCCAGGAAGCCCATCTGGGGCACCAGGCGCTCGCCCACGTCTCGCGGCGCCCGCACCGTCCAGCGGCCGGGCGGCCAGTCGGCCACGGCCCGCCGCCCCAGCTCGAACGCGGCGGCCAGCTGCGCCGCCCGCACCGGCCCCACTCCGGGCACCTCCTCCAGCTCCGCGTCGGTGGCGCGGGTCAGGCCGATCAGCCCGTCATGGCGCCGCAGCGCATCCGTGGCCGCCTCCACGGCGGAGGCGCCGCGCGTGCCCGACCCCCACAGGACCCCTATCAGCTCGGCCGCGCTGAGCGCGCCCGGGCCATGGAGCGCCAGGCGCTCCCGCGGACGCTCCGGCGAGGGCAGACAATCGATCCGCAGCGAGGGCAGCTCTGAGGCCCGCAGCGGGCGGGCGGAGCGCGCAGCCCTCGCCTCGTCCGTCCTGCCGGCGTCACGGTTCACGTCCCCGTCCTGTGCTGGGGCGGGCCTGCTGCGTGGAGTCCCGGGGCCTGACGACGGGAGCCCGCCGATCTCCCCCGCCGTCGGGCCCGGAACGCCGACAGACTAGCGACCAACGCTTAGCGGGCGCCCATCGCCGGCTCTACCGGGGCTTCACTCAGCCTTCCCGTGGCAGCCGCGACCGCGGCCGGGCGTCAGTACAGCTGATGCCACGCCCACCATGACAGCAGCACCAGCCCCCCGTTGTAGAAGCCGTGGAGCGATATGGAGGCGATGATCGACCGCTGGCTGGTGTAGGCCCAGCACAGCAGCCATGCCACCGGAAGCCTGACGACGACGGCCATGGCCGCCAGGCGAAGCGTCAGGCCCAGGGCGTTCGGGTCCAGCTCGTTGTTGAGGATGTGAACCGATGCGAAGAGCACCGTCGCTCGCAGCAGAGCCTCCTTGCGGGCCAGGGACCGGGCCCAGGCGTTGGTGATCAGGCCCCGGAAGAAGATCTCCTCTCCTATGGGCGCCACGACCGCAAGAGCGACGAGGACGATCCAGAAATCAGAGTCGGTGAATATCTCGTAGGAGTCTCCCGAGGGCGGAACGTCCTGCAACCTCAGCAGCGACATGACCAGTGCCGCCAGGAATAGGGTGCCGATCATCGCCGGGACCGCCAGCCCGGCGCCCAGTCCGACCTCGCGGGCGATCCTGCGCAGCCGGGTGGTCGCCGGCCGGGCGGCGCTCCAGAAGGCGGACAGGAGATCCTGTCGCGTGGGAGCCAGGTTCTGCGGCCGGGCGACGTCGCTCCAGGTCAGCGCGCCGGTGCGGACTCCCAGCCAGTGAGTCAGGGTCGCGTAGCAGGCCAGGTTGACCAGCAGCGCGAGCAGCAGCTCCACTGACGAAGCCATCTCCAGGCCGAGTCGGTCCAGGGCCTCGCCCAGGGGCGTCGCGACGGCCCCCGAGAGCGCCACCAGAAGACCCGTGGCAAGAAGCGGTGACGGCCCGAAGTAGTCCTCCCAGCCGTCGGCCCGCCGCTGGCGCGACTGGGCGATGGCGGCGGACCACAGGCCGGCGGTCAGGGCGATCAACGAGGTCTCGCCGGCCACAAGGCGGATGGACCGGTCGATGCCGCTGCCGAGCCCGGCCGAGGCGGCTGCGATGAGCGCCACGAGCAGAACCAACCCGCCCAGGGAGAGGATCCAGCCCGCGGCGTAGAGCCGTGGGGCGGCCCGGTCGGCCAGCGAAGCAAGGGGCCGCCGCCTGGCTGGAGGGTGCTGGTCGCTCGGAGGTGGAGGCTCAGGCAGCGGCAGGGGGTAGCCGTAGCCCCACCGTGGAGCGAACGGTGGCGCCCATTGCGCCGCTGAGCCGGGGGCTGCCGTCCAAGCCGCGGGCGCTGGCGGCGGCGGCCAGGCAGCTGCCTGTGGAGTCGGCGCCCAGGCCACGGGCGCTGGAGGCGGTGAGGCGGGCTGTGCGGGGGGCGGGGCGGCCGGTTGCGGAGGCGGCGCGGCGGGCGGGGGCGGGGGCGCCGGCCAGGCCCCGGGTGGCGCTCCCCAGGCACCAGGCGGCGGCCACGGCCACGGAACCGGGGGCGGAGGAGGCCAGCCGGCGGGCGCCCCCCAGGCACCGGGCGGCGCCCCCCAGGCACCGGGCGGCGGCGGCCAGGCACCAGGTGGCGGCGGCCAGGCACCAGGCGGTGGCGGCCAGGCACCAGGCGGTGGCGCCGGTCGGTACCAGTACGGTGGTGGCGCCGGTGGGTACCAGTAGGGTGGTGGCGCCGGTGGGTACCAGTAGGGGTGCTGCCATCCCGGGCCACCGGTCTGGGGCGGAGCGGCCTGCGGCACCGGCTCGGAGGTCCTGACGTTCCTGGCCGCTTTCCCGGCCGGCTTGTCGCGGACGGTCGTCTGAGGCTGGGTCGTCTTCGGCTTGCTCGCCCGCGCTTTGGGCGGCTTGCTCGCCTGAGGCTCGGTCGTTTTCGGTTTGGGCGGCCTGGCCGCCTTAGGCTTGGATCCGGACTGCCCGGAATCGGCTGCCATGACGCCTACGGCCGGCTGCGGTCGGCGTGGCCGGCTTCACCGGCTTCGCCGTGGCGGGTCATGCCAGACCGTGCCGACTCGCGGTGGGACGTCGGGGCCGGGGCGGCGCGCTTCGCGGGGGCCTCGGCCGACCGTTCGAAGTCCATGCCACACCAGGCGCAGAGTGACCAGTCGAGGCCGACCAGCCTCTCGCAGTTGGGGCAGACCCGATGGAGGCGGGTGCGGCACCAGGGGCAGATGATCCACTCGACGTCCACCCGTTTGTCGCAGCCCGGGCACGCCTTGACCGCCTCGACCTCGGCCAGCATCGCCTCCTGCGCCAGATTCCGCTCGTAGACGTCGCCCAGCCGCTCGGGTGGTCGGATGACGCGGTAGATCATGACGCCGAGGGGGAAGAAGAAAGGCAGGAACAGGATCACCAGGGCCGAAGCCAGGAAGGGCAGGGCCGGGTTCTCGCTGCGATCGCGCATGTCCCGGTAGGCCCAGAAGCCGGCGACGATCCACATCAGCACCATGTACGCGAAGATGGCGTACATGGCCATCTGCACGATCGAGTTCTCGAAGAAGGCGCCCATTGCGCCGCCGAGGGCGCCAACCGGGTCGTTCATCGAGTCGGGAATCCTCTCCGCTTGAGCCTGTCGGTGCCGGGGTTGCCGGAAGTCTAGCAGGCCGAGTTGGGCCGGCCGTCCGCCGGCTCGGCCGTCAGACGGTAGGCCGGGCTCGATGGTGACGGCGCGGCTCCTGACCCGGCGGGCGCCCCCGTCCCTCGATCAGGCGGGCTTGTCAGTTGCGGGTTGAGGCGACGGGCGAAGAAGCGCTACCAGGGAGCCGGCGATCAGCAGGCAGCCTGCGAGTCCCAGGACGAGCGGCCCGCTGCCGCAGCCCCAGGGCAGGGTCAGATACATCAGCGCCACGGCCACGGCTCCGCTGCCCAGGGCCAGCGGGGCGACGATCGCGGCCAGAGTGCGGATCGTGGCTGCCAGGCCGGGCATCAGTGCCTGTGCCTGGTCGCCTGCGGCCACGCAGGCCAGGAGCAAGGCGGTGACGATGAAGAGCGGCCAGCCGGCCGCGGTGTCGAAAGCCCAGGCGCCCGGCTGGGGCGGGCTGCCGGTCGTGCCCATCGTGCCGATCGCCAGGCCGCCGTTGTTGGCCCAGGGCAGGCAGTAGCTGACCAGGGCCAGCGCCCCGCCCAGTCCGGTCAGGGCCAGGGCCGCCAGCTCGTTTCGGGGCCGTGCCGACAGGGCGGCCAGCCGCTCCGCGAAGAGCTGAGTGGCGCTGGGCCCGGCGCCCGCTCCAGGCGGGGCCTGGCCGGGTTGTGCGTCGGACGAGGGGATGTCGGGCCGGGGCGGCGCGATGAGGCTCACCTTCGCCCCGCACCGCGGGCAGTACTGGTCGCCGGAGGAGAGGGGCGAGGAGCACCTCGCGCAGGGCATTTGCACGGTCTCTATCCTCCGCTCGGGTTCGCAGGTTGTGATGGCGTCAGGTTAGCGGCCCGGGCCCGGACATCACAGCCCCCGATCTGTCTCCTGGATCGCGCCGGCGACCTCCTCCGTCATGGCGGCGCTACGCCAGACCGAGGCCGCTCCCGACACGGCCAGGGCGATTGCCCAGGCCAGGGCCAGGGCCACGCCCGCTGCGGCGAAGGCAAGCGGCCGGAAGTCGCGGGTCGTTGCCAGGTCGCCGATACCGAGACGGACGGCGATCGGTTCGCCGGCCCGCGCCGCCGACCGGCACCAATCGAAGGCGGCCGCGGTGAGAGTCATCGTCGCCAGCATCGCCACCGCGCTGCCGGCGTAGGTGACGGCCACCGTGACCAGCGTGGAGATCGGCTTCCGCACTATCTGAACGGCGCCCGCGGCCAGCGACCGCCACACGCCGTGGCCCAGCAGGATCTGCCGCCTGACCGCCACGGCGGCCAGCGTCTCGCAGGCCAGCCAGACGGCCACGACCACCGCCACGGCGTCGGCGGCACCCTGGATGACCCGCAGCACGAGCGGCGTGGACAGGTTGCTGGGCGAGGTCAACTCCAGGTACGTGGCGTCGTACAGTCGGAGCGATGCCAGGGCCAGGGCCGCCACAATCGGAACGAGGCACAACGCTCGGATCGCGGCCAGCCGTGCCACAGCCCGGCGGTCCGGCAGGGGCAGGCGGGCTGCCTCGTCGGGCGGGGCGGGGTGGAGCGTCATCGCCACCAGCCAGGCGTCGGCGAGCGAACCGACGATGAGCGCCAGGAGGAGCCAGGCCAGGATCGCCATGGTGATCGCAACGGCGGCCCCGATCAGCCACGGTGTGAAGTGGATGTCGCCGGCGATGGTGAAGGTCCGCAGGCCGGTCATGCCGGCGATCTCCAGGACCGACGGCAGGACGGCGCTCGGCAGCAGGATCAGGACGATGCCGCCTCGGGCCAGGAACCCGAGCAGGGCGACCGGGACGGCCCGCCGATCGAGCACGGCGAAGCGGGTCGAGCGGCCGAGCCCGGAAGCCCAGCCCGGCAGCCCCGACCGGCCCGGCAGGGAGCGGCGCGTTGCCACGCCGCTCGCGCCTGCGCGCATCGCCTGCTACTGCCCGGACGGGGCCGGCGTGCCCAGGATCTCACCGAGCTGCTGCAGGATCTGCCCGACGATCTCCATCTCCTCCTGGTACCGGCCCAGGTCGCCTTCGCGAAGTGCTTGCTGGGCCGCCTCGTAGTGCTGGTTGGCCAGGGCGATCAACTCCTGCGCGTCGGCGCCCAGGGGGATGCTTGCGCCGGGGCTGGCAGTCGCGGCAGGTGTCGGAGTGGCGCCCGGGGTCGCGCTCGGCGTTGGCGAGGCCGACGGGATCACGCCGGCACCGGCGACAAGCTGCTTGAGGGCGTCCTCCAGCGTGTCGCCCCAGACCACCTGGCCGGGGCTGGCCACGACCACCTTCTGCAGGACCGGGAGCGGATTGTTGGCGGCCTGGACGTAGACCGGCTGGATGTACAGGATCGACTGCTCCAGCGGGACCACCAGCAGGTTGCCCATGGTCACCGTGCTGCCCTGGGTGCTCCACAGGGTCAGGTCTTTGCTGATCTCCTTGTTGGCCTGGACCAGTGACTGCATCTGCAGCGGACCGTAGATGGTCGAGTTGCCGGGGAAGTTGAAGACGTCCACCGTGCCGTAGGTCGCCGGGTCGTTGTGGGCCGCCACCCAGGCGATCATGTTCGGCCGGTTGTTGGGAACCATCGGCTGGAGCAGCAGGAACTCCGACGTGGTGGCCTGGGTCGTGCCGGGGATCTCCATCTGGACGTAGTACGCCTCCAGCGGCAGCTGTTCGAGACCCTGGCGCGACGAGCCGGGATTGCGCGCCACCTGCCACAGGTCGTCGCCGCGGTAGAAGACTGTGGCGTCGGTCACGTGGTACTTCTCGAAGACCGACGTCTGGGCGTTGAACATGCTCTCCGGGTATCGCAGGTGATCGCGGACGTCGGTCGGGAGGGCCGACAGCGGGCGGAACATATCCGGGAAGACGCCCTGCCAGGCGTTGATGATCGGGTCGGTCGGATCCGCCACGTAGAAGGTGGTCGTGCCGTCGTAGGCGTCCATGACTACCTTGACGCTGTTGCGGACGTAGTTGAACGGGGGGCCATCCAGGTAGTTGCTGGTGGTCTCCAGGGTTGGATCGAGGCTGTTCGCATTCGGGAAGGCGTCGGTGACAGTGAAGGCGTCGAGAACGTAGACGAGACGCCCGTCGGCCCTGACGACCAGGTAGGGATCCTTGTCGTAGCGCAGGAACGGGGCGATCTGGGCCACCCGTTCCTGGATAGACCGCCGCATCAGCAGCTGGCTGTTGCCGCCGATCTGGTTGCTGATGAGCAGGTTCAGGTCGCCGAAGCGGATGGAGAAGAGCAGTCTCGTCATCGGCGTGTCCAGCCGGATGCCGGTGGTCCCGCTCCACGTGGTCCTGACTTCGCCGGCCTCGGCCGAGGTCTGGTAGTCGAACTCCTGCGTCGAGCCGCCCACGATCACGTAGTCGCTGTCCTGCGTCCCGAAGTAGATGCGTGGCTCCGTGACGACCGGCGCGCCCGCCGCCGAGATGGGCGGGAGGTCCTGGACGACGAGCAGCGGAACCGCGCTCTGGCTTTGCTGGTTGATGACCATCTCGTTGACCGGCAGCATCACCAGCCCGATGCCATGGGTGTAGACGAGATGCAGGTTGACCCAGCTCGAGTCGCCGTCGGCGAGACTTCGGATCTTGGCGGGATCCAGCTCTCGGCCGGCGAGCATGACCTGCCGCACGCACGGAGCAGGGTTGGGGTCGCACGTCGCGGCGTCGGTAAAGATGTAGCGGTCCGTGTCGACGTCGGCGAAGCTGTAGTACTGACGGATCAGCTGTATGTTGGTGAGGGTCGGCTGGAGGGGCCGGTAGTCCCACAGGCGCAGGTTCTGCACGGTCACCTTGGCCGAATCCAGGTCGGACTGCCTCACCGCCTGCTGGGGCTGGTAGGGGACGGACGACCACTGGTCTATGCCGAAGGCGAGCCGGGTCATGTTGATGTTGTTCTGAATGTAGGGGGCCTCCTGGCCTTGCTGGTTGGGTTCGACGGCCAGACGTTGAGTCACCATCGGATAGGCCCAGCCGAGGACCGCGTAGGCGCTCATCCAGAAGATGACCGTCAGCGTCAGCGGGATCAGCCAGCGAGTGATGCAGAAGGCCAGGAAGAGGGCCCCGGCCAGGGCGGCCATGATCGTCATGACGTTGAGGGCCAGGAAGCGGGCGTGCTCGTCGGTGTAGCTGACCCCCTGGAAGATGCCGCTCTGGTCGCTGTACACCAGGGCGTAGCGGTCGAGCTGGAGCCCGACGGCGACCACGACCAGGAAGGCCATGACCAGGGCGCCGAAATGAGCCCGGGCCGGAGTGGGCATCGACGCCCCAGAGGCGACGGCCGCCAGGTAGCGCAGGCCCACCATCACCATGGCGGCAAAGAGCAGGCCGTCGGCGGTCGATTGCAGTAGCCGGAAGAGGGGCAGCTCGAAGACGAAGAAGCCGGCGTCCCTGCCGAAGACAGGGTCGGTCTGGCCGAACGGCACGCGATGCAGGTAGAGCTGGACCGTCTCCCAACTGCCGGCCATCTGGAAGCCCACGCCCACGGCGACGAGGGCCGAGAAGGCGATCAGGACCCAGAATACGGGCCGGCCGATGTTCTCGATCTCGATCGACTGACCCTGGACGCGGAGTCGCTCATCCGAGCCGAACCTGCCGCCGCCATAGGGCTCGAAGTTGAAGCGCTCGAGCCACTCATCCAGCGAGAAGCGGCCCATCTTGCTGGCGGGAATCAGTCGCCCGCACAGCCACAGGTTGAACCACAGGAAGCCGAAGGTCAGGCCGGCGCCCAGGACGAAGAGCACCAGCTGCGACCAGAGGCGAGTCCAGAAGACTCCCGAGAAGCCGACGCTCTCGTACCAGATCGAGTCCGTCCACAGGTCGATGAGCATCGCCAGGATGCCCAGGGCAAGCGGCAGGATGGCGAAGAGCAGAACGCCCAGGATGATCCAGCGCCGATCGACGCCGAACTGGGCCGTGTCTCCTCCGCCGTGCCGCCGCCGCGTCTGCTTCCGGCGCAGGTTGGGGTCGATCTGGTCGTCGTCGCCCGAGCCGGGCTGGAATGCTGCCACTCTGTCCTCCTCTGCCTTGGCTGCCCTGGAGCGGGCATCCCGCTCTGCCTGCCGCTTCCGCATCTCCTCCGCTATCTCGCGGAACAACTCGCGCATGAACTGAGTCTAGCGGGGTCGTCCAATCGGGCACCACAGGCCGGTCCGGCGGACGGCTATCCCAGAGGAGGGCCGGCCGCGTCCGACGCGCCGCCCGCCTGGGATTCGGCGCCGGCCTCGTGGAGGGCCGCCTCGTGGGCGGCAGCGATCTCGAACTCGATGCGGTCCATCTCCTGCCGCAGCTCGCTGCTGGGCGGCCTGTACGCGTCCGTGGCGCCATCGAAGGCCGTCGCGATCGTGGGATCGACGAGCCTGTCGTCATCGCCGCCCATCATCATCGACAGCAGGCTGGCCCGGCGCTTCTTGGCCGGGTGGGCGGCGCGGTGCTCGTACTCGCGCAGGCGAGGCGATACGACCGTGACACCTGGGATCGCCTCATCCGCTACCCCGGGGCTCTCCTCGAGCGCGGCGCCGCAGGCCGGGCACGCTGCCGCCTTGCCGCGGTGCTCGGCCGAGCACCAGGGGCAGGTATGCGGGGATCCACGGCGCCCGCGAGGCCGCGTCGAAGTCTGCCCGGTGGATCGTGACGGGGAAGTGGCAGGGGCAGCGGCCGGGCTGGGCGCGGCGTATGTCTCGGGGGACGGCGCCGCTGCGGCCACGTCGACGTCCTCGCCGGCCGGGCTGCCCGCGGTCGCTTCGGCGTCTGTCTCAGCCGGTTCGGCCTGCATCATGAGGTACCCGCTGGCGGCGAAGGCGGCCGCCCCGGGCAGGATCGTCAGGGAGTGGATTCGCCCCAGCTCGTCCGGCAGCAGGGCGAGCCCGACAGCCGCCATGGCTGCCGCAGTCAGGAAGAGCAGGCCGCTGGGCCGCTCCATGAGCATCGCTGCTCCGACGGGGATCAGCGCCAGCAGCGCGACCCCGAGCAGGATCCACAGCACCACCACCTCGGGGATGCCGTAGACGCTGGAGCGAGGGAGCGAGCCCTCTGTGTGGCTCAGCCCCAGCGACTCGGTGGCCAGCAGGCCTGAGGCCGCGCTGGCCAGGAGACTCACCCACCCCCCGAACGCCGCCAGGGCGCCGAAGACGCGCTGCATCCTTCTCCCCGTCGCGAGTAGCTCGATACTATCGTCGCTGGCGGCGAAGCGGTCCAGAAGCGGTCCCTTCGTCGGGGGTGGTGGGACTCTCGGAGTATCCCGCGGGCCGTGCATTTGTCGCAGCGGGCGCCGCGGCAAGGCGCCTAGCCGGCCTTGCCTTCCTCCTCGTCCGGGCGAGGAGCGCCCGACCAGGGCCCACCGTCCGTGGCCCACGGATCGCGTTCGGGATCGGCCCACGGATCGGGTTGAGACGCCCACGGATCGGACCGGGAGGCCCACGGCCCGTCGGCCGGCGCCCAGGGATCGAATTCCGTCCCGGCAACCTGCTCGGCCATCGATGCGGGCGCCACGTCCGACCACGGATCGGGTGGCGCCGGCAGCGGATTCTCGGCGGCCTCGGGCTCGGCGCCCTCGGCGGCCGCCTCTTCGGCGCCTTCGGCCTCCACGCGGGAGTCCAGCTCGGCGGCCTTGGCCAGCGCCGCGTCGCTCGCCTGGCCGAGATTCGAGGCGTCCGCAGGCCCGCCCATGGTGACCGCGTCGAGCCCGATCGCGGCCAGGCCTGCCGCCGCTCCCGCTCCCATGAGCACGGGGTCGTCCATGAGGAGGGCCGGCCCGACGGTGTTCAGCGGGGTGTTGCGGGAGTTGACTCGCTTCAGCCTCTGCAGCGCTCCGTCCCCGCTCGCTGCCGCGAGAGCCGGGTCCACGTCCGTGACCCCGGGGATCACCAGGTCGCCAACCGAGTCGCGTTCGGCCAGCGCGGCGCCGCAGGCGGGGCAGTTGGTGGCCTCCGCGGGGGCCG
>DAOUEA010000064.1:0-29418 GCA_034430475.1 Chloroflexota bacterium | reverse complement strand
AGGGCGATGGCTGCGAGAAGGATTGCGAGCGGGCCGCGCTCGCGGATTCGACCGGGTGCGGTCATCTCTCCCTCCAGAGCGGAGAACGCGGCGGCCTGCCCGCACGATGACGCAGCCGGCCTCAGGCAAGGATACGGGGAAAGACAAGCTCGGCGAGGCGGGTGCGGACGGTCTGCGCGCCGTGCCTCCCGAAGGGCAGCAAATGGCGCGCCCGACAGGATTCGAGTTCCCGGACACCATACCGGCGGGGAAGCGAATTCCGGTAGGTGGAGCCGACCGCTGGTGGGCGTTGGCAGAGCGGCCAGCGTAGCAGTCGGGACGAGAGGAGACATAGCACCGCAGCGACCTGAATGTCCCGTTCCGGCGCGCATGCGATCTCCGCGGCGGCCTGGCGAGACGTAGTTGCTGGCTGATTCCGGCTGAAGCTCCCAGTACTGCTGTGGGGTCGGCTTTCCGCGGTTCGGGCTGGTGTCGACCTCGTCACGACCGCACACCGAATGGGAGATCGTCGGCCAAGTGGGGTCACCGGCGGCGATGGCCTTGAAGCCGACGAGGTTCATGCGTTTCCGGCGTCAGTCTGGCCATAGCGCCCCGCGGTCCCCGCTCTACCCAGCCCACGAGTGCCCGAGGCGGACTGAAGATTGAGCGGTCCGTGATGAACGTTTCGCGGGGTAGCGTGGGACGGCCCGTGGGCCGCCGCATACGGTAGGTGCCCGATTGCGCGGGCGCCAACCATCTCGCAGTATGGGCGGTTCTGTGGTGAGAGTGGACCGGGGACGGAGTGGGTCGGGACTTCGGCTGGCGGGAAGGTGGGGTGCATCGAGCGAGCCAGCCCCGGTTGAGGAGCAGGTCGCGTTCGCGCCTGCGAGTGTCGACGGGGACCATCCCAGTCGAGCCTCCCCAGCTCTCGCCCGGATCCAGCTAACCAGGAAAGGGGGGCGAATGCACCGCAATCACTGCAGCAGCAAGCGTCGGGCCGCGCTGGTGGCTCTGGCGTTTGTCATCTCGAGTGTGCTGTTCGGTTGGTTCCAGGTGCCGAACGCTGCGGCCAACATGTACAACCCGCCGTACGCCGATATCTTCGGCTCGCAGTGGTCGGATATCGACACGCGTCCGGCGGCCCACAATTTCTACACTTCTCTTAGTAGCCACTACAACAAGTTCCTCACCTACAACACGGACGTGTGGACGGCGATGGGGACGTACTTCGCCCAGAGCGATGCCATCTGGGTGGATTTCGGACATGGCGCCCCAGGCTACATAACCTGGTGCAAGCCGGGACGCACCGGCGGCTGCACAACCGTTCTTCGTACCAACTTCGACTGCGGCCTCACCGACGGCACCTGTCTGTCCAACTACCCCTCGTCGATCCACCACATCCGCCTGATGATCTTCGCCGGATGTAGAACGGCGCAAGGAACAAATATGGCCTCCTACGCCTACAGCTTCAACGGCGTCGACTCATCGATCGCCTTCTGGGACTACCTGCAGGTCGGCGGTCTGCTGCCCGCAGACAGGTACTGGGCACAGCAGTTCCCCCTGTACATAAACCAGCATTACACGGTCGGCCAGGCGGCCACTCTGGCTGCCCAGGACGTCGTCAACTATCGCTGGCCCTTCGGGGGTGACGGCTGGGACACTCAGCGTGTCTACGGCTCGGGCATCTACACCGAGCCGGCCGCCTACGGATCGTAGGAGGGCGAGATGCAGAAGACTAGGAACGCTGTCATTGCCGCAACTCTGGCAGCCTCGTTTGCGCTTGCTGGAGGGGTCGCGATAGTCGCCGGCGCGAATCCTTCCCCGGCAGCACCACCAGAGCCTGGCATCGGACGGGATGCGGCCGTGGCAAGGGTCCGCATGCTCGTCCCCGATGCAGCGGACCTGCACGCCTCTGACATGCAGGGCTCTGGGGTCAACAAGTTCTATCCTGTCGACGGCAAGGGCATCCACGCCAACGTGGATGCCGAGACTGGCCGCGTCAGGACGCTATTCGTCGCCGACCATGCGCCCACCGTGGCAACGGTAGGGATCGTCCCCGGCCAGGCCCTGGCTATCGCTAAGGCGTATCTCCGGGACCATGCGATCTCAGAGGTCGGCAACGCGCCTGAGGTGACTCTCATCGACCGTGGCGACACCAAGGAGTACGTAGTCGAGTGGCGAACGCGAGTGAACGGGGCTTGGGCCCCGGACACTCGGGCCGTATCCGTGAACCCCGCGACGGGCGAGGTGTTCGCGCTTCAGAACCAGTCGCGGTCGTACTCCCCGCCGCCGACAGCGAATGTCGCGCAGGCTGAGGCCGTAGAGGCAGCCGCAGCCGCGCTCGGCTGGGATCAGCCCATCGTTCGAGACGCCGAACTGTACGTCAGCTTCGACGATCAGGGATCGCAGCGGCTGGTGTGGCTCGTCCGACTCGTACGATTGGGGGGCGGGTCGTCCGCCTCGGTGTTCGTGGACGCGATGACCGGGGCGGCTGTGGTCGACTCGCGCAGCTGAGCTCTGGCCGTGCAAGGGGCGCGCATGCCGCGAGCTGATGGCGCCCCTTGCACCGGATTGATCAAGATCCGGCTGCCGCGTCCGTCGGCAGAACCTGACCGCTCCAGAAATCCCAGGCTATGAGTCGATGCCAGGATTGGCCGCCGTCCGTCGTGCCCTCGATGCCGGTCCGGGCGCCTGAGCTTCGGACTGCCGCGAAGCCCACCGACGAAGACCCCACCAGAATGGCGCTCTGGACGGCCGTGTCAGTAGGGCGCACCGCGCGGAGCCAGGTCACGCCGTGGTCCGCCGTCACGTAGAGGGCGTCGCCGGCGAATAGCAGACCCGAGCCGTTGGCCCGGATGTCCAGGCATCGCGCCGGCTCTCCGGCGAGCCCACCGTCCGGCGATCTGGACAGGACGACCGGCTGAGAAGCAGACCTCACTTCCAGAACCTGCCACGCGTACTTCGGCACGTAGGTCGGGCCTTCGTTGCCGATGCACAGAGCGTACGCGTGGTCGGGACCCGCTGCCACGATCTGCTGGAGTTGAGGCGTGGGCGCCGCACAGGGCGATAGCGAGGACATCCACGATTGGCCGCCATCGGCTGTCTGGTAGACTAGCTGAGCGTCGCCGAGGTCGATCGGCGATCGGGCCCAACCGTGGCTGGCATCGGAAAATGAGGGGTCCACCAGCCGGCCCACGCCCAGATCCCGCCAGGTGCCCCCTCCGTCATCGCTGACGTACAGGCAGGAAGTAGGGGTTGGGCCGATGCGCGTCGGACCGGCTTCTTCGGTGGTGTAGGGCGCCGTGCAGCGCGTGGCGCCGAAAAGCCGCGTGCCGGCGGCGGCGACCGTCGTCAGGGCAGGCGCATCGGGGTGTAGCACTTCCCACGTCTTGCCGGCGTCGGCGCTGCGGGCCACGACCAGGTCCCCCTCGTCGTCATGCGTTCCCCCAACGGCCACCACCCGATTCGTGTCGAAGGCTGTCACTGCCCAGACGTCTACGCCGCCGCCACCCGCGGGAGCGCCGGCCTGGAGCGGACGCCAGACCAGCAGCAGCCCGGCGATCGCTACCACCAGAACCAGGGCGGCGACTACCCGAGCGAACCGAAGCTGAAGGATATCCATACGATGCCCGGGCGCAGTGGCCGAGGCGGCTTGCTGCGAATCTCCCCAGCGCGGGTATCTGCCGCTCTGCCCGCCCAGCAGCTGCGCAAGCAGACCGCGAATCTCCGTGTCGAGATCATTGTTGGCGCTCATGTCAGGCCTCCCTGGTCCGCTTGCCCCTGGATCGAACTGCCCGTCGTTTGGCTCCCCATGGAGGCTCTCAGGGACGTGAGCGCCCGATGCAAGGTCATTGCGGCGGCCCCCTCTGACATGCCGAGGAGCTCGCCGAGCGCGCCGTGGGGGTAGCCGTGGAAGAAGTGAAGGACTACCGCGGCTCGCTGTCGGGGCGGCAAGGCGCGGATAGCGGCAGCCAGCGCTACCCTCTGGGGGGTAGACTCCAGCCGGTCGTCCTGTTGCGCATAGACATCGTCGGGGGCGCCAGTCCTGCCGTGGCGTTGTAGCCGCCTGCAGTGATCAATCGCCGCGTTGGCCACGATCCGCCGCAGCCAGGCCTCTGCCGGGCCATCCCCCCTGTAGCTGCGCCGCCGCCGATACGCCGACAGATAGGCGTCCTGGGTCGCGTCTTCGGCGGCCGACTTCGAGCCCGTGATGCCCAGAGCCAAACGGTAGGCAGATGGATAGGTCCGCGAGTAGAAGCCGTCGAAGTCATCCAGGTCCGAGGTGGCCATCCATCACCCCTTCGCTATATTGACGCACGCGACCCGGCCTTCCTAACAGCGCAGCGCGAACTGGGTGGTGGGAGGCCGAATGAACTTCTCATGGCTGTCAGACCGCGAAGGCCATGGCGCTCGAGTAGGGTAGCGCGACAGGCGGTTGGAGCCTGAGCTCGCAGTCACCCGACCGAGTCGATCGCGCGGTAGGGCGCTCGCAAGCTTCTCCGCAGGCCCTCGAAGCCGAGATCGACGAACACCTCGGACGCGCTCGATACGCTCCGGGCGGTCCAGGGACCGGGTACGACTTCCCCGCCGAGCACTGGGCCCCACCTGCGAACGAGCAAAGCGATCGAGTCGTGTTGTCCGGAGAGTCCGGCTCCGGACCAACGTCGCCAAGCGGGCTCGCGTCCGGGAGAACGCTCTCTATCTGGTCTGGAAGATCGTCGAGCGGCTCTCGGGAAGCTGGCGGACGCTCAACGGCGGAGCTACCCTCATAGGCCTCGTCCTCGCCGACGAGCACTTCGAGAACGGACTTCACATCAAGGTGAAGGTGGCCTGATCAACTACATGATCGGGGCAAGCCCACGTCTCCACGCAAGTTGACGTGAGCGCCACCTACCCAGGTGGGCTCCACCTACCCATTTGAGCGCGCCCGACAGGATTCGAACCTGCGACCTTCGGCTCCGGAGGCCGACGCTCTATCCGCTGAGCTACAGGCGCGCGGAGGGCAAGGATAGCAGCGCAGCGGCGCCTGGGGCCATCAACCGGCGAGGCTGGCGGCGTGCGCCCTCAGCCAGCGGGCGGTGACGGCGGGACGTGCTCCAGCTGCTCGGCGTGATGGCCGGCGGAGCCGCGGACGAGGCTGGTAACCAGCCCGATGCAGGTGACCAGGGCAGCCACCGCGAAGGCGTCCTGGATAGCGCTGCCCAGGGCGGCGCTATGGGCGGCGGACGAAGGCGGCCCCCCTCCCGCGCCAACCAGGTGGACGGGCAGCCGGACGGCCACGATCGCGGCGCTGAGGGCGATGCCCAGGGCCTGCCCGTTGACGCGCATCTGAGCCAGCGTGCCCGACGCCGTGCCCACCCTGGCGCGTGGCACGGACCCGAGCACGGCGCTGCTGTTGGGGCTCATGAACAGGCCCTGGCCGACGCCCAGCAAGACGAGCCTCCAGATCAGGTCCGGGAGACTGAAGTCCGGCGGCAGCTGGGTAAGGCTCGCCAGGCCGAGGATCATGACGGCCATGCCGGCGCTGGCCGGCAGCCTCGAGCCGAAGCGGTCGGAGGCGGCGCCGCTGAAGGGGGCCACAAGGGCCATCGCGACGGGCACCGGCGTGAGCAGCAGGCCGGCCTCGATCGGCGAGAAGCCGCGGCCCTGCTGCAACAGGAACGGCAGCAGGAAAGTCGCGGTGAACAGGCCGACGAAGGCGATGACCACGCTGGCGAGGCCTGCCGAGAAGGCCCGGATCCGGAACATCGCCAGGTCGAGCATCGGCTGGACGGACCGGCGTTCCGCCACCAGGAAGGCGGCGCCGAGGACCAGGAAGGCGGCCAGCAGGCCGGCGATCGCCGGGCTCGTCCAGCCCCACTCCTGTCCCTCGCTCAGGGCGAGCAGCAGGGCGAAGAGCCCGATCCCGGAGAGGGCGGCGCCGCGAAGGTCGAACGACTGGCCGTCCCGGGGGCGTTCGGGCGGCAGCACGCGGTAGGCCCACAGGATGGCCAGGATGCCTATCGGGACGTTGATGAAGAAGATGGCCCGCCAGGTTCCGCCCTGGGTCAGGATCCCACCCAGGGACGGGCCCAGGCTCAGGCCGAGCGAGACGCTGACGCCGTTGAGGCCCAGGGCGCGGCCCCGCTCTCGCGCCGGGAAGGTTCTGGCCACGATGGCCGGCCCCATGGCCATCATCATCGCCGCGCCTATCGACTGCACGACCCGGAAGCCGATCAGGGTCAGCTCGTTGGGCGAGGCGCCGCAGCAGACGCTGGCCGCTGTGAAGACGGCGAAGCCGACGAGGTAGACGCGCTTGAAGGTCACGACCTCACCCAGGCGCCCGAACGGCAGGAGCAGGCTGCCGATGACCAGCAGATAAGCCACGACCACCCATTCGATGGTGGTCAGGTCCACCCCGAAGTCGCCCTGGATCGAGGGCAGGGCGATGTTGACGATGCTGGCGTCGAGGGTCGCCATGAGGGAGCCGAGCGACACGACGGTCAGGATCAGCCACTTGCGGTCCATGTGATCACAACCCTAGCCGCCCGCCCTCCTTCCTGCCGGGGCCGTTCGGCTGCAGGCCGCGCTCCGGACGCTACCGGATACGCCCGGCGATGTCATGGAGGGATGATAGAGGCCGCCCCGGGCGCCATGGCCGGAGAATCCGAAGCGGCTCCCGAGGGAGCCGCTTCGTTTGCTGTCCCGGTGAAGGTTGAGTCCGTACGAGACGAACCGTCTTCTGCCGCGCTACAGGGCCATCTATCACGTCGGCTGCACCGACTACCCTGACCCGACCTACCCATGTCCCTGTAACTGGGGCAGCAGGCTGACTGGCAGCTTCTAAAGTCTAGCGCCCATCTAGCCTTCATTCCAAGGGTTTTGGCGGGCAATTGGGTTAAAATCCCGCAACTTTGTGAGCGTCGAGTTACGTATCTGTTGCGAAGGGCGGAACGGCCCGGGTGAGGCGGCACTCTCCACTCTGCCAGCCGGCCCCCGCCAACCTGTCGGATGGCCCGGTCGGCCCCGTCAGGCCGACATCTTCACCGAGCGCATCGCCACCGGCTCGTGTGGGAGGTCGCGCCCGTCGCACTTCAGGGCGGCGATCTCGTCCACCACCTCCATGCCCTTCGTCACCTGCCCGAAGAGGGTGTACTGCTTGGGCAGACGCCCGGAGAGGTCCTCCAGGCAGATGAAGAACTGGCTGCCGTTGGTGTTCGGGCCGGCGTTGGCCATGGCCACGGCGCCCCGAACGTAGTCGCCGCTGAACGGCTCATCTTCGTACTTGTAGCCGGGGCCGCCGGTGCCAACGCGCGAACGGTCGAGCTTGTCGATCTGGCCGTACTGCCCGTCGCCGCCCTGGATGACGAAGCCGGGCACGATGCGGTGGAAGATCACGCCGTCGTAGAAGCCCTTGTTCGCCAGCTCCACGAAGTTGGCGGCCGCCCTGGGCGCACCCTTGTCGTGGATCTCGATCTCGATGGTTCCCTTATCGGTCTCGATCGTCGCCGTTGGCATGACTGCCTCCGTCTACGGAACGGTGTAGGTGGTGGTGAGGATCACGGCTGGCTGGAGCGCCATGTCGTCGTTGTCGCCGCCGGTGGGGATCTGGGCGATGCGGTCGACGACATCCATGCCGGACATGACGTAGCCGATCTGGGCGTAGTTGTTGGTGTTCTCACTGCCCAGGCTGGCCTGGGCCTCATCGTCCAGGATGATGAAGAACTGGGAGCTGCCCGAGTTGGGAGCCGAGGTGCGAGCCAGGGCGACCATGCCCCGGGTGTAAGCCCTCGTCACGGTGTCGTCATCGACATTCCAGTCGGGGCCCCCCAGGCCCATCTTCGCCGGCGTCAGGTTGGGCAGCCGGGCGTACTCGCCGTCCCCCGCCTGGATCACGAACCCGGGCACGATGCGGTGGAACAGGACGTTGTTGTAGTAGCCGCAGCGGGTCAGGGCAGCGAATGCGCCCGCCGCGTTGGGCCCCAGCGTCGCATCCATCTGGATCACGATCACGCCATAGTTGGTGGTCATGGTGATGGTGGCGGTGGCGCCCCTGGGGAGCGGGAAGGGCGTGTGAGCCGGGCAGTTCGAGGGGCTGGGGGCCAGGCTGTAGGGCGGGGCGCTGGGCGGGACCGTGGGCGCCGGCGTGGCCGAGGGCGTGGGCTCGTTCGTGGGCACGGCGCAGGCCGCGACGAGGAGGGCCACGGCGGCTGCGCTCGCCAGACGGCGCGACGGCGAGGAGATCGAGGCGAGGATCATCAAGCGGTCTCCAGGGTTGAATCTCTGTCGTCTGCGCTTCATGGCGACGCGCAGACTCCGAATGGTAGCCGAGATACGTTCGGCGTCGCGGCTAGGACCGGGCAGCCAGCAGCCGGCGCTGGAAGCTGATCGGCAGGCTGCCGTTGTCGAGCAGGGCGTCGTGGAAGCCCTTGAGGCTGAACCCGTCGCCCAGACGCTGCTGCTCGTCGGCCCGAAGCTGGAGCAGAAGCACCTTGCCCAGCAGGTAGCTGAGCTGGTAGGTAGGCGTGTACGTGTAGCGGAAGACCTCGGCCTGGGCGTTGGCCCGCTCGAAGGCGGTGTGCTCGACCAGGAAGTCGGTCGCCTCGTCCACCGTCAGCTCGCCCCGGTGCATCCGGATGTCCAGCAGGATCCGGCAGGCTCGCCAGATGGCGTCGGTGTGCATCGCCAGCAGGAACTCCGGCCCGGCGTCGAAGCCCTGCTCGCGCATCATCTGCTCGCTGTACATGCCCCAGCCCTCGACGAACTCCGGGGCGTCGGTCAGCAGGCGAACCAGCGATGGGTGGCGCATGGCCACCGAGAGCTGAAGGTGGTGGCCCGGATAGGCCTCGTGGACGCTGGTATTGCTGATCGAGGCGTAGTTGTGCTCCCTCATGGCATTGGGGTCGCCACGCACCGAGGGGGTGACGATGTAGATGCCCAGAGGCTTGACGTCGAACTTCGCCGGCTCGAAGTAGGCGGCGAAGGGGATGACGGTCCGCAGGTACTCGGGGGTCGGGATGACCGAGATCGTCTCGTCGGCGGGGATGGAGGCGAGGTCGCGATCGATGATGTGAGCTCGGGCCCGCATCATCGCGTCCTTGTAGGCCGCCAGCGCCGCCTCGAAGTCGGCCGGGTGGTTGGACTTGACTCGATCGACGACCTCCCGCTCGGAGGCCGAGGAGTCGATCTGACGGGCGTCCTCCACTCGGGCGGCCTTGTTCTGGGTCAGCTGCTGCTGCCCGATCTCCAGGATCTGGTCGGCGTCCAGGCCGTCGAAGGCGCGCAGGCCGATGAGCTGGTCGAGCATGTCCGAGCCGATGGCCCACGGCTCCACCGCCTTGTCCATGCCGGCCTCGAGCCACTTGACGTGAGCCGTCACCGCGGCCGCGGCCTTCTTGGCAGCCTTGTCGAGGCGGGCCTGCTGCTTCTCGTCCAGGACGCCGCGGCCCGCGGCCTGGACCTCCCCGAAGAAGGCCGGCAGGTCTCCGCCGGACTCGATCTCGAGCTCCTGCCACAGCCGGACCTGGGGCGCCGTAGCCCGGGTCTTGTGCTGCTTCAGGAATGCGGGCACGCGCTCCAGGCGGCCGGTCAGGGAGACGAGGCGCTCGGCGAGCGGCGCGAAGTCCCGAGCGAAGACGGCGAACAGCGAATCGCCCACGCCGTCGATGGCCGTAGATCGACGCTCCCAGACGCGATGGGCCTCCAGGTCGAACAACTCGCGCCGGACGTTGTGCAGGGCCAGTTCGCGCTCGACCTGGACCTGCCACGAAAGGCCCCTGGCCTCGACGGCCTGCAGGTCGCGCTCGAGGCGATGGGCGTCGGCGATATCCTGCTCGACCCGGTCCCGGCTGGCGTCGTCCAGCTTGTCGTCGTTGTGGTGCAGGCCCAGGTACGAGGCCATGATCGGGCTGCGGTCGATGCGCCGCCGGAAATCGGCCTCGACGATATCCCAGAACCGGGCATCCGCTGGCCCGGGCTCCGCGGTGACGGGCCGCGGGAGTTCGTACTGTGCCATCTAGCGCTCCATCGTTGAGGCGGGCATCGGGGTTTCTCGGAGGGTTGCCGTGCAAGCCGCCAGGACGCGCTCGATGTCCGATTCGGTGACGCCGTAGTGGGTCACGGCGCGGATCGTTCCGTGAGGGTACTCCACCATGAGGATGCCGCGAGCGCGCAGGGCTTCCAGGAAGGCTGCCCGCGCGGGAGGCCCGCCGACCACGCGGAAGACGACGAAGTTGGTCAGGACGCGAGCCGGGTCGAGAGGACCGGGCTCGGGCTGGGCCAGGCCGCCGGCGGACTCGACTCCCGGCAGCTGAGCCAGGCCCTCGGCCAGGCGGCGGGCGTTGGCATGGTCCTCGGCCAGGCGCTCGATCGTGCCCTCGGGGCCGTCGGCGAGGGCCACCAGTCCCGCCGCCGCGATCACGCCCACCTGGCGCATCCCGCCGCCGACGAGCTTGCGGCCGCGGCGGGCCCGGGCGACGAAGTCGCGACTGCCGACCACCACCGAGCCGATCGGGCAAGCCAGGCCCTTCGACAGGCAGACGGTGACCGAGTCGGCCGGCTCGGCCAGATCTCTCGGCTGCAGCCCCAGGACCGTGGTGGCGTTGAAGAGGCGGGCCCCGTCGACGTGCAGCGGAACGCCGTGGTCGTGGGCGACGGCCGCCACTGCCGCCGAGTACTCCAGGCTGAGCGGCCGGCCCATGGTGTGGGCGTGGGTGTTCTCCAGCGCCACCAGGCCGGTGATCGGCTCGTGCATGTCGTCGGGGTCGCGGAAGGCTTCCTTCAGCGCCTCGAGATCCCAGGTCCCGTCCGGGCGCTCCGGCATCTGGCGGACCGAGGTACCGGCGACGACGGCATGGCCTGCCTGCTCGTCAGCGACGATGTGGGTGCTGGCTCCGGCAATCGTCTCCTGGCCCCGGCCGAGGTGGCCGAGCTGGGCCACCAGGTTGCCCATCGTGCCCGAGGCGACGAACAGGCCGGCCTCCTTGCCCAGCAGCTCGGCGGTGCGCTCCTCCAGGCGGTTGACCGTCGGGTCGTCGCCGAAGACGTCGTCGCCCAGCTCGGCTTCGGCCATGGCCTTGCGCATGGCCGGCGTGGGGTGTGTGACAGTGTCGCTGCGGAGATCGACGAGGCCGCCGCCACGGCCGTCGCTGCTCATCTATGGAGTATAGGTCCGCGAGCCAGCGGAGCCGCCGAGAGCCGGCGCGGGCGCGGGCATTTCCGGCGTCCACCTGCTATCCTTCGCCGTCGGCACGGGCTCGTGGTGTAGCGGCCTAACATGCCAGCCTGTCACGCTGGAGATCGCCGGTTCGAATCCGGTCGAGCCCGCCACTTCCCTTCGGTATGAGATCGTCCGGCGCCTTCGCGCCGGCGTTGCCCGTCCGGCCGTGCCACTGAGTCGCGCTTGCCGCACAATCAGCAGGGAAAAGGCGCGGCGCAGGACGTCGCCGCTCCGAAGCGATCGGAGGCACGAAGATGAGCGGCCGCGTGATCGTGGTCGGCTCGGTAAACATCGACCTCGTGGCCCGCGTGCCGGCCCTGCCGCATCCCGGCGAGACCGTCACCGGCGGCAGCTACGAGCGTCATCACGGCGGCAAGGGGGGCAATCAAGCCGTGGCTGCCGCCCGGCTGCGCCGCCCCACGCTGTTCATCGGGGCACTGGGAGACGACTCATTCGAGGGTGAGGCCCGGCGGGCGCTGGCCTCCGAACGGGTGGACGTCTCCATGGTGGCCTCGCTCCCCGGCCAGCCCACCGGCATGGCCCTGATCCTGGTGGACGCCGCGGGCGAGAACGAGATCGCTGTCGTGCCCGGGGCCAACGGGGCGATCGAGGAGGGCTACGCCCGCGATTGCCTGGGCCGGCTGGGCCGCCTGGCCGGCGACGTCGTCCTGGTCTGCAACGAGGTGCCGCTCCACGTCGTCCGCGAGGCATTGGTCTGCGCTCACGCCGCGGGCGCGACGACCATCCTCAATCCCGCCCCGGCCATAGGGATAGATCGGGCGCTCCTCTCTCTGGCGGACATCATCACGCCCAATCGCAACGAGCTGGCGACGCTGCTCTCCACCCAGAGCCATCGGGCGGGCAGCCGAACCGACGACGCCCGGGAAGTGGCGGGCCGTGCCCGACCACTGATCGAGGACGGCGCCGGCGGCCCGGGAGTGCGCAAGGCCGTCATCGTCACCCTGGGCGCGTCAGGAGTAGTTGTTCTGGAGCGCGAGGGGTCCGGGCTCGACGGAGCGGCAGCCACGGAGGCCGCGGAGGCCGCGGCCGAGGCTGCTGCCGGTGCCGCGCAGCCGCCCGCTGCCGCGCAGCCGCCCGCCAGCCCGACACCGGCTGCCCCGGCACTGGCTTCGCCAGCCCCTGCTGCGCCGACGCCCGCCGGCCCAGCGGCGATCCGCGTCTGGGAGGCCCCGGCCGAGATGGTGGCCACGATCGACAGCACGGGCGCCGGCGACGCCTTCAACGGGGCACTGGCGGCGGCCATCGCCGAGGGCCGCTCTCTGGCGGAGGCGGTGGACCGGGCACTCGTCGCCGGGGCCCTGGCCACTACCCGCGCGGGGGCTCGCGAAGGCATGGCCACCGCTCAGGAGCTGGAGGAGCATCTCGCCAGCCGGTGATGACCGGCCGCACCGGCGAGCGACACCGGCTATTCGAGTACCATACCGGCGTCCACGGGCTTGGGCCCGTGTCTTCACGTCCGAGGGCAGGAGATGACCGACACGACAATGCAGCCAACCCTGGGACCGGGCAGCGTCTGGCGTAGCCTGCGGGGCATTCACCCCGGCCTGGTCCTGGCCTTCCTGGACCTCGTCGGCCTGGCCATTGCCTCCTATCTGGCGATCACCGAGCTGGCCGGCGGCACCCCCGTCTGCACCGTAGGCGAGGTGGGTGTCCATGGCTGCGAGACGGTCGCCAGCAGCGAGTACTCGCGGCCGTTCTTCGGTGTCCCCGTTGCCGTGTACGGCGTCTTCCTTTCGATCACCCTCTTCTGCCTGGCGATCTGGTGGTGGCGCACCAACACCTACAACGTCCTGCTGGCCCACTACGGCCTGTCACTGGTCGGCGTCATCTTCGAGGGCTGGTTCCAGTACGCACAGATCTTCCTGGTCAAGGCGGTCTGCGTCTGGTGCGAGGCCTACGGAATCTCGCTCGTCCTGCGCTTCATGATCGCCTTCTGGGTCTACCTGAGAACGCCCAAACCAGGGGCGGAACTGGTCGAAGACGCTCTGGAAGCAGACTGACACCAACCCCAACCAGCCGACCGAGAGAGAGTCACAGATGTCGAACAAGTCCAAGCGCCTCCCGGCCTCCAGCCGTCGCTCGGCCCGCCAGCAGCGGCTGGCCAACCGAGAGGCGAACCGTCAATTCGCCCGAGCCGGCACGCGCGGCGGCAGCGTCGGCGGCGATCTGGGCGGCCTCCTGCTGTGGACGATCGCCGCGGTCGTAGTCGGGGTCGTGGTCATCGGGGGCGCCTGGATGCTGACGCAGCAGCCATCGGCCGACAAGCTGGCCAGCCCGATAGCTCCCCGCATCCTGACGCCCTCGGACATCCCCTCCAGCGGCTCGACTCTCGGCAACCCGGACGCGCCCATAACGCTCGACCTCTATTCCGACTTCCAGTGCCCCAACTGCCAGCGCTTCGCCCTGGAGATCGAGCCCAAGCTCGTGGACGAGTACGTCAGGACGGGCAAGGCCAAGATCGTCTTCCACGACTTCATCGTCGTCGACCACTACACCGGGGGCACCACCGAGAGCCTCGACGCCTCGAACGCGGCCCGTTGCGCTGCCGACCAGGGCAAGTGGTGGCGGTTCCACGACTGGCTGTATGCCAATCAGTTCGGCGAGAACGTGGGCTCGTTCACCGAGGGCCGCCTCAAGGCGATGGGCGCTCAGGCGGGCCTGGACACCGCCACGTTCGACCAGTGCGTCGACAGCGGGCAGCACGACAGCGAGATCCAGGCGGCCCAGGACCAGATCCCGGAGGGCGTAACCGGCACGCCGATGATCATCGTGAACGGCAAGATCGCGGCCTCGTACTCGCTGTCGGACGTGGAGGCCTTGATCGAGGAAGTGCTCAACCCGAGCCCCAGCCCGTCGGCGTCGGCGAGCGCCAGTTCCTCGCCGTCGGCCTCGGCCTGAGTCTTGGCCGGGTCGGGCCGGTCCATCGCGGAAGCGTTGAGCGGCGGCGCCCGAAAGGGCGCCGCCGCCTCTATCTGGCGGGGGTCGCGGCCGCTCAGCCGGCGGCCAGGCGCTTGCGCAACTCCGCGGCGGCGGCCCAGTCGGCGGCGGCCGTTGCCTGGAGGCGTTGGGCCTCGCGCCCGCTCCACACGGCCAGCCAGCGATTGGCCTCGCGCAGGCCGCGGGCGCCTCGCAGGCGCTCGTTGACCATCTGGACGAAGGTGCTGTACAGGGCCATGGGCGTGGCCGCGGCGATCCATGCCTCGGCGCCCGGCACGAAATCGATCGGGATCTTGATGCGGCCGAAGAAGGCTCCCGCTTCCGCGGCCAGCGGGTCGATGCCCTGGCTGTGGCCGCTGATCCGCAGGATCGGGGCCGTCGAGTCGAAGGAGGCATAGACCGTGCCGTCGGATGCCATCCTCGCCCGTGCCTTACCGCCGAAGCTGACGAAGCCGTTGCCTACGCCCAGCCTGTCGAGGACGGTGATGCGGCCCCAGGCGTAGTCCGACTCGAACGGGAAGCGCGTCTTGCGGTCGAGCGATGCCGGCCGGCCCCGGCCGCCTTCTGTCACCCAGTAGGTGACCTCCTCCGGGTCGAAGTGCCGCAGCGTTGGCCGGGCGCGCAGGGCCACGTACAGGCAGCACGCTCCTTCGCCGCGCCGCTCCGGCTCCTGCAGCTCGAAGCCAAGGCCGGCCAGCTGGCTGGCCGCATCCTCGACCCAGCCGGCGTCGGGGGCGGGCGGGCGATCATCTGTCGTCATCGCGGTCACCATACCGTGCCGCGCCTGCGACGTCATCCTGGCCGTCTCCTTCGGGGCTGCGGGCTGCGGGCGTCAGCCTGGATCTCCGGCGGGCGGCCGCCCTGGCTGTGCCGCGCGGCGCGTCCAGCCCAGCCGGACCAGCGCCGCGGCGCCGCCCAGCGAGCTGACGGTCAGGGTCAGGAAGTGGATCAGCACAGCCAGGGCCAGGCCCTCCGCAACCCCCAGGCCGAAGGCGAGGGCGATGGTCTGGCCGGCGTACTCGAAGGTGCCCAGGTACCCCGGCCCGGACGGCACGGCAGTGGCCAGGTTCGTGCCGGCGGCGAGGAGCGATCCCTCGCCCACCGTGAGCTCGATGCCCAGGGCCTGGCCCGCGGCCAGAAAGGCCAGCACGGTGCAGCTCCAGGCGGCCACGCTCAAGATCGCCGCCATGGCCATCGTCCGCGGCCGGGCAGCCACGCGCAGGCCGCCGCGGAGCCGGCTGACGATGCCGCGGATTCGGGGCCACCGGCCCAGGAAGGCTGCCGCCCTATCCCATCCGGGGAGGCGGTGGGCGGCCAGGGCCGCAGCCAGGGCAACGACCAGCAGCCCGGCCAGGGCCAGGCCCACAAGGATGGCGCTTGCGACGACACCCCGAATGTTGAGGACCAGGATCGCCAGGGCGCCGATGCCCACCAGCACCACCGTGTCCACCACACGTTCCACGACCACCGTGCCCAGCGTGGCGCTGCGGCTGATCCCCTCGCGGTCGCCCAGGTAGTGGCTCCGCACCAGCTCGCCGAGCCGGGCCGGCAGGACGTTGTTGGCCAGGTAGCCGACCAGCATGTAGCCGGTCAGGCGGCGCAGCGGCACGTTCTTGATAGGCGCGACCAGGATCTGCCAGCGCAGGGCCCGGAAGAGCAGGTCGGCCATGATGCCGGCCACGGCCAGGGCCAGCCAGGCCGGGCGGGCCCCACCCAGCAGCTCGGCCGTGCGCGACAGGTCGACGCCCCGCAGGACCAGCAAGAGACAGGCCGCGCTGACCAGGATCCCGATACCGCCCCGGACGAGCCCGGCGCCAAGGCGGCTCACCTGATCGTCTGGCGTTTGGCAAGCTTCCGGCTGCGACGCAACCGAAGCCGGTGCAGCATGAAGCGCAGCACGACTCGCAGCGTCGAGAGACCGTAGACCACGCTGCGGCGGAAGTTGACCGAGCTGGCCTCCTTGAAGTAGCGCGTCGGGACGGCGATCTCGCCGATCTGCATCCGGCAGGCGACCGCCTGGGCGACCAGCTCCTGGTCGAAGACGAAATCGTCGCTGTTGAGCCGGTAGGGGATCGCCTCCAGCAGGTTGCGGCTGTAGGCCCGGAATCCCGTGTGGTACTCGCTCAGATGGAGGCCGAAAGCCAGGTTCTCGACGATGGTCAGGAAACGATTGCTGAGGTACTTCCAGCGCGGCATCCCGCCCGCCAGCGGGTCACCCAGGAAGCGGCTGCCGAGCATCAGGTCCTTCTGGCCCTCCAGGATCGGCTGCACCAGGGCCGGGATCCGCGTGGCGTCGTACTGGTAGTCGGGGTGCAGCATCACCACTACGTCCGCGCCGGCGGCCAGGGCGGCGTCGTAGCAGGTCTTCTGGTTGCCGCCGTAGCCCAGGTTCTGGCGGTGGATGATCACGTCCAATCCCAGATGGCGGGCGATGGCGACCGTGTCGTCCTTGGAGACGTCGTCGACCAGGATGATCTTGTTCACGAGCGAGTGCGGGATGTCGTCGTAGGTGCGCTCCAGGGTCTTGGCCGCGTTGTAGGCCGGCATCACGACCACGACCCGCTTCTTGCGCCTCTTCAGCACTCGCAGCGCAGGCCGCGTCCGGGCTGGCGAGGCGTCGCTCGCGGCCACGTCGCTGTGTTCGGTGGCCGGCTTGGGCCCCTTCCTCGTCACCGGCTAAGCCTACCTCAAGAGCTGATCGATCGGGGCCGGGCGCCCCGCCGCTACAGCTCCCGGCGGCGAAGCAGCCAGGCCCCGATGGCCAGCGTTCCCGCCACCCAGACCAGGCACCAGGCCAGCCATCCGGGGCTGAGCTGGGACCCCGAGAAGGGGCTGAACTGATACAGAGCCGGATTCGCGACGGTGCTCTCCAGGACGTCCGGGCTCGGTGTCAGCGCCCACGCGACCCCGCGCCACAGGACGTCGCTTGGCAGGATCAGCCGGGCGATGGTCCCGGCCCATCGCAGCATGTCGTTGTTGAGCGCCTCGCCGGCACCGCCGAGAATGCCGGCCATCCAGACCAGGCCGTAGCCGACGACCGCGATCGCGCCACCGGCGACCGACACGATTCGGGTGCTCAGGGTCAAGGCCAGGGTCAGCAGCATCAGGGATTCGGCGGCCAGGTACGGTGGCGCCCAGAGAGGGTCGCTGGGCAGGTAGCCGGTGGCCAGCCAGACGGCGCCCAGCTCCAGGTAGCCGGCGACGAGGGCGTACGCGACCAGGATCACCGCCAGCCCGAGCCAGCGCCCGAGCAGCACCTCGCCCCGCCGGATCGGACGGGCCAGCACCGCCAGCAGCAGCCCGCTCTCGATCTCGGGCCCGATGGCCGGCGACGCGGCGAAGACGGCGGTCATGGCCAGCACGAAGCTGAACATGAACGCCAGCATCACCAGGATCTGCGAGACGGCCAGCATTTCCATCGGGCCGGTGATGGGGCTGGCTTCGGTGATCCGCGAGAAGCCCCACCAGGTCAGGGCGACAATGAGCAGAGTCAGGCCGACGAGGGCCCACAGCAGGCGCCTTCGGACGGCTTCGGCCAGGGTCAGGCGAGCGATGATCCCGACCGATCGGGCGGAGATCATCGGTCCACCGCCGACGAGCTGCCCGGGTCGGCGCCGAGCAGCGACAGGAAGCGGTCCTCCAGCGAATCGCGCCTGGGGACGACCGCATGGACGGCCCCGCCGGCTTCTACCAGCTCAGCCACGAGCGCGGGCACACGCGCATCCTCGACCGCGTCCACGGCCAGCCACTCCCCGTCGAGGCGGGCCCGGCCGAACCGGCCGGCGATGCGCACCGGCGCGGCCAGGCCGGAGACTCGGATCCGAACGCCGTTCTCGCGCAGCAGCTCGGCCACGCTCAACTCTGTCAGGACGCGCCCCCGATCGATGATCGCCACCCGGTCGCAGACTCGCTCGACTTCGGTCAGCAGGTGCGAGTTCAGGAAGACTGTAGAACCCCGGGCCCGAAGCGAACCGATGATCTCGCGGACTTCCTGGCGGCCGACGGGATCCAGGGCCGAGGTCGGCTCGTCGAGCACGACGAGCTCCGGCTCGCCCAGCAGCGCCACGCCCAGCCCGAGCCGCTGCTGCATCCCCTTCGAGAACCCCTGCACCTTCGTGTCGGCCCGCTCCACGAGGCCCACCAGGGCCAGCGCCTCATCGATCTCCTTGGCCCAGCTCGAGCGCGGCAGGCCGGCCAGCTCGCAGTGGAGGGCCAGAACCTCGCGGGCGGTCATCCAGCCCTGATACCGGAACAGCTCGGGCAGGTAGCCGATCCGGGTCCTGGCCCGCACGTCGCCCAGGGACGCCCCCAGCACAGTCCCGCCGCCGGCCGTGGGCTTGGCCAGCCCCAGCAGCAGCTTGACGGCCGTCGTCTTGCCGGCTCCGTTCGGGCCCAGGAAGCCGAAGACCTCGCCGCGGCGGACGGTCATCGTCAGGTCCGCCAGGGCGACCACACGCCCGAACTGCTTGCGCAGCTCGCGCGTCTCGATGGCGACGGCGGGCTCGATGGAGCGCTCGGCCGGGTCCGGGCCGGCTGGGGCCGCCTCAGGCGCTGTGCTGGTCCGCTTCCTGCCTGCCACGACCGCTACCCGTCGATCCGTTCCACGATCGTGGCGATGCCCTGCCCCACGCCGACGCACATCGCCGCCAGGCCGTAGCGGCCGCCGTCGCGGCGCAGACCGTGGACCAGGGTGGCGACGAGCCGCCCGCCGCTGGCGCCCAGCGGATGGCCGATGGCGATCGCGCCGCCGTCGAGGTTCACCGTGTCGGGGTCCAGATGCAGCTCGCGGATGCAGGCCACGGCCTGGCTGGCGAACGCCTCATTGAGTTCCACCCGGTCCAGGTCGGCTACTTCCAGCCCGGCCCGGGCCAGGACCTTGCGCACCGCCGGCACGGGGCCCATGCCCATCACTGCCGGATCCACTCCGGCCACGGCCGTGGCCACGATCCGGACCATCGGCCGCAGGCCCAGCGAACGCGCCCGCTCTGCCTCGACTACCAGCGCCGCCGCGGCCCCGTCGTTGACGCCGCTGGAGTTGCCGGCCGTAACCGTCCCGCCCTCGCGGAAGACCGGTCGCAGCCCGGCCAGCCCCTCGGGCGTGGAGTCCGGCCTCAGGTGCTCGTCGCGGTCCACAACCACCGGCTCGCCCTTCTTCTGCGGCACTGTGACGGGCACGATCTCGGCCGCGTAGCGACCTTCGTCCCAGGCCGCGGCCGCCTTCCGCTGGCTCGCCAGGGCGAAGGCGTCCTGGTCTTCGCGGCTCACGCCCAGCCGTTCGGCAACGTTCTCGCCGGTCTCGCCCATCGAGCAGGGGGGATGCATGGCCGCCAGAGCCGGGTTGACGAACCGCCAGCCGAGGGTGGTGTCGGCCAGCTCGCGCGCCCCCCGCGGGAAGGCCTGGTCGGGCTTCAGCATGACCAGCGGCGCCCGGCTCATGGACTCCACTCCCCCGGCGACAAAGACTTCGCCGTCCCCCGCGGCGATGGCATGGCCCGCCGAGTTGACGGCCTGAAGCCCGCTGCCGCACAGCCTGTTCACCGTCTGCCCAGCGACGTCCACCGGCAGGCCGGCCAGCAGCAGGGCCATCCGGGCGACATTGCGGTTGTCCTCCCCGGCCTGGTTGGAGCAGCCCATGATCACGTCGTCGATGGCAGCCGGGTCGATGCCCGCCCTCGCCATCAGGGCCCGGATGATGGTCGCAGCCAGGTCGTCCGGCCGCACCGCGGCCAGGGCTCCGCCATACCGCCCGAAGGGGGTCCGGCAAGCGTCGACGATCCAGGCCTCGCGAACCGGGCGGTTGGGCTGTCGGCACATCTCGCTCTCCTCGCGCCTATTCCGGCAGCTTGATAAGGCACTCCACCAGGAGCGACACGTCGTCGGTGACGACGATGAACATCACGTCGCCCGTGGCCAGGACATAGCCCGTGGCCAGCCTGCCGGCGGCCTCCGCAGCCGGATCGGTTATCTCGAGCACGATGCGGCCCACCACCGTGCGCCCGGTGACCGGCCAGCCTGCCTGGCGGGCTTGACGGGCGAACTCACCCGTCAGATCGGCCGGCTTCGCGTCCGGCACCTGGATGGCCTGGACGAAGAAGTCGATCTGCTCCGTCAGGTCCGTGGCCACCGCCAGATCGATCTCGTCCGCGGTCTTGCCGAAGTGGATGACCCAGGGGCCCAGAAGGTCCTTGTCGCCGCCCGTGGACGAGGCGATGTAGGACGAGAGCGGCACGCTGAACCTCTGCAGCGGGATCCCGCCGACCATGTTCGGCAGGAGGTCCTCCAGGGCGGCGTCGACGTGGGGCAGGCCGAGGCCCTGGGTGGGGCTCGGGCTGGGGGCAGTCGAGGCCTCGGGCGACGACGAGGTCGAGGCTCCAGCCGAGGCCGAAGGCGCTGCTGTCGTGGCCGTCGGTTCGGCCGTCGGTTCGGCCGTCGGCGGCTCCGAGCTGCCACAGGCGGTGCTCACGGCCACCACGAATGCCAGCCAGACCCCTCGCAGGAGGCCAATCCGTCCGATTCGCCGAGCGGTCATCGATTACCCTCTGGTGCGGTGGTCGGCCGGAATGCCAGGCCGTCTCGGCACATTCTGGCGCGTTTCGTGTAATCCCGGCCGATCTCCTGCGTTCTGTTGAGGAGCGGCGCGTACCCGCCGCGCGGACTCATTCAACTCAATTGAGTGGAGAGTGAAAAGCATGGAGCAGCAGAGACCAGAGGGCGGCAGAGTCGAAGACGACTTCATGCAGCCGCTCACACCGATGAAGACCCGCTCGCCTCGCCGGCTGGCGGCGTCCCTTCCGATGGCCATTGGGGCCATCCTCCTGGTCGGTGCCGTCGCGTTCGGGGCCGGTGCCATTGCGCCGATCATCGTTCCCGACGAGTCGCCGATCGTCGTCGGCGACGAGCCGACTCCTGAGCCCACCGTCGAGCCCACCGTCGAGCCCACCGTCGAGCCGACCCCTGTGCCGACTCCCGTGCCGACGGCCGAGCCCACCGAGCCCGTTGTCGTAGACCTCGAGCTCACGGCCGCCCTCAGCGGCACCAAGGTCGTCCTGACCTGGACCGCCTATGAAGGGCCGGACTTCTTCTACTACAAGGTCGTCCGCTCCTCGGATGCCGAGGCCAGCTGGCCGCTCGGCGAGGGCGACAAGCTCGTGGCCGCCATCGGCGACCCGGAGAAGCTGACCTTCACCGATGCCCCGCCGACGGGCGCCACCTGGTACTACCAGGTCTTCGCGGTCACCTGCGGTGAGGACGGCTACGTCCCCGTCGCCGTCTCCAACGTGGCCACGATCGCCGTTCCCAGGCCGACCCCCAAGCCGGTCCCGAACTGCAACATGAGCCTCTCCGCCAAGGTCATCGCCCCCACGGCGATGGGTGATGGCGTGGCCATGGTGGTCGTGGGCTCCGGCTACAAGGTCAAGCTCAGCTGGACCAAGTACGCCTGCGACATGTTCGAGGGCTACATCGTCATCCGTTCCGAGACCAACTCCAAGCTGGATGGTCCGGTCAACAGCGGCGATCCCAACGTCCAGATCCTCGAAGAGCTTGGCGACATCAACAAGCTGACATGGACCGACACCAAGGTTCGGGCCGGGCACACCTACTACTACAGGGTGCTGGCCATGAACTGGAGCGAGGCTTGCTACGGCGGCATCGTTCTCGGCCGGTCCAACATCGTCAAGGTGACCATCCCGGCCGCCACCGAGTAGCAGTAATCCGCACGATCGGCTGACGGCGCCGGGAGTGCGAAGGGTTCCGGCGAAAGCCGGGACAGGGAGTGAGCGGGCTCCGGTGAGAGCCGGAGCCCCCTCTCTCAAGGACTGATCTCAGATGATCCGCACCGGACTCGAACTTGAGCCGAGCGACATGGAAAGCCAGGCGCAGACTCCCACCCGGACGACGCAGACGGCCCCTCTCGCCGATCGCGACGAGGCCGCCCGCCGGCGCCGGCACGGCGTCTGGGGGTACTTTCCGGTACAGGTGGCGGATTGCCGATCGAAGAGAGGCTCGGTACCGTTCGTTGCCCTATGGCTGACAACGGAGCCTCTCGAATGGACGCCGACCGCGAGCGAGAACTCGTGGTCCGCGCGCGCGAAGACTGCGCGGCGTTTGGCGAGCTATATGACTTCTACCTGTCTCGCATCTACGGCTTCATCTTCCGCCGGGTGCAGGACCGCTCCGTTGCCGAGGACCTCACTTCGATGACCTTCCAGCGTGCACTCGAGAACGTGCGGCGCGCCGACTTCCGCAACGAGTCGTTCGGTGGTTGGCTGTATCGCGTTGCCTCGAACGCCGTCGTGGACCACACCCGCCGTGACAGGCGCCACGTCTCGCTGGCCCAGGTGTCGGAGGACGAGGAGCCGGGCGACATGGCGCTGGACGCGCTGGCCGCGGCGCTCGATCGCGATCAGTTGCGCCGCGCCCTGATGAGCCTGCCGGTCGGCCAGCGAGAGTTGCTGGTGATGCGCTTCTACGACGATCTCGACACGACCGAGTTGTGCGCGGTCCTGGGCTGCTCTCGCGAGACTCTGGCCGTGCGGCAGCACCGCGCGCTGCGCGCGCTGCGCGCCGCGGTCGCCAGGGAGTCGATCGATGTGGCGTGACCCCGGGACCGAGAGCGAGCAGCTCGACGGCCTGGCCGCCGAGCTGATCGAGGCCGGGCGGATCGCCCGCGCCGCGACGACCCGTCGTGAGATCCCGGACCTCAAGTACGCGGCCGAGCTGCGGGCTTCGCTGCTGCGGCAGATGCCGGCGCTCCGCACTGTCGACGGCCTGGCCCCCGTCCCGCCGACTCGGCCCATGGGCTGGGTCGGACCGGAGCGGCGCGCGGCCGGCCACCCGCAATGGGGCACGCGGCGCGAATGGGTTGCAGACGATGACATCCTGAGGCTCCAGGCCGACAGGCGGGACGCTGGACCGGAGGCCGGCAGGCGCTGGGAGGCCGGCAGGCGCTGGGAGCCGTTCGCGGGCGAGGCCGACACGGCCCGGGAGACCAGCCACGCTGCCGCTCTGCGACCTGCCGTCCGCTGGCACATGCCGGTCCGCGTCATGCCCGCCCGCTGGGTGGCGGTTGGGCTGGCAGCCTCTCTGGCGATCGCCAGCCTCATGTACGGAACGGTTTCGCTCTTCCCCGACGCGCCGACTGCCACGGCCCAGGTGGCCGTGGATGCCACGCTCACCCGCGGCGGGGTTACCACTCCACTGGCGGTGGGCGCGGAGCTCAAGTCCGGGGACCTGATCGAGGTCGGGGCGGCAGGCCAGGCCACGATCGCGGTGGACAAGAGCTTCGTTCGCCTTGCCGCTGGCTCGGAGATGCAGCTTGACGGGCTCGATCCGAACCATGTCCTCCTCAGCCAGTTGGATGGGCGAGCCTACCATCGCGTCTCGGTGGAGGAGGGTGGCAGCTACACGGTCGTGACGGCCGACGTGGAGTGGACCGCCAGGGGTACGGCCTTCGACATAGACCGCCATCGGTGGGGGTCTGACGGCGAGGAAGTCCGCGGCCTGGCACTGCTCGACGATCTGTCGCTCTCCGGCCCGAATCTGAGCGACTCCCTCGATCAGGGCCAGAGCGCGACGTTTCGCCTCAGCGGCTCGGACGCCCTGGAAGGGGACACGGCCCTGGCGCCTATCACGGCCGATACCCTGGCCGATGCCTGGCTCATCAGGAACGCGGAGCTGGATCACCTGGCCGGGCTCGACCTGGGTGAGCTGGCTGCTCTCATGACGCCCACTCCGCTCGTCACGCCCACGGAAGCTCCGCTGCCGACCGAGCTTCCGCAGCAGCCGACCCCGACGCCCAAGCCGACGCCCAAGCCGACGCCCAAGCCGACGCCTAAGCCGACGCCCAAGCCGACGCCGGCAGGGCCCACGAACCTGGGCAACCTGGGCATCGTCTACCTGGCCGAGACGGGCGAGTACAAGTTCAACTGGGCCAAGTACACGGGCTCCTGGACCGAAGGCAAGACCTACTACAAGCTGGTCTACGAGGCCTGGGACGCGATCCCGGCCTTCCCCGGCTCGCCCTACTGGGCCTGCCTCGAGAGCCGCTACGAGCGCACCTGGACCCAGGAGGTCCCGATCGGTGACTACTCGGTCCGGGTCCAGGTAGTCGACGAGACGAACGGCACGGTCATCCGCGCCCAGACGAACGTCGTCCGTTTGAAGACCCTGCCGCCGACGGTGGCGCTGGGAGGCCTCAGCGCCGACCTCAGCGTCCTTGGGCGGGTGACGTTCAGCTGGACCGGCTACTCGGGCGAATGGGCCTACAGCTACTACAAGCTGGTCTACGGGCCTGCGGGCTCCAACCCGTCCTACCTGACCGGGGCCAGCTACCTGGCCGCGCCCGGCGTGGGCCAGACCTCCGTCACGATCGAAGTCGGCGCCGAGGGGTTCGCCCCCGGGGCAGAGCTGGATCTCCGCATCCAGGCCATCGGCTACCCCTACGACTCCGCCTACGCCTTCGCCCAGACCACGGTTCTGACGTTCACGGTGCCCACCAGCGACTAGAGCGAAAGTACCTGCGCCGGGTGGCGTCTTGTACCGCTCCGTCCCTGTAATCCCCGCTGCTGTGGCTCGTTCTGTCTACAGGTGGCCGGAATCCGGCCGGGGTGGACCTGTCCAAAGGCTAGGAGCGATCAAGATGGAGCAACAGAAACCGGATCTGGGCCGCGTTGAAGACGACTTCGTGCAGCCGCTCAAGCCGATGAAGATCCGCTCGCCCCGCCGTCTCGCGAGCGCCCTGCCCATGGCCATCGTGGCCATGGTTGTCCTGGGCACCGTCGCCTTCGGGGCCACGGTCATCACGCCGATCATCGTCCCCGACGAATCCCCGATCGTCGTCGGCGACGAGCCGACCGCCGAACCAACCGTCGAGGCCAGCGAGGAGCCTACCGAAGCCCCCGCTGAGCCCACCAAGAAGCCGACGGCTGAGCCGACCGAAGCCCCGACCCCGGTCGAGCTCGGCCTGGTGGCTGAGCTCGACGGGACCAAGGTCGTCCTCGAGTGGACCGCTTTCGAGGGTGACGGCTTCTGCTACTACAAGGTCGTCCGCTCGGCCGATGAGGATCCCAGCTGGCCGACCGGCGAGGGCGACACGCTCGTGGCCGCCATCGGCGACCAGGAGAAGCTGACCTTTGCCGATGCGGCTCCTGCCGGCAAGACGTGGCACTACAGGGTCTACGCCGTCAAGTGCACCGAGCACGGCTACATCGTCCTGGCGGCCAGCTCTGTCGCCACGATCGCAACGCCCAGCACTCCGACCCCTCGGCCGGAGAACCCGTACAACCTTGGCCCCATCACCGCCAAGAAGAACGCCAACGGCACGTACACGCTGACCTGGGCCGCCTACAAGGGCCCGATCGGCTTCAACTACTACAAGCTCTCCGGCACGACCAAGAGCGGCGCCTTCGGCTACTGCGAGGGCACCGGCTACTGGGCCGTCATCGAGCCCGGGCAGCACAGCTGGACCGGCTACATCGAGCCCGGCTCGTGGCGCATCAAGGTCGAGGCGGTCTACTACCCGCACGAAGAGTGCGCCAAGGCTGCCGAAACCAGCGTCCTGGAGCTGACGGTCGCCGGTGAACCGACGCCGCCGCCACAGGAAATGGCTCTCGAAGCCGGTGCCGTCGGCGAGGAGGGCGTGGTCCACCTCGGCTGGTCCAAGTACACCGGCGAGGCCTTCGGGGACTACCGGATCCTCAAGAACGGCACGGTCATCCTCGAGATCGAGAACGTGAACACGTTGTCCGCCGACATCACACTCCCTGAGCCCGGTGAGTACCACATCCAGCTCAAGGTCAAGTCCACCGGCGGGGTGATCGTGGGCATCTCCAACGTCGCAACCGTCGTCTGGGAGAGCACGCCCATCTGAAATCGCCAACCAGGCCACCGCACAAACGGGCCCCGGCTTCAGTCGGGGCCCGTTGCGTCATTCTCGGCCCGCCGCCGGCCAGGGACCGAGCCCTGGCGCCAGGGGGTGGAGCGGCTCGCTCTCCGCCCTGGCTCCGGAAGCCTCTCGGCGCATGGCGGGCGCGACCCAGGAGACGGCCACGATGCCCACCGCCAGCCACCATTGCGGCCCGTCGGGCACGGACAGGGCCGCGATCGCCAGCCACAGCCAGACGGCCCGCAGCGACAGGAGGGAGGGAACGGCGACCAGCATCCCGTGCCCGAAGAGCGACGGCCCGGCCACCGCCGTGGCGACCCCGAAGCGGCCGAGCGACTCGATACCGCGCGCGCGGAGAGCGGCCAGGGTCGCGGCTGCGGCCAGGGCCAGGAAGGCGGCCTCTGGCAGGTAGCGCATCAGGCCGAAGCCGTAGAGGCCCGACACGGCCTGCTGGGAAGTCCGGTAGGTGGCCAGGCCGTCCAGCCAGTCGGCCCAGGCGTCCGCGCCCGTCAGCGGCAGGGTGAGGACTGCCAGAGCGGCGAGAGAGGCGATCCCCGCGGCGAGAGCGCGCCAGCGGCGCTCGCGGGCCAGCCACACGCCGGCCAGGCCGGTGTAGGCCTTGAACACGGCTGCCAGCGCCAGGCCGGCGCCGAACCACGGCGCGAGGGCAAAGAGAGCCAGTGCGGGCACGGCCACGTTGCCAAGCCACAGCCCCTGGAAGAGGGGAGGCCAGATCAGGGCGGCCGTCAGCCAGCGCCAGGGCAGCCCGAACAGCCGGAGGGCGGCCAGACCGAGGAGTGCCGATCCGGCGACCCAGACCGCCTGGGCGGCGGCGTGGGGCAGCACGGCCAGCGCGCCGAAGAGCGGCAGGACGCAGGGCGGATAGAGGAACGGATAGAGGGTCCGATCGGCCGGCTGAGACAGCAGAGCCGCGTGGTCGTAGACGGGTGCCCCGTCGATGAAAGCTCGCCCGGCGCGCAGGTAGATCTCCAGGTCTCGCAGCGGCTGCCAGGCCATTGTCAGGTCGGTCATGACCATGGCCAGGACGGCCAGGAGGGCCACGCCCTCCAGCGGTCGCAGCCGCGGCTGAGCCGGGCGGAGCAGCGACACGGCCAGGCTCGCCAGCGCCACCAATGCGGCCCCGAGAGCCAGCCAGACCGGCCAGTAGCGGATGCCTGAGCCGTTGGGGAAATCCGTGGCCCACGTCGCCGCGATGACCAGGGCGGCCAGCGCCCCGATCGGCCAGATGCCCCGGACTGCCTCGAGTGGGCGCGGGGGGAGGCGGAGACCGGCAGGCTGGATCACGGGCGCAGCCTACACGACCGGGGCCCGATCGCCGTGAGACGCTTACGCCTCGGGCGTAGGTCCGGCTTCGACCAGCTCGCCGTCCACCAGTTCGTAGATGCGGGCGTCGATCGGCTGTTCCGCGGCCTGGGCCCGGCCGGCCACGTAGTCGACGAACAGGGCCTGGAACTCACGATCGCCCGGAGCGGCGCCCGAGGCGATGAGCAGGTCGCGCTCCGGCATGGCCACGAGCACCCGGCCCCGCGGCCCGAGCTCGTCGGCCAGGCGCCGGCGCACGCTGGCCAGCAGGATCCGGGCCGCATCCATACCGTCGCCTGACTCGGACCAGACCAGGTGGCGGTGCCCGTCGACCTCGTCCAGCCAGGCCGCCGACTCGGACCAGACGGCCAGGTTGGCCATAGCCGCGTACTCGACGTCGCGCGGTCCCACTCCCCAGGCCCGCAGATGGCTGGGGTCGACCGGCACCTCGGCTCCGTCCGCGGCCATGACGTAGGCCACGGCCAGACCGGCCGGGCCGTCGGTCAGGAGCGGGCGACCGGAATTGGCGGGCAGAAGGGCAGGCCGGATCGCCGGCGCGGCTGACTGCCAGTCGGCTGCCGGCAGGTAGCCGTGATCGAGGTTGGTGTCGTACATGCGTCTCGCTCTCCTCGGCAGGTGGACCTAGTGGTGGGTAGGCCGACCCCAGGGACGGCGAGCTTACGGGGTCCGTGACCCCATGTGGGCCAGAGTTGCGGAAGGGACATTCAAACGAAACCGGCGGGCTCGTCGCCCGCCGGTTCGCTGTGTGGCCTTGCTGCTGGCGCAGCCTTGGTGTCGGCTAGTGACTGATGGTCCCGCGCTGCTTGGCCGCCGCGAAGGCCGCCAGGGCGGCGAAGGCCAGGCCGATCAGGATGGCGAAGATCGGGGTGGCCCCGTCGTCCGATCCGTCCGCGTCAGCGCCCGTAGTGGGCGGCGTGGCCTCGTTGCCGGGGCTGGAGGTCACGCCTCCCACGGACTCGGTGGGATCCGGCGTGCCGGTCTCGCCACCCGCGGACTCCGTGGGGGTGGGGGTAGGCGTGACTTCGGGCGGCGGTGTCGGCGAGGGCGGCGTTGGCGAGGGCGGCGTTGGCGAGGGCGGCGTCGGGGAGGGTGGCGTTGGCGAGGGCGGTGTCGGCGAGGGCGGCGTTGGCGAGGGCGGTGTCGGCGAGGGCTCGGCCAACGGCACGTTGTAGGCGATGCAGTACATTTCCATGTCGGCGGCCGGCCGGCCGTAGATCGACTCCTTGTTGTCGCTGTACTGGATGTTCTTGTGGCAGCGCAGCGATCCGAAGCCGTAGCCGGGCTCGACCACCTCGCGGACCCACAGGGCGTTCTGCCAGTTCGAGTTGTTGGTAAGGGCGACCTCGGCGTCGGTCAGGATGATGGTGACTGTGCCGTCGCCGCCGGTGACCGGCGTCTCGATGACGGTGACCGGGTTGCTGCCGTCCCAGCCGCTCATGATCTCGAAGCTCCAGCCGCTGGCGAGAACGCAGGCCGCCGGGATGTCAGTAGCCGGGTTGGTGACGCTGCGCTGGTAGCTGGTGTCCAGCAGGGCGGCGTGCCCGCCCGTGTCGTCGGGCTGGTCGCCGCTGGTGTAGTTGTTGTTGGCCGGAACGACCGACCACGAGGGGCAGATCACCTTGACGAGGGTCAGCGTTGGGTTGCTAACCGTCACCACCGGCTGCGCGGACCCGATGTCCGCCAGGCCCGACCCGCCGTGCTGGGTCGCGGTCGTGAACTCGTAGGCGCCCGGGGCGGTGGGGGCCGTGACGCCCGAGTAGGTGATCGTCATGTGATCGCCGGAATCGCAGCCTATGTACACGGTCACGGTCCAGGGGCCCGTCCCGGTGATCGTCGTGCCCCAGCCGGTATCGGGCCGGCACTGATTGTCACTGCCGCCCGCGGCCCCCTCAGCGACCTGGATCCGTCCCGCCCCGAGATCAGTCTGGGGCGCGGTCCAGCCGGCCGGGATGGTCAGGCGGAGGATCGAATCGTCCGGATAGGAGCCGGTGTCGGGATCCACGAAGTCGAACGTGAGAGTCAGGTTCGTGGCGCCCGGGGTGACGGCCGACGGTGT
>DAOUEA010000063.1:0-13039 GCA_034430475.1 Chloroflexota bacterium | reverse complement strand
TGGTGACGCTCTACTACGGTGAGGGCGTCGAGGAGGAGGAAGCGGGCCAGGTCGCGGAGAAGATCGGCAAGGCGCATCCCGGCGTGGAGACGGAGGTGATCCGCGGCGGGCAGCCTCACTACCGCTACCTCGTCGCGGCCGAGTAGCGGAGTGGCGGGCAGGGGGCAGGGCCGGGAAGTTCGCCGGGGGCCAGTGGGCCCGGACTCCAGCCTCGGTGCAAGCGGCTTCACGGGAGCTGCCACGCTCAAGCGAGTGGGCCCGCGATTGGGCCTGATGACGGTGCGAGACCTGCTCTTCCACCTGCCGCGCCGCTACGACGACCTGCGGGCTCTCAGCACGGCTTCGCAGCTCGCCAGGTTGCCTGATGGAGAGAGTGCCAGCGCCCGCCTCCAGGTCCGCGGGGTGAGGGTCGAGCAGACGTTCCGGCGGCGCATCCAGCGCACGACGGCCTACCTGGCCGACGAGACCGGCGAAGTGGAGGCCGTCTGGTTCGGCCGGCGCTTCATCGCCAACCGCCTCGGGGAAGGGCAGTGGGTGGTGGCCAGCGGCAGGATCAAGCGCCGCGGCTTCGCGATGATCCTGGACAACCCCGAGTTCCAGCCCGACGACGGCTCGGCCCTCCTGCATGCCGGGCGCATCGTGCCGGTGTACCGCCTGACCGAGCGGCTGACGGCGACGGTCCTCCGGCGGGCGATTCGCCAGGCGCTGGACGCCGTGGGGCGAAGCTACCCCGAGTACCTGCCGCCGGCTGCGGCGGGGCGGGCCGGAGAGCGGCTGGTGCCCATCGGCGAGGCACTGGAAAGTGCGCACTATCCGGACGACTTCGAGAGGCGCGACGCCGCGCTGCGGCGCCTCGGCTTCGACGAGCTGGTGGCGCTGCAAATCGGCATGGTCTCGCGCGACCGTCAGCGTCGCCTGGCGGTGGGTGAGCCGGTCGCCGTGGACTCGTCCCGGGTCCGGGAGGCAGAGGCGCTCGTGGAGGGGGTCATTACCGACCAGATGCGCTCCCGCGGGGCTGCCGAGCCGGCTCGCTTGACGGCGGATCAGGTCTCGGCCGTGGATCAGATCGTGGCCGACCTGGCCCAGCCCCGGCCGATGATGCGGCTGCTCCAGGGCGACGTCGGCTCGGGCAAGACCGCCGTGGCGGCCCTGGCCCTGGCCTTCGTCGCCGACGCGGGCCGCCAGGGCGCCCTGCTCGCGCCCACGGACCTGCTGGCTCGCCAGCACGCGGTGGCCCTGGAGAGGCTGCTCCGCCCGCTGGGCCACGGAGTGACGCTGCTCACCGGCTCGCTGGGCGCCGCCGAGCGGCGGCAAGCGCTGGAGCTGATCGCCGCACCCCCGGCCGGCTCGGCCCTGGACGGCAGCAGCGGCCGGGCGATCGTGGGCACCCACGCCCTGGTCCAGGAGGGAGTGGTCTTCGCCGACCTGGCGCTGGCCGTGGTGGATGAGCAGCATCGGTTCGGCGTCGCCCAGCGCGAGGCGCTGGCCACCAAGGGCCGCTCGCCGCACGTGCTGCTGATGACCGCCACGCCCATCCCGCGCAGCCTGGGCCGGATCATGCTGTCCGACCTGGACGTCTCGGATCTGCGGACGCCGCCGGCAGGCCGGCTCCGCATCCGTACCGGCCTCAGGCGTACCTCGGAGTTGGACGGCACGCCCGACGAGCCGTCGAAGGGCGCCTACCCGCTGATCGTGCGCGAGGTCCGCGCCGGGCGCCGGGCTTTCGTCGTCGTGCCGCTCGTGGAAGAGGACGAGGAGTCGGCGGCTCGCTCAGCCGGGGAGGTGGCCGAGGCTCTGCCGGAGCACCTGAGGCTGGCCGCCGAGGGCATGGGCCTGGCGCCGGATCCCGCCCCGCGCATCGGCGTGGTCCACGGCCAGATGAAGGCCGCCGAGCGCGACGCGACGATGGACCGCTTCCGGCGCGGGGAACTGGACGTTCTAGTGGGCACGACCGTCCTGGAGGTGGGCGTGGACGTGCCCGAGGCTACGGTCATGCTGATCCTGGACGCCGACCGCTTCGGCCTGGCCCAGCTCCACCAGCTGCGAGGTCGCGTCGGCCGGGGCGAAGCCCAGTCCTACTGCATCCTCGTCTCGGAGACGGACGACGAGACGGCCATGACCCGGCTCCGGGCCCTGGAGGGCCACGACGACGGCTTCGAGCTGGCAGAGATGGACCTCGAGCTGCGCCGTGAGGGCGAGCTGCTGGGGCTCCACCAGAGCGGCTTGCCCACGTTGCGGATCGCCTCGCTGCGCAAGCCGGAGGACCGCGAGCGCGCCGCCCGGGCCAGAGAGCTTGCGGAGACCCTGCTTGACGATCGGGGCGCGTTGCTGCCCGGCCACGAGGCTCTGGCGGACGAGCTGCATCGGGGCTGGCTGGCGCGCGTCGGGGCGGGCGAGGTCCTGGCCGAAGTGGCGTCGGGCGTCGCCGCGGAGACCGCGGCATCGGCAGCGGAGGACGACCGATGAGCGGCGCCGGTCGCGTGATCGCCGGCTCGGCCCGGGGGACGCGTCTCCTGGCGCCCGGGGGCGGCACACGGCCCCTGGCCGATCGAGTGAAGCAGACGCTGTTCGCGATCCTGGAGCCGGACCTGGGTGAGGCGAAGGTGCTGGATCTCTTCGCCGGCTCGGGTGCGGGGGGCATAGAGGCTCTCTCTCGCGGCGCCGCCCGGGCCGTATTCGTGGAGGAAGATCAGACCGCGGTCCGTGTCATCGCCGACAACCTGGCCCGGGCCCGCCTGGCCGACCGGGCCGAGATCGTGCGCTCGGAAGCGATCGCCTACCTGGCCGGACGGGCCGCCGCTGACGGGCCGTTCGACGTCGTCCTGATCGACCCGCCCTATTCCGAGACGGACCTGACGCGGCGTGCGCTGCGTCTGCTGGCCACTCCCGAAGGGCGGCTGCTGTCCGATGAGGCGTGGGTGGTCGTGAAGCATTTCTGGCGTACCCCTCCACCGCGGACCGAGGGGCTGCTAGCATCGGTTCGAGACAAGCGCTTCGGTGAGACCACGCTGACCTTCTACCGTCTCGCCGGGGCCATTGCGCAAGCAGGCCAGGACGAGCAGCCGAAGGAGGCCGAAAGGTGAGGATCGCCGTCTACGCGGGCTCATTCGATCCACTCACGAACGGCCACCTTGACGTGGTCAATCGGGCCGCCGCCGTCTTCGACCGCCTCGTCTTCGCCGTGCTGGTCAACCCGCGCAAGTCTGAGCCGATCTTCGCCACCGACGTTCGCCTGGCCGTCATCCGGGAGGCGGTCGACGAAAGCTGCCCGCCCGAGATCGCCAAACGTATCGACGTCCAGTCCTTCGACGGGCTCACGGTGGAGTTCTGTCGGCGCGCGGACGCGGGGTTCATCGTGCGTGGCCTGCGCGCGATCTCGGACTTCGAGTCCGAGCTGCAGATGGCTCACCTCAACCGGAAGCTCGAACCGAGCATCGACACCGTCTTCCTCATGACCGCCATCGAGCACAGCTATCTGAGCTCGAGCCTGGTCAAGGAGATCGCCCTTTTCGGCGGGGACGTGTCGGAAATGGTGCCCCCGGCTGTCGCTCGGCGTCTGGCGGAGCGCGGGCCGCGTCTATAATCGAACGACAACGGCAAGCGTCGGAACCTTCTTCGCCCCAGGAGGGCCCGTCCGATCGACATCATGCACCTCGTCGAACGACTGGAGGAGCTGCTGGCCGAGGGGCGGCGCGTGCCTCTCACCAGCCGCGTCATGATCGATCAGAACTACGCCCTGGATCTGATCGATCAGCTGCGCATGACCATCCCGGAGGAGGTCCAGGCCGCGCGGCGCGTCAATGCCGAGATCGATCGCCTCCTGGAGCAGGCGCGCGAGGAGGCGGAACACATCCTGGCCCGGGCCCAGGAGCAGGCCACGTATCTGATCGAGGAGCGGGAGCTGACCCGCCAGGCCGAAGAGATGAGCCTGGAGATCGTCCGCCAGGCCAGGGCCGAAGGGGAGATGGTCAAGCAGGGCGCCGACGACTACGCCATCGAGGTCCTGTCCAAGCTCGAGGTCGAGGTGATCAGAACCTTGAAGAGCATCAGGATCGGGCTCGAGATCCTGGAGGAGAGGCGCGACGCATCCGCGGCGGCGGCCGAAGGCGACGCCGACACACCCGTTGAAGCGGAGGGCGAGTTCGATGAGTCAGACCAGGAGCTCGCGGCCGACCCCCGCCGCTGACGCGCTGACCTTCAACGTCGCCGGGTTCCTGGCCGAGCCCGCCGGGACGGTTCGGGAGCTAGAGGTTCTCGCCCCGCCGCTGGATCTGGGCCCCGATCTGCGCCAGAGTCGCGGCCTGGAGGGCAGGCTCAAGCTGACCCGGACCAACCGCGGGCTGCTCCTGGAGGGCGAGTTCTCGACGGGGCTGAAGCAGGTCTGCAGCCGCTGCCTGCGCGAGATCGACTACCCGGTCACGCTCGAGCTGAGCGAAGAGGCCCTGCCCAGCATCGACCTGGCAAGCGGCCTGCCCTCCGACACCTCAGCCGAGCCGGACGAGCTGCGCCTCAGCGATCACCACGAGCTGGAGCTGGAAGGGGAGATGCGCGACGCCATCGCTTTGGCGGAACCGATTGCGCCACTATGCCGGGAGGACTGCCCGGGGCTGTGCCAGGTCTGCGGCCGCGGGCTGGCCGCGGGCGACCATGACCACCCGGAAGCCGAGATCGACCCCCGTCTGGAGGTCCTGCGCGGGTTCCAGGAGGGTGGCACCGACTGACTCACGGCGCCGATGGGCTGGGGAGTATGCCCATCCGGCACCACCTCCGCTATAGTCGGCCCAAGGGCGGCTTCCACCGCGAGTTCCGAGGGAGAGACAGTGTCCGACGAGATCCTGTTTCCAGCCAGCGTCACGGTCCACGAGCTCAAGCGGCTCTTCGACGGGGCCTTCATGGATGCGTCGATAGACGACGACGGGGACCTCATCATCGAGGACGACTACCGCTGCTTCCTGCGGCCGGATCTGGACGGGCGGTTCCTGGCCGCCAGCGCGATCTTCGACGCCAGTCGCCACGCCGACGAGCAGGCCAAGATGAGCTTCGTGAACCGCGTGAACGACGGGTTGATGATGATCCGGGCCTCGCTGACGAGCGACGGCCGCCTCTACTTCGACTACTACATCCCGATCGAGGGCGGGATCACAAAGAAGGCCGTGGTCCTGGCCGTGCGCCGCTTCCTCTCCTACCTCGCCGCGGCGATGGAACAGGACACGGACAACGTCGTCGTGGCCCAGGACGCCGAGGAGGAAGAAGAGGAAGTGGAGGAGGGCGAGGTCCCGCCGGGCTCCGGATTCGGCGGGCCACCCCAGGCCCCGCCCTGGGCGCTATAGTCGCCCGAGGATGGCAAGCCCCAGGTCGCGAGAGGAGAAGGCAGTGTCCGAGGAGTTGCTGGCCGGCGACGCGATGACCGTCGAGGCGCTCAAGAAGATCTTCGATGACGCGTACATGGAGACGTCGATCGACTCGGACGGCGATCTCGTGGTCAAGGATGGCTACCGCTGCTTCATGCGGCCCGACCAGGACGGCCGGCTGCTCGCGGCCTGCTCCATCTTCGGGGCCAAGGAGGGTGCCAGCCCGCAGGCCAAGCTCGAGTTCGTGAACCGGGTCAACGACGAGGTCAAGCTGATCCGGGCTTCGGTCATGGCCGACGGGCGGTACTTCTTCGACTACTACATCCCTATCGAGGGCGGGATCGCCAAGAAGGCCGTGGTCCTGGCCGTGCGCCGCTTCCTGTCGTGCCTGAGGTCTGCCATGGAGCAGGACACCGACGACATCGTCGCCTAGCCGCGTGCCCGCATACCGCGCCCCCCGGGGCACCCGCGACCTGCTGCCGGACGTCGCCGCCGGCCTGAACCGCCTGCAAGGGATCGCCCGCTCCCTGTCCGTTCGCTACGGCTACCGCGAGATGGAGATCCCGCTCTTCGAGCAATCGGCCGTGTTCGAGCGGGGCATCGGCGAATGCACGGACGTCGTGGAGAAGGAGCTGTTCCGGCTCACGCCCCGGACCGAGGAGTCGGAAGCCTGGGCCCTGCGGCCGGAGGCGACGGCGGGCGTGGTCCGGGCCTACGTCCAGCACGGGATGCAGACCTGGCCGCAGCCGGTGAAGCTGTCGGTGGTTGGGCCGATGTTCCGCTACGACCGTCCCCAGGCGGGCCGCTACCGCCAGTTCTGGCAGTGGGACGCGGAGGCGATCGGCGATCCCGGCCCGGCCGTGGACGCGGAGATCGTGGAGTTGGGCTACCGCTTCTATGTGGAGGCGGGCGTGCCCGAGGTCCAGGTTCTGCTGAACTCCATCGGCGACCCGGCCTGCCGGCCCGGCTATCTGGAGACGCTGAAGGCCTACTTCCGGCGCCACTCGGCCGAGCTGCCCGAGTTGGAGCTGCGGCGGCTGGAGACGAATCCCCTGCGGCTGCTGGACTCGAAGGATCCGGCGATGGCGGTCCTGGTGGCGGCGGCGCCGCGGATGGGGGATTCGCTGTGCACCGCGTGTGCCGAGAATTTCGCCGCGGTTCGCGCCCACCTGGATGCGCTTGGGGTGCCCTACCGCGTGGAGCCGACGCTGGTTCGCGGGCTGGACTACTACACGAGGACGGCGTTCGAGTACTACCGCCGCGGGGCCGAGGGGCAGCAGCAGGCCCTGGGCGGCGGCGGCCGTTACGACGGCCTGGTGGAGCTGCTGGGCGGGCGGCCTACGCCGGGTATCGGCTTTGCGCTGGGCCTGGACCGGGTGCTGCTGGCGCTAGAGGAGAGCGGAAGAGTGGCGGCTGCGGAAGCGCCGCCTCTGGCGGTGGTCGTGGGAGCGGATCCGGCCGACACCGTCTCGCGCCTTCGCGTGGCCGGGCTGCTGCGCGCCGAGGGGCTACGGGTGCGGGCAGAGCTGGCGCAGCGCAAGCTGGGCCGGCAGCTCGAGACGGCGTCGCGCGACCGGGCCCACTTCGCGGTCATCATCGGCGACGAGCTGGCCGGCGGAGACGTTCAACTGAAGGACCTCGAAGCGGGCACTCAGCGGCTGGTGCCGCTGGCCGACCTGGCTCGGTACCTGGCCCGGGCGGAGAAGACTCACCGCCACGGCTGACCTGGCAGCGGGAGGACGGTCGAGCCGCGGGAGCCGAAGCGCTGGCGGCTCGAGACGGACCATTCGCTTGCTTGGTTCGAAGGATTCGGAGACGCAGGGCCAGGTGGCTGCTACACCGCCGGGGTCGCTACATCGAGGGCGCCTCGATCGTGACGCCGGAGAGGCTCTGGAATTCGAAGTCCATGGTGATGGTGACGTCCACCTCGGTACCGCCCTCGTCCTGCTTGTAGGTTCCGTTGAGGGTCAGGCCGGCCGGTGTGCCGTCATCCTTGGCCCAGAAGGTGAGGGTCATGTCGGCGTCGCTGACGCCCGTCGCGTCGCCCAAGAAGGCCTCGGGGTCGAGCGGCTCCGAGGAGTCGAGGCGGTGGAGCTGCTGACCGTAGTGGGTCTCCACGCCTTTGTCCACGACTGTGGCCGTCTTTCTGATGCTGCCAAGGTCGTTGCCGTCGGTGGATCGGGCCTCCTTGGTCCAGTCGCCGCTTTCGGAGCGCTTGTAGGTCCAATCGCCGACTGTGACGCTCTCGTTCGTGGTCGTCGAGGCCGGAGTGACGTCCGTCGCGGCCATGCTCATCGTCATCGTCTGGGCGTGGTCTTCGCCCTTCACCTTCGACGTGCCGGATATGGTGGCCTCGAAGGTCATGCCCTCCGCCTCGAGGGTGATGGAGCCGGTGAGCGGACCGGAGGCCTGGAAGTCGTCGGCCCGGATCTTGGATGTGAAGTTGTCGATGAGCGACTTGGAGCCGCAGGCGGACACGGAGCCGACGACGGCGAGGACGATGGCGAGAAGGCCGGCTGTGCGGGCAAGTCGCAAGGCCGCGAGCATATCTACCTCCGATGCCGCCGAGCGTCCTGGTGGAGGCTCCTGTCGTCTGGCGGCAGACTCGAAAGGATAAGGAGAACCAGGCGGGTGCGCGACTGGGAAATCTGGGCTGCCCCAGCTCCGTCGTCGGGCCCCGGCCGGGCTACGGTACGATGCGCAGCATGAGCAAGCCCAAGCCCGTAGCCACGTCCTCTGAAGTCGCCTTCAGCCTCGCTACGTCCTATCGGGACGCCACCTGCGGCGAGCTGCGGGCAGACGCTGTCGGCAAGACGGTGCGCATGGCCGGCTGGATCCACCGCCGCCGCGACCACGGCCACCTGATCTTCCTGGACCTGCGGGACCGCTACGGCATCACCCAGATCGTGGTCGACGCCCAGGAGGCGCCGGTCGCCCACGAGACCGCCAGCAAGATCCGCAACGAGTTCGTCGTCGGCCTGGAGGGGGCCGTTGCCCGCCGGGTGGCCGGCAAGGAGAACGCCGAGCTGCCGACGGGCGAGATCGAGGTTCGGGCCAGCAAGGTCGAGATCCTGACCGAGTCCCAGACGCCACCCTTCTACATCAACGAGCCGGACGCCCCGGTGGACGAGAGCCTGCGCCTCAAGTACCGCTACCTGGACATCCGCCGGCAGCCGATGCTGGACCGGCTGCTGCTTCGAGCCGAGCTGGTGAAGGCCATCCGCGACGCCCACCATCGGGCCGGCTTCGTGGAGGTCGAGACTCCCATCCTGCTCAAGTCCACGCCCGAAGGCGCCCGGGACTTCATCGTGCCCAGCCGCCTCCAGCCTGGCGCCGTGTACGCCCTGCCGCAGAGCCCCCAGCAGCTCAAGCAGCTGCTCATGGTGGCCGGCATGGACCGCTACTTCCAGATCGCCCGCTGCTTCCGCGACGAGGACCTGCGGGGCGACCGCCAGCCCGAGTTCACCCAGCTGGACCTGGAGATGAGCTTCGTCGGCGAAGAGCGGGTCATGGACTTCGTGGAGGCGATGATCGTCGAGGTCAGCCGGGCCGTGACACCGGACCGGCCGATCCAGCAGATGCCCTTCCCGCGCATCGACTACCACGAGGCCCTGGAGCGCTACGGCTCGGACAAGCCGGACCTGCGCTTCGGCATGGAGCTGCTGGACCTGGCGCCGGCTCTGGCGCCCACCCCGACGGGATTCCAGGTCTTCGACTCCGTCCTGGCCGCCGCGGGCCGCGTCAAGGGTATCGTGGCTCCGGGGATGGGCGAGGTCACCCGCCATCAGATCGAGGAGCTGACCGAGTTGGCCCGCCGCTACGGCGCCAGGGGCCTGGCCCACGTCTCCGTCACGGCGGACGGGAGCGCCCATTCGCCCATCGCCAAGTTCCTGGGCGAGGAGCGTATCGCCGCCATCGCCAGGACCGCGGCCGCGAAACCGGGCGACCTGGTCCTGATCGTCGCCGATGCCGATCACGAGGTGGTGGCGGACGTCCTGGGCCGCCTGCGCCAGGAGCTGGGCCTCCGCCTGGGCCTGGCCGACCCGAACGTCCTGTCCTACTGCTGGGTCTACCACTTCCCGATGTACAAGTGGGACGTGGAGGGCAAGCGCTGGGACGCCACCCACAACCCCTTCAGCGGGGTCCTGCCGGAGGACGAGGATCTGCTCGTCACCGCCTCCGGCGACCCCTATAAGCCCTCGAACGAGGACCCGGCCGGCCGCGCCCGGGCGACCCAGTACGACGTCGCCCTCAACGGCTGGGAGCTGGGCGGCGGGTCAGTCCGGATCCACCGCCGCGACCTGCTGGAGCGCAGCTTCGCCCTGCAGGGCTACTCGCTGGAGAAGATGCACGAGCTGTTCGGGGGGATGCTGGAAGCTTTCGACTTCGGGGCGCCGCCCCATGGCGGCATTGCCATCGGAATCGACCGCTGGGCGGCCCTTCTTAGCTTCCAGACCAACATTCGGGAGGTAATGGCCTTCCCCAAGACCCAATCCGGGGCCGATTTGATGCTGGAAGCCCCTTCAGAGCCCGATCTGGCGCAGTACGCTGAGCTTGGACTGCGGTTCGTGGGAGTGAAGAACAACCCGACCGCCGGTTCCTGAGGCCGGCTCAAGGGTCTCGACGCAGCTGGGAGATCAGGAGAGCGGGGATGGAAGAACGGTACGTACGGTGCAGGCGCTGCCACGGCGTCTTCGAGGCTGGGGTTGCCAACTGTCCCCGCTGTGGGACCGAGTACGTCGCTATGGAGGACCCCCTCCCGGAAGAGGGGTCGTTCGAAGAGAAGTACAAGGGCACGGAGTTCTCCAGGCCGGTCGAGGCGCCGGCGGTCCTGCCCGGGCAGCAAGGCTCGAGGTACGGCCTGCTCCTCCTGGCGGGGGCCGTGCTGACCGTGGGCGCCCTGATCGTGGGCATGCTCTTCATGTCCGGTGTCATCGGTGTGCCCAGCCCGACGGAAGAGCCTCAGATCGTCTACCCGATCACCCCCAAGCCCAGCCCTTCGCCGACGATGCCCCCGATCGTCTACGACACGCTGCGCATGATCTCCGACCCGGAGTTCAACGGCCATATCTCGATCCACACCACAGTCTCCGTGGCGGCCGCGGCCAACAACGGCAAGGCGGTCGCCCACACCGTCAGCGTCGAGGCCGACATGGCCGAGCGCGAAACTGCCGGGACGGTCCAGATCGACAACAGCCAGGCCGAGTTCCGGCTGGTGAACGGCGTGTACTACTCGCGCGCGATGCCGAACGGAACCTGGGCAGCCAGGACGTCGATCCCGCCCTTCCTGCTGCTCAGCCCGCTCTTCGCCATCACCGACATGAAGCAGATCGCCTACGGCGGTCCGACGGCCCAGCACAACGCCGCCCACAAGATCGTGAGCACCGGCTGGTACCAGCCTGATCCGCTCAAGATCACCGGCATCGACATGTCGACCTATACGGTCAAGGTGGATCACTGGCAGCTGGCCCTCTACCTGGACAACGACGGCAATCCGCTCTACGCAGAGTTCCGCTGCTGGAAGGACGCGTCGGACGGCACAAAGCTCATCGACATCACGACCACCTATGAATTCTCGAACGTGGGCCAGGTTACGCCGGGCGGCACGCCGGGGCCGACGCCGACGAAGTAGCGCCGGGCTGAGGTTCGGCCGGGGAGGGCGGTAGGGCGTCCGGGCCCGCGCGGCCCGGCAGGCGGGCCGATTCGCCCGCAACGGGCGCGTCTGTGCGACAATGCCGCGGCCCATGACCGACTCGCCCAGCACAGCCATGCCCGAAATCGCGACCGCATCTCCCACGGCCGCCACGACCGCTACCTGCCAGGACGTCCGCAACCTGGCGATCGTGGCCCACGTGGACCACGGCAAGACCACCCTCGTCGACGCCATGCTCCACCAGGCCGGCGCCTTCCGCGCCAACCAGGTCGTGGCGGAGCGGGTCATGGACTCCAACGACCTGGAGCGAGAGAAGGGCATCACCATCCTGGCCAAGCAGACGGCCGTGGACTACGGGGGCATCCGGCTCAACATCGTCGACACCCCTGGCCATGCCGACTTCGGCGGCGAGGTCGAGCGCAGCTTGAACATGGTCGATTCGGTGCTGCTGCTGGTGGACGCGGCCGAGGGGCCGCTGCCGCAGACCCGCTACGTCCTGCAGAAGGCAATGGCTCGCCGGCTGCCTGTCGTGGTGGCCATCAACAAGATTGACCGGGGCGACGCGCGCGCGGCGGAGGTCCTGGACGCCGTCTACGAGCTGTTCATCGACCTGGGCGCCGACGACCGCCAGATCGACTTCCCGGTCGTCTACACGAACGCCAAGGCCGGCACCGCCACGCTGGACCTGGCCAAGCCGGGGACCGATCTGCGCCCGCTCTTCGAACTGCTGATCGAGCACACCCCTGCGCCGCGCTACACGCCGGACCACCCGCTGCAGCTGCTGGTCACGAACCTGTCCGCCAACGATTACGTGGGCCGGATGGCGATCGGGCGGATCTGGAACGGCAGGCTACAGATGGGCCAGCGAGTCGCGATCGTGCGCGAGGAAGCCGAAGACACGGCCGGCTCGATCGAGCCCGGACGAACGGCCACCCTCACCGGCACAGTTACCGCGCTGACGACGGCCCACGGCATCGAGCGCGTAGACATAGAAGAGGCGAGCGCGGGCGACATCGTGGCCATCGCCGGCATCCCGGACGTGACAATCGGAGACACCATCACGGACCCCGCCGACCCGCGCCCCATGCCTCGCCTGGACGTGGACGCGCCCACACTGCACATGACCTTCGGGCCGAACACCTCGCCGCTCTCGGGTCGCGAGGGCAAGTACGTCACCAGCCGCCAGGTCCGCCAGCGCCTGGAGAAGGAAGTCCTGGGCAACGTCTCGATCGAGTTCTCGCCCACCGAGTCGGCCGACACCTATGAGGTCCGCGGTCGCGGCGAGCTGCAGCTGGCCATCCTGATCGAGCAGATGCGCCGCGAGGGCTACGAGCTGCAGGTCAGCCGTCCCGAGGTGATCCTGCGCGAGATCGACGGCCAGACTCACGAGCCGTACGAGCGCATCACGATCGACATCCCGCCGGACTTCATCGGTCCGGTTCAGGCCGCCCTGTCGGACCGCAAGGCTCGCCTGGAGCAGATGACCACCGACGCCGACGGCCGGGTCCGGATGGAGTACGTCATCCCGGTTCGGGGACTGATCGGCTTCCGCGGCCAGCTCCTGACCGAGACCCGCGGCACGGCCCTGATGCACCAGATCGGCGAGGGCTACGGCCCCTGGGCCGGTGAGGTCACCCACCGGACGACCGGGGTGCTGGTGGCCGACCGGACGGGCACCTCCAACGCCTACGCCCTGTTCAACCTCCAGGAGCGTTCGTCGCTGTTCATCGATCCGGGCGTGGAGGTCTACGAGGGCATGGTCATCGGCGAGAACGCCCGCCCCGGCGACATGGACGTCAACGCCACCAAAGAGAAGAAGCTGACGAACATGCGCACCCACGCCCACGACGAGGCTCTGCGCCTGACGCCGCCGCGGGAACTGACCCTGGAGTCGGCGATCGAGTTCATCGGCGCCGACGAGCTGGTCGAAGTCACGCCGAAGTCGATCCGCCTGCGCAAGCGCGTCCTCTCTGCCCACGACCGCCACCGCCTCGCGGGCAAGGAAGCGGAGCGTCTGGCGGCCGCGGAGCGGTAG
>DAOUEA010000062.1:0-7986 GCA_034430475.1 Chloroflexota bacterium | reverse complement strand
CAGGGAGTCGTGGGTGGCCAGGTGCTGGAGGGCCATCTCGACCTGTCTGATCTCGTTGATCTCGCGAGTGATGCCCATCAGGCCGATGACGTTGCCGTCCTTGTCGTGCATCGGCAGCTTGGTGGTCAGGGTCCAGTTGGTCCGGCCACTGGGCAGCAGCCGGCTCTCGATGGTCCCGATCAGAGGTCGATCGGTCTCCATGATCCTGATGTCGTCGCGCCGTGTCTCGAGGCCGAACTCGAGACCGAACAGATCGACGTCAGTCTTGCCGATGATCCCGGCCGGGTCCTCGTAGCCGAGGTCCGTCGCCATCTTCTTGCTGACGCGCCGCAGGCGGCACTCCCGGTCCTTGAAGTAGATGCTGTCAGCTGTGCTGGCCATGAGCGCATTGAACAGGGCCTCGTCGCTGAACTGATCTCGAGTCGGCATGTAGCTTCCCCCGTTGGCTCCGACCGCAAACGACCCGGCTAACCACTGCTGGGTGCCCGCATCGTAGTCCATCGGCCGCCCGCCGGGACTGGGCAGTCAGTCCTACCGGCCGGCCCGCGGCAGGGCTGGGCGGGCGACCTACAACCCACGTAGTCGCAAGCGCGGATCCGTCACGGCAGGCCCGAGCCGATCGCGACCGAATGCTGTCCAGTAGGCCTAGGCCAGCTCGTCCAGCATCTCGCCGTCGGGGCCCTCGAGCCGCAGGACGACCGGCACCCGGCCCATGGCGTGGGTGGAGCAGCTGAGGCAGGGATCGTAGGCCCGGACCAGGGCCGAGACGCGGTTCAGGGCGCCCTCCTGGATCTTCACCCCCTTCACGAACCGCTGGGCGACCTGCAGCACGCCGCGGCTGATGGCCAGGTTGTTGTGGCCCGTGGCCACGATCAGGTTGGACCAGGTCATGGCCCCGTTGTCGTCCACCTTGTAGTGGTGGATGAGCGTGCCGCGCGGGGCCTCGATGACGCCCGTGCCCTCCAGGTTGTTGACCCCGGCCTGGGCGCGAACCTTGGGGCCGAGGATGGCCGGGTCGTCGAGGAGTTCGCGCATCCGCTCCAGGGCGTACACGATCTCGACCAGGCGGGCGTAGTGGTAGTGGAAGCCGCTCTGGACGATGCGCCCCAGGCGGCCGCGGTACTCGTCGAGCTCCGCGTCCGCGCCCGGGGTGCCGCAGCGGTCGGCGACGTTGAGGCGGGCCAGCGGCCCGACGCGGTAGATGCCTTCGGGATAGCCGGCCGGCTTGAAGTAGGGCGCCTTGAGGTACGAGTCCGGCCGGGCCGCCTCGCCGATGAAGCTAGCGTAGTCGTCGGGGTGAACCTGGTCGGCGACGATCGAGCCGTCGGCCCCCACGAAGCGCAGTTTGCCGTCGTACAGGCGCAGCGAGCCATCCGGGCCCACCAGGCCGCAGTACATCGTCGCGAAGTTGGAGAACGATTCGATCTCGTCCGGGAAGCGATCCAGCGTCTTCTTCCAGAGGGCCAGCGTGCGCTTGACGATCGCCATCGCCGCCGGCCACTCGGCCAGCGACTTCTCCCGGACCTTCGGCTCGAGCGCCGCGTTGACGCCGCCGGCCACCGTCCACGAGGGGTGGATGCGCTCGCCGGCCAGGCCCTCGATCACCTGCTGGCCGAACTTGCGCAGGGCGATGCCGTCGCGCAGCGTCTCGGGCGCGGCCTCCAGCAGGCCGACGACGTTCCGCTTCGCCGGGTCCGAGTCCATGCCCAGGAGCAGGTCCGGGGCCGAGAGGTGGAAGAAGGACAGCGCGTGGGACTGCGTGAACTGGGCGCAGTGGAGCAGCTCGCGCAGCTTCGCGGCGGCCTCCGGGATACGGACGGCCATTATCGAGTCGCAGGCCTTGGAGCTGGCCAGGAGGTGGCTGACCGGGCAGATGCCGCAGATCCGGGCCGTGATCGACGGCATCTCGTAGTACGGCCGCCCCTCAACGAACTTCTCGAAGCCCCGTATCTGGGTCACGTGGAACTGAGCGTCGTCGACCTGGCCCGCTTCGTCCAGCTTGATGGTGATCGTGGCGTGGCCTTCGATCCGCGACACGTGGGGGATGGTGATCCGTGTCGTGGCCGGCTTCTTCTTCGTCGTCATGGCGCGCCTATCCGAACCGGAGCCGCGACTCGAGGTCCGGCTCGCGGCCTTCCAGCAGGTCGCCCAGAACCTGCTTGATCGCGTCCGGCTTGGGCGGGCAGCCGGGGACGTGGAGGTCCACCTTGATCGCCGCGTGAAGCGGCTCGGCCCTCTTGAGGAGCGACGGCACGCCGTCGGTGGGCACGCCCGGCTCGGCGGTGGCGCCCTCGACGTAGACCCGTTCCAGGAGCCGCCGGACCGGGATCCCGTTGCGCATCGAGGGCACGTTGCCCGTGACCGCGCAGTCGCCCAGGGCGACGACGAGCTTGCTGCGGGCCCGCGCCGTCCGGGCCAGCTTCAGATCGTCCTGGCTGCTGACGGCGCCCTCGATCACGGCCACGTCCACTCCCTCAGGCCACTCCTGGGCATCCACCAGCGGGCCGAAGACGATCTCCGCCTTCTCCAGGACGGCCACGATGTCCTCGTCCATGTCCAGCAGCGACATGTGGCAGCCGGAGCAGCCGTCCAGCCAGCAGGTTCCGATCTTGACCTTGTCCATCACCGGCCTCCCCGCATGGAGGTCAGGCGGCTGACGACCGCCTTCTTCTTGGTCATCTCCTCCACTCCGAAGCCCTTCTCGGTCAGGGCGCCGGTCGGGCAGGCCTGAACGCACTTGCCGCAGCTGGTGCAGGTCGTGGCTTCGCCCCACGGCCGGCGCAGCTCGGACACGAGCCGGGATTGGATGCCGCGGCCGGCGATCTCCCAGACGTGCGCGCCTTCGATCTCGGCGCAGGTGCGGACGCAGCGCGAGCAGAGGATGCAGCGGTTGTGGTCCAGCACGAAGCGCGGGTGAGTCATGTCGATCGGAAGCGTGGGGTAGTTGTAGGGGTAGCGGACATGGGTGATGCCGTGCTCCTGGGCCAGGGTCTGCAGCTCGCAGTTGCCCGAGGAAACGCAGACCGCGCAGATGTGGTTACGCTCGGCGAAGAGCAGCTCCAGGGCGATCTTGCGATGGGCCTGGAGCTGGGGCGAGATGGTGGTAATGGCCAGGCCCTCCTGGACGGGCGTGGTGCAGGCGGGCAGCAGACGGCCTACGCCGGAGACCTCGACCACGCACAGCCGGCAGGCGCCGACCGCGCTGAGGCCCTCCATGTAGCACAGGGCGGGGATGTACTTGCCGTTCGCCCGAGCGACCTGGAGGATCGTCTGGTCGGGCGTCGCGGCAATCACCTCGCCATCGATCCGGACCTTCACCTTGTCAGCCACGGCGATCCCCTAACTCTCGGCGCTGCGGACGTCGCAGCGCAGGCAGCGGGCGGTTTCCTCGAGCGCGGCGGCGGCCGTGAGGCCGAGCGAGACTTCCGCGTTCGATTGGACCCGCTCGGCGGCGGGCATCTCGCCCGGGACGTGGCGGGCAGACGGGCCGGGCGTCTCAGGCGGCTCCATCTCGTATTCGAACTCGGGAAGCAGGCCGGCGAAGCGCTTCTGCTCCATCAGCCGCTCGTCGATGATCCGGGCCGCCTTCTTGCCGATGCCCATGGCATTGGAGACGTTGGAGGCGCCGGTGATCAGATCGCCGCCGGCATAGAACCGCTCACGGCTCGTCTCGAGGGTGTAGCGGTTGACCTCGATCGTCCCGGCGTCCGTTACGCGCAGCCCGGAGGCCTTACAGAAGCCCGGGTCCACCCTCTCGCCCACGGCCAGGATCACGGTGTCGCAGTCGACCCGGATGACTTCGTCGGTGGGCACTGGCTTGCGGCGCCCGGAAGTGTCGAACTCGCCGGGCACGGTCCTGACGGCTTCGAGCGCCTTCACCCGGCCGTCCGCGTTGCCCAGGATCTTGTGCGGCGCGGCCAGGTAGAGCAGCTTCGCGCCTTCGTGCTCGGCGGCCAGGATCTCCTCCGGGATGGCGGGCATGTCCTTGCGCTCGCGGCGGTAGACGATCGTTACGTCCGCGCCCAGGCGGCGGGCGGTCCGGGCGGAGTCGACGGCCGCGTTGCCGCCGCCGATGACCACGACTTTGTGGCCGATCGAGATCTCCTCCTCGCGCGCGGCGCTCTCGAGGAAGGGCAGCGCCGGCAGGACGCCGGTCAGATCCACGCCCGGCAGCTTGACCCGGCTCTCCTCCCAGGTGCCGATCGCCAGGAAGACGACGTCGTGCTTCTGGCCGAGATCGTCCAGCCCCAGGCCTTCGCCGGCCGTCACCCCGAACTGGAACTCGACGCCGAGGCGCTCGATCAGCTCGATTTCCCTGTCCACGACCTTCTTGGGCAGGCGGTACTCCGGCAGCGCGTAGCGCAGCATGCCGCCGGCCCGCGGCCTCTCCTCGTAGACCGTCACCGAGTGGCCCAGCAGGGCCATGTAGAAGGCGCAGGCCAGGCCGGCCGGTCCCGCGCCCACGATCCCGATCGAGTGCCCGGTCGGCTCGAGCTTGCGCGCCAGCACATTGCGGACCATCGGCTCGAACCTGTCCGTGAGCAGCACCTCGTCCGCGATCAGGCGGTGGACGTCGCGCATATTCACCGAATCGTCGATGGCCGAGCGGCGGCAGCGGTCGTCGCAGGGGTGCTGGCAGACGCGGCCCGTCGAGGCCGGCAAGGGGTTGTCCAGGATGACCGACAGGAACGCCTCATCGCGCCGGCCCTCCTTGTACAGCTGCAGGAAGCGCGGGATGTTCATGTGCAGCGGGCAGGAGTTCTCGCATGGCGAGAGCGCCAGGTCCTCGCACACCCCGGCCCGGCAGCGGTGGGCCAGGATGTGATCCTCGAACTCGTGACGGAAGTGGCGCAGGCTGGTCAGGACCGGGTTGGGGGCGCTGTTGCCCAGGCCGCACAGCGAGGTGTCGCGGATCATCCGGCACAGCTCGTCGAGCGCCGGCAGGTCCTGCGGCGTCCCCTCGCCAACGGTGATCCGGTTCAGCATCCGCAGCGCCTGGTCCAGACCGACCCGGCAGGGAACGCACTTGCCGCAGCTCTCCGAGTGGGTGAACTCGATGAAGTAGCGGGCCACGTCCACCATGCAGTTGTCTTCGTCCATGACGACCATGCCGCCCGAGCCCATGATCGAGCCGAGCCGGGCGAGGTTCTCGTAGTCGACCGGCGTGTCGAACATGTCGGCCGGGATGCAGCCGCCCGAAGGACCGCCGGTCTGCACCGCCTTGACGTCGCGGCCGTCGGTCCCGCCCCCGCCGACGCCGTAGACGATCTTGGACAGTGGCGTCCCGAGCGGCATCTCTACCAGCCCGGTGTTGCTGACCTTGCCGACGAGCGAGAAGACCTTTGTGCCCGCGTTCTTGGCGGTGCCCGTTGCGGCGAACCAGGCCGCTCCCTTCATCATGATCGGGGCGACGCTGTACCAGGTCTCGACGTTGTTGATGTTGGTCGGCTTGCCCCACAGGCCCTTCTGCGCCGGGAACGGCGGGCGCGGCCGGGGACGGCCGGCCTGGTCCTCGAGCGAGGCGATGAGGGCCGTTTCCTCCCCGCAGACGAAGGCCCCGGCCCCCTCGACGGTCTGGATATCGAAGTCGAAGCCCCGGCCCAGGACGTCGGCGCCGAGGAAGCCGTAGCCCCGTGCCTGCTCGATGGCCCGCTCCAGGCGCAAGACCGCCAGCGGGTACTCGGCCCGGACGTAGATGATGCCGTTGCTGGCGCCGGTGACGAAGCCGGCGATGATCATGCCCTCCAGCAGCGAGTGGGGATCGGACTCCATCTCGTTGCGGTTCATGTAGGCGCCGGGGTCGCCCTCGTCGGCGTTGCAGACGATGTACTTCTCCGGCCCCAGGGCGTTGCGAAGGAACTCCCACTTGTTGCCGGTCAGGTAGCCCGCGCCGCCCCTTCCGCCGAGCTTGGCGGCCTTGATCTCCTCGATCACCCCGGCGGGGTCCTGATCGATCAGGACCTTGTAGAGGGCCTGGTAGCCGCCGACGGCGATGTACTCCTCGATGTCGTCGGGGTTGATGAGGCCGCAGTTGCGGAGCACGATCTTGAGCTGCCCGCTGAAGAACGGGACGTCGCCCCAGCCGGGCACGTCAGGGTAGCCGGCGCCGTACTTGACGTGGCCGGTCAGATGGTCCCATTCCTCGATCTTGCACAGCACCGTCTCGGCAGGAGGCATGCGGCCGTCGGTCAGGCTGCTCAGGATGCCGTCGACATGGTGGGGCTGGACGCGGCGCAGCATCAGCAGCGGCTGCCCGGGCAGCCATACGCTGACCAGCGGCTCCTCGGCGCAGTAGCCGAAGCAGCCTACCGGGGCGAGCTGTACGTCCAGGCCGCGGGCGTCGATCTCGGCGGCGAAGGCGCTGTAGACGCCCTCGGCGCCGTTGCCCGAGCCGCATGTCCCCATGCCAACGGTGATGCGCGGCCGGCCGGGGAGCAGCTTGGCCAGGCCGGTTTCGCGAGCGGCGGAGAAGGAGGCCAGGTCGTGGACGATCACCGGGAGCCTTCCTTGCGGAGGCCCTCGACCTCGCGGATGAGCGACTGCTCGGTGACGTGGCCGCGGATAGCGTGATCGACCTCGACGACCGGCGCCAGAGCGCACTGGCCGAAGCAGGCCACGGTGCGGATGGTGAAGCGTCGGTCGGGGGTCGTCAGGGTCAGCTTGTCGGCCTCGTCGCTGACTTCCTGCAGGCCGAGCTGGAGCTTGACGCGCTCCAGCAGCCCGCGCGAGCCGCGGGTGTGGCAAGCGGTGCCCCGGCAGATGGCCACGGTGTGGGTGCCCTGCGGGTCCAGGTTGAACAGGGCGTAGAAGGTTGCCACGGCATAGACCTGCGACTGGGGGACGCCGGTGCGCATGGCCACGTACTCGAGCGTCTCCATCGGCAGGTACTTGTGCCGGTTGTGCTCCTGGAGCTTCTCGAGTATTCCGAGCAGCGCGCCGGGCCGCTCAGCCCGATCGCCGATGATGCGGTCGATCAGGTCCTGGTCCTCTGGGTGCGGCAGGGCCAGCACCGGTTCGTGGGTCATCCAGCCATCCACCGAAGGTTGCGCCGGGCGGACCGTGGTTCAGCGAGATGGCCGGCCGGGCGGAGACTGCCGGCAGCATGGGGCCTCGGCAGGGCCGTGCAGTAGGGCCATCCGTACCGCGCGCGTGCCGCGCCGTCACCCGGGAGGGGAGCCGGGCGGCACCCGGTGGGCGGGACGCTCGACCGGGCCCCTTCCAGGGGCAGCCCGGCCCCGGCACCGCGTACAGGTAGAGCCGATGGGTGGGGCCGAAGAACAGGTACATCCGGTAGGCCTCCAGCTCCACATGCTTCAGCTCGAAGCCGGCCACGCTGAGGGGCGCGCGCGACACGAGGGCACACAGATGGAACGAAGACCACGAGTCCTCGTACCACGGCAGCGGGGCGTCGCGGGGCACGCCCATGTCAGCCGGGCCTTCGGCGTTGTAGCCGGTCCATGCCAGCCCGGCGTCGACTGTCGACACTTCATAGCCCTCGGTGACCGCCAGCTCCCCATCCTCCAGCCGGCGGCGTCGTAGGCGAAGGCGTTGAGCACCACCATCAGGGAGATCACGGCCAGCATCGACATCAGGCCGGCGGCCGCGCCCATCCCGGCTCGACGCATGTACCTGTCGGCAGCAGGCGGCGCTCGTTCCGGATCCGCGGGTGCTCGGCCGGGGACCAGCAGCAGCAGACACGCCATCGGAGCGGAGAGCGGCCATAGGTACCTGTCGTAGATCGGATCCACCATGACGTAGGCCGTGATGCCGGCCACGTAGAGGACGATGAAGACCAGGAGCAGGCCCCGGGCGGTGCCCAACGAATGCCAGGCTCGCCCCGGGTTTCGCAGCTCGTGCAGCATGTCGACGAGCGCCACGGCGAGCATGCCGCAACCCACGATCCCGGCCGCGAGGGTGAACACGTTGAGCAGTTGCCAGGCCGCGGGGTCGAAGAGCAAGGGCGGGTAGCCGGTCGCCCCGCCGGGA
>DAOUEA010000061.1:0-17414 GCA_034430475.1 Chloroflexota bacterium | reverse complement strand
GTCGTAGACCGAATCCCCTTCGATGGCCACCAGAACCCGGCCGCCTTCCACGCGGGCCTTGACCTTGCGGCTGGTCAGCCGGGCGGCGAGCTTGTCCGCGTCCTCCTCGACCTCGACCGCCAGCACCGGCGTCCGCTTCGTGAAGTGGGAGATGGGAGCCGACTGCAGCAGGTGCCCGGCGTCGATCGCCAGCAGGAAGTCGCCGACCTCCTCGATCTCGCCCAGCAGGTGCGAGGCCACCATGATCGAGATGCCGAACTCGTTGCCGGTCCGCTTGATGAGATCCAGCATGTCGTCCCGGCCGGAGGGGTCCAGGCCGTTGGTGGGCTCGTCGAGGAGCAGCAGCTGAGGGTCGTGGGCCAGGGCCTGGGCCAGCTTCACGCGCTGCTTCATGCCCGTCGAGTAGCCGCCGATCTGGCGATAGCGTTCCTCGTACAGGCCCACGTGACGCAGGACGTCGGCGGTTCGCTCCCGGGCCGCGGTCCGCGGCAAACCCGAGACACGGGCCATGTGGGTAACGAACTCGGTGGCACTGACATCCGGCGGCAGGCAGTCATGCTCGGGCATGTAGCCCACAACCTTGCGGATCTCGAGCGTCTCGCGGGCCGCGTCCATGCCCAGCACGGAGGCCTTGCCCTCGGTGGCGGGCAGCAGGCCCAGCAGGATCTTGATCAGCGTGCTCTTGCCCGCGCCGTTTGCGCCGACGAGCCCGATGATCCCCGGCTCGACGGCCAGGTCCAGCTGGTCCAGGGCCCTGACCGGCCCGAAGTGCTTGCTGAGACCCACGGTCTCGATTACAGCCATGGCGCGATAGTGCCCTCCCGCCTCCGGTGGGTAGTCATCATATCGTCTGGATCGCCGTCATTCCTTCGACTGACAATCCGGGCCGCAGGTTCACTCGAACCTACCGGCCGGCAACGGGGTCTAATGGGAATGATCCGATGATCCCAGCGTCCCGATCGGACAGGCCATTGCGCATCGTCAAACGGAGGCTGCAGACCTACCAGGCCCCGAACACTCGCCGGATGATCTCCTGGCGCCGCCCCACGAACGCGGACGGCAGCCCATTCCGGTTCGGCGAGACATGGCACGCCGACACCCGAAAGGAAGCTCGCTGATGGCTAACGCGATCGAGACCGAGAACCTGACCAAGTACTACGGCAAATCGCGAGGCATCGTCGACGTCAGCCTCGTGGTGGAGCCGGGCCAGATCTTCGGCTTCCTGGGCCCCAACGGCGCCGGCAAGTCGACGACCATTCGCCTGCTGCTGGACCTCATCCGGCCGACGAAGGGCCATGCCCGGGTGCTGGGCATGGACGTCCGCCACGATCGGCTGGCGATCGACCGGCGCGTCAGCTACATCCCGGGCGAGCTGTCGCTCTACGGCGATCTGACCGGCCGCCAACTGCTGGCCTACCTGGGCCACCTGCAGGGCAAGGTCGACGCCGCCTATCGCGATGAACTGGTCGAGCGCCTGGAGCTGGATCCCACCAAGCGCATCAAGGGCCTGTCGCGCGGCAACAAGCAGAAGGTGGGGCTGGTCGCGGCATTCATGATCCGGCCCGAGTTGCTCATCCTGGACGAGCCGACGGCCGGCCTCGATCCCTTCATCCAGCTCGTCTTCGAGGACCTGTGCGAGGACGCTCGCAAGGAAGGCCGGACCGTCTTCATCTCCTCCCATCAGCTGCCCGAAGTCGAGCACCTGTGCGATCGCGTCGGCATCATCCGCGAAGGCCGGCTGCTGACGGTCGAATCGATCCCGGTCCTGAAGGCCAAGGCGCGCCGGCGGCTGGAGATCGATTTCGCGAAGCCGGTCCCGGCCAAGAAGTTCGCCGGTCTGCCCGGCGTGGAGGACCTGACAATCGACGAGGCCACTCTCCGCTGCACCGTCCTGGGCAGCGTGGACGCGCTCATCAAGGAAGCCGCCCGCTACCAGGTGGAGAACGTGCGCAGCATCGACACCAGCCTGGAGGAGATCTTCCTGGGCTACTACGGCGAGGGCGCCGCGCTGAGCGCCGGAAAGGAGTCGGGCGATGCTGCTGCGTAGCGTCTTCGGCAAGACGATCCGCGACCTGCGCTGGCCCACCTTCTGGGTCGCCATTTCGCTGGCCATCGGCGGTGGCTACTTCACCGCGCTCTACCCCACCTACACCCAGGCCTTCGACCTCGAAGAAATGATGTCCAAGATGCCCGAGAGCATCAAAGCACTAATCGGCGGCATGGACATGGACCTCTCCACGGCCACCGGCTTCCTGAACGTGGAGCTGTTCCCACTCATCCTGCCGGCCCTGCTGGCCGGCTTTGCCGTGGCCCTGTGCAGCGGCTTCACCGCCGGCGAGGAGGCGCGCGGCACGATCGACGTTCTTCTCTCCTACCCCGTCCCGCGCTGGCGGATGGTCCTGGACAAGATGGCCGCCCTGGTCATCTCCCTTTTCGTGTCAGCGGCCGTGATGCTGGTGGGGATCCAGATCGGCGCGGTGGCCAGCAACAGCCCGGTGGACCTGGACAAGATCGCGGCCGGCCTGTTCCTGGCCGTAATCCTGTCGCTGGCCTTCGGGACGATGGCCCTGGCCATTGCCGCCTGGAGCGGCAATCGCGGCGCCGCTGCAGGCATCCCCATCGGGCTGATGGTGGTGATGTACCTGGTCCAGACGCTGTCGGCCAACATCGAGTCGCTGCGGACCATCAACCCCCTGTCACTGTTCCACTACTACCTGGGCCACAACGTCCTGAAGTACGGGCTGGACTGGGGCGACGTGGTCGTGCTGGCCGCCGTGGCGGTGGCCTTCCTCGCGGCCGCGCTGGTGTTCTTCGAGCGACGCGACCTGGCAGCCTAGCCGGGAAGGGCGGCGGCGGACAGTCGAGCCGGATTCCGGGCGAGGCGGTTCCCGCGCCGGCCCGACCGGGGGTACCCTTAGCGGCCTACGGGTAGCTCGGGGGCCAGGGAGGTCTTGGTGCGCGTCTCGATCGGTATCGACCTTGGGTCGTCGCGGGTGAAGCTGATCGCGATGAACGAGGCGGGCGAATGCTTGGGTGTCACGCTGGCCTCGTACCCGACCGAATCGCACAAGCCCGGCTACGCTGAGCAGAACCCGGAGCGCTGGTGGGACGCCCTGCGGCTGGCGATGTCCGAGCTGTTGGCCCGACCGGTGCTGCGGGACGCCGAGGTGGTAGCCCTGGGCCTTACCGGCCAGATGCACAGCGCCGTCTTCCTGGACAAGACGGGGATGCCGGTACGGCCGGCCCTGATGTGGTCCGACGGGCGGGCGGAGGCCGAAACGGCGGAGATCGAGCGCCGGATTCCGCGCCCGGAGCTCGTGGCCAGGACCGGCAACCGCGCCTCGGTGAGCTTCACCGCGCCCAAGATCATGTGGCTGGCCGCCAACGAGCCCGACGCCTGGGCGAAGACCCGCTGGGTCGTGCAGCCCAAGGACGCGCTGCGGGCCCGGCTGACCGGCGAGGTCGCCAGCGACGTCTCGGACGCTTCAGCCACGTTGCTCTTCGACCTGCACGCCCGCCGCTGGGCGGAGGACGTGTGCGAGAAGCTGGGCATCGATGCCGGGAAGCTGCCGCCGCTGAGCGAATCCGAGGCCAAAGCCGGGACATTGCGCGAAGACGCGGCCGAGGCCCTGGACCTGCCGGCCGGGATCGCCGTCGCCGTGGGCGGCGCGGACGCTCCCGCGGCCGCGCTCGGCCTGGGGCTGGGACGCACGGCCGACGCCCACGACACGGTCCTGATCTCGCTCGGCACGGGCGGTCAGGTCCTGGCGCCGCTCAACGAGCCCCGGGTCGACCCGGAGGGCCGGCTACACGGCCTGGCGCACGTGGTGCCCGAGCAGTGGTGCGTCATGGCCGCCATCCTGTCGGCGGCCGCGTCGCTGGACTGGATCGTCAAGACGCTTCGCCCCGACGACCCGAACGGAGTCCGGGAGCTGCTGGGCCTGGCGGCCAAAGCCCCGGCCGGCAGCGACGGGCTGATCTTCCTGCCCTACCTCCGTGGCGAGCGGACGCCCCACTTCGATCCGCACGCTCGGGGCGCGATGGTGGGCCTGAACGTCACCCACGGCCCGGCCGAGCTGACCCGGGCAGTCCTGGAGGGAGTGGCCTACGCCCTGGCCGAGGGCCTGGACCTGCTGCGCGGCATCGGCGTCGAGCCCAAGGCGGGCGTCGTCGCCGGCGGCGGGGTGCACAGGCTGTGGCAGCAGATCATCGCCGACGTGCTGAACCTGCCGGTGGCCCTGGGTGCCACGGAGCACGGTTCGGCCCGGGGCGCGGCACTGCTCGGGGCCGTGGCCGCGGGTGTGCTGCCCTCCACGGCCGAGGGGACTCCGCCGCTCCCTGCCGACACGCGGGTGATGGAGCCCGAGCCGGCGGCCGTGGAGATCTACCGCGACATCTCCGCCACCTACCGCGAACTCTACGAGCGCCTGCCGAAGAAGTAGCGCGGGGCGGGCTCCACGCAGTCACGCGGATCAGCCCGGGAAGCTCGCCCGTCCGCCTCGCTCGGCGCGCCCAGCCACTGCTTTGGCGCGGAGCGAGCGGAGGCAGCGAGAAGGCGCCAGGCTACCGGTGGCCAGAGCGGCGGGCCCGCGCCTACCAGCGCTGGTGGACGAGGGGCTTGATGCGCTCGGCATAGAGGCTCTCGATGCGCTTCATCGTCTCCGCGGGCAGGGCCGGCAGATCGGCCGCGGCGGCGTTCGCCTTCGCCTGCTCGGGCGACTTGGCACCGGGGATGGCGGCCGTCACGCCGTCGAAGGTGAGGATCCAGCGCAGCGCCATCTGGGCCATCGTCGCACCCTCGGGCACCAGGCCGCGCAGCTCCTCGACCAGAGCCAGTCCGGTCTCGAAATCGACCCCGGAGAAGGTCTCCCCGACGTCGAAGGCCTCGCCGCGGCGGTTGTAGTTGCGGTGGTCCGACTTGTCGAAAGTGGTCGCCCGGCTCATCCGCCCCGTCAGCAGCCCTGAAGCCAGCGGCACGCGGGCCAGCACGCCGACGTCGCGACGCTTCGCCTCCGCCAGGAAGTGCTCGGCCGGCCGCTGGCGCACCATGTTGAAGATGATCTGGACCGTCGCCACGCCCGGGAACTCGATTGCCTTGAGCGCCTCCTCCACCTTCTCGACGCTGACGCCGTAGTTGGCGATCGCGCCCGCGGCCACCAGATCGTCCAGGGCCGCGAACAGCTCGGGGCTGTAGTAGATGTCGCGGTGCAGGCAGTGAAGCTGGACCAGGTCCAGCGTCTCGACCCCCAGCTTCTCGCGGCTGCGGTCCACCCAGGCGCGGAAGGCCTCGGGGCTGTAGCTGGCCATCTCGACCGGAGCGCGCCGGCCCATCTTGGTGGCGACGAAGAACTGCTCGCCGCTTCGGTCGCGCAGGAACTTGCCGATCACCTGCTCCGAGTGACCGTCGCCGTAGACGTCGGCGGTGTCGATGAGCGTCACCCCCGCGTCCGCGGCCGCGTGCAGGGCGCGGAGGCTCTGGGCATCGTCCACCATGCCCCAGTCGGCGCCGATGGCCCAGGCCCCAAAGCCGATGACGCTGACGTCACGACCCGTCTTGCCGAACCTGCGGTACTGCATCGTTCCGTCTCCTTCTCGAAGGCAACGACTGGCGCATGAGCCGGGAATGGCCTGGTCGCGTTTCCGCCAGATCGGGCCCGGTCAATGGTACGGACTTCGAGGCTAGGGGTCCGGGCCGGAGGCACGCGGCCGGCACCGCTCGCCGTCTCGCTGGTCGAACCAGACCGCCGCCCCCGGACCCGCCCGACGCGCGCCTCCCTACGATAGCCATGCGGGCCGAACGCCCGAGACCGAAGGGAACGAACGCCATGGCAAGCTCCCCCTATGACTTCAACACGGCCCTGATCGATGACTTCCGGGCCCACGGCGGACAGGCCAGCAGCGGGCCGTTCGTCGGCCGCCAGCTGCTCCTGCTGACCGCGGCCGGGGCGCGAACCGGCGAGCAGCGGACCGTGCCCCTGGTCTACTCGCGTGACGGCGAGCGCTACGTCGTCGCCGCCTCCAAGGGCGGCGCCCCGACGAACCCGGCCTGGTACGGCAACGTCGTCGCCAGCCCCACGGTCACGGTCGAGGTCGGGGGCGAGACGTTCGAGGCCCGGGCCACGGCTGTGACAGGCGGCCCCGAGCGCGACCGGCTCTACGCCCAGCACGCCCTGGGCTATCCGGCCTTCCTGGAGTACCAGCAGAAGACCGACCGGGTGATCCCGGTCGTCGTGCTCGAGCGCCTCTAGCGGCGCGGGCCGCGCGGGCCGGCCTCCTGGCCCTTCTCGCCCTCCTCGGCGGCCAGCTCGATGAAGCGGCACAGGGCGTTGGCCAGCTGCATCTGGCGCGGAGTCCTGGCGCGTACGCGAACCAGAGCCGGGCTGGCCACCAGGGCCGCCAGGCAGCGTGCCCGTGAGGTGGCAACGTTGAGGCGGTTCAGGCTGTAGAGGAACTCCATGCCGCGCGGCGCCTCTTCCGGCGAGGAGGTGGCCATGGAGTAGATCGAAACCGGCGCCTCCTGGCCCTGGAACTTGTCGACCGTGCCGACGCGGGCGTCCGGCAGCAGCCGGGCCAGTTCGGCCACCTGGGCGTTGTAGGGCGTGACGACCAGGACGTCGGCCCAGCCGACCGGGCGCACAGCCCCCGCCTCATCGGTCCAGGTCGAACCCCGGGCGACGAGGGCTCGGACCAGCCCGGCCACCAGCTCCGCCTCCTCGGGCGACTCGTTGGAGTTGCCCTCGTGGACGGCGGGCACGAACCGGATGCCCGTGCCGGTCAGCGCTCCCCCGGACGCGAGTGCCTGGGCTTCCAGCCCGGCCTTGGATTCGAGCCGGCCCTCGTAGAAGACCTCCGAGGTGAAGCGGCACAGGTCCGGGTGCAGCCGCCGGGTGTGTTCCAGGAAGAGGCCCCTGTCCGGGGGCATCGTGACGTTCTCTCCCAGGACGTGGCCCAGGGCGGAGGCCTCCGCGCCGGGCGGATGCGAGCCCTGGAGTGGCTGATCGAGCTGCTGCGGGTCGCCGAGCAGGATCAGGCTGCGGGCCGCGGGCGAGACGGCGACCGTGTTGGCCAGCGAGAGCTGGCCGGCCTCGTCGACCAGCAGGACGTCCAGCGCCGAGACGAACTCGGGCCTGGACCAGACCCAGGCCGTGCCGCCGACCACGTCCAGCTCGCCGCGCTCCAGGGCCAGGTTCAGGTCCGCGTTGTCGCGCAGCCTGCGGGCGTGGCTCGAGGTGCACTCGCCGGCCGCGTCCGCCCTCTGGCCGACCCTGACGGCGACGCCCCGTTCCTCCGCCCGCCGGGCCACCCAGTCCAGCAGGAGACCGATGACCTTGTGGCTGTTGGCCGTGACGCCGACCCTCAGCCCGTGTCGCACCAGCTCCACGGCCACCTCGGCGCCGAGATAGGTCTTGCCCGAGCCCGGCGGGCCCTGGACCGGCAGGTAGCTGGCCTCGAGGAGCGGCGCCAGGCGCAGGGCGGCAGCCAGGGGCTCCTCGCCCTCGCGGCCGATCGGCTCGCCGGCGGAGATGCGTGGCAGGCGGCGCATCAGCAGCTGCCGGGCAGCCTCGAACCCCGGGCCCCGGCGCGGTGACGGGGCGTCGATGCCGTGCCGGGCCGCCCACTCCCCGATCGAGTGGAGACTTTCTCGCAGGACCCCGGTTCCGACGTAGTTGCACGGCACCAGCGAGCGCGGATGGGGACCGTCCGTCTTCTCGCCGCGGCGCAGGTCTATGGTGCCGCCGGCGTCGTCTATCGCGTCCACGCTGCCTGGCGAGCGGCCGGTGGCCGGGTCGCGGACGTCCATCCCGACTTCGATCTGGTGCTCCTGCTCGGGGAACGTGTAGCGGTAGATGGTGGACCGCGGCCCCTGGCCAACCGGGCCCACGAGCTCCAGGCAGCCGATCGGCTCGCGCTCGTCCACGAGCTCCTCGTCGGTCATCTCCAGCAGATCGAAGAAGCGCCACCAGAACGACTTCTCCTCGCGACGGTGCCACTCCAGCAGCTGGGCCAGCAGCCACGAGGCGTGCTGCTCCGGCGTTCTCGCCGCGGGGTCCGCCGGGACGTCGCGGCACAGCCGCTCGACCAGGGCGGCTGTCTCGGCCAGCTTCTCCGACAGCGCCTCGCCCGGTTCCTGGGAGGCAAGCTCCGGACGGGGCAGCTCGCCCTTGTGGCCGATGGCGCCGGCCAGCTCCGGCCGCCGCTCCTCCAGCCAGTCGCGCAGCCGCCAGGTGGAGACGACGTCGTCGCGGTTGTAGCCGGCGATGCGGCCCAGGGTCTCATCCTCCTGGGGCGAGGCACGGGCGGCTCCCGAGCCGGTCTCGATCTCGGCCAGCCAGGTCTCGAAGGCGACGATGCTCGAACCGGCGTCGCGCAGGTCCACCTCGCGCTCGAACCCGTAGAGCGGCTCCAGCTTCTTGATCGAATAGCTCTCGACCGAGGCCCGCAGGCCCTGGCGGACGGCCCGGAAGAGGTCGACGAAGACCTCTCCGCGCAGCAGGCGGTCTACCTCCTCCTCGCGGGTGGCATGGCGGCCCATCAGCCTGCCGGCGGCCGACGGCTCGTAGGCCGCGTAGTGGTAGACGTGGATCGACGGGTCCTTTGCCAGGCGGTCCATCATCAGGTCGATCGCCTGCTCGAAGGCTCGCTTCTCGGCCTCCGGGGTCACCCGGCCCGATTCGTCGATCGCCCAGAAGGCGTGGAAGGTGGGCTCGCCGTCGACGTCCGGCAGCCCTGGCTCCAGGATGCCGAAGAGGTAGTCGACGCCGTCGCCCAGGGCGAACGGGTCACCCTCGATGTCGAAGAAGAGGTCGCCCGAGCGGGGCGGGGGCAGGCTCGTCAGGCCGCGGTTGGGCTCCAGCGCGCCGTCCGGCTCGCGGGCCGGTTCGAGCAGCTCGTAGAGGTGGCGGCCCTGGTTCTCGCCCGCGACCTGGATGCGAGCCTGCAGGCAGGCCTTCTCCAGGGCCGCCGCGCCCACGCCGTCGAGTGGCTCGGGGAGTGGCAGCTCCAAAGCCGCGAGCCCACGCCGGGTGGCCACTCCCGCGCCCTTGAGTGCCGCGCGCAGCCGGGTGGCGGCGCCGGCTACGAGCGACAGGTCGTCGTCCGCGCGGCGCCGGGCCTGGCAGTTCAGGCTCCAGCGGCAGACCTCGCAATGCTCCACCGGCTCGGGGTACGTGCCGGCGGGGGGATAGGCCACTCCCCGCAGGCGCGGCGCGCCGGCCTTCGCGACCGCGCCGCCCTTGCCCGCTCCCCCACCGTCCACCGGCCCCAGCCCGGCCGCGGCGACCCGGGCCTCGAAGGCAGCCTTGACCATGCGGTAGTAGGCCGCGTAGTCCGCCGCCCGGACCGACTCCAGCGGCCGCGCGCTGCCGCCCAGGGCAACGTGCATCCGCTCCGGCTCCAGGCCCTGGATCCGCGTCAGCTGCTCAACGTAGGAACAGATCTGGAGCAGGGCAGAGGCCTTGACGTGGCGGGCCAGCTTCGTGTCCGCGACCTCGTAGCTCCAGGCCCCCAGGGCGCTGCGACGCTCTACCCGCAGCAGGAAGTCGGCGTAGCCAAGCCAGCGACCGTCGAAGAAGGTGGCCTGGTAGACGACGTCGTCGCCGCGGGCCATCGCCCGGCGCGTCGTCTCGGCTGCGGCCTCGAGCCCGGCCCACCTGCCCTCCGGCTCTCCCTGGCGCTCGATCCGGGCGACCCGCCGGCCGCTCGCCTCAAGCTCCTCCAGGTAGCGGCGCTCGTGCTCCTCGCCTCGTTTGGCGATCAGCTCGATCTCCGGGTCCAGGCGCTCCGGCCGCTCGACGAGCCCCGCCAGCGCGGCCAGCTCCAGGCCCACGAGGTGCTCGCAGGCCAGAAAGGCCACCAGGTCCGTGGCGGCGAAGACGGGGCGTCCGTCGATGAGCTGCATCGCCCTCCACCATAGCGCCCGGCGATGACATCTCGCGTGTCACTGTCGCACCGCTTCCCGGGCGTCCCCGCCCCCGGCGGCTCACCGCTCGCGGCTCGCGCGCCCAGATGGCCCTTCCGGACTCTTGACGTGGTACTCCGCCGGCGCTTCACTTGGCCGATCGGCCGCCTTCGAGTCGCAACGACGGGGCCCTGAGGGCGCCGGCCGTCAATCCTTCTGGGAGGTTCGAAGGTGCGCAGGTTCATCTCTTTGCTCGCGCCCGCCCTGATGGCGGCTTGTCTCCTCGCCTCGCCCGCGCCTGTCGCGGCAGCGGGATCGATTACTGAGACGGGGACGGTCACCTATACCGTCAACACCGCGGAGTCTCGCGTCGACGTCTCGATCCAGCTGAAGGTGGTCAACAACAAGGCGCCCGACGCGTACTACTACTACTACCAGGATCGGACCCAGATCGCCGTCGAGGCCGAGGCCGGCACGGTCAAGGTGAGCTCGAACGCGGGCGCCGTCAGCCAGACGACCGTCAACACCGACCGCTGGTACCGCTACATCGGGTTGATCTTCCCGAAGGTCTACTACGGCCAGACGCGGATCATCAACATCAGCTACTCGATCGACGCCAAGCCTCGGGCCGAGGGCGGCTACCGCGCCGGCGAGGCCTACGCCAACCTGTGCGCCGTCGGCAACGGCTACAACTCGGGGACCATCAACGTAGTCCTGCCCGACAAGTTCGACGTGAACATCTACTCCGGGCAATCGCTCAAGGAAAGCGGCACGTCGGGCGGTCTGCGAACCCTCACCAGCGGCACCCTCACCAACCCCCGCCAGTACTGGACCTGCCTCGACGGGACCAACGTCGACGCCCTTGTGAGCAGCAAGGTCACGGTCGCAGGGCAGGTGTTCGAGATCCAGTCCTGGCCGGAGGATCCGGCCTGGGAGACGATGGTCGAAGGTGAACTCGAGGACGACATCCCCGCCCTGCTGGACATGAACGGCCTGGACCTTCCGGGCGGCACCGTCATCGTCCGCGAGGTGGGCAACAGCGAGCTGGGCGAGTACGCGGGCATGTACAACTCGCTGACGAAGATCGCCTACGTCACCGAGGAGACGGGCGCGGATGTGATCGCCCACGAGCTATCGCACATCTGGTACAACCGCGACCTTTTCGCCGACAAGTGGGCTTCGGAGGGTATGGCCGGGTACAGCGAGCAGCTGGCCGGGCCGGGCGAGTACACGCGCTGCAAGAAACCCGGCGCCTACCCCGGGACGGGCAAGCCGGACCTGAGCAACTGGGTCACGCTCACCATGACCTCGACCCTCGTCGACGAGCAGATCCTCGACTACCAGTACGACGCAGCCTGCTACATCATCACCACGCTGGCCGACAAGATGGGCGAGGAGAACTTCAAGGCGGTCCTGATGGCCGGCTCCAACGGTGAGATCGCCTATCTGGGCGGGACGCCGGGAGAGACGTACGACTCCTCCGCCACTCCGCTCTCGGCCGAGAGCTTCCTCGATCTGATCGACGAGCGGGGCATGATCCCGGCCGGCATCGAAGACCTCGACGAGGCCCAGGCTCTCCTGAGCAAGTACGGCATCTTCGACGCCACGGACCTGGCCGATCGTTCCGAGGCCCGAGAGACCTACCACGCCCTGGCCGACGAGGCCGGCGATTGGGATCTACCACTGGCGATCCGCGGCCCGATGGCCTCCTGGGACTTCGACGAGGCGGACGATGCCATGGACAGCGCCAGCCAGATCGTGGAAGCGCGCGACAAGATGGAGAGCGAGCTCTCGGACGTCGACCTCGATGGCACCAAGATGCAAACGCTCTTCGAGGACGCGGAAGCCACCGATGATCTCGCGACGCTGTCCGACAAGGTGGACCAGGAAGTCGCGGCGGCCGAGGTGTTGGCCGACGCGCAGGCCGCCGAATCAAGCGGCCACGACCCGCTGGCGATGATCGGCCTGCTGGGCACGGACCTCCAGTCCGGGCTGGACAAGGCGACCGACGCCCTAAAGGACATGCGGTCCGACGACGCGAAGGCGGCTGCCCAGAAGGTCTTGGACGAGATCAACGGGGCAACGACCGCAGGCCTCCTGCGCCTGGCGGTCCTGCTGGGCCTGGTGGCCGGTGCCATCCTGGCCTTCTTCCTGATCCGGCGCTTCCGCGCCCAGCGCCAGCTGGCCGCGGCGATGGCCCTGACCGGCGAGGCCGGCGGTGTGGCAACTGGCATGGCTGTGGCCCCCGATGCCGCCGCAGCTGCCGCTGAAGCAGCCGCCAAGCCGAAGAGGGCCTCCAGGGCCAAGAAGGCCGAGGAGACGCCCGCCGAAGCTGAAGCAGCCGCCAAGCCGAAGAGGGCCTCCAGGGCCAAGAAGGCCGAGGAGACGCCCGCCGAGCCGCCGTCAGCCTGACCACCAGGGTGAACCCCGAGGAGGGACGACTCTCCTACCGAGCCCTGCTGGCCGTGCCCTGCCTGGGCAGGGTTCTGCTGGCTATGCAAATCGCCCGCATCGCCCAGTCGATGGTCGGCATCGTGGTCATCCTGTTCGCGCTGCAGCGCTACCACTCGCCGCAGCTGGCCGGGGCGGTCGCCTTCGCCAGCATCGCGCCGGGCCTGGTCGTCAGCCCGCTCGCGGGAGCGCTGCTGGACCGCCACGGCCGGGTGCGGCTGATCATCCTGGATTACCTGGTCGCGGCCAGCGCCCTGTTCCTGGTCGCCGCCCTGGCGCTGGCCGGCGACTTGCCTGAGTGGCTGCTGCTGACGATCGTCACCGTCGCCGCATTGACGGGGCCGCTGTCCCAGAGCGGCCTGCGCAGCCTCTTCCCGCTGATCGTCCCGGAGCCGCTGTGGGAGCGGGTCAACGCCGTCGACTCCAACGGCTGGGTCCTGGCCACGCTCGTTGGGATGCCATCCGGGGCGCTCCTGGCCCAGGTCGCGGGATTCGAGCCGGCGCTGGCGTTCATCGCCGTCAGCTACCTGCTGGCGGCGCTGACCATGGTCGGCGCGCCCGATCCCCGGACCGACGCGGCCTCGACGGGCAACATCTTCCGCGACGCGTGGCTGGGCCTGGTCTACACCTGGAACAACCGCACCCTGCGAGGGCTGGCCATCTCGCTCTCGACGATGAACCTGGCCGGCGGTGTGATCGAGATCGTCGTCCCGGTCATGATCCTCCACCGGCTGGGCATGGAGCAGGCCTGGGTGGGCTACATGTTCGGCCTGATGGGCGCCTTCGGCGTTGTCTCGGCCTTCCTGGCCGGCAGGATCCGGACGGCGGGGCGGGAGAAGACGATGATCGTCTGGCCGGCCTTCGGCTTCACGGCCGCCACGGCCCTGCTGTTCTGGCCGGCCGGTCTGCTGCCGATAGCCCTGGCCATGTCGATCGGCGGCCTGGTCAACGGGCCGCTGGACATCGCCCTGTTCACCCTCCGCCAGCGCCGCACCGACCCGGCCTGGATGGGCCGAGCCTTCACCGTCTCGATGAGCCTCAACTTCGCCGGCTTCCCGATCGGGGCGGCCGTCGTCGGCATCCTGGTGGACTACTCGATCGAAGCCGCCATCCTCTTCGGCGTGATCGCCAACCTGATCGGGGCAGTCCTGGCCGTGCTTCTGATCCCGGGGCCCCAGGCGCACGAGCCCGAGCCGGGCGCGCCCACAGGGGTCGAGGCGGAGGCCACGGCGCGACCGGCGGGCTGAGGTGATCCGGCGCGAGCGTTGCCCCTACTCGGCCGCCGTCTTGATCGAGGCCCCGCGGCGGCGGGCGATCTCCTCCAGGATCGCCAGGGCGCGGCGGTGCTTGGCCTCGAGTTGAGCCCACTTGAGAGCGATCATCTCGTCGCGCGCCTCCGGCGACAGCTCGCGAAGGCGACGAGCCCCGATCAGCGAGCGCGGCGTCATGTCGCCCTCGGGCGAGAGGATCGCCCAATCGGCCAGGCGGTTGAGCGAGAAGGTGGAGCGCAGCCCCTCTCGGATCGGCAAGCCGGTCGGCTGGCTCTTGAGGGTGCAGTCGATCGTGTCTTCGGTGACGGCGTGGATCTGGCACGAGATCAGCTCGCTGGCGCCGGACTCGAGCATCGGGAAGAGCAGCTTCGCCGTGGGCACGACCGGCCAATCGGTGAACTCCTCCATCAGCACCCGCAGGACGCCGACCGTCGCCTGGGCCCGAGCGGAGACCATCGCGGCCGCCTCGTCGTCGAAGGCCGGCGAGACGCCGTCGGGAGAGTGGCTGAACAGGCGCGAGGGCACCGGCCGGGGCGGCGGGCCGGCCGGCCGGCGGGGCTCGCAGACGACCGCCCGGTCCGTGGCGTGAGGGTCGCCGGTGTCCGAGCCTGTGTCGCGGAGAGATCGATCCTCGGGCGAGGCGGCGGCCATGAACTCGGCGGCCGGCACCAGGCCGACCTTGCCGCCCGGAAGGGCCAGGGTGAAGACCGGCGCGGAGCTGGAGAGGCGGCCCTGCAGGACGGCCAAGACCAGCGCCCGCAGGGCGTCGTTGCCGGTGCGCAGCAGCCAGGGGTCCGGGCGCAGGACGTCCAGGTCGAAGGCGCCCAGCTCGGCCAGACCGTGGGTATGGAGCCAGGTCACCCGATCCTGGCGCGCCCCAACGGCGTGGCAGACGTACAGGGCCTCGACGTCCAGCGCGGCGTCATGGCGCAGCTCGTCGTCGAGCGCGGCCGGCGACCACGGCGCCCGCGAGGCCAGGTCCACGGCCAGCACGCCGTCCGTGCCCATGACCTGGCGCATGAACCACAGCAGCCGCTTGCGATCCTGCAGCACGTCCTCGTACTCGGCCGGGACGACGACCAGGACCGCCGCCGAGCCCTTGACGGCCGCGGCTGCCTCCCGTTCCGTCAGGCCCTGAGCGTAGCGGACGAACCCTTCGACCGGCGGCGCCCCCGGCTCCAGCAGGACGATCGCCGATCCGTGCTTCTCGTCGCACAGGCCAAAAGCCCAGTCCGAGCCGCGCCCCTTCTCGGAGGGCACGACCTGCATCCCGGCCGCGCGCAGCCGCTTGGCCATCTGCTCGGCCGTGGGCGCGGCGCCCGGGAAGTAGGCGACGCCGAGGCCGGGTTTGTCGCTCTCGAGAAGCTGGAACATCGTCCCCTGTTCCTTCCGCCCGGGGATCGTAAGCCTAGCCGGTGGTACTTTGCACCACCCTGACGATGGTACGTCGTCTGCATAGGGCATTTGGCGTTGATTCGTGACAACGGATGGGCCGCGCGGCTCTCGAGAGCGGCCGATTCAAGGGCTGCCGCAAGGTGCGGGCGCGTGAAGACGCCCGATGGCGCGGAGCGACGCTCGAGCGAGAGGACGCCTCTAGGGCCCAGGGACCGTCGGCGGGTTGGGGGTCGGCATGACCGGGACAGGTTGCATCGTCCGGACTGCCGAAGGGGACGCCGCCAGCTCCGGCAGCGGGTTCTCAGAGCGGGTGATGGATGCCTTCGCACCTTCGCCGCCGAACCAGGCCGCGTAGCCGTCGAGCTGGATCCGGGCCGCGGTCCGCTCGTCCGGCCGGCCGCTCAGGCGCTCGTCGACGACCGCCAGAACCAGCTTCCCATCCAGCACGAACGGATCGGACAGCAACCCCAGGGGCGTGTCGAAGAGGGCGCTTCGCGCCGCCTCGTCAGGCCCGAACTCGATGTCGGAGCGCCAGCCGGCGTCAGCCGCCAGGGCCACGTCTCCCGGGGAATAGCGCGTGGTGTAGGCCACGAGGTCCGGCTCCGAGTCGGCGCGGACGATCTGCAGAGCTGAGCGGGAGCGCTCGTCGAGGATGCCGCCGAACCGGGCCTCCACCAGGAAGAGCTGGGAGCCCGACGAAGTGACGATCGGCCCCAGGATGTCGCCGCTGCGGACCTTCGGGTCGAAGGCGGCATCGCCCAGCTCGGTCACCAGGCCATCCTTTGTGCTGAAGCCAAGCTCGGCCGAGCTGCTGGCCGGTGCGCTGCCCGGTGCAGCGTTGGCCGCCTGGGCCAGCGAGCGAAAGAGGTCCAGGCGCTGGCCCATGGGCAGTCCGCGCAGCGCCTCCAGCAGCTCATCGGCCTGGAGACTGAGCCCCGGCGGGGCGCCGGGCACGGTGGACGGATCGACAGAACCCAGGCGATCGAGAGCCAGGCCGTACAGCTCCACCCACGGCCCTTCCGTCCCCACCGCGGGCGCGTCGCCGATGACCAGCTGGCGGGAGCGGGCCAGACTGACGTCGCCCGACTTCCAGCGCGTGAGCAGGTGTGCTTCCAGGGAACGCCTCAGGGCCCGCCCGTTGGCCCATTCCTGGAGCGCCGCCGTGTCCACCTCTGCGTCCGCGGCATCGGCGGGCAAATGGTTGCGGACGCTCGTGGTGTCGGCCGGTCGCAGCAGCCCGGCCATCGTGACCCGGCCGTAGACGTCCACTCCCGGGCCCACGACGTCACCCTCTCCTCCGTCCATCACCGCGACGGCCACGACCGGATCGAGATCGAGCGACCCGTCCGAGGGAACGCCCTTGTCGGATACGGCCAGGTCGGCCGCGTAGACGGTCCAGCCCGCCGCGATCAAGCCATCGGCGATCTCCTTGGCTCCCTTCCCGGCGGCCAGCTCGCTGCGCAGGCGGGCCGTGGCCGCCTCGACGTTGCCGGCGGCCGCCGGCGGCCAGGCATCGCCGCCGCCCGAGTTCGGGGCAACGGCCGCCGCCTGATGGGCCGGCAATCCGAAGCGCACCACGCGGGCCTGGTAGGCCAGGTCGGCGCCCACGTAGGCCAGCGCTTCGGCCCAGGGATCCGGGGCGGCGGGAGTCGCCACTCCCTCTCTGGCCGCGAGCTGGCGCACCAGCTCGTCGTCGATCAGGCTCTCGCGTGCGGCGCCGATCGGGTCTGCCAGAACGGTCATGGCCTCGGCCCGCACGGCGATGAGGTGCTCCGCGGGGATGACCTCGAGATCGGCCTTGTCGGCGTCGTGGACGGCGCGCTCCTGAGCCAGGAAGGCTATGACTTTCTCCCGCGCGCGCAGCGTCTCGCGGTTGATGGACTGGCCGTTGATCGTGGCGACGGCGGCCCAGTCGCGCTCCATCTTCGCCATCAGCAGCGCCCCCGCCAGGCCGGCCACGGCCAGCACCACCACGGCGCCGAAGGCAGCCACGATCGCCAGCTCGCGCCTTCGGCCCAGGCCACGCTTGCGCCCAGAGGATGGGTGGCTCAGCCGTCGACCGGCAGCCGCCGAGTCGCGCGTGCCTGCCGATCGGTATCTGGAGGTACTGCGTTTGCCCATGCGCCAGCAACCCTCTCCTCACGCGTCCGGAGAAGGATACCGGCCCGGCACGCAGGCCGGGCCGCGGCCGGGAAAGAGGCGACAGTCCTGTTCGACGCGTCTGCGGGCCTGGCACGGCACAGCTACGCCGTGGCCGCTTTCGACGGCGCGTCATCGACGGGTTGGGCCAGCGCGTCACGGCCTCCATCGGCGGCGGCAGCGTGTGGGTCATAAGCGACCTCCACGGCAACGTCGCGGCGGCCCTGACCGCCGACGGCTCCACGATCGTCTCTGCCTAC